>DASXIT010000200.1:0-4825 GCA_036497825.1 Candidatus Acidiferrum sp.
ACAGCGAGCGTCCGCGGCTGCGTCCGTTTGTCGAACAACCAATAAGAACTCCACGTCGCCTAGAAGCTGCCATCCGTTGGCTAAATTCACGATTGTTGCTTCGCCACGTGCAGCGCTGCCGGTCACGATTAGAGATACAACACGATTGCCGAAGGCAGTATTGCACTCGGCATCCACGGTGTCGCAGATCTTTTGGATTACCGCGTTTCTTCGCATCATGAGCTTATCTTGGATCTCGCGATGGGTGGAAACGATCTTCTTCGTCCAGCGCAACTTGCTGTTTCAATTTCGATGGCTCGAAATCCGGACGTTTCCTACTAGACTTGCCCCGCTCGTACAGCCTCCTTGCGGGGCAACTCAACAATTGAGCGGCTTCTCCGTCTCCATTCGGACAAATACAGATTTGATGTTCGTTCGACCTGGCGTTGGATCGTAAATTGCTTTAGAACCCGATCCCGCCCCGCGAGAGCGAATTTGCGACGCAACTCCGGCTGGCGCGCTAGCCGCCCGATGGCCTCGGCCATCGCGGCGGGATCTCCAGGGGGAACCAAATGCCCTGTCTCGCCATCGACAACAACCTCGGGAGTGCCATCGACCGCTGTTGCTACGAGAGGAATCCCTGCCGCTAAAGTCTCGACCGCTGTGAGCGGGAGACCTTCGTAAAAGGAAGGCAGAACACCGATATCCGCCGCGGCCAGCCAATCGCCAACGTTTGATCGGAAACCCACAAAACGCACGATGTCCTCCAGGCCCAAATCCCGAACAGTTTTGGTCAATTCGTCTTTCAGTGTGCCAGTGCCAAGGCAAATGAGCCGGATGCTGGGAATTTCCGCGCGTAGCAACGAAAGGGCCTGAAGAAGAATACGGTGCCCTTTCTGCGGCTCTAGGCGTGCCATCACAAGAAGCACTAGGTCACTCTTGGAAAATCCAAGGGATTCACGGATTCCCTCCGGGTGGGCTGCCGAGCGCTCCACCCGCTCAATCGAGCAGCCATTCTGGATGACAGAAACTTTCTTTTCTGGTATTCCCTTCCGTTCGACCAGATACCTGGAATTCGCCTCAGAAACGGCGATGTAGCGATCAATGAAATGGCCGACAGCTCGATCGATGATAAACCTTGATTTGAACCAACCCTTTCGCCATGTCTCCCGGACGTGCGTTGTTTCTATAATGACAGGAACGCCGCAAAGCTTTCCGATGGGAGAGGCGAACAAACTGGCACGAAACATGTGGGAATGTAGGACGTCGATCTTCTGTTCTCGAAGAACCCGCGCCAACCGGAGCGCGCCGCGAATATCAGAAACCTGATCGAGCATAATCGGCGTGATATGGACATCATTCGGAATGTCCTTTTCATATTTCCCAAGAAGTACATCCGGACAAGCCAAATGAACTCGAAAAAGACGACGATCCAGCCCGCGTAGCAATCCGAGGATGTGCTCCTCGGCGCCGGCTCGCACAACGCCGTTTGAGAACATCATTACGGCAAGGGACCTTGTGCTCATGCCTTTTCGTGCTGAACCGTTTCCCACATCCACTGATGCACGTCCTTGATAGATCGCAGTGGGATTTCAGGCGTTCGATTGCTCAAAAATACTCCATCGGAATAGGGGTCATCCGGATGATAACCATGCATTCCAACCGGCTCCCAACCGGGCCCATTGAAATCGCTGCGGGAGACTAGCCATCCGGGATGCAAAAGGAAAATAACTTCCCCGAATCTGCGATCTGGAAAAAAGACTCCAAACTCTTCTAACTCAGCATCTGAAAGTAAGCGGCCACAGGGAACTCGATTCAGAATACCAAGAACCTGTTCGCGCGCTTGGTCATTGAAGAACCAGAAGCGTGCCATCGTCGAATCGAAAACCGCCAAATAGTCCTCCGGCATGCGGAGATTCGAGCCCTCAAAGTGCTTCAGCAAATCATATTTCTCACTTACGGGTGCCATGCCGTGATCTGAACTTACCGCGAAATTTATATCATCACTCACCTGCCGAGCCGCTGCATAGATCCTCCGTAAACCGCTGTCGTACCAGCGAAGCCGCTCTTCGACTTTTTCCGGCGCATTACAATGCATATGAAGAAACATATCCATCTCGCTCAAATACAGAAAGTAGAACGATGCCACTCGGTTTCTAATGTCACTTTCTGCCTGGCAAAGGATTTTGGCATCTGTAGAGTGATGATAGGTGTACACGCGAAAAGGCACGCTATTTTCATGAAGCTGGTCGAAAATTGAGCGCGCCCCGCTGATACCGCCACGGTCGTAGATGTTGCGCCGTTCAACCCAATTGAAATGGTACAGAAGTCGCGGTGACACCGAGCATTCAAACAATGGGCCAAGTCCAAGTAAGCGCCTTCCCGTCTCTTTGAGGAGTTTTCGCGTGACCCGCTGGTCGAGCAGCCAATCAGGAAGAAACCGGAGGTGCCGAAGCCAACGAAACGGCGAGCCCAGGGGGTCATAGTAAAAAAGATTCCAGTGACCGTTCACGGCAGGTGGCGCGCCGGTCAGCATTGTCGGAATCGCCCCGGAGCTAAAACCTAATACGGTGCGCAATGGCTGCCTGTAGCCCAGCACATCCAAAAGAAAATCCCGCCCTTCCACATACTTCCAACCGAGGGCATCAATCAAGACGAATATAGATATGTGCTCCTGCGGGCGCGTTCGCTCTTTCGGCAGCACAGATTGAGCACTCATATCTGCGCCACCTGCTTCAGAAAATTGACCGCCTCGCGAGCGGTGTTCTCGGTGATTTGTTCAGTCAGCATCAGATTTACAACTTCTTTTGCCGCTCGTTCACCCTCTGGGCAAAAACCACGACGATACCCGAAAGCTTCGGCATTAGCCTCTCGAGGGTGCAACGGATGATTGAACCAATCACCTAATTCCACTCGCTTACGCCTGGCCTGTCGAAGGACCTCATCCTTATTTTTCACGCGGACTGGATAGCGCAAAAGCACGGGATCGGCATTTTCTGGAATATGCAGCGTAGGAAGCCCGCATAAGTGAAGAGCTTCGTCATAGATAGATTTAAGATTTCGTCGGCGCACGAGTAGGTCTTGATTGGCTAGGCGCCGCCTGAGCATCCATTCTTGAAGGCGCGACATTTTCTTCGCATATCGTTCGGGCATCCGCCCCTCAAACTCTCCCTCCTCGTTGGTGCCAACGAAAATTCCGAGGCGGGAAAGCCTACGGAAAACCTCGACTGCAGTCCAATACAGGCGCGGAGACGAAAAAATTTCACGGGCCGTGAACTGCCCCGTTAGGAGAGAAAGTTCGCGAAAAGACGCGGCACTACATTCATCGTCATGAAAACGGGCCATCCGTTCGGCCAGGCTACGGTCGGAGGTCACCAACCAGCCGCCTAATCCGGTGGAAACCGGCTTCGACCACTGCGAGCTGAAGAATGCGGCGACTCCCGCGTTTCCGACTTCCTGCCAGCAGCCATCCTCTCGGCGATAAAGCGTTCCCATCGCGTGAGCGCAGTCCTCGATTACAGCTATTCCCTGCTTTCGCGCCCAGCCAACAATTCGCGGCACGTCCGCGGGAATGCCGTACGTATGCTGCAGAATCAGCGCTTTGACACGCGCACGCCCCTCGAGGGCATCTGAATAAGCACTAAGTAAAGGGCTGTACAACTCCGGATCAATATCAGCGTAAACGGAAGAAGCTCCAACAAATTTGACGGCACCTGCCACTGCGGCGCAGGTATAGCCTGGCACAATGACGCTATCGCCCGGTCCGATACCAAGAGCCTTAAGGATTCCATACAGCGCAATGCGCCCCTTCCAAAATGTGAAAACGTGCATGGCTCGCGTACCGCCCATCAGAGCCTCTTGCGTTCCCTCGAATTGTAAGGTTTGAACCATCTATGCTTGATTCACCTTCCGGTCTGCATCCGCATCCGGATTTATTCTGGACGCAGGCACCATACGCAGCAACCCGTTTATCAGTTCAACCCGAGTGGCTGGTCCGGCCGCTGTCTCCCCCCGAATCAGTCCTTCGAAGCTTGTAATCTGAAATTCTTCGAGAAGTCGCTCAATTTTGGGCTTCGTAGATCTCAGGTTGACGTAAGATTTGAATCGCCGCTTCCAATTCATCGACAGTCGTGGATGATCCGGATCAATCTCACGAGGGTGAACATAAAAAATGACGGGCCTTGGTTCCCCGAGAACCCGGCGCGTCATCGTCCGAATTACAAGGTACGGAAAAAGTCGGAGATAACCGCCACCAAAGAAACAGAACGGCCTCCCTAAGACCTCCGCGACGCTCACAGGAAATTCCGCTAGCCTGCCCGAAACACGCTCAATCCAATAGGGCATCCGATTTCCATCCTCCATCGCGCCATGGCCGTGCCTTGCCGGAAAAACCGACGAATCGTAAACATATTGAGCTTCAATGAGCTTATCAAAGAACCATTCCGTTCCATGCGTTAACGAAAATCCGGCCGCACGATAGCCCCAAACGGCCTGACCAGCCACGTCCTCAAGAATTCTTTTGGCTCTTACCGCGTCCTGATAAAACGCCTCCGTACTCATCTGATAGACCAACCTATGTGCATAGCCGTGAGACGCAATCTCGTGCCCATGCCTTGCAGCTTCTTTTATCAAATGGGGAAAGCGCTCTCCGACCCATCCAAGAAAAAAACATGTCACCCGCACGCCCCGCTGCTCAAAAATCTCGAGCAGCCGCAGGAAATTCTGTTCTACCCGTGATGGCAGCCCGTCCCACTCTGTGACATCTGGAGTGAGAGGCAAGTCCAGGATATGAAACCAATCCTCAACGTCGACGGAAAATACGCATCTCATCGGCATTGAATTTGTT
>DASXIT010000201.1:0-15507 GCA_036497825.1 Candidatus Acidiferrum sp.
GATGGGTTTCGCCGATATCATGCGGAATGGCGCAAAGATTGGGCGAAGAAGCATCAAAGGTGGTGAGTGAGCGGATTGCCGGGTCGGCGACGCGCGACCATGGCAGCCCCATCAAGAGCCATAGAATCCCGTCAAGCCAGCACATGGAAGTACGGAGTTGCGGTTTTGAGCCAATCTGAGGTGAACGATCTCGAAGAAGAGCTTCGATCGTACGCGAGCGAGCGTCGTGATTCGAAACGCGAATCAACTTTGCTGCGTAGAGTCCGTGCCTTGCCCCAGACTCAGCGTCTGGCGGTCATGGCTCTATTACTAGAACTTAAAGCGCCTGCCGCATTTGCGTTTATCGACCGCGCACAACTGTCGCGTTCTGACTATCTTGCGATTTTTCGGCAGGGCTTGATCAAAGGAAACGCCAGTTCGGTAAAATTCTGGATGGAGTCACTGTCCCCCACCTAGGGTTGGCAGAAAGTCTTTTCAGTTCTGCGGGATGCGTTGAACACGGACCCTCGTGGAGGGGCGTTCGCCCTGTATTGGGTTCAATTCATTTGTCAGGCCCCATCCGGGCCTCCTCTTACCGGCAAGCTTAACCGAGATTTCGATTCACCGTTCGCAACCATTTGCTCGATGCGGCAAAGTTCACAGCCCTTGTATGCGCTGAAATTCCGCTCAAAGATTCCGTGCTCTCGGCACAGAAATTGGTAACGGAAACTGACGCCCTTCCAACTTTGACCACGGACCATTTCGGGATAACGGGCTTCGGCGGCTGAAAGTTTGAAACACCCTCGGGGTGGCACCTTCACTCACTCCAGCTGGCAGGTGTTGGGGGCTGCTGCCTCGGTCCACTTGCCTTGGCGCTCGTCCCGTTTGCCACAAAAGTTGTTGAACGCGAATCTTGTCGGCATAAACTTTCTTCTTTTCGGCGATTGGTTGACGGGCATCTTCGCCTAAAGCGGTGGTTCGCTCTCGATAACCCCACAATTCTTCCAAATTCAAACCTTGGTGTTTAACGGTAGGTGAAGTTACCGGTGGCTTTGAGAACTCTTTGGCCCAATGTTAGCCACGCGCTTCCATTTCGGCGGGACTCAAATTTTCCCAGAGTTCGATACTCAGGCCGTGCGGTTTTCGAAACAGCTGAAGCGCCTCGCCAAGTAAGTAACACCAGCCTGCGGGTGGTGCCGGGAGCGGTTCGACGCCGTAAAAAAAAGCGGCTGCGGGAATGTCGTTTGACTGATGTGGTATTACAAACTAGTAGATCGTCCGGGCTCTCGTCACGATGCCGCGGATAATGACAGCGGGCGGCGTACAGGTTAGGGCGACCTTACCTTGAGACTTTTTATGCCCATGCTCCGTAACCATAGGTAAAGGAGGGATTGTGATGAAATCCTCTCTGACCTTGCTTGTGCTTCTCCTACTGCTGATGAACATTCTGGCTGGATGTGCTGCGGGACCTAACCAGTACAAAGGAACGGCAAACGAACACAACGTGGTCGCTGGCTTCTGGCTTGGACTCTGGCAGGGCTTTATTGCGCCGTTCGTGTTTGTGGCCTCGCTGTTCAAAACCAACCTCAGCACCTACGAGATCCACAATAACGGAGCATGGTACAACTTCGGATACTTGTTCGGCCTAGCCTGCTTCTTCGGTGGCGGCGGCAATCGGGCGGTGCGTCGGAAAAAATCTTGACACCACCTCATAAGCGCTGCGACCACCGGCCTGGGCGGGTGCGGCATGCCAATTTTCAAAGACGGAAAAGCAAAATAATGGGACAGCACATTTGTTGTCCCACGACGAGTGAGGCGTTCAATTATTTTGCGGGACCAGTAAGCTTTGGGGTGAATACGATCCGACGACTGCCCCCCGGGGGCAGGTCAAGGCACTGGCGCAATTGCTCTGTAAAATTTGAATTTCTGACTGTAGCCGCTGATAAGTTCGACGACCTGGAAAAGCCTACCTTCGGTGAGGTCCTAGTAACGCTAGTCGGCTGCGCCGAGGTTCGGCAGCCGGGGGCGCGGGGGCTACTGCCAAGCCATTTGAGAGAATAACCGCACTTTAATTTGACTCGGCTACGCGCACGACGTAGAGTACGCGGCAACATTCCCTCCATCAGTTCTGGCACCCTCGTGCAGTTCCTCTACATTCACGGAGGGAAGCTGAAAGGAAAATCAAATGAGACCCGGACAGAGAGTTAAAGTTTTGGGAGCGATGATGGCTTTTGTCGGAGTGGCTCTCGCGGTGCTGTTGATTCGTTCCCCAGGCATACAAGCGCAAAACGCAACCTCGCGCACCGGCTCGTAGAAAGGATTGCGTCCACCGTTGCCGTTGCGCTTCGGTGACCACAGATAGCCGCCTGCGATCTCTTGGCGGAATGTTTGATTTTGGTTGACCCACCAATATCGCATCCCGACTCCGACTGCTTACGCTTTCAATCTGAATTTTCTTGGAGGAGACAGGGCGCAAAAGCCTTCTCTCTTCCGCGCCCTGTTTATTTGATTGGTTCAAAGTGAGATTAACACGAGAGTGCAGACAGAAGTCCACTGAATCAATCAGGGGAGTTTCTTAGAACGAAAATTAGCCGGAAGGACAGTCATAGGACTGGCCTAAAGTAGAAACAAGGCGTGCTCCATGCTTCCTATGTTTTCCCCTTCTTCGCCTTTTCCGCCCTAAATTTCGCCCACCGCGCCTTCGTGGCTTTCGAAATCTTCGCTCTCGCCGCTGCTGACATGACGTGCTTCTTCACAGCGGTCACTTCACGAGCAGTTGAGCCGCCGAGGGCTATCGCTGCGGCAAATGGGACGCATTATAAAACGTTTTTTGAGTGGCTTTATGACCGCGACAAGATTCGAGCACCCAAATTGTTTAACGAGGACAAGAAAGATTCTTGACCTCCACTTTATGGACCGGTCTCTGCGCGCCGCTTTAAGATTTTCTCGCGGAAGCGGGGCCTCGGAACAATTGCTAAGCCCCTTAGTTTTTCACCTACGTTTTAAGTTCTCCTGTCCAGATTTAAGATCGCGCCCTTCGGAGACCAGAAGATCGAAGACAAAATAACGAACGCCCGAAGTCGTGGATTGAAAGTGTTGAAGGGCGTGAAGGTCGGGCCGTCCTGATTCGTCCATGGCTACGACTTCACCGTCGATCACGGTGTCGGCAGGAAGATCGCCGAGTGCCCGTGCGATCTGCAGAAATCGCTTGTTGAAGTTCTTGTCATTCCGAGAATACAAAATCACTTCACAGCTGGATTTGACTCCGATGGCGCGATAGCCATCGAGTTTGATTTCGTACACCCACTGGGAGCCATCCGGCAGTTTCGGGACCGCCAAACATTCCATCGGTTCAATGAATGCGGCGCCCGTGCGTTTACTCTCTGATAGTCGGAACACGTATGATTTGCATTTTCTACCGCTTTCGTTGCCTAACTGCACTGGATGGCGCGATCTCGCACACCGTTAGAATGAAGTGACCCCTTTCTAAGTTCGCCGCAGAAGGCGACCGAGAAAAGACGATACGACACTAACGAAAATGTAAATAATCGCGGCATTCAAAACGGCAAATAGGACCAGCATGAATTTTGCAGAGCGCAGGGGCAGGAAATCAATCCACGGCCAAGCCAACATGACCGCAGCCAAACCTGAAAAGGTATCGCGGCTAAATAGGGGATACACCGCAGCGGAAATGAAAGCTATCAGGTAAACGCCAGCTCCAAAGAGTCCCGGTCTTGATGCTGTGAATACGCGCATAGACGAAAATTAACACGGATGGGTTTGTCGCAGTCGGCAAAAGTTCACCGTCCGCCTTGAATTCAAAACTCTGTTGGAGCCGTCCCGTTAGCGCTTGCCGTAGCTGTGTACCTTTCCATCCGCAACGACCGCAACATAACTTCCGTTCTCTACAAACTGCATCACTTTTTGGCCCAATCTCGCTAGTACGGCCCACCGGGTTTTCGTCACCGGATTCTGTTCGATTCCTCTGATCGTGCGGCCATCGAACTGGAATGTGATTTGTTTCAAACGCATCTTGGAAGTTTTGAGGACCGGAAAGGATTCGCCGCCGAGAACGACGACCTTCGCGTTTTCAACGAGCGATTGTCGCCATACTGACAGAAGTGTGGCTTCCAAAGTCATCACGTATGAGGAGGACTGGACGAAACCGATTAAGCCGGGCGAAGCACCGGAGCTAGTTTCAATATCGCGGGAATCAAATCTTCGCTCAAATCGCCCCTATCGAGCAGCGTCTGAGCCTCGATGTGCTCCGCCAGCACCTTCGCTGCTTCGTCCGCCCCGAACGTGATTGCGGCTACGTACGCGCCGCCCAGAGCAGCCTTCAATTGCTCTGGCTCGACGCCATCCTGGGCCAGATGAAGGTCAAGAACGACAACGTCGGGCCGCAGTTCGGAAGACTTCGACGCCGCTTCTTGTAGACTTTCGGCTTCGCCGACGAGAATAATTTCGGGGCGGTCTTCGAGAAACATCCTAATGGCTTTACGGACAATCTTAGAGTCGTCGGCCACCAACACCCTTATAGCAGCCATAAGATTCCTCCGCGAACGCCGGGGACTAGCCGTTTTCGCTATAAATACGCTTCAATCGAGGTGAGGTCAAGTACTTAGAGCCCAGCAGAATTACATCCGGGAGGCGGCAGGTTACCGCAGTCTTGCTCATGCTTGCGCCGGGCATTCTATTTTCGCCTTCGGTGCGGTTGCCGGGCAAACGATTCAATCGCGACTCTCTTCACGTCCTGACTTCCGTTGCCACTCCGCCCATGTTTCTGCCTTGGCGCGATCTTTGAAGACCCGATTGCCGGATGTCTCGCTATAGCTGCGTTGGGAATGCCGTGTCTGATCGGGGTATAGTGTTGACGGCTGCGATGCCGACGATCATGAATAAATCCACGAAAAAGTTACTCGAACGCAGTGCCTTTGTGGTCTTTTTTCTCGGTGCGATGTTTGCGGTTCGAGCATACAAAGAAGGCCGTAAGCAGCACTCACCACAAGTTACGATGGGCGCGGAAGACCCGGAACGAGTAAGAAAGCTAGATGAAATGCGAAAGAGGATAGCTGACGTCAACGCTGTCGGGAGTCGCGAGCCGGACTTTGACTACGCAAAACAAGCGGCAGGTCATGCCGCACGGGTCAAACGACTAGGTGAAGCAGGTGCGAAGGCTCAAGAGGAACGTTGCGACGAGGAGATGATGAAGGCTTTCGAGGCCGCCGTTGCGGGTGAGCAGAGCGAGCCTTCGGAGACGCCAGATTGCGGTGACAAGAATTGATGCAGCGTGCGGCTAGTTTAATTGCGTCATGCACGCCTGAAACATCGGCTCGTGCTCTTCCGCCTCTTTCGATCAACGACGGCCTGGCGTTTACAGTCCCAATCCTAGGTGTCCAATGCCAGGAATCCAAATAGAGTCTTTCGACGCGGAATCCCTACGCTTGCGCCTTCGCAAGATGAATGACCGGGAACTGCTAAGTTTTGGTCAGGCCGCCAAGTATTTGTGCTCCCCGAAAGCGAATACGGGGAAGCCGCCGCGGGAAGAATTTGTCATTCAGCTTCGGGAAGCAAGGTTGGAATGGCGACGGAGGGTTCCGAAAATTCCGTTGAGCGAATCAGTCTAGAGCTATTGAAGTCGCTGCCACTCAAGCGCTCGGAGTTCGTCAAGCGCCTCGAAGAGTGCATCCTCTTCTTTGCGATCTAATTCCGCCGGAGAGATGAGCCGACCGAGAATAACTAGTTTAGCGAGTCCAATTTGACTTCCGACCGTGCGGCTTTCGTGAATTGCGCTTTGGAGAGCGGGTTGCCACCAGTATCCAGATTCCTGCATAAATCCTCCGCAGGCTGGACCTTTGGGTAGGTGGCTGCACTCTAGGCTTTCGGCCACGGCGAGTCACTACCGGAATTCCTGTATGGTGTTGCGGCGATGTTGTTATGCCGATGCCAAGCACCTTCGACAAGCAGTTGAAGATTTGCCGGGATGAGTATCGGAGAAGGCATCCGAAAGCTTTCTGTTGAGAATCGGCATAGAATCTTCCGATGGTGGGGCTAACGGAGACCGTCGCCTTGAGAACACAGAGTCGGGCTAGAATCGAAGGAGGACAGATTTTTCGATGTCCGCGCCAAATTTTGTACCTCGGCTTTACCAGATTCCCCAATTTTTGAAGGACGATCTGACGAAACTTGGTCCCCTTCTCGAGGCTTCTTTCCAAGTGCACGATCTGGGGAGGCAGATTGTCGCAGACCACATCCACGGTATTGCGCTATCCACGGATTTTGGAGTTGTCAGCTACATAATTTTCACGAAGGGATTCAAGATCCTTCAATCAGCAATGAATTTATGTCGCTCCGGGTGCGGAAGCGATGCACTTTCGCGGCGTGCAGTGTTAAACGCAGCCGCGACGGTGCTTAAGCAGAATCCGGAAGTATGCATTTAGAATCGCCACGTGCCCGTGCCCAATTTGTGCCCATTCACCACAAAAACCCGCAAACCAGCGCCAACGTACACCAAAAACAAAACGCGCCTGTTCAGCGAGTTTTGTTGCGTTATCTTGCCGCGCCATTTTGCCCGTCGTATCATCCCGCTGATTCAACGACGAGACCGCCAGGTAACAAGATCAAGGCCGCGATACCGCCCGGACGTATTGTCGACGCCACCGTCAAAGCCGTGTTGGAAACTGCCAAGGGCCGGAAATACATTGTCGCCTGCGGAAACGACCAGAGTGCCACAATTAATGAGCGGGATGTGGTGCGGGAATAATGGAGGCAGCGGTGGGACTCGAACCCACTAATCCAGTTTTGCAGACTGGTGCCTCGTCCACTTCGGCTTCGCCGCCTCAAATTGAAGGGTTGAGAAAACCCTCGTTGCGGGACCAGCAAAAAACAAAAACACCGCCCGGATACTGCTGGCGGTGGGTGAAACTTCCCTCTAAGCCGAACCAGAAACCTAGATCATCAGCATCCCCCCGCCAGACCGCACGCAACAGCAGCACGGACAACATCCGCGCCTCATCGAGCCAGTCTGGAAGTGAATGTTCAATACAAAAAGTATACTGCATGCGCAGCGGTCCGTGCAAACCCTTCGCTCCGACAAGTGGAAACCTTTATCGTCCGCGCAAAAGTTCCAAAATCTCTTTTCCGTAGCGTTCTAGCTTGGTCTCGCCGATGCCCGGAACACCTCGCAACTGCGGCAGCGAAGCTGGCTTCCGTAAGCAAAGATGCTCCAGCGTCGAGTCGTGCAAAATCACGAACGCCGGCACTTTATCAACCCTCGATCTTTCGAGTCTCCATTGCTTGAGTGCAGCCAGAAGCGCCGCATCGATTTCCAGCGGCACTGTAGTGCCAGCGGCCTTATCCGGTTTCGTTTTTGTCGCCACGCGCGCGGTGCGTTCCGCAATTTCAACTTTCCACTCGACTGGAGGAAGACACACATCGCATGCCTGGCAGTTTTCCCAACCTACCTTTTCGCCAAAATGATTGCAGATCATTTTATGGCGGCATTCTTTCGATTCGGCGAACCCGCGCACCTCGTGATATCGGTCCCACGACCGCCTTTTCTCGGCAGCATCGGAAATCTGTTCGATAAAGTATGCAAGCAGCCCCGCATCCTTTTTCTGCCAGAGGAGAAAACAATCCGATGGCTTGCCGTCGCGCCCGGCTCGGCCTGCTTCCTGGTAATACTGCTCAATCGATTTCGGCAACGAAAGATGAACCACTGTGCGCACTGCGCTTTTGTTGATGCCCAGCCCAAAAGCCACGGTTCCCACCAGCACGCTCACTTCGTCCGCCATCCACCGTTCCTGGTTTTTCTTGCGTTCCGCGCTGTCCATGTCCGCGTGGTAGCCGATGGCGGCAATTTTATTCTCACGGAGCATGGCCACCGTTTCTCCCACCCGCTTGATGGTTGGTGAATAGACAATCGCCGCGCTTCCAGCATGTTTCTTTAGAATCGCGAGCAGCTTCGCGTTTTGCGTCTTTGCGTCGCAGGCTACGACCTGATAATTCAGATTTTTGCGGTGAAAACTGGCAATGAATTTCCCGGGGTCTTTCAATTTCAATTGCGCGATGATGTCGTGGCGCACGTGCCTTGTGGCACTTGCCGTGAATGCCGCTATCGGCTTTTGCGGAAATTCCTTGCGCAGCACCTTCATTTGCCGGTAGTCGGGCCGGAACTCGTGTCCCCATTCGGAAATGCAATGCGCTTCATCAATCGCGAAAAAAGAAATTTGCACCTTCGCCAGCCATTCCAGCATTTCCTGCTTCGCCAAACGTTCCGGAGAGAGATAAAGCAAACGAAAATCCCCCACTTCCGCGCGCCGTTCCGTATCGCGTTGTTCGATCCAGGATTGGCTGCTGTTGAGCACTGCGGCGGAAATGCCCATTTGATCAAGTTGTGCAACCTGATCCTGCATCAGCGCGATCAGCGGCGAAACAATAATGGCAGTTTTTTCCCGCTGCAAAACAGCAGGCAGCTGATAACACAATGACTTGCCGCCGCCAGTTGGCATCACCACACACACATCCCGCCCATCGAGAATGTTGCGTACAATCTCTTCCTGCTTGGGCCGAAAAGCGTCGTAGCCCCAATATCGCTTCAGCGCTTCTTTGATTTGGTCACTTGAATTCATGCTCGCGCTATTGTGTCACGAAGCCGGTTTTGTAGTGGCCGGTCTTCAGACCGGTGCTTTTTCTTTGGCGCCGCTTTGTCTCAATCGAAGAGAAAAGAAACAGCCTGAAGGCCGGCCACTACAAAGAACCGAGCCGGTTCGTCATCCGTGAAACTTTACGTATTCGAAGTCGACGGGCTGCGTGTTGATGCCGCGTTCGGGGGGCGCGATCCAGCTGGCCATTTTGCCGCGTTCGAACACGCCCTTCATTACGCTGTGCACGTACTCGCGATCGCGTCCAGTGGGTAGCCACTCATCCTGACGCGCGTCGAATTCTTCCAGGCTGATCGGTTTGCCTTCGGGATTTGTTGGCACGTTGGCCCAACCTCCAACGGTACGGCGAAATCTTGTGCTCGGCAGGGTCATGCGCTGCGGATAGCCGGCGTCTTCAAAATGTCGATTCCAACGTGCCAGACCCTTTTCGCAATCACGCACGTAGGCTTCGCGAACGACTTCGTTTACAGCGTTGCGCATGGGAATTCTTTCCTCGCGCACGCCGCCTTTTCCGTCCGGCAATTCCAGCGTATAGCTCGATTCTGACTCGATGTGATCTTCGTATTTGACTTCGTCGGGACGGCCCTTCAATCCATTCGCGAAATAAGACGCTGCGTTCGAGGAGGAATCACCTCCGAATAAATCAAGCGAAGAGCTAAACCAGAAATTCAGATATTTTTGAATCGTCGGCAAATCGATCACGCCTGCTTTTCGCAGCGCAATGGGATCGTCGGTGCCGAGTTCCTTCATGACTTCGACCGTGCGCTTGATGACACGGCCGATTCCGGTGTCGCCGACAAACATGTGGTGCGCTTCTTCAGTCAGCATGAATTTGCAGGTGCGCGAAAGCGGATCGAAACTCGATTCGGCCAGCGATTTCAACTGAAATTTGCCGTCGCGATCGGTGAAATACGTAAACATATAAAAACTCAGCCAATCGCTGATCGGCTCGTTGAAGGTGCTCAGAATGCGCGGTTTGTCGGCATCGCCGGAGTGGCGCTCGAGCAATTCCTCGGCTTCTTCGCGGCCATCGCGACCGAAATATGCATGGAGAAGATAAACCATGGCCCACAGATGGCGGCCTTCTTCCACGTTCACCTGAAAAAGATTGCGCAAATCGTAGAGCGATGGCGCTGTGTGACCGAGCAAACGCTGTTGTTCCACGGACGCCGGTTCGGTGTCACCCTGCGTGACGATTAGCCGCCGCAACGTCGAGCGATGTTCGCCAGGCACTTGCTGCCACACGGGCTGACCGAAGTGATCGCCGAAACCGACGCGGCGATCATTTTCTTCCTGCGCCAGGAAAATTCCCCAACGGTAATCCGGCATTTTTACGTAATCAAACGTGGCCCAGCCTTTGGTGTCCACGCTGATTGCCGTGCGCAGATAAACGCTGGATGCATTGAAATCGCTGGGCCCAAGCCCGTGCCACCAGTGCAAAAATTCCGGCTGCCAGTGTTCCAGCGCGCGCTGCAACGTGCGATTCGCGCCAAGCCCCACGTTGTTCGGTATGCGGTCCTGATAATTCGATTCCATTACACACGCTCCCGATCGAATTTCGCTTTCGATCCTTTGCCAAAAAGTTTCAATGCGCCCTGCTCGCCAGTGGCGTTAGGGCGGATGAAAATCCAGTTTTGCCAGGCGGAAAGCCGGCCAAAGATCTTCGTGTCGGTAGTTTCCGCGCCGGGAAAACGCAAACTCGCTTCCATCCCGGTAAGCGCGTCGGGCGAAAGACTAGTGCGTTCTTCGATGGCCAGGCGAATTTCGTCTTCCCAATCGAGGTCGTCCGGCGCAACCGTAACCAAGCCGAGATCGATTGCATCCTCAGCGACAAGCTCATCACCAGTTTTCACTTTTAACTTCGCCAGTTTCTGCAAATCGCCGCGGAATCGTGTTTCCAATCTGCTCCGCCCATTCACCATAGGGAAAATTCCGAAGTTTACGGCGCTGAGCGCAATTCCTGGCCCGACAGTTTTCCCGTCTTTCGCCTTGGATTCTTCGCCCGGTAGCGCCAGCATGTACGAACGATCCGCAGCCAGCGCCAGTTCAAAGAGTGTTCCCGCGAAGCACGAACCATGATCGATGATGGCGAACATGCTGCGCGAGGAGACATCGAGACGCGCGAAAGTTCTGCGCAGTAACCCGACCGTTTCGCGCACCAGCCAGTCTTCGCACGAATTCGCCAGGAAAATATCCGCTTGGAGCAGTGGGGCGATCTCGCCCTCGGTCATCAAAAGAAGCAGTCCAAGTTCCGGCTCGTTCGCGCGCAACATCAAGATGGCATCGTCCAGTTCGCGAGCCATGGCCAGCGGCCACCAGGAATCGCCGGCCGCGTGAATCGCCGAGATCGTTTCCGGTTGGGCACCCTGTGGGCCGCGAATCGTCATCGTGGCGGTTTCTGCTTCGCGATCGAAAACTACATTCACATGCGCATAGTGATAGCCGGAATCGTCAATTTTTCTCGCCAGCGGCCGCAGCTCGATTCCCTTCACCGCTGCAGGGCGCGTGGAAGAGGCAACCAGCTTCGCTGCGCGATCTTGCACAGCCTTAGCAAAATTCGCCGGCGCCACGATTTCATCCACCAGACCCCAGGCTCTGGCGCGTTCGCCTTTCACGCCGTCGGGATTGGTACAAAACAGGTCGGCAAGATCGCGGCGTACTTTGCGTTTGTCCACAACGCGAGTCAGGCCGCCGGTGCCGGGCAGCACGCCGAGCAGCGGAGTTTCCGGCAGGCTCACCGCGCTGGAGCGATCGTCGATCAACAAGATTTCATCGCATGCAAGAGCCAGTTCGTAACCGCCGCCGGCGGTTGTGCCGTTCAACGCCGCGAGAAATTTCAAGCCATCATGGCGGCTGGAGTCTTCCATGCCATTGCGCGTTTCATTTGTAAATTTGCAGAAATTCACTTTCCAGGCGTGCGAAGAGCTGGCCAGCATGTAAATATTTGCGCCAGCGCAGAACATTCTGTCTTTTGCGCTGGTGATTACGACGCAAGCGACTTCGGGATGCTCGAATCGGATTCGCTGCAGCGCATTGTGCAGTTCGATGTCCACGCCGAGATCGTAGGAGTTTAGTTTTAATTTGTAGCCGGGGCGCAGGCCGCCGTCTTCGTCGACGTTCATGGCGAGTGTGGCGATGCGACCGTCAACTCTTAGTTTCCAGTGCCGAGATTCGCGCGATTGCGTAGTGAAGAGGACCAATTCTTTTTCTCTCGCAGCGGCATTTTCCATCGCAAAACCTCGGGACCAGAAGCGTCCGGATTGCCGGGCCTGATATTGAATTATAGACCCGGGATGATATTGCGATAGGAACTATAGTTCCTATTTTGAGGCGAAGGGGATTTTGAGCACTGGTTGGCGCGGACTTGCAGAATTACAGCGCTGTAAGTCGTTCTGGTTCAACGAAGCGGGAACTATAGTTCCTATTTTATGGCGAGGGGCGCAGGAGTAGGGCTAGAGCTTGGAGACTTTGTTTTATGGTTTGGCCGCTGGTTTCAACAACGGTATCTGCTTGACGGTACAGGGCTTCGCGGCTCCAGAGGATGCGGCGGAGGTCGCGCATGGCCTGGCGGTTGTTGGCCATGGGGCGACGGTCGCCTTGGGCCAAGACGCGGGCCATGTGTTCTTCGGGTTTGGCGCGCAGCCAGACGGTGAAGCACTCGCTCAAGAGGCGGTTGTAGCCGCCAGGGTCGGCAACGATGCTGCCGCCAGTGGCGAGTACAAAGCGCGGGTATTTGGCGAGGATGGATTCGAGAGCTTCACGTTCCATGCGGCGGTAACCGCTGGGTCCATAGAGATCGAAAATGATGCTGAGGGTAACCCCGGAGTCGCGCTCAACCTGCTTGTCGAGTTCGATGAAGGGAACGCCGAGTTGCCGGGCCAGCAGGCTGCCGAGGGTGGATTTGCCGGCACCGCGAAGACCGATCAGGGCGATTCGAGAACGGCGCAGGCTGGCGTCAACGTTTGAGAATTTTTCGAGAAGCAGCTTGTGGGCGTCTCGTAACTGGCCGGGCGGAAGTTTTTTCAGGAATGCGGTGGACTGGTTGAACGCGGGCGAAGTCGGCTGAGCATCGGTGGCCAGCATTTCGATGGGAACGTCGAGAGAGTGGGCGAGGATATTCAGGCGGCCGACCGAGATGTTACCGCGGCCAAGTTCGACGGTGGCGAGAAAGCGCGGAGATAGCTTGGATGCACGAGCCAGCTGGTGAATGGTCATGCCGCGGCGGGACCGAACGGAGCGAATATTTTCGCCGAGTCGGAGGAGGTACGAGTCCATGGACGGTTTTTTGGATTTGGAACGAACGGATGCGCCGGCTCTGCGAAAAGAAGAGTGCAAAGACTTTTTCGTTTTTAGGGTTGAGGAACGGCGTGGCATTCCCTGTTTTTAAGTGTAGCGCGAATTCTCCTACGGGTAGAATGAAAATGCCGCGGACGCGAAAGGGTAACACAGAGCAACACCGATTCGAACGATGGCGAAAGAGTCGGTATGCAAGCCACACCAGAACTCTGCATAGCCAGCCAATAACTGAATCTCCAGAAACGCTAAACTGTTGTGAGCTCAGTGTTTTGTCTGTTGAATCGCGCTAAACGGAAGCTTGGGAGGCCCAGGCCTAAGGACGGGGAGAGCGCAAAACGACATATCGGGATATATAGAAACTTTGGTATTGCAGAATGTTTGAGATTGGTGTATTAGTGCGCCAAATCCAGGCGATCCCTGAATCGCTTAACTGAAACTAAAATTGCCCGATCTGGTCAGGAACCTGACCGTCGAGGGACTGTGGCAATGGGGCTCTGCATTTTGTGCGGTCTGTTTCTGGCTGTAGCCCCCGAAGGAGGGCAATCCATGACAATCAAACGAATGGGTCTGTGGGCATGCGCGGTGATCATTTTGTTAGTTGTGAGTCCTTCTGCGTTGTTCGCGCAGATGGCAGGTACCGGGGAGATCGAAGGAACGGTCACGGATAAATCTGGCGGGGCGGTTGCCGGAGCAGCGGTTACGCTCACCGACACGCAGACAAACGTGGCGCGAACGGCAACTACAAACGATTCGGGGCGGTACATTTTTGCCAGCGTGGCGCCGGGTACGTACAACCTGACCATCAGTAAAACTGGATTCCGGGTAGCTAGGTTCAGCGAGCAGGATATCAATGTTGGGTCCACACGCACACTCAATGCGACCCTGGAGGTTGGAGCGGCGACAGAAACCGTTGAGGTAACGGCGACGAACGCCGAGCTGCAGACCATGAATGCCACGGTGGGCAATACGATTACGGGAGTTGCCTTGAACTCTCTGCCGACCACGCAGCGCGACGTCAGCACCTTCGTCACGCTGCAGCCGGGCGTTGCGCCGGACGGGAGCGTGGCGGGAGCAATTTACGATCAGAACACCTTCCAGTTAGATGGCGGAAACAATTCCAACGACATGGATGGCTCGATGAATATTTACACGCCCAGCGCCGCCGGCGACACAACGGGCGGCTTGGTCAATTCGTATGTCACGGCGACCGGAGGCGGGGGACCAACGGGAGTGATGCCGACGCCAGTCGACAGCATCGAGGAATTCAAGGTTGGCACCAACAATCAAACCGCCGACTTCAATAGCTCGTCGGGCGCGCAAGTGCAAATGGTGACCAAACGCGGTGGCAACCAGTGGCATGGAACGGCTTACGAATACTACCTGGATAACAACTGGAGCGGGAACACTTGGGACAACAATGCCAGCGGCTCGTCGCGTCCGAGCTATCATTTCAACCGGTTTGGCGCTTCTGGCGGCGGGCCGATCATCCCGAAGGAAATCCTCGGCGGAAAGTGGTACCTCTTCGGCAATTACGAGGGCTTCCGTTGGCCGAACTCCTCAACATTTTACAGAGCGGTACCGTCCGACGGAATGAAGCTGGGGCTGCTGCAGTTCGGCGGGACTGTCTACAACCTGAACCCTGGTCCAACCCTCTATCCTTCGACGGCGGCTGCGATTGGCGCCTTAGTGCCCGGGACGGTTTATCCGGGTTCGGGCACGACACTTGACCCGCGATCACTGGGAATCAGCCCCACAATGCAGGCATTGTGGGCTTTCGAGCCGGCAGCGACTGCAAATGCGTCGTGCAGCAATATCGGCAGCAGATGCGATGGCTTGAACACGCTGGCATTTGGCGGACCGTTGCGTACGCCTTGGAATGAAAACTTCGGAGTCGGTCGCCTGGATCACGACTTCGGCTCCAAGTGGCATTTGTCTGCGACTTACCACTACTACAACCTGCAGAGGTTCACCACCAGTCAAGTCGATATCGGCGGTTTCTTCCCTGGAGACACATCGGGCGTGCCCGCTTCCATTCACAATCGCCCGCAGCAACCTTCTTACTACACTGTGGCCCTAACGACGAATATCACCAGCCATGTAACCAATGACCTTCATTACAGTTATCTGCGGAATTACTGGGCGCGCAATTTCACCAAGCCGGGACTCTCCGAACAGCCACAGTTGCCTGAGCTCGGCGGGGCGTTGCAACCACAGGGCGAGACCTCTGGCAGTTTGCTGGCACCCTACAACGTAAATACTCAAAGTGTCAGGACCCGATTCTGGGATGGACAGGACCACATGATTCGTGACGACGTCTCCTGGATCAAAGGAACTCACTTTATCCAGTTTGGTGGAACCTACCAGCATAACTTCAACTGGCACCTACGTACCGATAACGGAGGCTCCGTCAATAACAACATCGTGTACGATTTGGCTTCTGGTGGAAGCACCAATGGTAACAATGTCGGCAGCGGCGTGAATATGACGGGGTTTGTGCCCCCGGCGATACTAGCTGCCGGCGGCAGCACTCTGAAAAACTATTATCGGGACTATGCCATGGTACTAGGGA
>DASXIT010000202.1:0-2925 GCA_036497825.1 Candidatus Acidiferrum sp.
CTCGACGGGAATGGTACCTTCGCGGAAAAATTCCTCCATCATCTCGTCGTCGCCTTCGGCGATCATCTCGACGAGTTTTTCGTGCGCTTCCTTGGCCTCGTCCATCAAGGCGTCGGGAATGTGGTCGATAGTGGCTTTGCCATCGCCATCGGGCGTGTAGAGATGCGCTTTCATGGCAACCAGGTCGACAACTCCGCGGAATCCCTTCTCGCTACCAATGGGCATCTGCAACGCCACAACGGTGCGCCCGAATGTTTCCTGCAGCGACTCCATTGATCGCTCGAAGCTGGAGAGCTCGCGGTCCATCCAGGTAAGCACAAAGGCGCGAGGAATATCGTATTCAGCGCAGTAATCCCAGACTTTTTCGGTGGTGACCTGGGCGCCGGTGTGAGCGTCGACAGTGATGAGCGCGGCATCGGCGGCGATGAGCGAAGCTTTCGTTTCGGTGATGAATGTGGAGTAGCCAGGAAGATCGAGAAAATTGATTTTGATGGTGTTGCCGCCGCAGAGAGTGCAGGGCCATTCCGCGTTTGCCAGGCCGGTTTGAATGGAGATTTTTCGTTGAATTTCTTCTTCATCCCAATCGGTAGTGGTGCTGCCCTCCGCAACTTTGCCGAAGCGCGGCGTGGCCCCGGCGGTAAACAATAACGACGACACCAGTTGCGTCTTTCCGGTGCCGCCGTGACCTACAATGCCAACGTTTCGGATGTCCTTGGTGGGATAGATTTTCATTTTGCAGTCCTCCACTGAGATGTGACCAACAGGGTCACCGGGTGGAGGTCCGCCGGAAAAAAGAACAGGCGCGGGCCAGCGCCTGGCGAATAGTTGGTATGAAGGAGAGCGCGGCCCTACTTACCTGGGTCCCGGAAAATGCGGGGCGAAGGAGAATCGAAGTGAATCCCTGGTCCGCTCTTCTTAACGTGCCGATGCTAGCACACGGGTTATCGGGGAGCAATGTGAGGCGTGTCACGGAGCGGCGGCACTAGCCAAAAGGAGAGTGGTTACTAACCGTTCAGTTAGGGAGGATGTGTATTTAATACCTTTCGCGTTTTTGTTGGTTTTAGTGGAGTGGCTAATTCCTATTGAATGTGGGAGTTCAGTGTTTGCGGTTTGCGTTTCGCGATTCAAACGAGTGTGGCACTCCGCCTGCTTTCTCTATTCGCGTCGGCAGTAAGGAAAGTCAAACAGGAGTCAGGCGAGCAGAAAAGGGCGCAGTGGCAGTTGACAACAACTTTTACATTCCCCTTTCCGCCTCTCTTCGCTTCCGACACAAAGGAGATTTTATGAAAAACCTACGCTCTATCCTTTTTGCTTTGACCGTCCTGCTGCTGGCTACGGCCGCTCAGGCTCAGACGACCAGAGTACAGGCAAGTATCCCGTTCGACTTTGTCGTCGGCGATCACAGTTACTCTGCTGGTGACTACACTGTTAAATCGCTGTCGCAAGCCAGCGCCGCGATTCGCGTTGACAATGCCGACGGGACCGAGAAAGGCATCACCCTGTCGAATGCATGCCAGAAGGGTGAAGCCGCTACGCACACAACCCTGGTATTCCGTCGTTTGGGCGACAACTACTTCCTGTACCAGGTTTGGACGGAAGGCAATACGATGGGCCGCGAGTTCCCGATGGGCAAAGCCGAGATGCAGGTTGCCAAGAACTATAGCAAGCCCGAATTGGTGATCGTTGCCGCAAACATTTCCCACTAACTCCCAAGCACTCCGCCGCGGTGGTTAACACCGAAACAAAGAGGGGACGTCACCAGACGTTCCCTCTTTTGTTTTTGCAGAGTGTAACGGTCAAAACTTGTTTCAAGCACGAGAAGAAAACCCAGGGGCGCCCATCTCACGCATCATCGTAATCTTCTGTCAGCGCTTTCAGAAATGCCACTAGCGCATCGAGATCGTCCGAGCTGAGAGACATGCCAGCAAACTCCGCAGCGGTGTTTCGCAATTTGCCCTGCCTGGCGAGTTGCGAGGTATTAATGTAGAAATTCACGACGTCATCGAACTTTGCTTCGGAGCCATTGTGGAAGTACGGCGCGGAATCTTCCAAGTCCCGGAGCGTGGGCGTCTTGAACTGCGCGATGGTGATTGCCAAGCCCTGGTCCACGGCGCAATTTGAGGCGATGGCACAGACAATCGTTGTCAAGTTAGCCTGTGGATTCGGAATGTCTGGATTCAGATACACGTTCCACAACCCAAGATCCGCATAGGCCAGATTGCCCGCGACGGCGGGATGGCGGAAGCGTTCCGAAGCATTCGGATGATTGGCCGAAGCGGGCATGTAGAGGGCGGGGTTCTGGATTCGTTCGGCCTGCGTGGGAATCTGTAAACCCATAAAGGTGCCTGCACCGTTTGCCGCATCGTATTCCTCCTGTGTGGAACCGTTGTTGTGAAAGCGGAAGTCGGTGAAATTCGGGGGAAGGTGGCAACTGGCGCAATTCCCGGAGTGTTGCGAGCCATCGACCGCGCCCTGCGCTGCGCGTAAGAAAATCTTCAAACCCTGCAACTCGAGCGCGCCGAAGACAAATGGTTGCGGATGATATTTGAAGCTGGCCGAACTGCCGTCGATGAATACAGGTGACCCCAAGTTTTCCAGCAATCCAAGCAACCGCTGGGCATGCTGCGCTTCGGTCTCTCCGGCAAGCGGCGCCGCCGGTAAGTGGTTGGCCCGTAGAAATACGTCATAAGGGGAAGCGATATAGCGGCCGAGTTCGTCCTGTTTGAACAACAATCCTTCCGCATAGGCGGCAACCACCATCGCGACTTTATCGACGATGGCTTGATCGGAAGCGGTGGCGACATCGATGCGAAATTGCGGAGCGATTTTGCAGTCGGAGGGGATGGAAGGGTCGGTACCGAGAAAAATCTTGGCGTACGTCAAGCCGCATCCAAAAGTGGCGGCGGGCGAGTTTTGTGCGTTGTC
>DASXIT010000203.1:0-25810 GCA_036497825.1 Candidatus Acidiferrum sp.
TCCCATATTCAAATTTATTTTCAGTGAGGAAGTACAATCCGCGGTAACTTACATCTCTTGTGTGAGCCTTCAACTCGTGCTCTTTGGCATTGCGAGCCAAGACGCGCACCGGCAGCGTCATTATAAAACGCCGCGCTTCTCGACGGTCAAACAAATCGCCCATACCAGGCCCCCTGAGGGTTCTCGACCCGTGTGGAAGTTACCATTCAGAGAACTAAACTGCAATCCGAAACTCGGACAATTTAGCTCTAGTACGCCCCGTATGACCATCAAAGGTATAGGACTACATCGACATTTCCGACTTGACTTAATTGGAAAGTAATATTTTTACGTAGGCTGGAGTGAAGATAATTATCGCTGTGGTGAACGAATCATGAGGGGAATATCGGGTACAATTTTATAGACATTTCTTATGGAATTTCCTCACGATTCGCTCAAATTCATGCTGAACGGACCCGTTGGAGACCTTGAAGCGATTCTGTGGACTTCGACGCGTTTCAGAAAACCACCCCTGGCGGCCGTGCTTTGCCATCCGCACCCACTGTTTGGGGGCACGCTTCACAATAAGGTTGTGTACCAGGCCGCGAAATCGCTTGATTCCCTTGGAATACCCGTTCTTCGCTTTAATTTTCGTGGCGCTGGCCTGAGCGCTGGAGCACACGATAAAGGCCGCGGGGAACAGGGCGATGTGCAGGCCGCGGTGGATTTTCTTGCCTCAGAATTTCCGGATATGTCCTTGCTTGTTGGCGGATTCAGCTTTGGCAGTTGGGTTGGCTTACGGATCGGTTGCTCGGATGTGCGGGTCACGGAACTGATTGGTCTGGGAATACCGCTAGATAATTCGGACTTTATGTATCTTTGGAATTGCGAGAAGCCGAAGCTGTTTGTGCATGGTGCCAATGACGAGCACGGGGCGCGAGGCAAAGTGGAAGAACTGGTTGCCGAACTACCTGGTGAAAATCGCCTGGTGTTCGTCGAGGGTGGCGACCATTTTTTTGCCGGGCATCTGGTTGAATTCGATCAAGTCATTACTACCTGGCTGATTGAACGGCATCCGGAATTAGCAAAGTCTTAGGGCGGAACATTCGGCGCGACATCGTTTGTTGGGAACCCAAGACGGGCACGGCAGTGCCGTGCCCTACGCGGAGTTGCCTAGATCGTCCGCCGTTAAGAAACGGGTTTCATGGATACCATTGCTGGCGCAAGAGGACGGGGTAAAGCCGCCCCTACGGCTGCCGGTAGCATAGGGTGAAGAAGTCCGGAAGATTTACAGTCGCGCTTTCAGAGATGACATCGCTAGCTTTGTGATTTTGCGACCTTGACGACGCGCTAAGCTAAGCGTTCCCTCCGCGTTGAAACAATTTTCCGAACTGATCAATTCCAGCCGGTGCCATCGCCACCACATTGCTGTTCTCTTCTACGTGCGAGGCTCGCGACATTCCTACCAGCGCCGTCGTTATTCCCGGCGCCGAACGCGCAAATTGCAGCGCTCGTTCGCGATCATTCGTCATTCCTAGAGCCTCGGCCACAAAAGCAGGAAGATTCTGAGCCACTTGCCCCTGCAACAAGGAAGCGCTCGCCACCAGTGTGATGTTCAACTCGCCGGCTGCTTCCATGATCGTTTTTTCGCCGCTCTTCATGTTTTGATTGCCCAGCGTCAATGCTTCCGTCATCGCTAAATTGAATGGCAATTGAACGAAGCGGAATCGATGTTTTTCTCCTGCCACTTCGCGGGCTAAATCTGCCAACTCGCCCAGTTGCATTGCGTCCGCGGCCTTACTTTCCTGCCGAAATCCATTCCACGTTGCCATCCCGTAGTACTGAATCTTTCCTTCCGACGCCGCCCGTTCCAGATAGGCAAATGCTTCTCTTATTCGTTTCGCAAATTCAGCTCTCGGCACTTCCCCAAGCTGCGTTTCCGGATTGTGCAGGTAATAAACGTCAATGCAATCCACGCCCAGATTTTTCATGCTTCTTGCCAACTGATTTTGCAAATAGCGCGGTGTCATGCAATGGCAGCCACCCGCGATATCTTTTGCCGTGAACACACCCTTCTGGATGTACTCCTCGAAGAAATAGCGATTCGGGTCGGGGGGCATGTTGCTGTCCGCCGTCAGATATCCGCCTTTTGTGCAGACCGCAATTTCATCGCGCGAAAATCCCTTGTTTGCCAAAACTTTCAGTGCGGCGCCCACGTTGCGTTCGCTGCGCTGGAGGCGGTAATTGATCGCGGAATCGATTACGTTGATTCCTGACTGCACCGCCGCTACAATCGCCGCGGTATAGCTGGAATCGGTGGTGTCGTTCGGCTGGCCCAAATACGTACCAATCCCCAGTGAAGACAAAACCAGCTCCTGCGCAATTCGGAAATGTCCGTCGCCGGCCACCCCCTGAAATTTTGCTGCGTACTGCGTAGTTCCTTCTTTGGTAGCTCCGTGGCTCATTTGGTTTCCTCAGTCGTCGGTTTCTGTTCTTTTTCTGCAGATGTTGCGGATTCTTCTGATTTTGGGGCCAGCAATCGCGAGCACGCCCGTAAAATGCGGCGATACGGCCAGTCTTTCTCTCGGAAAAATATTTCGCCTTCGCGCGGTTGGCTGTAGAACCAACGCGATAACAGCCACAAGTGCTCAGCCAGCTCTTGCGCGCTTTGCCGCTGATTTCCACGCGCGTTCGGTTCTGCTTTCATCACGCCTTCCAGATAATCGCGGGCGGCTTCTTCCGCGGATTTCGGCTCACTGGTATCGCCAAATTTCAGGTAGGTCGGCTCGGCCAACCTACCGCCGCGTACGGCGTACATTCCCACCGTGTGCTCTTGGGTGGTGCGTTGCAGGATGATGGCGTCAACATCCTGAACCCGGCGAGCTAGTTCGGATCTTCCACGCAAGGCGTCGTCGAGCTTTTCCAGTTTTTTGTGGATCGCCGCCGCTTTCTCGAAATCGAGGTCTTCGCTGGCCTTGTCGCGCTCCAGTTCATAGGTATCACGTAGCGAGCCGCCGCTGGTATTGAGGAATGAGACCAGGCGATGGACTTCCAGGTCGTACTCTTCCTTGGTGCATCCGGCAAAACACGGTGCCAGGCACATTTTCATTTCCGAATAGATGCAGCCGGGAAATTCCGGATCTCGGCGAATCTTGATCTGGCAGCGGCGCACCTTGAAAAATTCCAGCACACGCTCCGCGAAGGCTTCCGCCGACCGGCGCGATGCAAATGGCCCATAGTACGCGCCGCCGGATGGCAGGCCTTGCTCGTCCACGGAAATCCTGCGAGTCACAAAGCAGCGAGGATAGGGATGCCGCAGATTTACTTTCAGCACGACCGGCGGACGAAAACGCGTTAGCTTTTGATATCGCTGGGGAAAAAGTTTCCGCGCCTGTTGGTAGTACAGCAAGTTCTGCTCAAATTTCGACCCCGTTTCGCGGTACCGCACGCCTCGCGCAAATTCGCGCAAGTTCAGGCGCTTGCTGGTTGGATCGGCTGGACCTAACATGCGCTGCAAGCGCCGCTGCAGATCGGCAGTGCGAATCAAATATGGCTCGGCGGTGGCTTCGCGAGGTTCAATCAAGCAAACAGTGGGAGTTCTCGGCAGCAGCGAGAAAAAAGTCGCGTCGTCAGCGGCGTTGAACTCCAGCCATGAATCCAGTTCCAGCACCTCGTCAGAATACTAAACTCTCCTTAGAATTGCTGGATCGCCGACTGATTGCTACTTCTGCCAGTGTGCCGTGGTGAACTGCTTGGGGTCAAAAATAGCAGGGTCGAGTTTTGCCCTGATTTGGATATCCGAGTATTCTTCTGTGAAAATCAATTTGTCTTCGGTGTAGACTTCCACACGCGCCGCGATGGTCCCGTTCTTCATCTCGCGATAGTCCGTGAATCGCGTGTCGCCAATTTTCGCCGGGTCGCCCCGGTCCGGCTGAAAGATGCGTACAAACAGAAGCCGCTTCTTCTCGACCCAGAATTGCTTGTTCTTCAAATCGCCTTTGTCCGCGCCCACAACATAGGTAGGCTCACCCTGCCAGACTTCTTCGTGAATCTTCGTGAGATCGATGCCTTCGGCCTTCAATTGCGCAATGGTGGTTTCCGGCGCTTGCTTATATACGTCGAAGCCCAACGTCAGCAGCATATTTACGAATGGGCGAGAGGCAGTCTGCTGGCCTTTCTGGAAGAATGTTGCGGTGCCGTCGGAAAGAATCACTCCATTACCGTCGCTGACTGGGCCGAAATCGATGCGCAGTTTCCCGGGCAAGCTTGCGGCCTCGTACCAGGTCTCAACCTTAGTGGTGCCATCGGGATTATAAGTGGTGCTCTTTTGCGTGAAGGTAACGGTGTCGTACCAGGATTTTTCGTAACGAGCGTGCATCGCTTGCACGAGGGCATCTCCACTGTCGATTTCTTTTGCGCTTGCGTAGGCACTTGCAAACAAACAACTGACCAGCAACGCCAAGACGATTCTCGGTTTCATATTGATCCCCTAATTGTGTGCAGGATTGTAGCTGCAATCGGTGATCTACTCAAACTGGAGAAACAAGCCTTGTCTCAACGTCCGTTTTCTAATGTTCTATGCCTTCTGCAGTGCGGAGACTTCGCGGTGCTCTAGTTTGCGGCGTTCGGCGTCTATGGATTGGCGTTCGTGTAGTTTGCGGAGCAGGGAAGTGGGCCATAAGCCGCGCCAGGCTACGAGGAAGGCGCCCTTCCAGGTCAATCGGTACGACGCGCCGTCTTCGGCCAAAACCATGTAGCCGATCTTTTCGTGACGTGGACCGTAATTTTCCACGGTGCGTACCCAGCGCATGATTTCCTGGCCCTTCAGCTCGCCTTGCGGGTACAAACCAACGGCATATTTCTCCAGCAATTGGCGATGCATCTCATACAGGTCTTTTGGCTCTTGAATCTCGGCAAAGCGAAACACGCGCACGGCGAGATTGCCAGGGGTCAGCGGCAACATGCCGTTCGTATTTGTCTCGATTGCTTGTCCGTTAGAAAATCGAGTGGAAAATTCAAAATAGCTGGTGACGCCGCGAGGAGAAACCGTCGCGGTAACATTGGCAAAATCGTTGTCTCCGCGGTTGCAGAAATAGGCGACATAGCTGCGCGTCTGGACCGCCAACTCTCCGCAGTCGTAACAGCCGACCAGCGCAAATCCCAAGGATTCCATCTCCGCGATGTGAGGAATGATGTGCCCGGCCACGGCTTCCGGCAAATCAGCCTGCGGGATATCCACAGGATTGCATTTTGCCGCGAAGCGATACGCACTGCGCACCATGATTGGCCCGGCAAGGTAAAGCAGACCAATCGCGGCACAAACGTACAGCCATAAGTTGTCGAACATAGGCTTGTATCGCGTGAGCGCCGCGATCCCCCGTCATTGTGTTGCTGCTCTTAGTATTCGGGAGATTCACGCAGTCCAGAAGACTTTAGCGGTGCCATGCCCACAATCCGTAAACAAACAATCAGCAACACGCCCGATAGTTTCTCTTGTTTTCTGGATGCATAAATCGCCCGAGTGGGGACGGGTCTTAAACCAGCTTTATGCAGGTAATGCTATATGTATATTACCTATAAGTAAAGAACCTTGAGTTGCTGAAGATGAACGGCAGCAATCATGCAAATTGCGATCCTTCGCGCTGCAAACTGTGCGGCTCTCAGGATGACAGTGTCGGACCCCGTTTAGGGAGCAGAGGACGGTGTGTGGCTCGGTTTGGTGAACGGACAAAGTTGCAGCCGCTTGGGAGTGTTAACCCTTCAGGACCCAGGAGGCGATGACTAGTCGTTGAATCTCACTGGTGCCTTCGTAAATTTCGGTAATGCGCGAATCGCGGTAGGCGCGCTCCACGGGGTATTCCTTGCTGTAACCATAGCCGCCATGAACCTGAATGGCTTTGTGCGCGACACGCGTGGACATCTCGCTAGCGAACAATTTCGCAACGGAAGCCTCCAGGCTGAAACGCCCGCCGCTATCCTGTTTCCACGCGGCTTTACGCACCAGCAATCGGGCCGCATCGATTTCCGTAGCCATATCCGCGAGCATAAATTGAATTGCCTGAAACTGAGCGATCGGATGACCGAACGCCATGCGTTCTTGCGACCACTTCAGTGCTGCCTCAAACGCTCCCTGGGCAATTCCCGTGGCCTGAGAGGCGATGCCGATGCGCCCGCCATCCAAAGTGGAGAGCGCGACCCGGTAGCCTTCGCCTTCATTGCCGATGCGATTTCCTGCCGGCACTTCGCAATCGGTGAAAACTAATTCGCTGCACGCGGTAGCGTTGATGCCCAGCTTCTTTTCTTCTTTTCCAACTTTGAATCCAAGGGTCCCTTTTTCCACGACGATCGCGGTAATTCCTTTCTCACCTTTGGCGGGATCGGTATTCACGTACACGATTGCAGCATCGGCTACGCCGCCGTTGGTGATCCACGCCTTGGTGCCGTTGATGACGTACTTGTCGCCCTTCCTCGCGGCTTTGGTTTGCAAGGCGGAGGCGTTTGATCCAGCTTGCGGTTCGGTCAACGCGTAGCATCCGATCTTTTCGCCGCGTGTGAAGGGGAGAAGGAATTTCTTTTTCTGCTCGTCGGTCCCGTAGCGATGAATGGGATCGCAAAAGAGGGAATTCTGCACACTCAAAATCACGCCAGTCGAAGCACAGCAACGCGAAATTTCTTCAATCACAATGGTGTAGGCAATGTGATCGAAGCCGGCTCCGCCCTCGGATTCTGGAAAGGCCACGCCGGTCAAACCCAACTCCGCGGCTTTCTTGAACAGTTCGCGCGGGAAATGGCCGGTCTCGTCCAATTCTTTGGCCAGCGGACGGACTTCGCTCTCCGCGAATTCCCGCACGCTCTTCTGCAGCAACTTTTGTTCTTCGTTCAGTTCGAGATTCACGGGGGGATCTCCGGCATTCAAACGTCAGTTTCGATTTTTAGAGTTTAGCTTTCCAAGGGGTTGTTGTCACGGGAGCGCTGAATGCCTGGGATATGTCTGGCGATTTAATTGTGGCTAAATCCTTGCCGCGATCCTTCGACTCCGCGACCCGACCCTTCGCAGAGCTCAGGGCCAGCGCGCCAAACTGCGACGCGCAAGAAAAGTCGGTCGCTTGCTTGGGATTACACCGCGCTGAAAGGCGACACCAGTCTGCGCCGACCTTGCTAATTGAGCGCTTTGCGCAGTTTCTCGTAGGTGGTCTTCAGCTCTTCGGGATGCACGCGCGTTTCGCCGGTCACGGTCATGAAGTTGGAGTCGCCTACCCACCGCGGCAGCATGTGCAGGTGCAGATGGCCCGCCACACCCGCGCCGGCGGCTCTGCCAAGGTTCATGCCAAGATTCATGCCATCGGGCTTGTAGTTGGCGTGGAAAGCTGTCTCCACGCGTCTTGCCAGTTCCATCATTTCCAGCAAATCATTCGGTGCGCACAAATTTAATTCCGCCACGTGCCCGTAGGGGACGACCATCACGTGGCCGGACGTGTAGGGATAGCGGTTCAAGATGACGAACATTTTCTTTCCACGGTGAACAATTAACGTTTCTTCATCGTTTTTTTCCGCTACGGCATCGCAAAAAAAACAATCCGGCTGTTTTCCACCGGTAACCTCGGCCATGTATTGATATCGCCACGGCGTCCATAAATAATCCATTCGCTGACCGCCTTCGTTCGTTAAATGCGCATTCAGGATAACGCATTTGGAGTGAAGTCGGCTGCAGCGTGTGCGATTGGATTCAGCCATTCCTCAGGCTAAAGAAAAAGCAGATCCCACAGCCGCAAAAGGCGCGGCTGTGGGATGACATTTATTGCATATTGCGAGCTTTGGCAGCGGGAGCCCGGCTCCCGCTTTTACAGTTGAGGCCAGAGAGTACCTTGCAAAAGCGGCAGCCAGGCTGCCGCACTCCAAACAAAACCCCGTGAGCTGCCTCAGGGCGCCGTCATGCAATTTCGTATGAGAGTTTTCAGGTGGCAGTCGCTTCGCCTAGCGGCTCTGCGGTATTGACGAAATCTTTTAATTCCTTGCTGGGTTTAAAAAAGGGAATCTTCTTTGCCGGCACATCCACTTTTTCGCCGGTTTTCGGGTTTCGTCCAATGCGGCCGCGACGTTGCCGAGTGCGGAAACTTCCGAAGCCGCGTATCTCGATCTTGTCGCCCTTTTGCAGAGCTTCGATGATACTTTCGAAAATGGTCTCGACGATCGTTTCGGACTCTTTCCGTGGCAATTCTGCCACCTTAAGAACTTCTTCGATTAAGTCCGCTTTCGTCAACGTCGGTTGCTTTGTCATCGTCACTAGCCTCGTACCTCGTGTGCCGTTAGTCCGTACAACTTGCTGGAGCAAGGCGAGTTAGAGGGGCACGCCTCTCCGGCTGACCCCTCTTCGTATCACTAAATTGGCCGATAGGGAAATGAATTCTGCGATTGGCCCCTGCCGCAAATCAAATGCTACCGGTACCCCTTACCGGGAAGCGAGCTTCTGCTTCATCGCGTCGCCGATGGTGGCGGTCGCCGAGGACTTCGACGACTTGTACTGGTCAATCTCTTTGCGTTCGATCTGGCGAACGGCTGCGCGATAACTCAAGCCAATGCGGCGTGATTCCGAACTGATCTTGATGATCTTGAAATCGTACTCCTTGCCCGGCTCCAGCGGTCCCGCGCTCTTTAGCGGTCCGGTGGTTGGCCGGAAGCTGGAGGCATTGTCGTCGCGGCGCTTGCGCTCTTCGATTTCGGTGTTGTGGCAGAGGCCTTCGATATTGTCGCCCAATTCGACGAAGGCGCCGAACGTCGCGATGCGAGAAACCTTACCTTTCACCACGTCGCCGACCTTGTGCGACTTAAACCAGTCGCCCCAGATGTCGTTAACCTGCTTGATGCCCAACGACACGCGGCGATTCTCCGGATCGATGCGCAACACCTTCGCGGTAATCGGCTCGCCCTTCTTGAATACTTCGTGTGGATTCTTCACGCGGCCGGTCCAGCTGACATCGCCAACGTGGACCAAACCATCGAAGCCCTCTTCGATTTCGATGAACGCGCCAAATTCCGCGATGTTGCGAACTTTTCCGGTGACCACAGTGCCGACGGGATACTTTTCCGCCACCAGCAGCCAGGGATCCGCCTGTGCTTGCTTCATGCCCAGAGAAACGCGTCGGTCGCTCGGCTTGATGTCGAGAACCACAACGTCCACTTCTTCGCCAGCCTTCACAATCTTCGATGGATGCGCGGCCTTCTTCTGCCAGCTCATTTCTGTTACGTGCACGAGCCCTTCGATGCCTTGCTCGAGCTCGACGAACGCGCCGTAATCCACGACGCCGACAACCTTACCCTTGTACTTGCCACCTGCCGGATAGCGCTCGGCCGCGTCAACCCAGGGATCCTTGGTCATTTGCTTCAGCCCGAGAGAGACGCGCTGCTTGTCCTTATCAAATTTCAGAATGATGAGGTCGAGTTCCTGCTCCGGCTTCACTACATCGTTCGGATGGCGCACGCGGCCCCAGCTCAGGTCGGTCAAGTGCAGCAAGCCATCGATGCCGCCGAGATCGACGAAAGCGCCGTAGTCGGTGACGTTCTTCACGGTGCCGTGAACGATCTGGCCTTCCTTCAGGTTCTCCATCAACTCCGCGCGCTTGGCGTGCAACTCTTCTTCCAGCAATGCCCGGCGGCTCACCACCACGTTGCCGCGGCGGCGATTCAGCTTGGTGATGCGCACCTGAACTTCGGTGCCGATTAATCCATCGAGATTCTGCGTTGGTCGCAGGTCGTATTGCGAACCGGGCAAGAACGCGCGCACGCCGCCAACGTCCACCACTAGGCCGCCCTTGATGCGGTCGACCACTTTCGCGGTGATGGTTTCCTTGGCCTTGTACTGAGCGTCAATCTTTTCCCATGTGCGACGGCGATAAACTTTCTGATACGACACGATGACGAAGCCGTCCTTCGTCTCGCCGGTGCGTTGTACTTCAATCGTGGCATTCGGTTCTGGGCGGGGAATTTCTGTTTCGGCGAATTCCGCGGCAGGGATTAGGCCTTCGGTCTTTCCGCCGAGGTCCACGACCACGCCGTGTTCTGTGTAGGCGACCACTTTTACTTCAATGATTTCGTTGTTGGTTGTTTCAGCCTGAGGCTCGCTGTACTGATCGATCAGCTTGCTCATCTCTTCCGCGCCAGCGGCTTCTTCCGCTGCTGCGGCGGCTTCGGCATCGACGGTCGCGTTTGCTGCGTGAGTCTCGGCCTTGGCGTGCGCCTCATCGGGGTGCACGTGCTCGGCCGCTGCCGGTGCTTCGTGTGCCGGTTCAGTCGCATGCGAAGCTTCCGCCTCATGCGTCACTACTGCATTCGGTGCGGCTTCGGTTTTCGTGTTGTGATCGGGATCTTGCTCTGCTGCGGCTGCTGCTGAAGATACGGGGTTCTCTTGGTCAAATAACATATTGAAACGCCTCCGGGATTTGTATCCCTGTTTTTTGTCGAGTCAATCCTTGCTGAATCCCTACTGGGGTAATGCAAGGAGGGTTACAACGGGGCAGTACAGGACATTGCACTTCACTGCGTCGAAGTAACTCGTTAGCTGTCACTTGGATGCACGAACATTGGGGGAACGATGCACCCTAACACCCATCAAAGGATATACGTCACGTGTTGCGCTGTCAATCAACGCGGTATTGTGTTGGTTGACAAATTCCGGCCTCTCTCAATGACCCATTGGCGCGGCTCCGGAAAACTAAACTGACTTTTTGCGGATCTCTGAGCACAAGTGATCAAACTTGACTGAATTAGTTGGTTCTTTCGCTTCGCCGAAATTCCAGCACATCGCGGTTGTTTTTGCGAACCAAACATTGGATTTGGCAGCAGTTTCAACGCGCGAGAACATAAGATCAAAATGGTGTTGTAGGAGATCTTCGAGCAAGCAGGTTGCTATGGCCATTCTGACGGCTTCGTCGTCGTGCGAGCCCCATTTCAAGACGAATGGCCAGATCGCTTTGGGCTCAAGAGGAACGAACATGGCTATTTCAATGATAGCCTTGCCAGCGAGCGTCCTCTGTGCCCTCTGGCGCTGCATGGCCAGGAAGAAGTTGTTCTGCCTTAGCGATTGCCTCTCTAACAGTCGTCATATTACTACCGCTGGTCCGTCACTCTTACACCCGTGCGCCGTGGGCGTGGCCCATTTCTTTGCGGAAGTCGGGGGCGCTGACTTCTACGGTGCGGCACATTTCGTAGAGGCGTGACCTCATGCGCGTGCCGATGCGATCGGCCAGCGTGTCTTCCTTCACCACGACGTGGCGTCCGCCAGGCAACCGCGCTCCCGGTTCTGGAGTGGCGGTTTCATCGTAATAATTTGTGGTGATGAGGGTGGTGCGGTTCTCGTTGTAGCGGGCGTTCAGCACGATGCCGACAATGTCGCGGACCCAATCGGAAGGCTTGCTGGCACCCAAATCGTCGAGGACCAGAACTTCGGTGGTGCGAATCGGCTCGAGGATGGTCATCTCGGTCGATTCGCTGGCGGGGTTGTAGCTGGCCTGAATCTCTTTCAGCAATTCGCGGTAATCGCAAAACAGGCCGCCGTGCCCTCGGCGGATTAGTTCTTTGAGCGCGGCCACGGCCAAGTGCGTTTTCCCGGCACCCGAGGAACCAATCAGCAGCAAACCTTTTTCGGCGGTGGGATAATCGCGCAAAAATCCTTGCACCACCATTTTGGCGTTCTTCAGGGATTTTTCATGTTGTGGCAGCCAGGTTTTTCCGTCGGCCAAGTCGGTGACGTAGCTTTCGAAATCGCAATGTTCATAACGTTTGGGAATGCGGGCCCGCTCCATTACTTTGCCTGCGCGCTCTTCCATTCCGCATTCGCAGGCTACGGCGACCTTGCCTGCGCCGTCTTTACGCGGCAGCAGTTTCCAGCCGGTTCCCTTGCACAACACGCAGTTCTCTTTGGCCATTTAGTCCCATCCCGAGGGGCGGCTTTACGCCGCCCTTTGGGTTACTCCTTCAAATTTCTACGGGCTCTTGGATAAGAATCAAAAGATAACGCAGAGACACTGAGACGCAGAGAAAAGCGGCGTAACCCAAGAGCACAGACAAGAGTGTCTGTGCCACCCGGTGTTCCTCTGAGCTAAAGTGGCCGGCCCTTCGCACCCTCAGGATAAACGTAAAGCCGCCCCACAAGAACCTATCGTCATCATACGACCGCTTTCTTGTCGCTACAATGTGGTTATCAGCGGAAATCTGTGCACAAAATAAAAATGCTCCGATCTCTCGGACCATTTTGCTAAACGCGCTGGCATAAACCTTCGCGGGTAAGAAACCCCAAGACGGGCACGGCAGTGCCGTGCCCCTGCATCGGGAGGGTGGCGTTGCGGGTGGCTGTTTTAGAATCTGTCATCCCTACACCGTTTGCTTTTTAAACGGTGTAGGGATCTGCTTTTGGAGCGAATCAATTCAAAGCGGATCACTCGCCTGCAGGAGGCGCGGGTCTCGGGATGACAGGTTTGTGAATATTGTGCCAGTCGGATACTTCTCACTTCACTACGCGGGGGACGGCGCGGACGATCGCGGTGTTGGGTACTTTTTCGCCAGTGCGGGCCATGCGCGTTAGTTCTTGCTGGACTACCTGCGCAAACTCGCCCATCTGGCGTTCCATCTCGATCATTTTTTCGCGCATGTTCAAAATAATCTCAATCCCGGCCAGGTTCACGCCCATGTCGCGAGCCAGCGTGAGTATCACGTCCAGGCGCTCCAGATCCGAATCGGTGTAGAGCCGGGTATTTCCTTGCGACCGCGAAGGCTTCAACAATCCCACGCGCTCGTACAATCGCAATGTTTGCGGGTGCAGTTTATACAATTCAGCCACTGCGCTGATCATGTATCCGGCTTTGGCTCGCTGTCTTTTCGCTTTTGGCGGCATGTTCGAAGTTTTAAGCAATAAGTTTTAAGTTCTAAGTAAAACACGAAGTTTCTCGTTATTTAGGGCCTAGAACTCAAGAACTTATAACCATTCCCTCCGGAGAAAAAATAATTTGAAGTCCAATCTAAGCGCGAACAGTTCGCCTTACTTAGAACTTAGAACTTATAACTGCTCTCCTCAAACCCCCGCCTTGGTAAATAAATCTTTGCGCGGATCTGCAGGCGCCACTTCTTCTAATTCCTTCATCAAGTTGCGCACGCGTTCGTCGGTTGGCTCCGGCACGATTACCTGAATCTCGACATACTGATCGCCGCGCGCTCCATCTTTACGCGCGCTAGGTACGCCTTTTTCCTTTAGTCGCAAAGTGCGCCCGCTGTTCGTGCCGGGTGGAATGCGCACCAGCGAACGTCCATCAATTGTGGGCACTTCGATCTTCGCTCCCAAAGAAGCCTCCGGAACCGTAATCGGAACTTTGGTGTAGAGATCGTTGCCGCGACGTTCGAAAAACTCGTGCGGCCGCACGACTACGCGCAGATACAAATCCCCCGAAGGCGCGCCCAAAGTGCCGGCGTTTCCTTTGCCGGGCACGCGAACTCTTCCGCCATTTGCTACGCCGACCGGAATGCGCACATCAATGGTTTCGGTGCGTCGCACCCGGCCTTCGCCGCCGCAAGTTCTGCAAGCAGTGCGCAATTTCCCGGTACCGCCGCAGCGATTGCAGGGTACGTTGAAACGCATTTTGCCAGCGGTCTGCTGGATTGAGCCGGTGCCGTTGCATGTGGGACAAGTCTGCGGAGTTCCAATCGCGCCGGTTCCGTGACACGTTTCGCAGGAATCCATGCGGGTAATCTGCAATTTTTTTATCGCGCCGCGCACCGCATCCCAAAAATCAATTTCGATCTGATATTCCAGGTCACCCCCGATTTCCTGCTCCGGCTCCATGACCGCGCCGCGCCCGCCAAAGAATTGTCCAAACAAATCGCGGAAGCTCGAGCCACTTGACTGGCCAGCGGTCTGCGCGCCGCCAAAATCAAATCCACCAAAATCGAAGTTAACGTCGCTGCCGCTGGTTTCCTGGCCCGGTCCATATCCTGGGGGCGGCATATTGTCGCTGTAAAATCCGTGGGTATCGTAAATGCCGCGCTTCTTGGTGTCGGAAAGAACGTCGTAGGCTTCCTGCAGCTCTTTGAATTTTTCCTCGGCAGCTTTATCGCCGGGATTTAGATCGGGATGATATTTGCGCGCGAGCTTTCGAAAGGCTGCGCGAATATCTTTTGCCGTGGCTTTACGATCCACACCCAGCAAATCGTAATAATTCTTTTTTGTTCCAGTCGCCATGAGTCTCGTTATGTCGGCTCATCCGTGAAGGTGGAGAGCCTTCTCTCTCGTGCAAACGGGTCCAGCACCTACGCGTTCATCGCTAAGTGCCAGACCCATCCGCTACCTTAATCTATTGCTCTAAGCAGTTTGTCTCATAACGACAGAGTGTCTTCAGGGGCTAAAGCCCAAGTTCTGGGCTGTTCTTACGTCGGAGCTGAAGTTCCGACCTCCTAAAGACCTCTGCCTTTAAGACTTCTGTCTCCTGAAGACTTCTGCCGCTTAAGACTTTCCCACTGAAAGTCCGTCATGAGACGGCTGCTTATTAGTTCGGCTTCTTGCTGTCGTCCACATCGACGTACTCAGCGTCAATCACGTCGCCGGGCTTTCCGCCTTGCGGCGCTCCGCCTCCACTCGATGCTCCTGAAGCCGCGCCCGCTCCAGCCGCGCCTGCCTGCTCTGCGCCGCCAGCCGCTTGTGCCTTCTTGTACAGCTCTTCGGCCATTTTGTGCAGCGTCTTTTCCACATTCTCTGTCGCAGAACGTAGCCGCGCCACATTACCTTCGCCCATGGCCTTTTTCGCGTCTTCGAGCGCCTCTTCGGCTTGCTTTACGTCGCCTTCGGCAAGCTTGTCGCGGTTTTCCCGGATGGTCTTCTCCGCCTGGTAGACAATGCCGTCCAGCCGGTTGCGTGCTTCCACTTCTTCCATCCGCTTGCGGTCGTCTTCGGCATGTGATTCCGCTTCCGTCCGCATTTTCTCCGCTTCTTCCTTGCTCAAGCCGGTTGAAGCCGTGATGGTGATTTTCTGCTCCTTGTTGGTCGCCTTGTCTTTCGCGCTGACGTTCAAGATACCGTTAGCGTCGATGTCAAAGGTGACTTCAATCTGCGGGGTGCCGCGTGGAGCAGGCGGAATTCCGTCCAGCTTGAAAGTACCGAGTGAACGGTTGTCCTTCGCGAATTTGCGTTCGCCCTGCATCACGTGGATTTCTACGCCCGGTTGATTGTCGGAAGCCGTCGAGTAGGTTTCTACCTTGCGCGTCGGGATCGTGGTGTTGCGGGGAATCTGCACGGTCATGACTCCACCCAAGGTTTCCACGCCCAACGACAGCGGGGTAACGTCGAGCAAGAGAATGTCCTTCACTTCGCCCGCCAGCACTGCGCCCTGAATGGCCGCGCCGACTGCCACGACTTCATCGGGGTTCACGCCTTTGTGCAGCTCTTTGCCGCCAAAGAACGTGCTGACCAGTTGTTGCACCTTCGGAATACGCGTCGAGCCGCCAACCAGCACAACTTCTTGAATATCACTCGGCGTCATCTTGGCGTCTTCCAAAGCCTGCTTCACCGGCTTCATGGAACGGTCCAGCAGGTCGCGCATCAAGTCTTCCAAGCGCGTCCGGGTCAGCTTCTGTTGCATGTGGATCGGGCCGCTGGCGCCAGCGGTGATGAACGGAAGATTGATTTCCGTCTCCATCATCTGGGATAGCTCGATCTTGGCCTTTTCCGCGGCTTCCTTCAGGCGTTGCAGCGCCATCTTGTCTTTGCCGAGGTCAATGCCGTGCTCTTTTTTAAACTCGTCAATCAGCCAGTCCACGATCTTCTGGTCAACGTCGTCGCCGCCCAGGTGGGTGTCGCCGTTGGTGGACTTCACTTCGACAACGCCGGCGCCAACTTCCAGGACCGAAATGTCGAACGTGCCGCCGCCCAAGTCATACACCGCAATCGTTTCGTCGCTCTTCTTTTCCAAGCCATAAGCCAAGGCGGCCGCAGTCGGTTCGTTGATGATGCGCAGAACCTCCAGGCCAGCAATTTCTCCAGCTTGCTTGGTGGCTTGCCGTTGCGCGTCATTAAAATACGCGGGAACGGTGATGACTGCTTTGGTCACCTTTTCACCAAGAAAATCCTCGGCGGCCGTCTTCAGCTTGGACAAAATCATCGCGGAGATTTCCGGCGGGCTGTAAACCTTGCCGGCTATTTCCACGCGAGCGTCATCGTGATTGCCCTTCACTACTTTGTAGGGAACGCGCTTCATTTCTTCTGCTACTTCGTCGTAGCGCCGCCCCATGAACCGCTTGATCGAATAGATCGTGTTCTCGGGATTGGTTACCGCTTGGCGCTTCGCTACCTGGCCCACCAGGCGCTCGCCCGTCTTCGTGATCGCCACCACCGAAGGCGTGGTTCTTCCACCTTCCTGGTTGGGGATCACCACGGGCTCTCCCCCTTGCATCACCGCAACAACGGAGTTTGTCGTTCCCAGGTCAATTCCAATCGTCTTACTCATATCCTTGTTCCTTTCCCCTCAAAATTCCTGTCTACAGAATCCTTTGATTCAAGCCAAACATCCAAGGCTTCGATTCTCGCTGGAGGCGCAGGATTTCTAGTTTCCTCTGAGCCTGGAAGGGCTCAGCCGGGTTCGTGCCTCGCAAAACCTTGCACACTATACAAGTTGAGTGTAACATTGTCAAGTTATTTGATATAGAATATAAAGCATTATTTTTCATTAGTTTACGGGCGCCTGGCGGACACTATTCAGCACTATCTAGAGCTTGGCTTCGAGCAAATGTTCTTTCGGTCTGCGCGGTTGTCTGCCCAAGCTCCTGCCTCAAACCATCTCGCCAAGCCCTTCTCGCGTCTAAACCTGTGTTACTCTGCAGAAGATTTCATCTATCTCCATTTAAGAGTTTGATTCGGAGGAATCCTTGAACCGTAGGCTGCCGCTTGTCCCTGCCCTTGCCGTTGTGTTGTCCACGATGTTTGCAGTCATCCTGCTGGCCGCCCCTCCCAGTCAGAAGTCACAAACCGCCGCGAAGAAATCCACGGCAACCGCCGCAAAGGCGACGGAGCCAGCCGCAGCGCCTGTCACCGTCATCTCTGTAAACGGCGTCAATGACATCGACCCCAGCAAAGCAATGGGTTCGAAGAACGCTACCGTCACCATGGAAGTGTTCAGCGATTTTCAGTGCCCCGCGTGCAAGCAGCTCTTCACCAGCACAATGCAAAGAGTCGCCAACGATTACGTCAACACCGGGAAAATATATCTGGTTCATCGTGATTTCCCGCTGCCCATGCACGCGTACTCGCGGGTCGCTGCGAGTTACTCTCGCGCTGCCGCGCACATCGGGAAGGATGATGTAGTGGAAGTCGCTTTATTCCAGAACCAGGAAAAATGGGAGGCTAGCGGCGACGTGAAGGGAACCGTAGCCGCCGTGTTATCTCCGGCGGAAATGAAGAGAGTGCAGGCGCTGGTTGATGGCAAGACCCTGGAACCTTTCATTGAGAAGGACAAGCAGCTTGGCCAAGTTTATGCCATAAACCAAACGCCGACGACCTGGTTGCATACGAAAGGCGGCCAGTCGTTTCCTGTGGTGGGATTCGTGAATTATGACGTGTTGAAGACTTTTCTGGACCAACTGGTAGCGCAAAAATAGGGAAATTCTTTAGGGCTGTTCAATATTTGGCAGGGTCGTAGAGTTTGTCATTCCGAGCAAAGCGAGGAATCTGCTTTTTCTTCGAGAACCGAGAATGCTTCCATGATGCAATCAGCCCCTTTCAACTTCCGACGTATCATCATCTGGCTAGGGCGCATCATCCTCGCCGCCATCTTTATTTATGCGGGATACGCGAAGCTCTTCCGGCCAGACATGACGCCTCGGCCGCAACTGCCCATCGCCATCTCTCTGTTTGCGCTTCAAATTGATTCCTACCAAATCCTGTCACCACCGGCAGTTCTTTTCGTGGCGCGCACGCTACCATTTGCAGAGATTGCCCTTGGCCTGTTACTGCTGATAGGTTGGCAACTTCGGGTCTGGGCTACCTTGATCACCCTGATCATAGGCGGCTTTTTCGCCAGCGTAGTTCGGGCGTATTCCATGGGATTACAAATTAACTGTGGCTGCTTTGCCAAACCCGAGCCACTGACGGGGATGACTGTGCTTCGCGACGGAGCACTGTTGTTGCTGGCTGTACTCATGACTGTCTTTGCCTATCAGGAAGCGCGTAAGCCACACCCGTGGTCGGCGGCAGCGCCAGAGGCGTCGGCTTGATTTGAGGTTCTTCGCGCATCAAAGACGATGCACTCAGAAGGACAGGCAAGAAGTAAAAGAGGAACAGATTCGCAAGAAGCTAGCCATCATATGAAGACTCTTCCCGAATACCTCGAACTCGCCACTGTCGCTCACGGACACCTTTGTGCCGGGCAAGTCCTTGGCGTTCGCCTAGCCATGCTGGGGTTACAGGAATTGGGAATTGACGATCCCATCGCCGACCGCAAGCGCATTGTTACTTACGTAGAGATCGATCGCTGCGTGACCGATGCTGTCGCGCTAGTTGCCAACTCGCGGCTCGGGAAGCGCGCCTTGAAATTTCGCGACTGGGGCAAAGTCGCCGCCACTTTTTGCGATCTGCAAACTGGCCGCGCGGTTCGCATCGCCGCCAAGGAATCGTCGAAGCAAGCCGCCAAAGAGATGTTCCCCGAACTTCCAAAGGACGCGGGCCAGCAGAAAGCCTACGCGCGACTGTCCGATGACATTCTGTTTTCCAAGGAATGGGTGAAGGTCGAAATCCACCCCGAAGATCTTCCCGGGTTCAAAGGGCCCCGCGTAGTCTGCGCCGAATGCGGCGAAGGCATTAATTTCAAGCGCGAAGTACTCGTCGGTGGCCGCACCCTGTGCCGAGCCTGCGCCGGCGAGAAGTATTATTCCTCCCTGTAATCCTTTATTCATGGAAACTCTTTCTACCCGAATTCGCCCAGTTGTTCATTTTCTGCGATAGTATTTTTCTTTGATGCTGAGCCTTCCTCCCATCACATTGCGCCTCCGCGGCTGGAAACTGATTGACCGCGTTGCCCTGGCATTTCTGTTGCTCTGCTCTATCGCGCTGGGTGCTGCAGTGGGATTGCTGTTCGTCTATGAGAGCGATCTGCCGGAAATTCATGCGCTGGAAACGTATCGCCCCAACGTCGTCACGGAAATTTATGCCGATGATGGCCAACTGGTCGGTAGCTTCGCTTTGCAGCGGCGCATCCTGATGACCTGGGAGCAGACCCCCAAAGTTCTCTACAACGCGGTCTGTGCCATTGAGGATCAACACTTCGAAGATCACTGGGGGGTGGATTTCCCCCGCGTGGCCGGCGCCGCCTATCGCAACATTCTGAAACGCCGCAAAGCCGAAGGCGCCAGCACGATCACCATGCAGCTTGCCGGCAACCTGTTTCTTGATCGCAGCGACCGTAGTTTCCGCCGCAAGGCCCAGGAAATGCTCCTCGGCTTGCAAATTGAGCGTCGCTACACCAAGCCGCAAATCTTCACCATGTACGCCAACCAAGTTTATCTCGCGCACGGCAATTATGGTTTCGCTGCGGCATCCGAATTTTATTTTGGCAAATCGGTCACTGACTTGAATCTTCAGGAAGCTGCCCTGCTTGCGGGAATGGTGAATGGCCCAAAATATTCGCCGATCAATAATCCTTCAGGAGCACTCGCCCGTCGCAATCTGGTGATCCATCAAATGATGGATGAGGGAAAAATCACTCCTGCCGAAGAAACTGCGGCCCGGAAGACGCCACTGGGCTTGCACATCCAATATCCGCGCAACGATTTAGCTCCTTACTTCTTTGAAGAAATTCGCAAATACCTGGAATCCACTTACGGCACCGAAGCCGTTCACGAGCGCGGCCTGCGCGTCTACACCACGCTGAACATTCAAATGCAAAAAGCCGCCAACCAAGCCATTCGTGACGGACTTCACATTTACGATCGCCGCCATGGCTGGCGCGACAAACTGGCCAACGTTTTGAAAGACAATCTCGGCAGGCTCGACACCTACGAAGATGACGACTGGCGCCATCCCATCGAAAAGGGAAGTTACACCACTGGCTTGATCCTTGCGGTCGACGACAAAAGCGCCACTGTCAAGGTAGGTTCTTATCGCGCCATTCTTTCTCCGTCGGACATTGCCTGGACCGGTCACAAAAAGCCTAGCGAAATTCTCAGTGTCGGCGACCTCGCGCAATTTTCCGTGCAAGAGCTTCGTGAAACTACCGCGCGCCTGCAGCTTGAGCAACAACCCGCACCGCAAGCCGCCATGATCGCCATCGACAACGCTACAGGCGAAATCAAAGCCATGGTTGGCGGCTATAGTTTCGAAGACTCCAAGTTCAATCGCGCCACGCAGGCCTATCGTCAGGTTGGCAGCTCTTTCAAGGTTTACGTCTATGCTGACGCAATCGAGAAAGGCTCTTCGCCATTTGACACCATCGTCGATGCGCCGTTCACCGTCATCAGCGGCGGCCAACCGTACTCGCCGCATAACTATGACGAAAAGTTTGAAGGCACGATTACGCTTCGTCGGGCGCTGGCGGGCTCGCGAAACGTACCCGCGGTAAAGCTGGCCGAGAAGATTGGCATCAATTCGGTTGTCGACATGACCAAGCGCTTCGGCATTACTGCGTCTCTTCCACCGTACTTGCCGCTGGCTCTCGGAGCCGCTGACATGCGCCTGATCGAGCACGTCTCCGCCTTTACTGTTTTCCCCAATGAAGGTATTCGCATCGATCCGCACATGATTCGCCGCGTCACCAGCTACGACGGCGCACTGCTAGAAGATGCGCATCCTGAAGTTCACGATGTGCTTTCGCCGGATGTGGCGCATACGATGACCGCAATGCTGGAAGAAGTCGTCCAGTTCGGCACCGCGATGAAGGCGAAAACAATTGCCCGCCCAGCCGGTGGAAAGACAGGCACCACTCAGGACTTCACCGACGCGTGGTTTGTCGGTTTCACGCCACAAATCACTGCTGGCGTCTGGGTTGGCTACGACGATAAACAGATTTCATTGGGAAAACGAGAATCCGGAGCACAAGCTGCGCTTCCCATCTGGATCGAGTTTATGCAGCGTGGCATGGCAGGAATACCTGTGCTTGATTTCGCCAACGTGGTTACGTTGGAGCAGCAAGCAGCAGAGCACAACGTTCATGTCGACGTGCCTGACACAACTCCCGAAGAAGAAGTTCCCGCACCCAAACCTAAGCCGACCCCTCCACCACCATCGTCGACAACAACTTCGTCCGTAAGTCCGCCAAATTAGTTTCAAATCATTTGTGGAACAGTCACTCTTGACTGTGGCTTGAGTTTGGAGGTTGCGATTGGCTTAAGCGGCAGATCGTCTCTCTTTGAAACTAAGAGTAAACAGAAGGTAATCGCTAGATTGGTTCCAATTCTCTCATTTGCGGAAGGGATCCCATCCCCCAGCGGTGAGTGAGCTAACCTTACTCCTCTTCTCCAATTGGATTTTTTTTCCGGGCGTAATTTCACCGACATGCGTCAACGAAATCCCGTTATATTCGCGGGGAATCTTATTCGCCTTCTTTGGCCTCACCGCAAACAACAATTCGTAATCATCTCCGCCATGTAGTGCCAGTGATAACGCCTCTTGGCCCACAACCAAGGAGCTAACCGGCAATTGTTCGGTCACAATTTTTGTCCCAACGCCACTTGCTTCGCAAAGCCGCGGCAGATCGGACGATAATCCGTCCGACAAATCCATCATGGCACTAGCTAACCGGTTTCGCGCCAGCCACTGTCCCACCGCCAATCGTGGCTCGGGATATAAGTGCTTCCTCAGCGGCGGATTTTTCGGTCTTGCAAATCCTCGCTGGTGGCGCAACATCTTTAACCCAAGTTCAGCCTCTCCCAAGGTGCCAGTCACAAAAAGTTGGTCTCCTGGCTTAGCACCGGAGCGTCTAATCGCCAGCCCATTGGCAATCTCACCGATCACCGTCACACTGATCAAAATATCATTCCGGCGGGTGGTGTCACCTCCGGCCAGTTTGCAGTTCAAGGCAATGGTCGCACGCTGCAACCCGCGGAAAAACTCCGGTAGCCATCTTCCGCTCAGGCTTTGCGGAATTGCCAAACTAAGCAGAAAGTAGCGAGGTACGCCACCCATTGCCGCGATATCGCTAGTAGCACGCATCAGGCATTTCCAGCCCACGGCATCGGCCGGATGCTTGTGCCGTAAGAAATGTGAGCCCTCCAGCATCCAGTCACAAGTCAAAATCGTCTGGTAACCGACTCGGGGGGAAAATACCGCCGCGTCGTCATCCAATGGCATGCCGGGGGCGTTCTTCCCGGCAGAAGGGAAAGCCCGAATGATCTTGCGTAACAGGTCTTTTTCATCAACCGGTCGGGTCATTTGGCTCCAGTTGTGGATAATCCTATCGCAACCTGTACAAATGACCAGTGGACAGTTTTCCAGGGGCTGCCCTATTTTCTGAAAATACAGGGTTGACGGGAGTCTCCTACAAAATTTAATATACGTTCATAACGGAATTAGCCTTACCGGTCAGATCTTGAGACGGTATTCTGGCTTTGGCGGGCAACAGGGATCATGGCCCGCATCTCTAAATTAAGTTGGAACGACGGCCTGAGGGGGCCAACCCGTGATTAGCGGCAAGAATTACACATTTTATATTGCGTCGACACCGGGCAAGCTACGGAAACTAATCATTCCGGCCTATGTCCTCCATGGCCTGACAGCGTTGGCGCTGATTGGCAGCATTACCGTAGTGGCAGCTGTCGGTTCTTACAGTCGGATGTTGTGGAAGGTGGGGAATTACAACGCCCTGCGCCACGACCAGGAAAATCTCAAGAAGCAATACCGCGATCTACAGTCCACTGTAAAAGATACCAACCAGCGTCTGGATTCGTTGCAATCCCTGGCCACCGAAGTCGCCATGACTTACGGCGTATTGCGGTATCACCCGGCCGCCTTTGACCAGGCCGACGATGATGTGGCCACTTCCAAGGATTCCTTTGACCGCTCGATTCAGCAGTATTCTTTTTTAAAGCGTAACGCTGCCGCCATTGCGATTTCTTCGGGCGCGCTACGCATGATGCCTGCGGCCTTCTTTGCAGATTCCAATTACACTCCCTCGACCTGGCCTGTTCTTGGGCACATTACGGATGGCTTTGGCGAGCGGCTCGACCCGTTCTCTGGTGAAGGCGCATTTCACACTGGCGTTGACGTTGCTGCGGATTACGGTGCGCCGGTACACGCTACTGCAGACGGCGTGGTTGTTACTGCTGACACGCACACAGGGTATGGTCGGGTAGTCATTGTGGAACATGGTTTCGGTCTAACCACCTGGTACGCGCATCTTTCTTCCTACGCGGTTGTGGCTGGAACGCGTATCAAGCGCGGCGAAGTGATTGGCTACGCAGGAATCAGCGGCCGCTCCACAGGCCCGCACGTTCATTATGAAGTTCGCGTGAACAACGCGCCGGTCAATCCCTGGCGCTACATGAAGTCCAATCCACCTACCGCCGGCGACTAGCCCGAATCCACATCACCGTATCAATTATTTGTTAATGCCCGTTTGCTGCACCGGTCATACTTGCCTTTTTCACTGCCTCTAGAAACGAGGGTGTGATTTGAAGTATCACCCGCACTGACTTTTCCGTACCCCGATCCACATTTTCCACTTCCGCGGTTTTCAATAGATTCAAATAAGCTTCTCTCAACTGGGGATCCATCTCTTTCCGGTTCTTTGGTCCATTCAATCCCACTTGGGCTAACAACAAGATTCCGCCGAGAAAATCTTTCAGTTGATGAATGGTCGATTCTGTCGCGCTTTGCCCTTCCATCACCACCCGTAGGTCTTCTCCCTCTGGCTTTCCACCGATGGTGATCCACTGCAATTGGCTGACGAGCGAGGCGAGTTGCGGCGAGCGAAATCCGCCGGGCGCTTGCTGCGCGAGCATTTCCGTTGTTGCCTCATCCTGGCGAATCACCGCAAATACGGCAGTTCCTCCAAGCCTGGCAAAGTGTTCCTTCCAGTCCTTTTTCCCGACAAAACTGTAAGCTTGCTGAAATAGAGCTGCGTACGCGGGATCGTCGGTCCAGGCGATTCGATCGTCGCGCAAAAAAGTAAAGAAAGATTTGTGGGTGGAATTTTTCAGATTCAAGGCAAACACAATATGGTTATTCTTCGCATTTTGATTGTTGATGCGTTCACCGGATTGCGCGGCGTACGCTTCAATTTTCTTACGATCGAAACGCCCGTCGGCCACGGCAAAAACGGTTGAGGAATTTCCTTGCCGAGTAAATGCGAGGGCCACTCGATCCAAATCGCGCTCGTAATTGAATCCGGTGGCTTGCACAAACTTTACGTAGTCTTCTTCGGCCGGAAATCCTGGAGCCCAACTCAGCAATTGAGGAAGAAAATTGGACGAGCGGAATTGGACAAGGTCCAGGAACACGACGGAGGTTGGATCGTTCGGCATCAAAGAAAGAATTTCGTCGCGAGTTCCCGAGAACCCACTCGAATGCCAATGGCGATACGCAAAAACACCCGCAAGCAGCAGTACTACTATTCCTGCGGCAGTGGCGAACCGTGCTCTTCTATTCATAATTTCCAAAGAACCATGCTCCAAATTTCTCATCCGCTAGATTCGGAATATCGTGTCATAACCGGGCAAATCCCGATACGGAATCCAAGGATTATTTGAGGCAATCCAGTCTCCTAGAAGCAGGCTGTGGATACCGACTAAGGGCTTCCCGGTAGATAACCCCATAATTCATTCATTATAAGGATGTTACCTCTGTTCAATGAATTCACAGTCCGGCTGTTTATTTCCACAGTTTTGGTTCATGACTTGCTCCGTTGCTTTTGCCCCACCTATTGCAATAAGTGTGTCCAATCTGCTATTCTTGTGCGGTTTGAGCAGCGCTGGCGTAGCTCAGCTGGTAGAGCATCTGATTTGTAATCAGAGGGTCGGGGGTTCAATTCCCTCCGCCAGCTCCACCATTTTTTAGGGGGAGTGAGCGGAGCGATTCCCGTCATGCTAACATAAAAGGGCTGGTGTCTCTTGACACGAGTCCGTTTTGTGTTTTCGCTTTCCGCGCTCCCGGATACATCACGGTTGGCAACAACTTGGCACATGCAGCAGGTGTCACTTAATTTTTCGCGGACGGGTGGGTGAGTGGCTAAAACCAGCAGACTGTAAATCTGCCGCTCCTTGCGGGCTACGAAGGTTCGAATCCTTCCCCGTCCACCAGGATTCAACCTCCGCGATGCAAGTCCCGGAGAGCAGCAACGCCGCTCGATAAGGGCGAACGGCGGAACGGGTAACGCCGCAGGATCTCGCAAATGCGATGTTCGAAAGCGGTACGAAACGAGGCGCCAAGCCGGTCAAGAAATCGTGCGCCATCGAAGCTAGCTTTTGCTGTTCTTAAAGTTCGGCCTGGGTAGCTCAGCTGGTAGAGCGCGTCCTTGGTAAGGACGAGGTCACCGGTTCAATCCCGGTCTCAGGCTCCAGATTGGTTGCAGTTTTTGTTCGGGGAGCGGGCAAAGTTTTAAATTGGGCGGGGGTAACTCAACGGTAGAGTCTCACTCTTCCAAGGTGATGGTTGCGGGTTCAAATCCCGTCCCCCGCTCCAAAGTTTGGCGCAAGTCGCGAGGTGCAAATGCGGCTTGGGCAAAGGATGAAGACAAATGGCGAAGGAAAAGTTTGAGCGAACAAAGCCACACGTCAACATTGGCACGATCGGTCACATTGACCATGGCAAGACCACGTTGACGGCGGCGATAACCAAGGTGCTGTCGAAGCACAACCCGAAGGTCGCCTTCCGCGC
>DASXIT010000204.1:0-4794 GCA_036497825.1 Candidatus Acidiferrum sp.
GTTCGCTCCCAGCGGGATTGGCTATTACGATCCAGACCTGTTTGTCGCGGTCATGCGCACGGGACATGTTAAAGCGCGGGCTTTACACGGCATTATGCCCTGGGCATGGTACGGACACATGAGCGATCAAGATTTGAAGGATATCTACGCTTATCTGCAGTCGCAGGAAACCGTGAAGCACGTGGTCGACAATAGCGAACCTCCTACCTTCTGCAAGCTGTGCCTAGAGCGACACGGCGGCGGTGACCGGAATTGAACGTTTCGCTACACCCCGATGTTGAAAACAGGAAATACCACGTTTCGATTGATGATGAGTGTAATTGGGATATCGACAGTTGTCCGATTAACGTGGCCTAACCGCTCTGCGTTCATTGACTTGCCGTTTTTTTTTGGGCGCGCGCCCAATCGTGTCTTTCTGCTTTTTTCGCTGTTAGGCCGCGAATTTACTACTGGCTGTCGTCCCTTTATCACTAGCGCTCCGAAAAATCTAGGGAGGGCTAAGTGCCGCCCCGCTTTCAGTCCCGCATCCCCAGCAACGGAAACGGTTTATGCAATCCCTTGCCGACCGAAGAATGTTCGGCGGCGACACGGATTCTACAAAAACCTACTTCTTCGCGATCTGCACCGCAACCGTCTCCGAGGCACGCGCAGACAGAGTTTCACGCTCGCGCTGGCTAATCGGGTTGAATATCAGCGAGCGCCCGAGCTGGGGCAGGTTCACTGAGCGCACCATCCTTTCCGCGCCAGAACCGGTAATAAATAGATAACTGCCGCCGGGTGCGGCGTCGTCGATGGATTCTGCTATGGCGATCGCCGAAGCCTTTCCATCCACAGACTGGATCACGACCGGCCCCTGGGCAGAGTTAAGGGTGAACGTATATTTACCGGCCGGAAGGACCGTTTTGCCTAAGCGGGTTTCGCGGGTCAGGTGGAATGTGCCGTGAAGAGCAGCCTGGGCGTTTACCGCAACTGCGCCGAGAACGATAGAGAACAACACCACGAAATTGCGAAGGTTTTTCATGACCATCTCCTGATTGGTTTTTTCGTTCGACTCGGAATTTCGTTGGTTCCGGGCCGCGCGATGGGCCAACCTTTGCGCAAACCGGTAGGGACCTCAATGGATCACGTCTCCCCTGCGGGTTGAATGTGTATCCCTTTGCAAATAGCTGATGAATCGGAAGTTCTTGCTCTTCCTCCCTCGCTTCCATAACAGAAGCGTTCTACTGCAGTGCTATAGTTGTCCGCGCGGTTAGGAATACCCACGTGATGAATGAGGATGTAGGCCCCTCAAAGCTCTCCCAATCCGTGCCCGCTGACGGAATCATTCGTTTCGGCAGCTTCGAGGTCGATCGGCGCACTGGCGAACTGCGCCGCGGCGGTATCCGAATCAAGCTCACCGGTCAGCCCTTCGATGTCCTCGTAGCCTTGCTAGAAAAGCCGGGCCAAATTGTTACCCGCGAGGAGTTGCACGACAAGCTCTGGTCACAAGATACGTTTGTCGATTTCGAGCATGGGCTCAACAAGGCGGTAAACAAGCTGCGGGAAGCCTTGGGGGACGAGGCCGACAATCCGCGATTCATAGAAACGCTGCCTCGGCGGGGATATCGCTTTCTTGTCCCGCCGACCCAACCTGCACCACCGGAAGCCGCTCGAGCCTCTAGTGCCGCGCGAGTTGCGGATCAGAGTGAAATCTCATCGGCCACTGTCAGAAGTTCGCGCGGAAAGAGTCGGTGGTTGCTGTGGGTGATGGCTGCCGCCCTTGCAATTGCGGCAATCGCAATCTGGTATTTCATGCCGCCGGCTCAGCCCAGGATTATCGGTTCCACGCAGCTTACATATGAGGGCAAAAACCCGTGTTGTGTGGTCACCGATGGTGTGCGGATTTATTTTTCTGAAAACGAAAACGGAGGCGTTTCGATTGCCCAAGCCGCTCTTAACGGCGGCGAATCCTCAATTCTCCCCACCTCGGTCAAAGACTTGTACATCTGGAATATTTCTCCGGATCATTCTCAACTCCTGGCGGGCACAATCGTGGGCTCAGCTTGGATGTTGTCGCTCCCAGCGGGTTCTGCGCGCAGGTTTGGGGATTTAACGGTTACCACCAACGCGGCAGGCATATCCTGGTCTCATGCCGCGGCCTGGTCGCGCGACGGGCAGAAGCTCGTCTTCGCGAAGGATCATGACATTTTGGTCGCAAACGCCGATGGCAGCAATCCAGTCCGCGTGACCTCAGCGCAAGGCCGCGCCTGGGGTCTGGCCTTTTCTGCCGATGGCAAGCGAATTCGGTTCACGGACGCTGGCAGGGAAGGCAGTAGTTCTTCCCTGTGGGAGGTCCGAACCGACGGCACCGGTCTACATCCGATCTTGAAGGATTGGCATAACCCGCCCCAAGAATGTTGCGGTTTCTGGACGCCGGACGGCAGATACTACGTGTTTCAGAGCAATCTGGGCAGAGGAATGTTTGGCGATCTCTTCGCTATCTCAGATTCGCCCGGCATCTACCGAAAATCACCCTCACAACCGGTGCAGCTTACCTTCGGTCCGCTCGTGTTCTTTAACGGTGCAATTACTCCGGATGGCAAGAAGCTACTTTTTGCCGGCTTACAATCACGCGGCGAACTGGTTCGCTACGATCCTCCATCCAAGCAGTTCCTTCCATTCCTTGGAGGCCTTCCTGCTACGGATGTGGCTTACTCGCGCGATGGAAAATGGGTCGCCTACACCAGCTTGGTTGACCACACACTGTGGCGCAGCCATGCAGACGGAAGTGATCGAATTCAGCTTACCTACCCACCTGATCGCGCTATGCTGCCGCGCTGGTCTCCCGATGCCACGCTGATCGCCTACATGTCGGATAAAAAGGGAAAACCCTGGAAGGTTTCCCTGATCCTATCCCAAGGCGGGGCGGCAGAAGAATTAGTTCCAGGAGACACAAACCAAAGCGATCCCACGTGGTCCGCGGATGGTAATCAGCTCGCGTTCAGTACCGGCAACCCAAGTGTATCGCAGACTTCTCAAATTGAAATCGTGGATATAAAGACGCGCCAGATCTCCGCAATTCCTGGATCCAGTGGCCTGTTCAGCCCGCGCTGGTCTCCCGATGGCCACTATTTGGCAGCCGTAGACTTCCATATCGATGCCACAAAGATCGTGCTTTACGATTTTGTGGCGCGGAACTGGTCAGACTGGGTCAATGACCGTGATGGCGTCGGATTTGAGGCATGGACCGCAGATAGCCGTCACCTTATGTACGTGACCAACAACGACGTTTGCAAGCGTGTGAAACTAGGTGATACTCATCCCGAAGAGTTATTTAGCTTCAAAGGGTTCCCCGCCTATTGGACCGAATTTGGCCCTTGGACCGACAACGGGCCGGGGGACTCCCGACTTTTCGTGCGTGACGTCGGCACGCAGGAAATTTACGCGCTGGATGTGGATTTTCCGTAAAAGCAAGCAAGAACTGGGGCTTCTTTCATATCCCTCGAGGCCTGCCTAGTCAATTGCAGCAAACAGGGTAATTTCACTCTAAATCGCCGCTCAGGGAGATGAGTGAAATGGGGAAACTATGTCAGCCCACACGCGAACCCCGATTAACCATCAGACCTGTCAATTTTGACAGTATTCCAACATAAGCGACTCTAGTAGACGTAGACCGTTATTTCTCTCACGGGTCCGTCGGGGTTAGCGCTCTCCAAGCGCCCCCGACGGACCTTTTTTCTATAAGGCCCCAAGCCGCTTCTGCCGCACCGAAGACCGCCGCCTTGAGGTGAAACTTCTTTTTAACAAAACCATCGCTGATGTGAACGAATGGACTTGGCAGGCCAACTTCCGCGCCCCTCGGTTTCCCGGGGAGGCAATAAGTACTATTCGCGATTTTTCAGCAAACAATCAGGCTGGGTTTTTGGCTTAGGCTGCGCGGCGTTTTATTCTTGCCATTTGCACGATGGTGGGTGGAATGCGGATGCGCATGACTTTACCTGATTTCTGCTCCAGGGCGTCCACAAACACCAAATTGTCGCCGACGATGATCGGGTTGGATACCAAATCAAATACTCTTCCGTAGAGCTTCACCTGATTGTCTTGAGCAAAGCCTAGGCGTTTTATCGTTTCGCAAAGAGTATCCGGTTCTTTTCGCCCACGGAGTTCCTCGGGCTTTTCGTGAAACGGGAAATGGTCATCGAACTGGGTGCTCCTCACGCGACAGACCTGCCGGATGCGACCCGCCGCCTCGGACCGAGCAGGCGCGCGTCCTCAGAATGTTCCGGTCCATCTAGGCAGGCCGTCTTCTCAGGCCGTGTGCACGCAACCGAGGCACGATTCTGTTGGCTTGCTTCGATCCAATCTCGGAACCACTTAGCAGACTCTTTGTTTTGGTTGACTTTGGGTTTCATTGGCTCGTTCGGACGAACCGTAATACTACCGGGGCTGCTAGGGGCGGTAGAACTGTGGATCCTTGCAGGCGAAGCCCCAAAAAAAAGCTAACCATTGAAATCAGGCATAGCGCTCAAAACCACCCAGCGCGAGTACACCTAAAAAGAGTTGCATCCCGCAGGGCGGCCTGCCGTAATCCGTTTACGGCATTGGATGCCGCCGCCAATGAGGTGGCTAGGTCGAGAAAAAGACTCGTGGGTGTGCGGTGCCGGTCGCAGGCAGCCGGTAATCAATGGGTGCTGGCTTTGCGGAAACCGGTTTCTTTTTCGCCAGTGCGATGAGCAAACGCTCAATCTTGCGCTGCTCGTGTGAGATGGGGAGGCTGGGCTGAGTCATGGAGATATTCTGCCATAGTCTCCGCTT
>DASXIT010000205.1:0-24014 GCA_036497825.1 Candidatus Acidiferrum sp.
TTTATTTCCGTACCACGGACGTAACCGGAGACATGAAGCTGCCGCAAGGCGTGGAAATGGTGATGCCCGGGGATAACGTGAGCTGCGAAGTTACGCTGATCACACCGGTGGCACTGGAAAAGGGCTTGCGGTTCGCGATTCGCGAAGGCGGCCACACCGTAGGCGCCGGCGCGGTCACGGAGATACTCGAGTAATTCAGAAGGCCCGGGCCAGTCACTCTGGCCCGGACTCTTTCAAAAGGAATTCATCAAATGCGGGAAATCATTACGTTGCAATGTGGTGACTGTAAGAACCGGAACTACACCACAACAAAAAATAAGAAGAAGCATTCCGAGCGTTTGGAAACTAAGAAGTTTTGCCGTTCCTGCCGGAAGCATACGGCCCACAAAGAAGCGAAATAGTGGGGCGAAGGGCTGGTTTTGGTTTTAGGGGAGTCGTCCAACGGTTAGGACTCTGGTCTCCAAAACCAGGTATGGGGGTTCGAATCCCTCCTCCCCTGCCAGATTTTCAGTTTGGCGCGAGCCACGGTTCGTGCAGGTTAAGAGGTTTCATGGCTACGCAGGCGGTTAAAGTGAAGAACGAAGAGCAAGGCAGTAACGCAATTACCGGGGCAGCTTCTTCCGTCGGCCAGAAAGTTACTGGTTCGATCGAAGGGACTCGCGAATTTCTTCACGACGTTCGTGTCGAAATGAAGCAGGTCACTTGGCCAAACCGCGAAGACGTCATTTCTACCACCACCGTCGTCATCGCAACGGTCGCTTTCTTCGGCGTTTTCCTGGCTATCGTCGAGAAGCTTGCGCAACTCGGCCTGGACAGACTTTTAAAGTATTTTCACGTTTAAAGGCGAAACGACACCATGTCGATGCAGTGGTACATCATTCACACGTATTCGGGCTTTGAGAAGAAGGTAAAAGAAAGCCTGGAGAGCCGTGTGGCCGCTTTCACTCTCCACGACAAAATCGGGCGGGTGCTGATCCCGACCGAGGAAGTCGTCGAGGTTCGCGGCGGTAAAAAAGTTGTGGCTTCGCGCATGTCCTATCCTGGCTATGTTCTGGTGGAAATGGATCTCGATGAAGACACCTGGCACATCGTGCGCAACACGCCGCGGGTCACTGGATTTGTGGGCTCGGCAACTTCGCCTTCTCCGCTGACGGAAGCGGAAGTCGACGGCATCATCAATCGCGTGCATACGCCGCAGGACCGCCCGAAGCCGAAGGTCGTTTACGAGCGCAACGAGCAAGTCCGCATCGTCGATGGGCCATTTGCGAATTTCAACGGCACCGTGGAAGAGATCGACACCGATCACAGTCGCTTGAAAGTTTCGGTCACGATTTTTGGCCGTTCAACACCGGTAGAGCTGGATTTTGCCAGCGTTGAAAAGCTGGGATAACGAAGCGTTAGAAAAGATTAGCGGCGCGTCACGAGGCCGCAACTGAAAAGAGATTGAGGTAAGAAAAGATGCCACCAAAGAAAGTACAAACGACAGTCAAGCTGCAATTGCCGGCCGGCAAGGCCACTCCGGCGCCTCCCGTCGGTACTGCGCTCGGTCCCCATGGCGTGAACATCATGGATTTTTGCAAACAGTTCAACGCCAAGACCCAGAAGGAAGCCGACGGAATGATTTTCCCGGTGCTGGTCACTATCTACACAGACCGCACGTTCACATTCATTCTCAAGACTCCGCCGGCCTCGATTCTTTTGCTCCGCGCCGCGGGAATTGCCAAGGGTTCGCCCGAGCCAAATCGCAACAAGGTTGGCAAGGTCACCAAGAAGCAGGTTGAAGAAATTGCAAAGATTAAGTTGGTCGATCTCAACACCACTAAACTCGACTCTGCTGTGAAAACCGTGATGGGTACGGCGCGCAACATGGGTCTGGAAGTCGTGGAAGCCTAGGAAGAAGAGGCGCGAGGGGATCGCAGAGGAAGAAATGAAAAAGGCTGGAAAACATGTAGAGAACGCGCGCAAGAAGGTGGAAGCGCGTCCTTACAAGCTCGCGGATGCAACCGAGCTGATCAAGAAGACGCATCATACCAAGTTCAACGAGACAGTTGAGCTGGCAATTAACCTTGGCGTAGACCCGAAGCATTCCGACCAGGTTGTGCGCGGCACCGTCGTTTTGCCCCACGGACTCGGCAACGCGGTTCGCGTGCTAGTCCTTGCCGGTGGCGACAAGATTCGTGAAGCGCAGGAAGCCGGCGCGGAACACGTTGGTGGCGATGAAATGGTCGCCAAAATCATGGAAGGGTGGACCGATTTTGATGCCGTCATCGCCACGCCAGACATGATGCGCTCTGCCGGTAAGCTCGGTAAGGTGCTGGGTCCTCGCGGACTGATGCCCAATCCGAAGACTGGAACGGTCACGATGGATGTGGCCAAGGCTGTAAGAGAAACCAAGGCCGGTAAAGTGGAATTCCGCGTCGACAAGGCCGGAATCGTTCATTGCCCGATTGGGAAAATCCAGTTTGACTCGAAGAATCTAGCGGACAACGCCCACTCGGTGATCAATGCCGTTGTGAAAGCCAAGCCTGCCGCGGCAAAGGGCAAGTACGTAAAGAAAATCACGCTGACCTCGACCATGGGCCCAGGGATTTCCATCGACCTGGCAGAAGCGGAGACACTGGCAGCCGCCGCGTAATTTCCGGCAGCGCTACGGGACGAAATTATGAAGAAGAAGAACGAAAAACAGCAGGACCTGGATCAACTGAAGACCGACCTTGCGAAGGTGTCGACCGTCATTTTGACCACCTTCCAAGGCATCACCGTCGAAGACGACACCAAGCTTCGCCGCGCCGTGCAGGCTGCGGGTGGCAAGTATCAGGTTGTGAAGAACACGCTTGCAGAGCTGGCCGCCAACGGCACGCCTGTGGGTGGTGTTTTGAAGGATCTGAAAGGCACCAACTCCATCGCCTACACCAACACCGACCCTGTCGCGCTAGCCAAGGCTTTGACGAAAGTCGCCAAGGATGTTCCGGCGTTCAAGTTCAAGTCTGGCATTGTCGAAGGCAAGGTCATCTCCATCGCGGAAATTCAGCAGCTAGCAAATATGCCGTCGAAGGAAGAGCTGATCAGCAAGATCATGTTCCTCCTGAATGCACCGGCGCAGCGCCTCGCCGTTGTCATCAACGCCGTTCCGCGCAATGCCGCAGTGGTGGTCAACGAAGCGGTCAAGGCCAACAAGTTTAGTTCGTAAGAGTTTGGGGCTGCACGGGTCCCACCCGGCGCGGTTCTAAAAATTTTGATTTAAAAATTTGAGAGGAGAACTAGCAGTCATGTCGAAAGTCGAAACGATACTGGAAGAAATCAAGGGCCTGACGCTTCTCGAAGCGTCGGATCTCGTCAAGAAAATGGAAGAAGCCTTCGGCGTGTCCGCGGCAGCAGCCACGGTAGTTGCGGGTGGCGGCGGCGCGGCAGCAGGAGCAGCGGCTCCGGCGGAAGAGAAGACGGAATTCACCGTCGTGCTCACCGATATCGGCGGCAACAAGATCAACGTCATTAAGGCAGTTCGCGAAGTCACCAGCCTGGGCTTGAAAGAAGCCAAGGACCTCGTTGATGGCGCGCCTAAGACCGTGAAGGAAGGCGTTTCCAAGGACGAAGCCGCAACCATCAAGAAGAAGTTCGAGGAAGCGGGCGCGAAAGTCGAAATCAAGTAATGTTCTGCCGGCCGATTTCTGGCTGGCACGGTTTTGGTCAGGCTGCTTCACATTTGGCGCGGCAGTTATTTATGGTGCTCGCTTCGCCAGGGGATTTCGTACGCAAGCTACGACCGGCATTATCTACAACAATCTGGGTCCCAAAGGGACCTTCACTTACCGTGTGCGGGGCGGCTCCGGGCAAGCCGCCATGCGGCACGGTTTAGTGTCTTTACGATGTTTTTGTCATGCTGCCCGAAAGGGAATGAGGTAAAGCAGGTATGTCCAATAGCAACCGGCACGTTCGGGAACGCCAGCGTCTGGACTTCGCAAAAATTCAGGGTGCGATTCAAATTCCCAACCTGATTGAGGTTCAGAAGAAATCGTATCAGCGCTTTTTGCAGATGGATTTGCTGCCTAGCGAGCGCGAAGATGGCGGGCTGCAGTCCGTTTTCACATCGGTGTTTCCAATCAAGGATTTCCGCGAAATGTCACAACTGGAATTCGTGGATTATTCGATTGGAAACTGGGAGTGCAAGTGCGGAAACCTGAAGGGTCTGCACCACCTCCGCGCCACCTGCCGCAATTGCGGCGCTTCCGTCGTCACCAATCCGTATCAAACCGGCGACGTGATCTGCACGAAGTGCGGCACTTTCAACAAGAATACTCCGACATTTTGTAACAAGTGCGGCGACCCGGTCGCCATGCAACTCAAATATGACGTGAATGAGTGCCAGGAGCGCGGCATGACGTATTCCGCGCCGCTTAAGGTCACTATAAGACTGACGATTTACGACAAAGACCCTGACACTGGCGCAAAAACCATTCGGGACATCAAGGAACAGGAAGTTTTCTACGGCGATATTCCTCTGATGACCGAGAACGGCACCTTCATCATCAACGGTACCGAGCGTGTCATCGTCAGCCAGTTACACCGTTCGCCGGGCGTTTTCTTTGAGTCCGCGAACAACCGGTCTTATTTCCTCGGCAAAATCATTCCGTACCGCGGCTCCTGGGTGGAGTTCGAGTACGACACCAAGAACATTCTGTACGTCCGCATTGACCGCAAGCGCAAATTCCTCGGCTCGATTTTCCTTCGCGCTTTGGGCATGAAGTCCAACGAAGATATTCTACGCACTTTCTATCAGGTGGAACGCATTTCGTTGCACGACAAGGAACTGCACTGGAATATTTCGCCGGGCATCGTGGATCGCAAGCTGACGCACGAAATCCGCAATCCCAAGTCTGAAGAAGTGATTGTCGGCGCGCACAAGCGCATCACCGAAAATCTCTTCAAGGAATTGATCAAGGCGAAAATTTCCCAGGTTCGCGCCGCTCTGGCCGATCTCGAAGGTGCCTATAGCGTTGCCGACGTCGTGAATCGCCAGACTGGTGAAGTGCTGCTGGAAGCCAACAAGCCGCTAACCGCGGATTTGTGGCAAGCCTTCGCCGAATCCGGAATCACCGAAGTCGACATTTTCTTCCCAGAGAAGGACGAAATCGGTTTGGTCCTGTCGCGCACGCTCGACAAGGATTCCATCCGTTCTTCGAAGGAAGCGCTGATCGAAATTTACCGCAAACTGCGTCCGGGCGATCCTCCAACGTTGGAAACCGCCACGAACCTGTTCCGTGGCATGTTCTTCGATCCGCGGAAATATGATTTCAGCAAGGTCGGCCGCCTGAAGTTCAACATCAAGATGGGGCTCGACACGCCGCTGGAAAATCGCACGCTGGATGCCACCGACTTCGTTTCCGCCATCAAGTACCTGTTCAAGCTGCGCAAGAACATCGGCGTTGTGGACGACATCGACCATCTCGGCAACCGTCGCGTACGCGCGGTTGGCGAATTGCTTGAAAACCAGTTCCGCATCGGACTTGTCCGTATGGAACGCGCCATCAAGGAAAAGATGAGCGTTTACCAGGAAATGTCGACGGCTATGCCGCACGACCTGGTCAATGCTAAGCCAGTCATGGCTGCCATCCGCGAGTTCTTCGGATCTTCGCAGTTGAGCCAGTTCATGGACCAGACCAATCCCTTGAGCGAAATTACTCACAAGCGCCGGCTGTCGGCTCTTGGACCTGGCGGTCTGTCTCGTGAACGCGCTGGATTCGAAGTGCGCGACGTTCACCCGACTCACTACGGCCGCATCTGCCCGATTGAAACTCCTGAAGGACCGAACATCGGTCTGATCAGCTCACTCTCATGCTTTGCTCGCATCAATGATTATGGCTTCATCGAATCGCCTTATCGCCGCGTTAAGGGCGGGCGAATCATCGATTACGTCCAGATCATGAATGCGGGCGACAGCGAGTTCAAGGCCGGCGACATTGTCGAAAGTGATCGCGTCGAAGAACTCAATGAAGAGCTGAAGCGCCGCAAGGTTACGGACGAGCCGTATTGCTTCTACCTATCCGCTTGGGAAGAAGACAAGTACGTCATCGCTCAGGCCAACGTGGCTCTCGACGAAAAACTGCGCATCACCACCGAACTGGTCAACTGCCGTCAGGCCGGTAACTTCGTCCTCAAGCACCGCGATGAAGTTGACTATGTCGACGTATCGCCAAAGCAGCTCGTTTCCGTCGCTGCCAGCTTGATTCCGTTCCTGGAAAATGACGACGCGAACCGCGCTTTGATGGGTTCCAACATGCAGCGCCAAGCCGTGCCACTGATTCGTGGTGAGGCTCCCCTCGTGGGCACCGGTATGGAACGCGTAACTGCGCGTGACTCCGGAGCAGTCGTGCTTTGCAAGCGCGATGGCATCGTCGATCAGGTTGACTCGGAGCGCATCATCGTTCGTGTGGAAAGCGATCACTCCGGCGTACTCAGTCGCGAAGTGGGCGCCGACATCTACACGCTGACCAAGTTCAAGCGCTCTAACCAAAACACTTGCATCAACCAGAAGCCGCTCGCACGCGTAGGCGATCGCGTCAAGACCGGACAGGTTTTAGCGGATGGTCCTTGCACGGATCGCGGTGAACTGGGCCTTGGCCGCAACGTTCTGGTGGCCTTCGTGCCCTGGCGCGGTTATAACTTCGAAGACGCCATCCTCGTCAGCGAAAAGCTGGTGAAGGACGACTACTACACCTCGATTCACATCGAGGAGTACGAAATCGAAGCTCGCGACACCAAGCTTGGCCCTGAAGAAGTGACCCGCGATATTCCTAACATCAGCGAATCTTTCCTTCGCAACCTCGACGAAAGCGGAGTCATCCGCATCGGCGCAGTGGTGAAGCCCGGTGACATTCTGGTCGGCAAGGTTACGCCAAAGGGCGAAACCACGCTGACCCCGGAAGAGAAGTTGCTTCGCGCGATCTTCGGTGAAAAAGCCGGAGACGTTCGCGACGCCTCTCTCTATTGCCCGCCAGGCATCGAAGGCACCATCGTCGATGTCAAAATCTTCACTCGCAAGGGTGGAGAAAAGGATGAGCGCCACAAGGCTATCGAAGCTTCGCAAGTCTTCAAGCTGGAAAAGAACCTTGCCGACGAAATCCGAATCTTGACCGACGAGCGCCTGAAGCGCCTCGGCGATTTGCTGGGCGGCAAAATCCTGCAAGCCGACTTGCACGACGAAAAGACCAACAAGCGTTTGCTGACCAAGGGTGTGGAACTGACGCGTGAACTGATCGAGAAGATATCCACGCGCAACCTGAAGCGTTTGAAACTGAACGAAAAGGACCCACTCTTAATCGAGAAGATCGAAGAAATCGAAGAGATGACTTCGCGTCAGATCGACGTTCTTCGCAAAATTACCGAAGAGCGCAAGGAAAAACTCAAGAAGGGTGACGAGCTTCCCCCAGGCGTCATTAAGCTGGCCAAAGTCTATATCGCCATGAAGCGCAAGCTCTCCATTGGCGACAAGATGGCCGGACGTCACGGGAACAAGGGCGTCATCGCTCGCATCGTTCCCGACGAGGATATGCCGACCTTGCCGGATGGCACTCCCGTGGAAATCGTTTTGAACCCACTGGGCGTTCCTTCGCGTATGAACGTCGGACAGATTCTCGAGACGCACTTGGGCTGGGCCGCAAAGGAACTTGGCAACAGCTTGAAGCGTTTGCTCAGCAAGGAAGTAAAGGCTGAAGCGCTTCGCCGCTGGTACCGCGAAGTCTTTTCAGACACCGTCATCTGGAAGACGCTTTCAAAGCTCAGCGACGAAGAGTTGCTGGATTATGCTGAAGGCTTCAAGGATGGAATTCCATTCGCCACGCCGGTTTTCGACGGCGCGCGCGAACCGGAAATTCGCCACCTTCTGGAAGTTGCGGGTTTGCCGCATGCCGGAAAAATCAACTTGTACGACGGCATGACCGGCGAACAATTCGATCAGCCCGTCACTGTCGGCTACATCTACATGCTCAAGCTCAGTCACTTGGTTGACGACAAGATCCACGCCCGGTCGATCGGTCCCTACTCGCTCATCACTCAGCAGCCGCTCGGTGGTAAGGCGCAGTTCGGTGGACAGCGCTTCGGTGAAATGGAAGTGTGGGCCCTGGAAGCTTACGGCGCCGCGCACATTTTGCAGGAATTGCTGACCGCCAAGTCCGACGACGTTTATGGCCGCGCAAAAATTTACGAGGCCATCGTGAAGGGTGAGCCCGGCATCGAGCCAGGCGTGCCTGAATCGTTTAACGTGCTCGTACGCGAGTTGCAGTCACTGTGTCTCGACGTCGAGTTGATGAAGCGCCAAAAGCCTACGGTAGAAAAAGCGGCGGATTAGTAGCACAGACTTCGGTCTGTGTTCTTTTCCGCCAAACAGTACGCAGTATTCCAGTAATTGGGTTCTCAGCCGGTCTAGCAACAGCAGACCGCGTCCCGCGCCGCAAGGCTCGGGAGGGAGGAAACAACCTTGTATCGCAGCAGCCCTTATGATCGCGCCAGTCTAATCGCGGATTTTGATTCCATCCGGATCAGCTTGGCCAGTCCGGAAAAGATCCGTTCCTGGTCCCACGGGGAAGTAACCAAGCCGGAGACCATCAACTACCGCACGTTCAAGCCCGAGCGTGACGGATTGTTCTGCGCGAAGATTTTCGGTCCAGTGACGGACTGGGAATGTTTGTGCGGAAAATACAAGCGCATGAAGCATCGCGGAGTGATCTGCGACAAGTGCGGCGTGGAAGTCACCCTCAGCAAAGTCCGCCGTGAACGCCTGGGCCACATTGAACTCGCGTCTCCCTGCTCTCACGTGTGGTTCTTTAAAGGTTTGCCCAGCCGCATCGGCTATTTGCTTGATATTTCCATGCGCGACCTCGAGCGTATTCTGTACTTCGAAGCGTTTGTGGTTGTGGACCAGGGTGAAGTTGCCATCCTGAAAGAGCGTCAGGTCCTTCAGGAAGAGGAATATCGCAAACTCACCACCGAATATCCTGGCCAGTTCGTTGCCAAGATGGGCGCGGAAGCTATCAAGGAATTGCTGCGCCGCGTCGAAGTCGACAAGCTTGCCGATGAACTTCGCGAGAAGATGAAAGTCGATCCGTCGCTCCAGAAGCGCATCAAGTTCGCCAAGCGCCTGAAGGTTCTGGAAGCGTTCCGCAAGAGCGGCAACAAGCCTGAGTGGATGATTCTGGACGTAATCCCGGTTCTACCGCCGGAGTTGCGCCCACTTGTGCCTCTCGATGGCGGCCGCTTCGCCACTTCCGACTTGAACGACCTCTATCGCCGCGTCATCAACCGTAACAACCGGTTGAAGAAGCTGATGGAACTTCGCGCGCCTGACGTGATCGTGCGCAACGAGAAGCGCATGCTGCAGGAAGCCGTTGACGCTCTGTTCGACAATGGCCGTCGTGGCCGCGTTCTCCGTGGCACCAACAACCGCCCGCTGAAGTCTTTGAGCGATACGCTCAAGGGCAAGCAGGGCCGTTTCCGCCAGAACCTGCTCGGTAAGCGCGTTGACTATTCAGGCCGTTCCGTCATCGTCGTTGGCCCCGAACTCAAGCTCAATCAGTGCGGCTTGCCAAAGAAAATGGCGCTGGAACTCTTCAAACATTTCATCTATCACAAGCTCGAAGCGCAGGGTCACTGCACCACCATTAAGCAAGCCAAGGAAATGGTTGAGCAGCAAGATCCGGTTGTCTGGGACATTCTCGAAGACGTCATTCGCGAACACCCAGTTCTGCTAAACCGCGCGCCGACCCTTCACCGCTTGGGTATTCAGGCGTTTGAGCCGACCCTCGTCGAAGGTAAAGCCATCCGTATTCACCCGCTGGTCTGCACCGGGTTTAACGCAGACTTTGACGGGGACCAAATGGCCGTGCACATTCCGCTCTCCCCTGAATCGCAGGTGGAAGCTTCGGTCCTGATGCTTAGCTCGCGCAACATTCTGTCTCCGGCGCACGGTCTGCCTTTGGCCGTTCCGTCGCAGGACATGGTGCTTGGCATTTACTATCTGACCAAGTCCAAGCCCGGCGCTAAGGGTGAAGGCCGCGTCTTCGGCACGCCCGAAGATGTTTCTCTCGCACTGGAAGCAGGCGAAGTCGAACTGCTCACGCCGATTCGTTTGCGCTACACCGGCGAAGTCATCGACCTCATGACTGCTTACGACAACCAGGACGTTACGCACACGGAAGTCGTTCGCATGGAACGGCAATTTATTCAGACTACCGTCGGCCGCGTCATCTTCAATTCGCACTTGCCGAAGCACATGCCCTTCATCAACGGCTTGCTGAAGAAAAAGGGCGTGCAGCAGTTGGTGTATTACGCCTACCTGCGTTTTGGCCTGGAAGGCACCGTCGCGTTGCTCGATCACTTGAAAGCGCTGGGCTTCACTTACGCCACCAAGTCCGGCATCTCTATCGGCATCGATGACATGCTCATCCCCAGCGACAAGTACAAGCTGGTCGAAAACGCCGAGAAGGAAGTCGTCAAGGTTCAGCAGCAATACCTCGACGGCGCCATCACCAACGGCGAACGCTACAACAAGGTCATCGCCATCTGGGGTGACGTTACCGAAAAAGTTGCCGACGAAATGTTCAAGGCCCTGGAAACCCAGGACCGCGATGGCAACCTCAACCCCGTTTACATCATGGCGGACTCCGGCGCTCGCGGATCGAAACAGCAGATTCGCCAGCTTTCCGGTATGCGCGGATTGATGGCCAAGCCTTCCGGCGAAGTTATCGAGACTCCGATCACTTCGAACTTCCGCGAAGGGCTCACGGTGTTGCAGTACTTCATCTCGACCCACGGCGCCCGTAAGGGTCTCGCGGATACCGCGTTGAAGACCGCCGATTCCGGTTACCTTACTCGCCGTCTCGTTGACGTGGCGCAAGACGTCATCATCAACGAAACCGATTGCGGTACCTCGGACGGCATCTACGTTGAACCCATCATCGAAGCCGGTGTGGAAGTCGAACCGTTGCGCGACCGCGTTGTTGGCCGCGTTTCGCTCGAAAAGATCCGCGACTTCGAAGGCAACGTCATCGTCGAGGTTAACCAGGAAATTACCGAAGAACTCGCGAATGAAATTCAGGAAGCGGGTATCGAGCGCGTTCGCATTCGTTCCGTGCTCACCTGCGAATCCCGCCGCGGAGTTTGCGCCCTCTGTTACGGACGCAACCTTGCTTCGGGCCGCATGGTGGAACTCGGCGAAGCGGTCGGTGTCATCGCTGCACAGTCCATCGGTGAACCTGGCACGCAGTTGACCATGCGTACCTTCCACATCGGTGGCGCGGCAACTCGAGTCAGCGAGCGGTCCACTCTCGAAGCCAAGAACAGCGGTGTGGTGAAGTTCGTCGACCTCCGTCACGTCGAAGGACGCGGCGGCGCTCGCATCGCCATGAACCGTTCCGGACTCATCGTCATCGTCGACGAAAAGAATCGCGAAAAGGAGCGCTACCACGTGGTCTATGGCGCGCGCCTCCGCGTTGCCGACGGCGATGCCGTGACCCATGGACAGGTTCTCGCTGAATGGGATCCGTTCACCTTCTCGATCTTGACCGAAACGGCTGGCTCCGTGAAGTTCGATGACCTCCGTCCCGGCCTCACGATCGAGGAACAGGTTGACGAAGTCACCGGTCTCTCGCAGTTAGTCGTGACTCTGCCACCGGGCGACGAAAAGCATCAGCCCGCTATCTTGATCCGCGATGCTTCTGGCAAGGTTCGCAAGAAGTACCTCATGCCTTCACGCGCCCACTTGATGGTGCAGGATGGCGATGAAGTGATGGCAGGCGACGTTCTGGCAAAGATCCCGCGTGAAACGACCAAGACCAAGGACATCACCGGCGGTTTGCCGCGCGTTGTCGAACTCTTCGAAACCCGCAAGCCAAAGGATCCCGCGGTCATCAGCGAGATCGACGGCACCGTTCGCTATGGCGAAATCAGCAAGGGCATGCGCAAGATCTACGTGGAAAGCGCTGATGGGAAGACCTCCAAGGAATATGCCATCCCACGCGGCGTGCACATCAACGTTCAGGAAGGCGAGCACGTACGCGCTGGTGAAGCGCTCATCGACGGCCCACTCAACCTGCACGACTTGCTGGCCGTGCTCGGCGAAAAGTACACCCAGGCCTACCTCGTCAACGCTATTCAAGAGGTTTACCGCCTGCAGGGTGTCAACATCAACGACAAGCACATCGAGACCATTTCTCGTCAGATGATGCGCTGGGTCAAGGTTGAAGACGTTGGTGACACTACGTTCCTTCTTGAGGAGCAAGTCGATAAATTCCGCTTCCGTGAAGAAAACGATCGCATCATCGCCGAAGGTGGCCGTCCGGCAACCGGACGTCCGCTGCTCCTCGGCATCACCAAGGCGTCTCTGTCCACAGACTCCTTCATCTCTGCTGCAAGCTTCCAGGAGACTACCCGCGTCCTTACCGAAGCGGCCGTCGCTGGAAAGGTCGATTACCTGCGCGGCTTGAAGGAAAACGTCATCATGGGCCGTCTGATTCCGGCAGGTACCGGCCTCGAACACTATCGCAGCCTGCAGTTGCTGACCGAAATGCCGGTGCCGGCGCCAGTCGAGGAACTCCCCGACTCTGCCGAATTTGCCGCCGCAGACGAAGCAGCCGGGCTGGATTTCCTCGGCAATAAAGACGGGGACATCGATGCCGACATCCTTCCCGAGGGGCAGGACTAAGCGGTCAAACAATCATCGGATCACAGGCTGAAGCCTGTGCTACTGAAGACGGCGTCCCACTCACCGGGACGCCGTTTTTCTTTTAGCCCAAGCAAATTCAATCTTCCTGAGTCGCGATCCGTGTCTCTTTCCAAATTGGCACAATTTCACCCCTGGTGTACTTTCGTACAGGTGAGTTTCTCGCACTATTTCGCCGCATCTAGCTTGTTGCTGCCGCGTCCTGCTCTATTATGGATTGGGTGGCTCAGCTTGAGTTTCATGCGTTTCTTGTTTCCAAAGAGAGCCGATGCGCGCGGATACTAACTCGGACACTGACCTCAAAGGCTCTCTGCCAAGAGACACTTCCTTAACTGCCGAAGCACGTCTACAAAAATTTGAAAAACGGCAAACCGAGCTGTGGCGGCTCACTTTTTTTCTTCTTCTGATCCTTACCATAGTTTTTGCATGGATGGCTTGGGGCACTCTGCTCAACGAGAAATCTCATGCTGAAGCTCTGGCGTATACGGTCGGGCTGGTGGTTCTGGTCACGCTGTTCGGCGCATACATCTGGAAGAAAACCACGGAAATCTCTGAACTAAAGGGCCTGCTCCGCGGGCTTGACCAGAAGGATTCCGGCCTTCCGAGCGACCGTCAACTCGAACAACTTTTCGAAATGATCTCGAAATCCCAACAAGGCTTTCGCGATCTCATCGATTCGTTTGACGATCATCTTCTGGCCTTGAGTCTCGACGGTGATGTCCGCGCCGCGAATCGCAGTTTTGCCGATCTCCTCGGTTTGCCATTTCAAAAAATCATCGGGCATCGGCTTCAGGAACTGATCGAAGACGCCAGCGGCGATCAGCAAGAATCCATGGCCCGCGGAATGGCCCGGTTTATCGAGCGCCGCACTTGGACCGGAGTGGTTCAGGTGCGATTGAAAGAGAAGAAAACCATCTACTATTTCGAATGCATCGCGCACGCCATGTTGCGCGACGACAAGGTCCATGGCCTCACCGTGCTTGCACGTGATGTGACTGCGGCACGCCGCAACGAGGCGCGATTCACCGAGCTCTTCGAAACACTTCAGGAAGGCATTTACATCGCCACGCCCGACGACAAAGTGATTGAGGTTAACCCCGCGCTGGTCCGCATGCTGGGTTTTGAGTCCAAGGATGAGCTTCTGACCAGATGCGTCTCGGAAGTTTTCGTGGATGAAAAGCACCGTGCCGCCATCATCAAGGAACTGAATAGCCAGCCTTCCCCGGAAGGCCGGGAAATCACTCTCATGCGCCGGGACGGCGCGCCTATCATTTGCCTGCACACGGCCACGGCGATTCGCGACCCGGCCGGCAAAATCGTTCGCTACCAGGGCGCACTCGCCGATATCACAGCGCAGCGCCAGATCGAAAAGCGCCTTCACAAAGAACAAGAATTTGCTCGCCGCCTGGTCGATAGCTTCCCCGACCTTATTTTCGTCGTCGACTTAAACAAACGTTATACCTACGTCAGTCCAAATGTTTATGCGGTTTTGGGTTATGAACTGGACGAAACCGTTGGCACGGTTTTCGGCGAGCGCACGCACCCCGAAGAACGCGGCTTCGTCCTCTCTTTGTTGCAGGATCTGTTGACCGGGCGCAAGAACTTTGGATCCATTGAAATTCAGGTTCGCCACAAAAACGGGGAATGGCGACGCTTGAAATGTCATTTCAGTCCGCTCTTTGATGAAGCTGGAAATATCGAAGGGGTTGTCATCTCTGGCCGCGACGTCACCGAAGTGAAGCGCCTTGAGGAACAACTGATCCAGGCGGAGAAACTTGCGGCCATGGGGCAGATGCTGGCGGGTGTGGCTCACGAACTGAACAATCCACTCACCGCGATTCTCGGGGTCAGTGAACTTTTGCGCGATCGCCAGGGTATCGACGAAAGCACTAAACGGCAGCTTGAAATGACTCACCGTCAAGCCCGTCGCGCTGCGCGCATCGTCCAGAACCTTCTGGAATTCTCGCGTCCCGCTTCGCCGCAGAAAAAGGCCATCGATCTCAACAGCATTATCGATAGAACTTTGCAACTGCACGAGCATTCGCTTCGCCGCAATAATGTGGAAGCCACGTTCCAGCCAGTTCCCGATTTGCCGGTAGTCATCGGCGATGCCAATCAACTGATTCAGGTGTTTCTGAACCTCATCAGCAATGCCGAACAGGCAATCAAAGAAGTTCGTTCCTCGGGGCAAGTAAAGGTTCGTTTGGGTAAATTGGGGAATCGAGTCTTTGTTACCGTGCAAGACGATGGTCCCGGCATCAAGCCGGAGACTTTGCCCAAGTTGTTCGATCCATTTTTTACTACCAAACGCCCTGGAGGAGGCACAGGACTCGGTCTTAGCATTTGCATGTCTATCATTCGCGAGCATGGCGGCAACATCGAAGCGGAGTCGGTGGCCGAAAGTGGCGCGGCATTCACTGTCTATCTACCAATTCCAGTATCCGGAAACCGGTTGATTCCCCGCGATCTTGACACCAGTTCTGGCGAGTGGGTTACGCCATCCCTCGATCTTCTGAAGGATCGCACTATTTTGGTTCTTGACGATGAGGAAAGCATTCGATTGCTGCTGGACGAAGGACTTACTGCCCAGGGACTAAAGGTGGATTGTGCGGCAAGCGCGGAACAGGCCTTGAACCTCATACTTGGCCACAAGTACGACGTGATCCTCTGTGACCTCAAACTCTCCGGCAGTGGTCCGAACGCCGACGGTCACAACGTTTCAGAGCGATTGAAGATTGCCGCTGGGGTGAACAAACCCGAAATTATCTTTATGTCGGGGGATGTTTTGGGTGACGAAGCGCAGACCGGTCACAAGATGGCACACAAGCTCCAAAAGCCCTTTCGTATTTCCGACGTCCTGAATGTCCTGATGGATGTCTTCGTTCACGTTCCGTCCGGTTCCAAGCGCTAACTGTAGTAGCAGTAATAGTGGTCGACCTCTAAGCTGGTCTTGCAGGACCTTTCAGGTTGGTCTTTGGGAGCAATCACTTCTTCACGGGCGCGGTCGTTCCTAACTCATCCACACCAAATTCCCAAACAAAGATGTCCAGACCTTCTTCCGCTATCTGAGCCAGGATGTATTCACCGGGCGGCAATGCTTCGCTTAGGGTAAACCGATAGACGTTGGGCGCAACCTCCCAACGCTGAATTGAGACGGAATTCCGCTTTTTGGAGACTTGCTCCCCAAACATGGTGCTGATCGATTCCAGTTGCCTCCCATTCCGCACCACTTTGGCTCGAATTAATTCCACATCGGGGCCGTTATCTCCGGCTCGTTTGCTCTTTTGAATAGTGGAAGTCTTCTCTGGGTCAGGAGGTGGTTCGCGAAGATAGAATTCAGGCGTCTGGCTCTTAAGCCGAAGCGCGGCTCTCGCTCCTGGCAGTACGATGTTTTGCTTTCCGGGCACCATCGGCACCGGCGACATGATTTGTTCCAGTGTTCGCAGCTTGTCCGCCTTCATTTGCGCGGCCACCTGATCCATAATCCGGACGCTCTTTCCCTCTACCACAAACATACCTTCGCCTTCCGGCAAGAACGCCCCTTTTCCTCCCACCTGCAAGCTGGCATCGACGTCGGCTACGTTATCCATCCGGCGGGCTTCTTCCTGCTTATGGATTTTCTCCACTTGGGCTGTGGCAGCTTTCTCTTCATCTCCTGCCATTTTGGCGGTGGCATCCCAGTCCACCATCGAAGCGGGCACCTCTTCCCAGTCACCCCGCTCCAGACTGTAATAGCGCACGTGATCCCCGTTTCGTTGATATTCCCGGATTACTTGGTAGGTTCCGTCTTTCAACATCAGTTTCTTCCCGCGCGGCAAAACCGGCGCAGGGGCAGGTGCGGTTGCCGGCTTGTCCGTTTGGCTAGTGGCGGGATCTTGGCCGACTTTTCCTGACGAAAAGCCAACAACGCTAAAAGCGAAGGTGAAGATTACGAGCAGGACTCGAATGCTATAGCGGGCTGCGATGCTAGAAGCACACATAGTGTTCCCCGGCTGCAGCTTTCCCTGTAGACGCGCGGCTAACAGCCTGCTTCCAGCATAGACCTGTGAAACAGAACTCCGCAAGTTGGCAAATTGTTTCTTATTTTAATGGGCAGGAAATCGAAATACGAAACGTTAGCGCGGGCAGTGCGGCAACCGCTTGCCGTCGACAGCGCTCAATGAGTGCAGCGCGGAAACAGGGTAACCAGAACCATCAGATCGGACAATGTAAATAACCATTGTTCCGCCTGTGCTCCCGCAGCTTCTGCCGCGCGCGCAATCATGCCTAGATGACGGCTTCGCGCGAAGTTGTGCAGGTGCTCGACGCAAATTCCCGTCAAGCTGGCTACTTCGGAGTCCGTGAAGATTTTTTGACTCGATTTAACCGTTACCACAATTGGCCTCTTCTTGTCTTTTTGCCTTACACCAATTTGATGCACCGGTGGAGGATAAAAGATGCAACTTTACTGAGCAATAGTCATTCCGTTTTATAGGCCATTAAACTTTTTCTCTAGTACTTTTCTGTTTCGCCAGAATTCCCAGCATTTCGCATGTTTTGGGTTCAAAGAAGCCTGCGGGAGGTGGACTGTCAGAATGCACAGATGTATGCAAAAACGTATGGTCTTTACGAAATTCCTACAGCTTTCGGGAAGTGTGCGGCTATTTCTTTCATTTGCTTGGTGTGGCGGATCTCATGCGCGGCAATCATTTCAAACCATTCATATACATTGAGCATTCCAAGGAACGCATGTTCCCAGCAAAAGGCGCTTAGATCACGGTCTTTTGTCTCTTCCATGAACGCCAGGGTGCGCTCTCTTGCGGCGCGAAGTTCTCCCAGCATTTCTTCTTTGGTTCCGACCAATCCATGATCCAGCGGAATCGGTGTCTTCCGTCGAATGACACGGCTCTCTACCACCCAAATCGGGATGTGAAAGCGTTTGTGAAACGGAACGTACCTTGGTGTTTTTTGGGTGATGCGGTCGGCTCCGCCGACGACTGCTCGTTCTACCATCACCAGATGAGCCACTAGCTGTCCCGCAGACCACTGTTCCGGTTTTGGCTGGGTGTTCCAGTGCTCAGGGGGTACCTCGTCTGCCGCCCGGAAAAAGGACGTCTGTGCTCGTGCGAGCTTCGTGAGGGTTGGATCCAGCGAGCGCACGCTTTTACTCTATCACCAACCCTGTGTAGTGGCCGCCTCCCACTCGTCCGTGGGACGCCCGGGCACTTTGTGGTCTGCCTAACGACGCCTAAACCGTCGCTCCACCCGCTGCTTCGAACGCATGCGCTAATTGCAAAACCTTTGCTTCTCCAAATGCCGGGCCAAAAATCTGCATTCCCACCGGTAACTCGCCGCCAATCTTTCCACACGGCACCGAAATCCCAGGCAGCCCAGCCAAGGATCCTGTCACGGTATAAATATCCGCCAAATACATCTGCAACGGGTCATTGGTCCGCTCTCCAACCTTGAACGCGGGTACCGGCGAGGTCGGTGTCACGATGGCATCCACTTGCGTAAAGGCCCTACGGAAATCGTCCGCGATTAACGCCCGTACTTTCTGCCCCTTCAGGTAGTACGCATCGTAATAACCGGCGGAGAGTACGTAGGTTCCCAGAACAATGCGTCGCTTCACTTCCGCGCCAAAGCCAGCGCCACGTGTCTTGCGATACATCGCAATCAGGGAATCGGCCGCAGCACGTGGTCCAAAGCGTACGCCATCGTACCGCGCCAGGTTGGAACTCGCTTCCGCCGTGGCAATGATGTAGTAGGTCGCAATCGCGTAGTCCGTGTGCGGCATGCGTATGTCCACGATCTCGCAGCCAAGTTTGCGCAACACCTCTATTCCAGCAGCAATCTTCTCGCGAACTCCAGCGTCCATCCCTTCGGCAAAATATTCCTTGGGAATACCTATTTTCATCCCCTTCACGGGCTTGTTCAGGGTGGCAGCATAGTCTTCTACTGGCGCTGTAGTTGACGTGGAGTCGTTCGGGTCGCGCCCGGCAATCGTCTGCAAAATCTTTGCAGCGTCTGCCACGTTTCGGGCCAGAGGACCAATCCGGTCCAGCGAAGAGGCAAACGCGATCAGGCCGTAACGCGAGACGCGCCCGTAGCTGCCCATCATTGCCGGTATTCCGCAGAATGACCCTGGCTGCCTGATTGACCCGCCGGTATCTGTGCCCAGTGCTGCCACAGCCAGATCCGCAGCAACCACGGCGGCCGATCCGCCGCTAGATCCGCCAGGCACACGACCGGGCGCTACGGGGTTCTCCACTCCTCCAAAGGCTGAGTTTTCGTTGGAGCTGCCCATCGCAAACTCATCGCAATTGGTCTTGCCAAGGATCATTGCCCCCGCCGCTTCCAGCCTGACCACCGCGGTCGCGTCGTACGTAGGAATGTAGTTCTCCAGTATTTTCGAGCTGCAGGTGGTCCGGACGCCTCGAGTGCTGATGGTGTCTTTAATCGCGAGGGGGGCTCCGGCCAAGGGCGGCAAAGGCCTGCCAGCCGCAACCATGGCATCCACGCGGTCCGCTTGGGCGTACGCTCTCGATTCGCACAGCGTCAGATACGCATTCAGCTTCGGATTCCGAGACGCAATCCGGTTGTAGTAATCCGCAGCAACTTCTCGCGCCGAAGTCTTTTTCGTCGCAATCGCCTCCCGCACGCTCTCAATGGTCCAGCCCGAAGCCGCGCTCATCGTTCAATCACTTTCGGCACGCGGAAGTAGGGAGGCTCCGGGTCGGGAGCATGTTTCAGGACATCGTCGGCCACCGCACAGGGAACCACAATGTCTTCTCGAAGGGTCGCGTCCGCAGTCTGATCGTCGGCCAGAACTTGGGCCATCGGCTCAACATTGGTTGTGTCCAGTTCGTTGAGCTTGCCAATGTATTCCAGGATTTCGTCGATTTGCGCGCGGTACGTTTCCAGTTCGGCCTCGCTCAAATCGAGGTAGGAAAGCTCGGCAACGCGCAACACGTCTTCACGAGAGATTTTCATGTGGTTATCTTAATAATCCAACTGGTAACGCGAATGCATAAATTCTATCACAGCGATGCAGGCCGGAATCTGCATCCAATAATCCGGTTTGAAACGTCGCTGGATTGGGAATCAACCGATGCATTGGCTCAAACCAATTCTACTGCTTGCTCTTATTGCCTTTCCTGCGCAAATGGCCCAAATGGCTTTGTCTCCGGCAGATGAACTACTGCAGGAGTATGCCCAGCGGGTGCGGCAAGATGCCCGGGTTGGAGAGCAAGTTTCGCTGACCGATGAGATGTTCAGCAAAATGAGGGAGACCTTCAAGGAATATCCTGCCATTTGCAGCAAACCGCATATTAAAGCCGTCAGTGCGTCCAGTGTTCCCTTTGGGCAAGAGGATTGGGAAGCCGTCGCGATTGCGGGGCGCGGAATGTGCTACTGCACGATGATAGGCAATTGCCGCATGTGGATTTACAGAATAAAGAATGGAAAGATGCACAAGATTTTTCAAACCGAAGAAGCGGCGGCATTTGGATTTGTGCGCTCCCGTTCGGGCACTCCACTTCTGATTGTTTGGACGCGCGAATCAGCGGTAGAGAAATTTGCTGTGGTATACAAACTAGATTACGGCGAATTTCTCGAAGCGGCGAGCTGGAAAGAAGTTTACGAGTATCAAGATGAGCACGAAGAATACCGGGTTCACGACACGCCGAAGATCTACTCCACCATGCCCCTCGGCGTTTTTCTGCCCTACTGACAAGCCGCTTAGCGAATCACTACTTCCGCGGCCTTCTTTGGATATTTTGTCGCAACGTACGTATCCACTAAATTCTTGAACGCAGCGGCTAGTTCGTCGTACGTACCTTCCAACGTGACATCTTTCTGCCCATCGATGTACACCGGGCATCGCGGCGCTTCGCCCGTTCCCGGCAAGCTGATACCGATGTTAGCGGCCTTGGATTCCCCGGGACCGTTGACGATACAGCCCATCACTGCCAGCGTCATGGTTTCCACGCCGTCATACTGCCGTTTCCAGGTGGGCATCATTTCGCGAATGTAATCCTGGGTGCGTTCTGCCAGTTCTTGAAACGTGCTGCTAGTGGTGCGTCCACAACCGGGGCACGCGGTGACGCTTGGCGAAAAGGATCGCAGGCCCAGCGACTGCAGCAATTCGCAGCAGGCGTACACTTCTTCGCGGCGATCGCCGCCAGGCCGCGGTGTCAACGAAACGCGAATCGTGTCGCCGATGCCCTGGTACAACAGCACGCCCAGCGAGGCCGAAGACCAGACCAGTCCCTTCATACCCATCCCTGCTTCGGTCAATCCCAAATGCAAAGGTTGCTGCGTCTTGGAAGCGAGGTTGCGATACACGGTGATGAGGTCGCGTGGGCGCGAAGTTTTGCAGGAAATAATAATCTGGTCATGACGCAAACCACTCTCCAGCGCCAGTTCCGTGGATTGCAGCGCGGAAAGCACCATGCATTCGTTGATGATTTCTTCCGATTCTTTAGCCAGATTCTGGTCGGTGTTTTCCTGCATCTTCTGCATAACCAGTTCCTGATTCAGCGAGCCGCCATTTACGCCGATGCGCACTGGCTTACCGTTATCGACAGCAATCTTGCAGATAGTGGAAAATTGTTCGTCGCGACGCTGCCCAGCGCCAACGTTGCCGGGATTGATGCGATATTTATCCAGCGCTTTGGCGCACTCAGGAAACTTGGTGAGAAGGACGTGGCCGTTGTAATGGAAATCTCCAATAATCGGCACCTGGCAGCCTGCGTCGAGCAAACGTTGCTTGATGACCGGTACAGCTTCCGCCGCCTCGGGAACATTCACCGTCCAGCGGACAATTTCGCTGCCGGCTTCGGCGAGTTCGAGCGTTTGCTGCAGCGTGGTCTCAACGTCCGCAGTGTCCGTGTTGGTCATGGACTGCACGACAATGGGAGCGCCGCCGCCGACCCGCACGTTGCCGACCTTCACGCCGTAAGTCTTATTGCGGGGATGCCGCAAAGCTGCGGCATCAAATCCAGAAATCTGGTTCAACATATCCATCTATTTTAGCAGTGTCGCCACATTTCTGTCCTGTCGCTGTTCCTTGCCGTTGTGCTGCGGCCATCCACTATTTGTCTTTCACGCGTCGGATTTCCAGCGCTACCTGAGGCGTGCCATCGCAAGGAACATTGGTGATAAAGCGTAGAGTCCCGTTGCTGTCCTCGAACGCGAAACCGCTTTGTTGCGATCCACCTTTGTATTCACCCCACGAACTGGGAATTTGGCTGCTGCACAGCGGTTGGCCAGAACCCATTTGCGCTGTTGCATTCGTTTTTCGTGCAAAGCACCATGCTGCGAAACCGGCAAGCAAAACTGCGATCACAGCGACTGGCAACGTGACTGTTCTCATAAAAATCTCCTTCCCGCTGCTTATAGCACTAGAGAAGCAAATCACTGGGCGCGGACGAAATAAGATTGAAAATGTGAATTTAAATTCATGAAGGCGAATGAAATTTACACGGAACCGTGTATAGAGAAAGTTTTATTCAGAGCATAAGATTTTTAGCAATCTCAACGCTACACCTTAACCTTCCGGGACGCCTCACTTGGGGCGTCCCTTTCCTTTTGGATCTCATTTAGACCAAGCTTTGCGACCGAGGAGGCGTAGAACGAAATGTAACGTTGAACTATAGGGGAAAGTATCGCCCCAGGTCGCCCGGTAAAAATTACAAAAATCGCAGAATTCGAGCGAGATTCTTGCGTACTGGAGCATGCGGAGGAATCGTATTTGATTATGCGCAAGGCAACGAAAACTGGAGAGTTATAGGAATGGTACGGTGAATGCACCTCACTGTGCATGGGGGCACAGAAACCATGAACTCCGAACTTTCCGTTCAAAGTACGATTTGCAGCGAATACGACACCTTGCTGCACGAGTGCGAGAATTCACAGAGGATTTGGTCGGAATGGCGCGATGAAATGAATTCTGCCGCATTGAAACATCAAATCGCCAAGGAAGTTTCCGACGAGCTTTTGCGGCTTCAGGCCAAATTCGCCAAAGCCTATGCGCGTTTGGAGAGGCACAACCGTGAATGCGAACTTTGTCGATACGCCATGAAAATCGCTGAAGAGCGTGGCGAATTTGCATGTGTGCCGGCCAGCGCACAACAAGCTTGGCCAGCCTGATCGTCCGCATCGCACCGTAAATTGCAAGAAAACAAGCGGTCTACATGTGCGTAGTGGTACCGACACTCGGCGTTTCCCCGATATTACCGTGGGTATGAGACCGTTTCGCCACCCTCTTCTCGTCCGGAACTTTAATTTACCGCAGCCGGAATCAATCATACGGTGGGGGAAAGTTCTGACCTAGGAGCGCTAATGACAAGTCAAGCACGCAATGAAACCGGGTCGGGAAATAGGGTGACCATCAACCTTTCGGGAATAGTGCAGAAAATAATTCGCGGAATGGATGCGGAAGATCCGGGAAAAATACAAATTGTGGTACGAGGCGCCGAAAACCTATATCGAGAGATTCGCCTGGACAATCTCTTTCACGATGAGGAGGGGAATTTCGTGAATCTAAAGTTGGGGGACGAAGTCGAGATTACCATCGCTTCCAAAACGCAGGAACCGTAAACTGAACAAGGGAATTCGTGATTCGTCTCTCTTCAACTGGCCAGCGGTTTACGGCGAGTTCTACGTGCGGTGAGCACCAGCTAGATGGCTATGACCGCCGTGGCTCTCTTTAGAAGGGCGCCTGTAAAACTTTTTGCCGCAGCTGTCGCACCAATAAGGCCGCAGCCCGAACAGGCTGGAGAATACCCAGTCGATTCCGTGACGCTCCACCCTCCAAACGGTTGTGCTACCGCACCGGAAACAGTTTCGTTTTTGAGAAGTCTTCATGATTCGCAATCCAAGCAGAGCTTGAGATTAGTAGCCGGGGCCAGTATTCTCATTCTTTTGCAGGGCAATTTGGCATACAGCTTATCCGGTATGGCGGAGATTTTCGGGGGCAGATAGAGTTTCCAGAAATCTACCCCGTTTTAAACCTGAGAGGGACGCTTTCCTCCGTCTGAGCGTCCCTCCATTCCTCAGCCAAACTAAACCCGAAATGAAGTATGGCCACAACGACGCGGGAATTTCGAATCATATTTTGTTTTCGAATAATCGGATTTTTGTTGGCTGCCGTGGGTGTTTGCAGGAGTAGAATCCCGTCACAAAGTACTGCGGCATTTGCTGTATTGCTAGAAATTGTCAGTGAATCGAGACTAAATTCTGTTTCACAGTTGCCAGCAAAGGTCTGAACTGCGAAATAGAGGTTCCGCGATGACTAATAACCTGATATGGATGGCAGCCG
>DASXIT010000206.1:0-4623 GCA_036497825.1 Candidatus Acidiferrum sp.
CTCCCAGCGCCATAGCCCGTAGCAGATAGCGCCGAAAGGCATCGTCCTCCGGCTTCAAGTCGCATTTTGATTGAGAGGTCGCGATGCCGGCCTTAACTGCACCGTCGTACATCAGCTCGATCTGCCAGTCGGAGGGATGAACAAAGATCCTCTCCGCCCGCTTGCGTGCAGCCCGTACCGCAAGTGGCAGCGCAGAGGCAAGAAATACGTCCATCGCGCGCGGATGGTCATGGTCGTACCGGTACGCAACCTCGGCCACCTGAATGCGGATGTCCCTGGGCGTTGCGGTGAACAGATGGTGCAGGCGAGCCTCCATCTGTAGTTCGTCGAGGGCAGGAATCTTTCTCTTAGCAAACGTATGAGTTTCTACGGCGAACACTTCACAATAGTTTCGGATCCGTTTGCCCATGGAGATCCATAGCGGTTCGCGCCACAAGCGGAAGTGATCCAACAATACGGACAATTCCGCTTCCGGTATCCATTCTCGTAGGTTGGGAGGATATGTTTGAAGCAAAAAAGAAAGCCGATTCTGCGAGTCCTTTGTTGTTCACCGTGGTGGATTCGTCTTCGAACTCGCAAGCGTCCAGTTGAACCGTGCGAGTCCGCGACCTAGCCGGCCGTCGTTAGTCGCTCGTCTCGCCCACTTGCTGTAGTCGCACGGTATCGAGCACGACAACTCCATTTCTACGTGGCAGCACAAATCCTTCCTCTGCCCACTTCGAGAATATGCGGCTGATGGTAAATAGGGTTGACCCGGTCATCTGGGCCAGTTCCTCGCGTGATAGAGACACGTCGATTCCATCGGACCCCTGCTTGCCGATCTTCCTGACCAATCGAAGTAGGGTCAGCGCCAGCCGCGGGGCAACTTTTTCCGTTGAGACCTCGCGGAATCGTTCCTCGAGTTCATGGAGCCGGCTGGAAACAATGTTATTGACATTTTGCCTGACCCGAGGGTATTCCGCCAACAGGTCACCGACCTGTCTGTATTCCCAAGTGAGGGCGTGGCATCGCTCCATCGCGCGAGCAGAACATGAGTGGCTGCAGGATGCTGTTCCGGGCATCCCGATCGCGTCGCCCACCCCGTTCATCCAAAGCAAGGCTTCGCTGCCACTCGAGCTGAGTTGGGTCAGCTTTACGCTGCCGGCTTGCAAGAGCACCATGCGGCTGACAGGCTGTCCCTGGACGAACAAAAGTTCATCTCGTGCAAAGGTTCGCGCCCTCGCAGACGATGCGATCTCCACGCATTCCGGCTGTGAAAGCCCGGCGAAAAGCGCGGAAGCGCTTATCGTCTCGCATCTCTCCACATGGTTAAGTTCCGTTTTAGAAAAAATATATCGCGAGATTGCGGACGCACGCGTTGCTGCCATCATTCCCCCAAGACAAACCAATTGGAACTGCAAATTGACCCGCCGGAACGATTTTCAGAACTGGCGGCTCTTAAAACCGAATCGCTCGTATTTGACGGAACGGCACGTACGAACCATTTGCCAAATCAAGCCCTTAATCCCAATGTTTCTCCACGAAGGGTGCAATCTCGTTGGATTGACCTAACCCTGCTCGCGGATTTTGATTCAGACCACTCAAACATACGCGGTTCATTTACGCGAAGCTGTCTCGTTTTGCTCACGCAAATGCGATTTGCAAATCTATGGCGTGAAGTCGGGAAGCAGATTGGCTTAAGCGAGGCCGCTCGATACGTCCAGCCGCGACTCAGATCAAGCGCTCATGTTCACGTGTCGGATGAAGACGATGGTGCATCCTCCAAGTGGGACTTCGAAGGTAGAAATACCGAGAACACCGAGCCAGTAGCCGGGGATATAGCGTTGCTTCTTACCTGAATCGACCCGCCATGTTTTTGAACGATTCCCGAACTCACCCAAAGCCCCAGGCCACAGCCCGTGTTGCCTTTTGTGCTGACAAAAGGCTCAAACAATTTCTTCTTGATTTCAGGATCAATTCCGGTTCCGGTATCGGCAATTGTCAAGCGAATACCTGGACGCGCGCCATTTCGGTGTTCCAGGGCGTTCATGATGCGGATTGTCAGCGTGCCGCCGCTTCCCATAGCATCCACTGCATTTCCCACGAGGTTCGTCACTAATTGGCGTAGTTCACCGGTCATCGCGAAAATCGGCTGGCATTCCCTGAAGTCCCTTTCAATCACAATGTGGGAGGAGACCAGTCTGCTCCCAAAAAGCACGAGGGCCGATTCCACGACCTCGGATATCTGAACCAGCGCCGGCTTAGTCTGCTGCCGATGAAACCTTAAAGTCTGAGTGACAATTTCAGAGACTCGCGCCAGCTCCTCCATTGCCTTGCTTGCATGTTCGATTGAATCTTTCAACGTCGAACTTTTGCCGATCAGATATAGCAGATTGGTGACGGACTCAAGGGGATTGTTGATTTCATGCGCGATGCTTGCGGCAAGGCGCCCGGCTACCGCCAGTTTTTCCGCTTTTCGCAACGCTTCTTCGGTCACCTGCCGCTCGACTAAATAGTCTCGAATCTGGTATTGCCTGTGACGGCTACGCAAAGCTGCTTCAACCATGCTGATTAACGTCTCGGGGCGCAGGGGGCGCTCCACCAGGACCAGGTTTCAAAGGGGCTTCCGAAAAAGCAGATTTCTCCGACTTTGGTAGTCAACTTCTCCCGCAACGGTAAGAAGGATGATGGGGAAATCAGACCATGAAGGCTGGTTAGCTACCATTTCCTTCCATCGGGTGAGGTTATCTATTGTCAGCGCTTCTTCGGCAAGAATCACCGCGCCGGTTTCCTCATTCAATTCGCTGAGAGCCATCTCCGCGGTTTGATAATTGACGCATGCGATCTCATTGCTCGCCAGAAGATTGCAAATCAGCAAGCCATCTTTTCCAGTGGGTGCAACCACCAGAATACGAAGTTTACTCGGGCTCGTCATGTCGCGCAACCGATCAAACGTTCCTTCTGGGCCCCTCAAGACTGCGCAGTTTGCCGCGATATTTGGGTGCGCCGGTCAGCACCCCATCGAATTCCATTAGTACGTCTCCAACCTGGATAACTCCGCCCTTCATCACCAGCTCGCGAATGGTGCGTTCATGTTCTCCGCTGCGTTTCTTTATCACCGAGAGCGCCTGCTTGACTTCGCCTGCCGCCTCGAAATACCGGAACAGAAGGACAGTGTCCGCCAGGTAGCTTACATCGACCGGAGTATCGATGTTCGCGCCAACGAAGCCATGTTGAGCGACGGTCATCAATGTGGTGACACCTTTCTGGCCAAGGAATCCCAGTAACTCGTGCAGTTGCATCGCGAGAAACTTCTCGCCAGGCATGGCATTGAGAAAACCGTTCAAGCTATCGATAATCAATAGCTTTACACCCTGCTTTTCCACGAGATCCCGTATCTCGTGTACAAATTGACCCGGTGAAAGCTCCGCGGCATCGACCTGGCGAAGGACGAGTTTCCCGGACTCGAGGTGTTTCTCGATGTCGAGGCCAAGCCCTTTTCCGCGAATCACCAATGTGGCGAGAGTTTCATCGAAAGCGAAATGCGCGGCGGCCCCGCCTTGCTCGACAGCAGATAGGGCGTAACGAAGCGCGATGGTGGATTTTCCGCAACCGGCAGGCCCTAGCAGCAGCGTGCTGGTACCGCTATCAAGACCGCCGCCCAGCAAGTTGTCCAATGGCGGCATGCCGCTCTTCAACCGGGTGGGGGTGAAGCCTAAACGATGCTCGGAAGCAATCAACCGCGGGTACACTTCCACGCCGCCGTGCTTGATGGTGTAGTCATGGAAGCCTTCGCGGAACTGTGAGCCCCGCATCTTCTTTACTTCCAACCGGCGCCTCTTGATCCCGTACTCTCGCTCCACGCTTTCCATCATGATTACGCCGTGAGCGATGCTCTGCAATTGCTGATCATGACCATCAGCAGTCCGATCATCCAGTAAAAGCACGGTGCACTTGCGTCCGGAAAAATATCGCTTCAAACCAAGAATCTGCCGGCGATATCGGAGCGAATCGCGCGCCAGCAGGCGCAGTTCAGAAAGGGAGTCGAATACCAGGCGCGTCGGCTGCAGGCGGTCCACTTCGGCCAATACGGCGGATGTCGTGTCGGTGAGTTCGATTTCAGAAGGATTGAATACCGTGTATTGGGCCTCGGCCTTGAGGTGATTCTCGTCCGGAGTCATTTCAAAGAGGTCAACGTTCGTAAGCGACCAGCCGTGAGACTGCGCGATTTCGAGGAGTTCCGCCTTCGATTCAGAGAGTGTTATATACAGGCCCTTTTGGCCGAGACGGGCTCCCTCCATGAGAAATTGGATGGCAATTGTGGTCTTTCCCGTACCCGGATCGCCTTCGATCAGGTAGAGGTGGTTGCGCGCGAGACCGCCGCGGAGAATATCGTCCAGGCCTTCTATCCCGGTGGCCAACGGTTCCGCCGCGGCGTCCATTCCAACGTTACGCGCGGTTACACCATTTCCCGACTGCGGAAGTGTTGTCGTCTGCGATGTGTGGAAACCCAAGGTAGCCTCCTGTCGTGCGTAAAGGATCGGGTTGCCCTGATCCATCCGGTCACCATTGGGTTTGCACCCCACTCAACGGCCTATTCGGGCCACATGGCTTTTCGCCAAAGTCTGATTCTTGTTGAATGGG
>DASXIT010000207.1:0-6155 GCA_036497825.1 Candidatus Acidiferrum sp.
CCTTAACCGGAAAACCTAGGGCGAGTCGTAGGCTCCAGAATATCGTGAAACTGCGAGGCAATCGCTGACCACGAAAAATGATTTTTGTAAGCAGCGCAGCTCCGAGCGCGTAACTCTTGGCGATAATCTTGGTCAGACAACACACGAAGGAGTGCATCGCTAAGCGCTGACGAGTCGTTCTCTGGGACGAGAATAACCCCCGCTTCAGTGATGGTCGATGCTGTCTCTGGCCCCCAATGGCCAACGACGGGTAAGCCGCAGGAGATTCCGGCGATCGCACTGCCGCGGCGCGACGAAATCGGACCGCGCACAAAGAGAAGAACATCGCTGGCCAACAGGCGTTCGACGACGGACTCTGGAGTTAAAATACCTTCCACGGAAAGAGTGATTGGCAAGCCTTCGAAGGCTTGGTGTAGCGCGTTCTCATGCTGATTTGCGCCTCGACCGAAGACGTTGAGCTTCAGCGGCCCGAGCGATTGGGCTGCGTTGCGAACTGAGCTGACGATCGCGGCGGTTTCGCGATTCCCAGGCTCGCCTCCAGTAATACCAAAGACGGCGATTTCTGGCATGTCGCGTTGTGCGGAGGATGTGGGAGTGTCCTGCGGGATCGGCAGATTTGCGCCTACAGGAATAAACACAACGTTGCCGAGTTGATTCGGAAGCCACGAAGCTTTCTCCGGTGAAACCGTGAATATGGCGGCTTCTGCTTGGGTGACTGCGCGGCGCATGACGCGAGTTTGGGTGAAACGCCGGAAGCGATCGACGAGACGCGTGCCAGGATACGGAAGAACGTCGTGAAAGATTACCGCGACGCGGGCTCCCGAAGTTTTCAGGATGTCGAGGACACGCAGAAATTTTTGCGGGAAGCCGCGCGCGGACCAGGCGAGCGCAGTGTATTGCACGAGAACCCAGGTGTTGCGCCACCGCGTTGCCATGAGCGGCAAAGTTTCGAGGGCTGCGTCCCAGCCATGAATTTCCCAAGGGACGCGACGGATATCCAACTGGATTCCATGCGGCAGGAGTGCTGCGGCGAGATAGAGGCAGTAATCTTCGACAGCGTCGGTGGGCTGATCTTTCTGGCCGAGAAGGGCGATGGCGGTTTGCATTCGATTGGGGCGCAGGGCTTCAGCCGAAACACGAAAGGCTTGGTTCCGGACGATTCGCTGAATCATTATAGAATGACCGCGGTTCGGGTACACACCCGAGCCAGATGGAGCTTACCGGACTGGCATGGTAAAGCCGGCCCAGAGTATTTCCTAGTGTGAAAAGATATTGCTGCATGGAGGCCGGTAGCGGAAATGCAAACTGAGGAGCTTGAGACGAGAAGCGAGCAGGCATTCCTTTCGAAAAGATGGGCGTATCTACTCTTGGGATTTTTGGTGCTGTATGTGGTGATGCGCTCGATCGTTGCCGCGACAATAAAACCGTTCTGGTTCGATGAATTGCTAACGTTGGCTGTGACTTCACAGCCGAGCACAAAAGACATGTGGCGAGCCTTGAGCGACGCCGTAGATAGCCAGGCGCCGCTGTTTCTTTTGCTGGAGCGGGCCGCACTGGGCGCGGTAAGCAATCCGCACATTGCGATGAGGCTGTTCCCGATATGTGGTTTCTGCGGGGCGCTTGTGTGCGTGTTCATTTATCTGCGAAAGCGGAATAGCGACGAGGCCGCGATTCTCAGCTCGACGATTTTGCTGTTAACGATTTACTACAGCAGGTACGCAACGGAAGCGCGGGCGTACGGCATGGTGGTGGGCTGCATCGCGTTTGCGTTGTTGTGCTACCAGCTGGTGCCGTCGCTGAAGTGGAGCGCGCTGCTGGGACTGAGCCTGGCGGTAGCGGAGTCATTGCACTACTACGCGATTTTCTGCATGGTGCCTTTCGGTTTGGCTGAGACTGCGTATTCGTTGAGAGCGCGGAGACTGCGTTGGCCGGTGTGGGGCGCACTGCTGGTGGGCGTGCTGCCGCTGGTTGCGTACTGGCCGTTGCTGGCGCGCATGAAGGCGGAGTACGGAGCGCATATCTGGACGCATTATGGTTTGACGTCGATTCCCGTCACCTATGGGTGGCTGTTTACCGGCGGAAGCGCATTTGGCGCTGTGGTGGTGGAGGTGTGCGTTGTCGGAGTACTTGTGACCAGACTGCGTCCTGCGTGGTTGCAAAAGCCTGAAGGAGCGGCTGCTGGTGAGAATGATGTGGTGGAGACCGTTTTGCATCTCGGGCTGCTGGCGGTGCCGTTCACCACGTTGGCCGTTATGAAGGTGATGCACGGAGCGATGACAGACCGGTATTTGCTGGTGACAGCGATTGGCGTGGTGCTGGCTTTGGGCTGTTTTTTATCCATCGCAAGGAAAGGGGTGCTGGGCCTTGTTGCGCTGTGCGTGATTTCGAGTTTCGGCGGTAGGGAAATCAGCTTTTGGCGGTCCGTCCACTCATTGCAGGTAGAGAATCCTTCAGCGCCTGTCGAAGAATTTGTCGGCAAGGCGGGGCACGAAGATTTGCCAGTAGTGATCGATTCGGGTACGCGGGCCTTGCAGTTGGAGTATTACGCGGGACCGGCGTGGAAGAGCCGGTTTACTTTTCTGCAAGACGAGGGGAAATCGCTACAATATTTGGCTACGGACTCGGTCGACAGGAATCTTGTGCTGCTGAAGCCGTATCAGGCATTCCAGATGGAACCGCTTTCGGAATTCGTGGCGCGCCATCGGCAATTTCTGCTGTACGTGGAAGACGCAGACAAATTCAGCTGGCTGCCGAGGTATCTGCCGGAGGCAGGGTTCGAGATGCAAGTCTTGCTGGCGGATCCGTTGCGAAAAGTCTACCTGGTGACTACGCCGAATGCCGCCAAATAGCCTTTGTTTGGCCAGGAATCGACGAGTTCGGCGGCAGCGAGCATTCTTGCCGCAGTTCGCGAATCGGGGTATGGTTGAAACGCTCTGCGAAGGAACGATGCCGTGACGGGATTGCTACGTGCGTTCCAGTAGAGAGATTCGTTAGATTGAGCAAGTTTGATGAGGTGGAATGACTGGCGGAGTGCATCTCTCGGTCGCTATTCCCGTACACAACGAAGAAAGTGTGTTGCCCGAACTGCTGCAGCGATTGCAGCGAGTACTGGATGCGCTTCCCGCCGGCCCGCACGAAGTGGTTTTTGTGGATGACGGGAGCACGGACAGGACATTCGCGATGCTGAGCGAGGCCGCGGCGAAAGACGATCGCATCGTGGCGATTTCGTTGTCGCGAAACTTTGGGCACCAGGCGGCGATCACGGCGGCGCTCGATCATGTTTCCGGGGATGCGGTCGTGGTGATGGACGGAGATTTGCAGGACGTGCCGGAAGTAATCCCGCAATTCGTGGAAAGTTTCAAGAAGGGTTACGACGTGGTGTACGCGCAGCGGGTGCGGCGCAAAGAACCACTGGCGTTGCGGGCCTGTTATTTTTTGTTCTACCGGATGATGGCCAGCCTTTCGGATATTCGTCTGCCGCTGGACTCGGGCGATTTTGGGTTGATGTCGCGGCGCGTGGTGGAGCAGGTGCGGTGCATGCCGGAACATCATCGATACTTGCGCGGGATGCGCAGTTGGGTGGGCTTCCGGCAACTGGGAATTCCGGTGGAGCGCGCGGAGCGGCATTCGGGCAAAAGCAAGTACAGCCTGATGCGGCTGATCAAACTGTCGACCGACGGAATCTTCGCGTTCTCGATCGTGCCGATTCGTGCGGCGGCGTTGATGGGTGCATTCGTCATGTTGCTTTCGGCGATTTATGTGTTGTTCGCGATATACGCGAAGGTGGTCGAGCATAAGTCGCCGCAAGGATTCACGGCGTTGTTGATTGCGGTGACTTTTCTGGCGGGCGTTGTCTTGTTTTTTCTGGGAATTATCGGGGAGTACGTGGGGCGGATTTACGAAGAGACGAAGGCGCGTCCGCAATACGTGATCGGGCAAAGAGTCGGGAAGGGCGGCACATCTGCGAATACAAGTCGCAGCGGTGTCGCAGCACAACAATTCATGGAGAAAGAATTGCTGCGGTAGTATGGTGTGCCGCTGCCAGGTTTTCAGTGAATCCATCCGTAGAAACGAACACATCGAAGAAAATCGAGTATCTGTCGCCTCCTGCTCCCGTCAGCATGTCCGACGGATATTTTCAAATTGCCGGTACCGACCATTTTTGGGTGCAGAAAAGATTCGGGGTGCTACAACAATTGGCCGACGGCATTATGAAGGATTCGGCGGAAATCGCAGAGATTGGGTGCGGGCACGGGCTGCTGCAGCGGCAGGTGGAAGATGAATACGGCAAACGGGTGACGGGATTTGATCTGAACGAGTATGGACTGAAGCACAATGTGAGCCGGACTAGCCGGGTGTGCTGTTACGATATCTTTCAAAAAGATGATGAGTTTCGGGGCAAGTTCGATGCAATTTTGTTGTTCGATGTTTTGGAGCACATTACCGACGAAGATGGGTTCATCCAGGCGATCCTGTATCATCTGGCGCCGGCGGGCAAGTTGGTGGTGAGTGTTCCTGCCGGACAGTGGATCTACTCGGGCTATGATCGTGCAGCAGGGCATGTCCGCCGTTATTCGTTTGGGACACTGAGGGAGACGACCGAGCGCAATCGTTTAGACGTAGAGAAATGGAGTTATTGGGGACTGCCGCTGCTGCCAGCCCTGATGGCTCGCAAGGTGCTGACCGCAAGCAAGAAAGACGCGGGCGAGGCCTACTCGAGCGGTTTTGACTCGCGAAGCGCGCTGCTGAATAGCACGATGGGATTTATTTCGAAACTGGAAATTATCCCGCAACACCTGGCGGGCACTGCCGTCATGGCAATCCTCAAACGACGGCCCACATAAATTTGGGTATCGGATGCGCCGTGGCTCTGAGCATTTCGCCGGTAGAGGTGTTGGTAGTATCGTCTTAACGGTGCATTTTAGAAGAGTAAAACTGAACGAATGAGCACTCTCGATTTCATCATGCGCCAGCCGATCGTGTACCGGCTATGGATGGCGCCTTTCGCGAAAAAGAAGTTTGCGCCTATCGTTGCCCGCAACGACATGTCGCGGGTGCGCCGCGTGCTTGATGTAGGTTGCGGTCCGGGGACGAATGCAAATTACTTTTCCGATGTGGATTATCTGGGAATCGACTTGAATCCCCAGTATGTTCGCGACGCAGAGCGGCGTTATGGAGATTCCAATGGGCGCAGGCGCTTTCTGGCGGTGGATGCCGCCAAGTTTGTGGCGCCTCCACGGGAGCGTTTTGATTTTGTTCTGGTGAACAGCTTTCTGCACCACGTGGATGACGGCGTTGTTAAGGGCATTCTTGCGAACTTGCGGAATTTGTTGACGGAAGATGGCTACGTACACATTTTGGACCTGGTGCTGCCAGACAACGCTTCTGTGCCACGTTTTCTGGCGCGTTTCGATCGAGGTGATTTTCCCCGGCCGTTGGAAAGATGGCACGAGCTGTTTTCCGAGTTTTTTGAGCCGGCCTGTTTCGTACCGTACGATCTGGGAGCTTTTGAGATTCCGTTGTGGAATATGGTCTACTTTAAAGGGAAAGTCGAACGGTAGTTGCCGCACAGCCGCATTCACTCTCAACTTCGCGGAAAACTTCAAGCCCTTCACCAAACGGCAAAAGTCTCTCCTCAATGAAACGGGAATTAGTGGTGCGATATGCCCTTGCATTGACGCTAAGAATCGTCCTGGGGCTAACATGTGCCTTCTCGATAGTACGAAAAGACGCAGTGAGCCTGTTGTCGTTATTTGTGATACTTCTGTTGCTGTACTGGGGAAGCTCGGCGGTTACCCCACGCCGCGGTTCTGGGTTGAAGAACTCGCGGCCCCAGCAGGTCATACAGAGCCTCCCTTTGCGTTCACGGACGGGCGCTTCATGAAATAGGATGTTCCGCCCTTGCGCCCCGGTTAACTTGCATGAACCGACCGCCTATCTTTCAATTTTCTTATCAGATTTGTGAACAGGAATTCGCCAAAACGGATATCATTTCTTCGTCACCGCACAGAGACGTTCTCGGGTACCTTTTGGAGACGTACTGGCATGGGAAGAATAATTTTACGCCATGGTAAGTATTACGAAGAGCCGTACCGGAACACTGGCCCCATTGAAAACGGGGAAGCTCTATTTCAAGCACAACTAGCTCACGATAT
>DASXIT010000208.1:0-34267 GCA_036497825.1 Candidatus Acidiferrum sp.
CATGACCGAGCATTCTCTGATCTTTCGCGACATTGCCATGGTCTTTGCCGCGGCGTTTTTTTGCGGCGTGATTGCGTGGCGCCTGCGACAGCCAATTCTCTTGGGTTACGTACTGGCAGGACTGCTGCTCAGCCCGCTTACCCCCGGCCCACATGTCACCGATGTGCACACATTTGAATTAATGGCGGAAGTAGGCGTAATTCTGCTGATGTTTTCGGTGGGAATTGAGTTCTCGATTCCTGATCTTCTGCGCGTGAAATGGGTAGCCCTTCTGGGAGCGCCACTGGGAATTCTGCTGTCGATCGCGCTTGGCACCGGAGTCGGCGCGCTGTTGAGTTGGCCGCTAACTCAGGGAATCGCGGTGGGCTGCATCATTTCCGTCGCCAGCACGATGGTGCTGATGCGCTTGCTGATGGATCGCGGCGAAATGTCGTCGGATTCGGGCCGTATAATGATCACGCTTACGCTGATGGAAGACCTTGCCGTGGTGATTCTGACCGTGGTGCTGCCCGGACTATCACCAACCAGCGGCGGCACTTTTGGAGAGGTAGCGTGGAAAATTGGAAAGTCGCTGCTTCTGCTGATTCCGATTGCGATTGCCGCGTGGAAACTAGTGCCGCCGATCCTGGCTCGTGTGGAAAAAACTTGCAATGACGAAATTTCGCTGATGCTGGCACTGACGATCTGCCTGGCGATTGCGGCTCTGACCGAAACAGTAGGGCTTTCACTGGCACTGGGCGCGTTCCTGGCAGGATTATTCCTGGGCAGCTCTGCATTCGCGCACAAATTGGCTCATCAAACACAATCGTTGCGCGACGCTTTTGTGGCGCTATTCTTTGCGACGATTGGAATGCTGATTGATCCACACAGTTGGATTACCAGTTGGGGATACATTCTCTTGATTGTGGGATTGGTGCTGATCGGCAAGTTTGCAATCTGGTTTAGTGTTGTGAAGTTGTTTCGCTATTCGAATGACACGGCATTGCGCGTGGGCATCGGCCTGACGCAAATCGGCGAATTCTCTTTCATCCTGGCGCAAGTTTCGCTGCACTCAGGACTGATCTCAGCGGAAATTTACAATGCCACTTTAGCCGCTTCCTTAATCACCATCCTGGCGAACGCCTCTCTGTTTAAACTGCTGAAGCCGGCTCGCGCTGTGATTACACCTGTGGCCGTTCGCGCCTAAATTGCAGATGGTTACTCGTCGTATTTAAACGATTTGTTCGGATACGGCGGCGCCTTCGGCACCGGACGCTGATCCTTCTGGATTTCGTCTTGAAGATATTTCAGCGCCGCATCCACCTGCGCGTCGCCTCCCGAAAAAGTGGCGTACGGCAAATTGTCGACGACGATATCAGGATCAACTCCATGGCCCTCGATTAGCCATTTACCTTCCGGCCCATAGACCCCTGTTTGCGCAGCAGTGGCAATTCCACTATCGGCAAGGATATTGTCGAACGACAGCCAGATTTCGCCGCCCCAGGTGCGCATGCCAATCAATTTGCCAATGCCAAGCCGGCGTACGCCTTCGGTAAACGCCTCGCCATCCGAACCAGTCATCTGATCGCACAGAACTACGATGTGCCCGCGAAAGGCATATTGCATGTTCCAGGTAGGATCGCCGATCCGCGGCTGCCAATAAAACCAAGCTTTGCGCAGCAACTTGGAGAGCAACCACGAATCGATGTTTCCGCCACCATTGTGGCGCACATCGATGATCAGGCCTTGACGATCGAACACGGGATAAAATTCGCGAGTCCATTGCTCGATGTCTTCGGAACCCATCGCTTGCAAGTGAACATAGCCGATCTTGCCTTTGGATTCGGATTCCACCTTCAGGCGGCGCGTATATTCCCATTTTTTATAGCGGATGGCGCGTTCTTCTTTTGCGGAAATCGGCGTCACCAGGACCTCACGCGTTTCTCCGGCAGCGGATTTCAAACGCAACAGAACTTTGCGGCCCGCTTTTCCACGCAGCATGGCATGCTCATCCGGCACGGAAAGCGTGGCTTCGCCGTCAATGCTGATAACCACTTCACCATTTTTCACCAGCGAATCGGGGCGAGCCAGCGGCGGGGCTTCGTTCGGAAGATCGGGGTCGTACAGATAGACATGCTCCACAACAAAGCCGCCTGCTTTTTCGTCGCGGCGCAACACTGCGCCCAAAGCGGCGATATCGACTTGGTCAGAGGCTTGGCGCGAATCTCCACCGAACACGAAAATGTGCAGGGCAGAAAGTTCGCTGACCATTTGGGCAATCACGTCGTTTAATTCTTCGCGGTCTGCCACGCGATCGACCAATGGAAGATAGCGATCCCGCAGTTGGATCCAATTGACGCCATGCATATTGCGATCGTAAAAATAGTCGCGCTCCAAACGCCAAGAATCCAGAAATAGCTCGCGAAATTCCACCCGTGGATTGGTCATGATCGACCAATGCGACATATCAATTTTGGACTTTGGCAGAGCCTTTGGATCAGAAAGCGAGGAAGCCTTGGCATCGGAATCGACAATAAAAAAATCATCGCCCTTGGATAACAAAAGCTTCTTGCGATCCAGCGAAATCTCGTAGCCCTTCACGTCGCCCATCACGGTTTCCGGGGCATCTCCTTTGTTGGCAATATCGATGCACGCAAAGGCTTGTTTCGGGGGCGCGTCGCCATCGAGATCAAGCCAGCAAAGGCGCTTGTCGGTGGCCTGCAATGAGGAATAATTTCCTGCCGGCGCGGGAACTTCGCGCAACCGCGAAGCGATATCTGTGAAATCGATATTTACGACGGCAGGCTTTTTCTCTTCTTCTTTTTTCTTTTCGGCATCTTTCTTTTTATCTTCCGCCGCCTTCTTTTTGTCGGCATCGGTTTTTGCTTCAGCCGCAGTTTCGGTCTTCTTCTCTTCAGCTTTGGCCGCGGCCGATTCTGGATGTAATTCGTCCGCGGGAGTGAATGGCGAACGTAGCCCAGTGGTCAGCGCAAGCTCGTAGACTTTCACGGAGCGATCAAAATTGGGATCTGGCTGGCGCGGGCCCCAGGGAGAGCCGACGGTAGTCTTCAGCATGCGGTCAGAAAGAAAGTAGAGCCACTTGCCGTCGGTGCTCCAGGCAGGATTGAAGCTATTGTAACGATCCGAAGTGATGGGCTGGATCGCGCCGGAGTTTACGTTCAGTACTTTTATCTGCGTAAAGGTATTGGTGGCGGTTTCGACAAAGGCCAGCCACTGACTATCAGGCGACCAGGTGAGATCGTCGAAATCGGCGACCATCGATTGCGCGATGCGCTTGTCTTGCTTAGTTTTTATATCGTAGAGCCACAATTGTTGATCTTTGTCGCGGTGCGCGAGCCAATGCCCATCTGGCGACACCTCGCCATCCCAGCGAAGTACTTTGTCATCCTTGGTCCATTGCTCTGGCTTGCCTTCTCCATTCGCCGGATACTTCCAGAATTCCGTCTCGCCGGTTTCCGTGGAGAGCGCAACGATGCTTTTTCCATCGGGCATGTAACGCGCCTCGCGATAGCGAATCGCGGAGTTGCCGGCGACCTTTACAATGCGCCCGTTCAAAGTGGTGAGGGTGAAGACTTCTCCGCGCGCGGTAAACACCGCGGCGCTGCCATCCGGCGCAATGTGCGCGCCAGTAAGATATTCCATCGGCTTTTTCACCCAGTGATCACGCAGCTGATCGAAGTCGGACACCAGCGTAATGGGAACAACGGCATCATTGCCGGAATTCAGATCGAGCAACCACAAATCGGCGCCACATTGATAGACGATTCGTCCCTCAGAGAGCGATGCATATTGCACATCCAGGCCGCGATGGTGGGTGTGCTGTTTTACGTCGTGACCATCGCGATCGATCGAAAAAATGTTCATGACGCCGTCGCGATCCGAAAGGAAATACACTATGCCGTTCCAAAACATCGGATTGTGCGAAGTGCCGGGCCAGTCGGCGGTTAGTGGCAACGCTTCGGAACCCGCATCGTAACGCCACAAATTTTCTGCTGTGCCGCCCTGGTAGCGCTTGGTCTGGCTAGGCTGACGGGTCAACCGCGTGAAGAAAAGTGTCTTGCCATCAGGAGTGAAACTACCTTCCGCGGCTTGTGCCAGCGGGATAACTTCAAATTTGCCGTCGCTGGAGATGGCCACGAGTTTGCTGTCTGGTAAAGTGGAATATCGCCGTGTGCGCACCAGAACGCGTCCGTCGGGAGTCCATCCGGCTACGACTGCGCCTCCATCCCAGGTGCGGCGCTGCGGCAAACCGCCATCGACCGGCATGGTGTAGACGTCGGTTGGCCCCTCGTATTCCGCGCTGAATGCCACGGTCTGGCCATCTGGCGAAATAGCGGCGTAAAGTTCCTCCCCTGGATTGGAAGTAAGTCGTCGCGCGGGGCCCCCTTTGACACTAACGACCTAGAGATCGCCTTCCGCGGTAAAAATGATGGTGTCGCCGTGAATCGCGGGATAACGATAATATCCAGGCCGCACAGTCGATTTTGTTTGGGCATTCAGCCCGAGAGCGAAAATCAAGAGGGCGGCAATAGCGAACAGCGCACGGGCGCAATTTCGGGTGGTGGAATCTAGCATGGGAATAAATCTCTCCTGACGGCGGTGGGAAGTATACACCTGTACGCTCTGCCGATTTTGAATTTGGTCGACTTCGGTTGTGGCGGCGGCCCGTTTCGGAAGGTGGCCCCTACACGAGAAAAAGAAAGTGTCCAAACTTGTACGAATTCTCGTAGATTTCCATCTGTAGGCAGACTTGGTGTAGGATACCGGAATTACCCGTTGGAGGAATTATGGCGACTACATTTAACTTGAATGGCGAAAACAAGACTGTAGATGTTGATCCGCAAATGCCCCTGCTTTGGGTGCTGCGCGATACGCTGAATATGACCGGAACGAAGTTTGGGTGCGGTATGGCACTCTGCGGCGCTTGTACAGTACATATTAACGGCGAAGCCGCGCGCTCATGCATCACACCGATCTCCAGCGTAGCCAATAAAAAGATCACAACCATTGAAGGATTGTCCGCCGATGGTTCACACCCGGTGCAGAAGGCGTGGATCGAAGAAGATGTGCCGCAATGTGGTTACTGCCAGTCGGGGCAAATCATGTCCGCCGTGGCGCTGCTGTCGAAGAAACCCAACCCTTCCGATGCAGACATCGATGACGCCATGAGCGGAAACATTTGCCGCTGTGGCACCTACCAGCGCATTCGCAAAGCCATTCACCGCGCTGCTGCCACGCACGCGGGCTAAGGTAGCCTTCTTTTGAAGCGCATTCCGTCGCGATAATCGCAGATTATCCCGAGGAGTCCCCATGACGAAGAATTATGCCGTTACCCGTCGTGAGTTTCTTGCTACCAGCACTGCTGGCGGTTTGGCACTCGTTGTCGGATTCCGTCTGTCTCCTAATGCTTTTGGCAGCCAAGCGCAGGACCAGGAAAAGAAAACGCCCAATCCGTTCGACGCCTGGGTCCGCATAAATGCGGACGGTCGCGTCACGCTGATTCTGGGCAAATCGGAAATGGGGCAGGGCATCATGACAGCACTGCCCATGATCCTGGCTGAAGAAGTCTGCGTGGATTGGAACACCGTGAAAGTTGAGCAGGCTCCCACGAATCCGAAAATTTATGACCTCGGAACAGGCGGCAGTGGAAGCGTTGCTGGCTCGTGGCTGCCGTTGCGGCGTGCAGGAGCAGCCGCGCGCGAGATGCTCATCGCGGCAGCGGCGCAGAAATGGGAGGTCAGCCCCGACACTTGCAAGGCCGAAGACGGACAGGTTGTCCACGGTCATCCCACACGTCGCCTGAAGTACGGAGAATTGGTCGAGGCGGCGGCAAAACTTCCGATACCGAATCTCAACACTGTTCCCCTCAAGAATTCCAACGATTTCATCGTGGTGGGTCACGACACCCGGCGAATCGAAGCCCGTGCCAAGGCTACTGGCCACGCTACCTTTGGTATTGACTCTCGCGTACCCGGAATGCAATTTGCAGTCGTAGCTCGGTGTCCGGTATTTGGCGGCAAGGTGGCGTCTTTTGACGCCACGAAGGCGAAAGCGATTGCCGGTGTTCGAGATGTAATCCAATTCGAGACTGCCGGGCGCGGCGCTTCAACCAGCGGCGGGGTCGCTGTGTTGGCGGACAATTCCTGGGCTGCCATTCAAGGACGCAACGCCCTCGACGTGAAATGGGACCAGGGCGCGGCCGCAAATGAATCGACAGCCGCACTTCAACAACAGTTTCTTGCGAATGCCGCCAAGCCGGGCAAGGTTGTTCGCAACGATGGCGATGCAGACTCCGTTCTTGCGTCTGGTGGTAAAAAAATTGAAGTGGGATATGAGCTCCCGTTTGCCCCTCATGCTTGCATGGAGCCGATGAATTGTACGGTGCACATTCGGCCGGACGGAGCGGAAGCCTGGGTGCCTACGCAAGCGCCGCAGTGGGCGCAGAGTGCGATTGCCGAGGCTACCAAGCTGCCGCCGGAAAAAGTCATAGTGCATACCACCCTGATGGGCGGAGGTTTTGGCCGCCGCTACCAAGCGGATTTCGTGATGGAAGCCGCACAAATTGCCAAGGCCACGGGCAAACCGGTCATGGTTCTGTGGACCCGCGAAGATGACATGCAGCACGATTTTTACCGGCCAGCGTCGTATCACAAAATGCAAGGCGCGCTGGATGCGAATGGAAATTTGGCGGCGTGGAAACATTTTCAGACATCGACTGCCATCGCCGCCAAATGGTCACAACCAGGTGCGGAACAAAACTGGGTCGGCGAGTTTGGCACTGGTGCGACGATCCCCTACTTCACGGCCAATTTGCGCATCGAATACACCTTGGCTGAATCGAGCGTACCGCGCGCATGGTGGCGCTCCGTCGAACATTCCAGTAGCGGATTCGTCGTGGAAAGTTTTGTCGATGAACTTGCGGCGGCGGCGGGCCAGGATCCGTTGGCGTTTCGCCTGAAATTAATCGGAGTCGACCGCAAGATTCCGGTGTTCGGAGGAGAGAAAGAGCCGCCGTTGGATACGGCTAGGCTTAAAAATGTTTTGCAGCTTGCCGCGGAGAAAGCGGATTGGGGCAAGCCTTTGCCAAAGGGCCAGGGGCATGGGATTGCCGGATTCTATTCCTTCAATTCCTATACCGCGGCAGTTGCCGAAGTCAGCGTCAAAGATGGTGCGGCAAAATTACAGCGCCTGATTTATGCCGTAGATTGCGGCCGTCCGATCAATCCGGATGGCATCCGCGCGCAAGTGGAAGGCGCCGCTATTTATGGCCTTTCCGCAGCCCTGCATGACGCCATCACGATTAATGGCGGACGCGTGGAGCAATCGAATTTCAACGACTATGACGTGCCGCGAATCAACGAAACTCCCAAAATCGAAGTTCATGTGGTGATGAGCAAGGAAGAACCAACCGGGATCGGCGAGCCTGGATTGCCGGTTGTGACTCCAGCAATGTGTAATGCGATTTTCGCCGCAACAGGAAAAAGAATTCGGCGGCTTCCGATAAGAACCGAAGATTTTGCTTAAACAAGCAACTGGGCCGGTTAAGTAATTGGAAATGCATTCCAAGGAGAGATACACGTGCCACTTTCTGAGGTGATGTTGCGTCGTGAATTTCTGAAAAAGAGCGCTGCGGGCGGAGCCGGGCTGGTCATTGGATTTTATTTGCCCAGCAAGTACGAAGCACTTGCTGGAAAGCCGCTGAAGGATCCCACGGCAATGAACGCTTGGGTGCAAATCGCGCCGGACGACAGCGTGACGCTGTTGGTGGATAAGTCAGAAATGGGTCAGGGCATTTCGACTGCGTTAGCTATGGTTCTTGCGGAAGAGCTCGATCTGGATTGGAAGAAAGTGAACACGGTTTTTGCGCCGGCTGCTCCGCAATACTTCAATCCAATTTTTGGATTGCAGGGCACCGGAGGAAGCTGCAGTGTGCGCGGATCGTGGGAACCGCTGGCAAAAGCCGGAGCATCCGCGAGAGAGATGCTGGTGGCGACCGCGGCGAAGCGTTGGAACGTGGAGCCTTCTGCGTGTCACACGGAAAATAGCGCGGTAGTGCAAACAGCGACGGGCAAACGCCTTGGCTATGGCCCGTTGGTGGACGAAGCCGCGAAGATGCCCGCGCCGCCAGCGGCAAAACGCAAAGATGCAAAAGACTACAAGTTCATTGGCAAGCCCACGAAGCGAATCGATTCCGGGGAAAAAGTGAATGGCAGAGCTACGTTCGGGATCGATGTGCGCAGGCCGGGAATGCTGCACGCGGTTGTGGCCCGCTGCCCGGTAATTGGCGGAAAAGCAAAAAGTTTTGAAGCCGCTAAGGCGAAAGCAGTACCTGGAGTGAAAGATGTCGTACAGATCTCCACGGGCGTTGCCGTCGTTGCCGACAATACGTGGTCGGCGATGGAGGGGCGCAATGCGCTGCAGATCACTTGGGACGAAGGAGCGAATTCGAAAGTTAGCAGCGACTCGATTCGCACGCTGTATCACGCGCAAGCCGAAAAGCAGGGTGCGATCGCGCGCAAGGATGGCGATGCGGGCGCATCTTTGGCTAGTGCGGCGAAAAAGATCGAAGCAATTTATGAAGTTCCCTACCTGGCGCACGCCACGATGGAGCCGATGAACTGCACTGCGGATGTACGTGCCGATGGCTGCACGATTGTGGCGCCGACACAGTTTCAAACTTTCTCGCAAATGACCGGCGCAAAATTGACGGGACTGAAGCCGGAACAGGTTCGCGTGGAGACGACATATCTTGGCGGAGGATTTGGCCGGCGCGCGGAGCAGGACTTCATTGTGGAGGCAGTGGAGCTTTCGAAGGCGATGAAGGCGCCGGTGCAAGTAACATGGTCGCGCGAAGACGACATGCAGCACGATTATTACCGGCCAGCGGTGTTGGTGAAGCTGGAGGCGGGCTTCGATGGAAGCGGAAAGACGGTGGCGTGGAAGAGCCGCGTGGTCGGACCTTCCATCATGTCGCGATTTTTTCCAGGATCGTTGAAAGACGGGATTGACCAGAGCGCCGTGGAAGGGCTCAGCACGCTGAAATACGATGTGCCGAATTTTTATGTGGATTATGTTCTAACGGAGACCGGAATTCCCGTGGGGTTCTGGCGCTCGGTGGGCTGTTCGCACAACGGCTACATCGCGGAGTGCTTTGTGGACGAGATGGCGAAGGCTGCAGGAAAAGATCCCGTGGAATATCGGCGTAGCCTGTTGCAAACGGATTCGCGTCAGCGCGGAGTTGTGGAATTGGCTGCGGAGAAAGCTGGATGGAGCAAGCCGCTTGCAGCCGGACATTACCGCGGAATCGCGGTTGTGGAATCGTTTGGAACGCATGTGGCGCAAGTTGCGGAAATCAGCATCGATCGCAAGGCCAAAACGTTGCAAGTGCATCGCGTAGTGGCTGCCGTTGATTGCGGCCGCTACGTAAATCCGGAAACGATTCGCGCGCAGATTGAAGGCTCGATTGTCTACGGGCTGACGGCGGCACTGAAAGGCGAAATCACCGTTACCGGCGGGCGGATCGACCAATCGAACTTCAACGATTACGACATGCTGCGCATCAGCGAAACCCCGCAAGTGGAAGTGTACATCGTGCAGAGCAACGATGGGCCGGGCGGCATTGGTGAGCCGGGCACGCCACCGATTGCGCCGGCAGTTTGCAATGCAATTTTTGCAGCGACTGGGAGACCGGTGCGGCGCCTGCCGATACGGCCCGAAGATCTGGCCTAGCGAGGCGGGTGCGTTTCGCGGCACAATCGAGTGTGCTTATTCTGTTGTTCTTTCTCACCACAATCTCTTTATTCATCTGGAGCGTATTGGCCTTTTTTCATGGCGGCTTCTGGCAGGTGCAGCGATTCAACGGGGATTTGCAAAGCATTGATGCGCCTGCTGCCTGGCCACGCGTTCTGGCGATCGTTCCCGCGCGCAATGAGGCAGAGACCATCGCGCGCATCGTTGAATCGCTGCTGAAGCAGGGCTATCACGGCGAGTATCGCGTAATTATTGTGGATGATCACAGCAAGGATTCCACTGCATCGCTGGCGTTGGCCGTGGCGAGATCAGCCGGAGCGGCGGAGCGGCTTACCATAGTTTCCGCCGAGACGTTGCCGAAAGAGTGGACCGGGAAACTTTGGGCGATGCAACAGGGAGTGGAAAGTGGAACGAAATTCGCCCCGGATTATTTTTGGTTTACCGATGCGGATATTGTGCATGCACCGGATACGTTGCAGCGATTGGTTTCGCGGGCGGGGAAGCAGAATCTCGATCTCACTTCCCTAATGGTTTTGTTGCAAACGAAGTCGATTGCGGAACGCCTGTTGATTCCGCCGTTTTTGTATTTCTTCCTGAAATTGTACCCGCCACAATGGATTGCGGATATAAAAGCGAAAACCGCCGGAGCCGCGGGTGGCTGTGTGCTCTTACGGCAAGCAGCATTGCTACGGATCGGCGGATTACCGGCGATACGAGGAGAAGTGATTGATGATTGTGCGCTGGCCCGCGCGGTAAAACGAAGCGGCGGCGCAATCTGGATGGGATTGACGCGGAAGAGCGTCAGCCTGCGCGCCTATACCTCGTTTGGCGAAATCCGCGATTTGATTGCGCGAACCGCATTCACCCAGTTGGGCTATTCCACGCTCGTACTTCTAGGAACTCTGTTGGGCATGCTGGTGACTTATGTAGCCCCAGTAGCGTTCGCATTCAGCACGCAACCCATTTTGTGGAGGATGGGATTGGCAGCCTGGGCGCTCATGACGATCACCTATTTGCCCACGGTGCGATTTTACGGGCTGTCGCCATTGTGGGCTCCTGCGTTGCCGCTCGCTGCGGCGTTCTATTCGTATGCCACGTGGGTTTCCGCCGTCCGCTATTGGCTCGGCAAAGGCGGCCAGTGGAAAGGCCGAGCCCAGGCCCCGTCGAGCTGAGCTACAGGAGCGTTGAGCGTTAATCGCTTGTGCAGCGAAGAGGGAGAAAACCTCTCCCGGTTCTGATTTATAATCTCGCGATATGGGAAGTTCTTCTTCACCTCTGAGCGGCGGGACGGACGGTGCCAGCTTGTGCACCAGTAAGCAGGAGCAATATCTTCGACTCCACGCCGTCAACATTTATGTGCGCGATCAAGATCGCAGCCTGCGGTTCTACCTGGATCAATTGGGATTTCATCTGGCGTTTGATACCAGGCTGCAATCCGGTGATCGCTGGGTTGCGGTTGCTCCACCGGATGGTTCGGCGATCCTTGCGCTGATTGTGCCCAAGCCAAAAAGTGCCGAGTACAAGCTAATCGGCCGATCGACGCAAGTCGTATTCATCACCGAAGACGTCACCGCTAAATTCCAAGAGTGGGCCAAGCGTGGAGTTCGTTTTCACCAGACTCCACGTCTGAAACGCATCAAGTTCGATGCCAAAGGGCAAGCACAGCCTTCGTCACCAACACCATTACTGCTGGGAACCGAGACGCCGATTTGGGGAGGAGTGTTTGCGCGTTTCAAGGACGTGGACGGCAATTCCTTCTCGCTGTTGAGCTTTGATGAAGTGACTCGTGGGCTAGAGATGGAGCGGCGCGCACGTGCAGAGCGAGAAGAGGCGGAACGACGAGCGACTCAGGAATTGGAAATTGCCACACGAGTGCAATCAAAGCTTTTTCCGCAAAGATCGCCGGCCCTTCGCAACCTGGAATATTCCGGCGTTTGTATTCAGGCGCGCAAAGTAGGCGGCGATTACTACGATTTTTTGGATCTCGGCGGACAGCGGCTGGGCCTGGTGATTGGAGACATCGCGGGAAAAGGAATCGCGGCGGCGCTTCTGATGGCTAACCTGCAGGCGAATGTGCGCAGCCAGTGCGCTATGGCAATCGATCAACTGCAAGCATTTTTGCGCTCGGTAAATCATCTGTTCCTGGAGAACACGCCTGATGGTTCCTTCGCGACGCTATTTTTTGCGGAATACGACGACAATGTGGGCCGTTTGCGATACGCAAATTGCGGGCACCTGTCCGCGCTGCTGCTCAGGAGCGAAGGTACGATGGAGCGGTTGGAATCCACGGCGACAGTATTGGGTGCGTTCGACGATTGGGATTGCGAAATCGAGGAACGCCAGATTCTACCCGGCGATACTTTTGTGCTTTATACCGATGGAGTAACGGAATCATTCGACGCAGGCGGAGATGAGTTTGGAGAGGCACGCTTGATCGATGTCCTGCACCGGCATCGGGGCCTGTGCTGCCAGGAAATACTTGACTCGATTCTCAACGAAGTTCGCCAATTCAGCCCTCACGAACAGCACGACGACATTACCCTGATCGTTGCAAAGTGCCGAGGGGATGGTAACAAACAGTCGTTTTCGATTTAAATGACGTTTGTTACGTGACTGCCGGCTACCGACTCCCATGAATTGGCATGGCAAGAAGCAGGGCCTATCCCAAGCATCACAAAAGGTGGTGACTCGCATCACTATTTGTTATAGTTGCGGGGTTGGGACATGGGCTGTATCCCGAGGCTAGGGAATGGCACCGGAGGCCGACATGAGCATTATTCCGACTGGGGAGCGCCTGCCGAATGGGGGCAGCGGGTCCTCTGAAGGTAAAAGTAAAGTAACCGTACCTGAATTGCTGCAGCGCAAGACCTTAGCTGCGGAATCACCAAACAACAAAAAAATCACCTGTTTAACGGCGTATGACTATGCCATGGGTCGCCTGGTGGATGAAGCCGGCGTGGACGTGGTGTTAGTTGGCGACTCCCTAGGAATGGTCATGCTGGGGTATGAGAGTACACTGCCCGTGACGCTGGACGAGATGCTGCACCACACCAAAGCCGTGCGGCGCGGCGTGCAGCGGGCGCTGGTGGTGGCGGATATGCCCTACGGCACCTATCACGGGGAAATTAACGACGCGCTGCGCAATGCCATGCGTTTCGTGAAGGAGTCCTGCGCCGAAGCCGTGAAGATAGAAGGCGGCGAACGGCGTTTGGAGCTGATTTCGCGGCTGACCGAGGCGGAGATTCCCGTCATGGGACATGTGGGGCTGACTCCCCAGTCGGTGAACGCCATGGGCGGGTACCGGGTGCAGGGGAAGACGCCGGGTTCGGCGGAACAATTGTTGCGAGACTCTCGAGCGGTGGAAGCGGCTGGTGCGTTTGCGATTGTGCTAGAAGGAATTCCCCGCGAATTAGCAGCGGAAATCACCCGGACGGTCCGTATCCCGACGATTGGAATTGGTGCAGGGCCAGATTGCGACGGGCAGATTCTGGTGCTCCATGATTTGCTGGGGCTTACGTTCCAGGCGCCGCCCAAATTTGCCCGGCGCTATGCGAATGTTGGCGAAATAATTTCGCAAGCCGTGCGGGAATATTGCGATGACGTGCAAGGTGGCACGTTCCCTTCGGACGCGGAGTCGTACCACGCGCCCAGCGCGATCAAGGCGCGAAATGCATTTCCGATGGCGCGGTAAAGGGTGCTTGAAGCAAGCCAAGAGCACAGTCAAGAGTGACTGTGCCACAAGAAAAACTAAGAAACATTTTGACTCAAAAAAAGGGTTGGCGTCGCCGCGCTCTTACTTGTTTGAGGTGAAATATGAATCCACAAGAGATGGTGGCTCTCTACGAGTACAATGCCTGGGCGAATCGCCGCGCGGTGGAAGCGGCGTGTGCGTTGAGTAAAGAGCAATACGCGAAGCAACTTGGTTCGAGCTTCTCTTCCGTGTGCGACACTCTATCGCACATTTATGGTGCTGAATGGTTGTGGCTGGAGCGATTTCAGGGTCGCTCTCCTTCCGCCCTTCCCAGCAATCCTGACTTTGCGGATATCGCAAAGCTGAAAGAAAGTTGGGCGGCGTTTGAACCGACACTACTGAATCTTGTGCGCGGGTTGACACAAGCGGACTTGGACCGCGTGATGGAATACAAAACCATAAAGTTTGGCGTGTACCGCAATCCGCTGTGGCAATCGATGCAACATGTGGTGAACCACGGCACGTATCATCGCGGGCAGATTACGACGATGTTGCGGCAACTGGGAGCACAGCCGATTTTAACGGACTTGATGCACTTTTATCGCGAGCAGGCCTCGGCGGCGCGAGCATGAACGTGAAGGCGCAACCCTCTGCTCTGCATACGATGGAAATCGTCAGAACGATCGCATGGATGAAAGAGAAGGCGCAACAGGCTCGGCTGGAACAGCGCGTAGTCGGATTTGTGCCGACGATGGGTGCGCTGCACGCCGGGCACATGGCGTTGGTGGAACGCGCGAAAAGAGATTGCTCCCCGGTGTATGCATCGATATTTCTAAATCCGAAACAATTTGGGCCAAACGAGGATTTGTCGAAGTACCCGAGGCCGCTGGAAGTGGATGTCGAGAAACTGAACGCTGGCGGAGCAGACGGATTGTTCTTGCCAGACGCGAATGAAATGTATCCTCACGGATTTTCCACTTACGTGAATGTGGAAGGACTGAGCGAGCGGCTGGAAGGAAAAGCCAGGCCAGGACATTTCCGCGGAGTTTCGACCGTAGTGTTGAAGTTGTTGGAAATTGTGCAGCCACACTACGCGTATTTCGGGCGTAAAGACGCACAGCAGGTGCGTATTGTGCAGCAGATGGTGCGCGATCTGAATTTGAACACGGAAATCGTGGTTTGCCCGATTGTGCGAGAGGCTGATGGGCTGGCAATGAGTTCGCGCAATGCGTATCTGGGTGAGAAAGATCGCAAAGCATCTACTGTTCTGTACTGGGCATTGCGCACGGCGGAAAAAGAAGTGGATGCAGGACTACGCGATTCTCTGGAATTACAACGCCTGCTGGTGAAAGTCATCGCCAGCGAGCCACGCGCACGACTGGATTACGCAGAAATTGTCGACGCCGAAACGTTTGAGCCGGTGGTACGGATTACGCGCCGAAGCTATGCAGTGCTAGCCGTATTTTTTGGACGCACGCGGCTGATCGACAATATGCTGATCGAGCCGATAGGCGACGAACTGCGCGCTGATGCTTGAAACTGCTTGACTTGCCCGGATTGTCAGGCAGAAAGCCGCGTCAGGGTTTCGCTGGCGTGGCCTTTGGCTTTTACTTCGTCCCAAATTTCCTCAATCTTGCCGGTTGGACCAATCAAAAAAGTGCTGCGCACAATCCCTTTGAAGGAACGGCCCATGAATTTCTTCATGCGCCACACGCCATAAGATTTGATCATTTTGTGTGTAGGATCGCCGAGCAATGGGAAATTTAATTTCTGCTTGGTTTTGAAGTTCTTGAGCGCTTTTTCCGGATCGGCGCTGACACCAAGAACCACCACATCTTCTTTGTCGAATTTTGGTTTCAGGTCGCGAAACTCGCAAGCTTCAATGGTGCAGCCGGGAGTGCTGGCTTTCGGATAGAAATACAGTAGAACACGTTTGCCCTTGAAATCCTTGAGAGAAACTTCCTTGCCTTCATCGGAAGTGAGAGTGAATTCGGGGGCTTTGTCGCCTACTCTTGGCATTTGAGGACCTCGGTGAAGAGTTGATCTGGTGCCGGTCTAAAGGCCGACCACTACGTTAGGGATATCACGACAAGAGTTTGCGTAGGATGACGGAGACGGTTTGGTTGTTGGCTTGGCCTTTTGTGGCTTTCATGACCTGGCCAATGAAAAAGTTGAAGACCCCCTCGTTGCCGGCCTTAAATTTGGCAACGTTGTCAGGGTTTTTCGCGATGACTTCGCGCGCCGCTTGCTCGATGGTTTCGTCGCTGATTTGCGTACCCAAGCCTTGGGCGGCAACGATGTCAGACGCCGTGCGGCCAGAGTCAAACATTTCCGCAAAGACTTTCTTGCCAATCGTTCCGGTGATTTTTTTGGATTCAACTAAAGTGACCAGTTCGGCTAAAGCCGTTGGCGAAACCGGGCTGGCAACAATTTCTTTGCCAGAATCGTTGAGCCGGCGAAGCAGTTCGGTTTGCATCCAGTTCGCTGCCGCTTTTCCGGGGGCGCCGGCCTTCACGACCGATTCGAAGTAGATTGCCAACTCCTGCGTGTCGGTTAACACTTCGGCATCATAAGGGGTGATCCCGAACGCCGTGACAAAGCGTGTTCGTTTCGCCGTGGGGAGCTCCGGAAGCGACTCGTGGACTTCTTTCCGCCAGGCGGCGCTTACATGGACCGGCAGAAGATCGGGCTCCGGGAAATAGCGATAGTCGTGGGCCTTTTCTTTGGAGCGCATCGGCTCAGTGCGCCCCGCGGATTGATTCCACAAACGAGTTTCTTGAGAGATACGCCCGCCGGATTCAACGATGCCAACGTGGCGTTCGATTTCAAATTCCAGGGCTTTGGCCAGATAGCGAAAAGAATTCAGATTCTTCACTTCGACCTTGGTGCCAAATTTCTTGGCGCCGCGCAGACGGATGCTGACGTTTGCGTCGCAGCGAAGAGAACCTTCCTCCATATTGCAATCGCTTACACCGGTGTAGAGCAGGATTTGCCGAAGCGTGGTCAGGTAATTGTAGGCTTCTTCGGACGAGCGCATGTGGGGCTCGGAAACAATTTCGCTTAGCGGAGTGCCGCAGCGATTGTAATCGACATAGGTCTTCTCGTCGGAATGCGGGAAGCCATCGTGCAACGACTTTCCTGCATCTTCCTCGAGATGCAGGCGGGTGATGCCTATTCTCTTGGTGCCGCCGTTGTGTTCGATTTCGATCCAGCCTCCGGTGGCTAGCGGCAATTCGTATTGCGAGATTTGATAGCCCTTAGGCAGGTCGGGGTAGAAATAGTTTTTGCGCGCAAAACGGGAATGCTTGTGAACGGTGCAGTTCAGCGCAAGAGCGGCGCGCATACCCATTTCCACGGCGCGCTTATTCAATACCGGAAGAGTCCCGGGAAGTCCCAGACAGACTGGGCAAACATTGGAGTTTGGTACGTCACCAAAACGAGTCGAGCAACTACAAAAGATTTTTGTGTTGGTAAGAAGTTGCGCGTGGACTTCCAAGCCGATAACCACCTCGTACTTGGCAAGGAGTTCCGGAGGCAACGCAGATTCGGTCGCAAATTTCGTCATGGGCTAAGAGAAAAGTATATCAGAGCCAATGGCAGCGCCAAGATGGTGCGCGATTTTGGAGTGCCACTATGGGCAACTCCGAGCTTCAGGTGCGCATGAAGCCAACCGCCTCATTTGTGCGGAACGCAGGGCTCAGGCGTTCAACAAGAGTGAATCCGCCAAAAAGAATGACAGCATAGAAGGAGTCACCCGCGAGGGTATTTACAAAGAGAGGAATTCCAGCAACATAACACATCGTCAGGCCAGCGAGTGATTTGGGGTAGGCACCAAAACCAAAAAGCCAGAACGCGAAATTGGTGACGAGAAAAAATTGCATCGCACCCAGAACCGTGGCCATCGAAATGGGCAGGAAAGTCTGGCGGGTGCGAACGTAGCGGCCAATCAGGACGCTGAGGCAGAAGCTGAGATAGACGACGATCATCAGTTTGTAGAGGCCGACGAAGATATCGCTAAGAAAAAGCGCCGACAACGGCATCAAGAACGCTGCCCATTTGGAATTGAGCTTGGCGCCGCTGAATATTGCCATCGCGCCGATGGGAGTGAAATTCCATGGATGCGGAAGTATGCGTACAGCCGCGACGAAAAGAATAAAGCAACAAATCAACAAGATACGCATGCTGTTCAAAGATGTTTTGGAATTCATTTTGCGGAACACTGGTGTTCTCCTTTGGAATCGAGAAGCAAATCGCAAAACACAAATGAATCGCGCTCAACAACTTCGCCGGTACGAACCGGGATGTGTGAGCGGAAAATGGGTCCGTCGAACACAAATGTATGGAATTCGCCGTTCTCACCGCACGGATCCACGTCAGGCGGCAAATCGTGGAAGAAGCCGGCATTCAATTCCCTACCTGCAAAGGATTTGCCAAGTTTGCGCGGGTCAATGCAAGCGGTGAACGCGCGAAAGCCATCGCGAACAAAACGAGCGGCCAGTTCGCGGGTGTCGACATCCCACAAAGGAAACAAGGCGGTCATGTTTGCGCAAAGAAGCTTCGCCTCCCGGTAAGTTCGCAAATCGCGAAGGAAAATATCTCCAAATCCAAAATGCATCACGCCGCGATCCCGAAAGCGAAGGACGGCCTCGGCCATACGAGCTTCGTAGATCGGATTGACGCATTGCGGAGGAATGGATACTTCGACTAGCGGCAGGCCAATGCATTCGGCTTGCCGGTGGAGAAGTTCGCGGCGCACGCCGTGCATGCTGATACGGTCATAGCCTTCGGTCACGGTGGTCAGAAGAGAAACCACTTCGAGGGCAGAGTCAGAAAGCAGACGCTGCAAGGCCATTGCACTGTCTTTGCCCCCGCTCCAAGAAAAAACAACCGGGAGAGCCATGGGGTTAGTTGCGACCCGCGAATTGATAACGGAACCCTGCAATTGCCTCCCGGCCGAGCGCCGGGTAGCCGAGCGCATCCTGGTATTGTTTGTCGAAAAGGTTGGTGGCGCGGGCGTAAACGGAGAAGCCGCGATAAAAAACATAGCTGGCGGTAAGATCAAAGCGAGCGTAGCCGGGATTTCGTGTATAGCCCAAGCCAAGAAAATCACTGTCGGTGCGTACGCCCGAAAAGTATCCGGCAAGCACCGCGTTAAATCTTTTGTAAACGCCAGTGAAGGTGATCGACCCGGAATTCAGGGGACGTCGTATAAGGCGGTTACCGGGAATCTCCGCTGGATCAGTCGCATTCGGAGAAGTAATCACGCGGGTATCGTCGTACATATAGTTTCCGGCGACGAACAGCCACTTCGTCGCACGAGCCTGCCCGGTAATGATCGCCCCGCGGGCGCGCGCCAGATCGGTGTTGAAGTAGTTGCCGACACCAAAGGGACAAGCTGGAGTCACTGGTAGTTCCTGGAAGCTGACAATGTTGTAAAACCTGTTGGAAAAATATTCCGCCGACAACTTGATACGGTCACCCGCCAGTTTCTGATCGATGCCGGCGCTCCAATTCTTGCTGGCTTCCGGCTTGAGGGAAATGTTTCCGGGATCGCAGGGGTCGGTGCCATAGGTTTGATCAAACCTGGGCTCTTTGATTCCCTGCCCGTAAAAAGCGCGAAGGCTGGTGTCTCCCCAAAAGCCTTTGCTGTAGTGAAGAACATACGTCGCGCCCGCGCGAGGAACCGCGCGAGTGCCAAAGTAACCGTTGTCCTCGATGCGCACGGCTGCGTTCAGCGATAAACGAGCAAGGGGGGAGTAGCGGAAATCCAAGAAACCGGCTTGATTGTTGCGGCGCGCGTGAGGCTGCTGAAGGAAGTAGATGGAAGCGTTTTCCACTTCATATTGGTATCCCACGGTTGCGGCGAAATTGCGCAGCATGTACGTGGACTGGGCATTGAAGCTAGCGCGATTATATTTGTACTTGGCATCGTAGAGAAAATCGCAAAACTCAGCGGTGGCTACGGCTGTGGGATTTGTCTGGGGGCAAAACGCATTCAGATCGGTCGCATAGAAACTCTGCTGGTCGTTGTAACTGTGTTGCCGCGTGTACGACTCCGCGCCCATCAATTGATTGTGCCAATGGGTGCCCGTGATGAAATCCCAGCGCAAGTTGGAGCTGAAAAGTTCCTGATTGTAGCGTTGATAGAGGCTGGGTGGAGTGAATGCAATTTGCCCTGGGGTTCCAGCATCGCCGGAATTGTTGCGCAGCGCCAAATGAATCTGATTGGTATCGCTAAACGAATATCCAAAATTTCCAGAAAACGTTCGATTTATGTAATCGCTATTGGGATACTGGCCGCCGGTTTCAAAGTAGGATGCACTTCCTGAATAGTCGAACTTGCCCAAGACACCGCTGAATTGCCCACCACCGCGCGCAGTGGAATAGCTCCCACCTTCGGAGAAAAGGGAAAATGCCGGAATAGTGGTGTCGCCCCGATGCGTAAATAATTGGACGACGCCGGAGACCGCGTCCGTGCCGTAAATAGCGCTCTCTGCTCCGCGCACGATTTCCACTTTGTCGATATTGTCGGTGGTGAGAATCGAAAAATCGACGGCGCCACCCGGGGGATTGATGGGGGAACCGTCCACCAGCACCTTCGTAAAATTAGAATTGCCACCATCCAGAAACATAGAAGCGGTGGCGCCGTTCGTGCCGGTGCGGCCAAAGTTGACTCCCGGCGAAAAAGAAAGCAGATCGGGCATGAAAATCGATTGGCGCTGATCGATTTCTTCGCGGGTGATGGCGGAACTCGGGGCGGGAGATTGCTCCACGGGAATCGGTTCCGTTTGCGCGGTAACCAGCACGTTGGACGACAACAAAGCAAGATCGAGACGGACTGGCAAGTTGCGGGATTCGCTGGCTTGCAGTTCGACGAAAATTTCCTTGGGACTGAAGGGATCGCTAGCGAAGCGGACCTGGTAGCGGCCGGGAGGAAGCGCCAGGGAGTAGCTTCCATCGCTGGAGGAAGCGGCTGTCCAGGTACTCGATGACGAGGCAGGAGTTCCTTGCAATTGAGCAGTAATGCGAACGCCAGCGATACTGGACCCTGAAGGATCGGTGAGCGTTCCGGAAAGATGAGCGTCGTTGGATGGCGCTTGAGGTTGCGGAAATACTGGCAAAACACAAGCGGCAAGCAGGAGCAAAACTACAAATGGAAATGTAAAGTGGCTCGTTTTCATGGTTCCTCTCCTCCCTCACGCGGGGAGTGTCAAGGTTGGCCCGTGCGAAAAAATTGCACCTGGCTGCAGACTTCGCCGGTCTCCTGGCTTAGCGGTGATGAGGTTTCCCGTTGCGGAGTGAAGTGAATTCCGTATCGACAGAAACTCAAATAGCTCGAGGCCTTCCCGTAGCGGCGTTGTAGCTACAGTGGCTGGCGAGCGAATATCCGCTTACAGTCGCGCGGCGGCGACGGATTTGCACCGTCTTCCCGAACACGAGGTCTGCGGTGAAGTGTGAAGGGGCGCTTGGCCCGCTGTTTCGTTACTAGAATCGGCTGCCTTGTGCGGCCGGGTTGGGGTGAACGAGAAAGCTTGCTAATCGTTAGACAAAAGCGTTACGCGCGGCCGTCCGGAGGCCGTCAACTCCACGGAAAGTGGCGCCTGAAAAACCTGCTCGAGCAAATCGCGCTGATAAACGGTTGCCGGCGGACCGACGCGAAGGCATTTCCCTTTTTGCAGCAGCACCACCTGATCCGCAAACTCACCGGCAAGATTCAGTTCGTGCGTGACTACGACAACGGTATAGCGATTTTCGGCGGCTAGCCTGCGTAAATTGACCAGCAGATCGACTTGCGCTCCGATATCAAGATGCAATGTTGGCTCGTCGAGCAAGAGAAGCAGCGGCTGCTGCGCAAGCGCGCGGGCAAGTACGATGCGCTGTTTTTCGCCGCCGGAAATTTTGTCCATCCAGCGATCACTGAGATGCGAGGCGTTCACCTGCGCCATGGCATTTTTCGCGATAATGATGTCGTCAGCCGTTTCAAATCTAAGCGCCCGTCCGTAGGGATGGCGCCCTTGCAAGACAAACTCCCAGGCACGCGAGGGAAAAAGCAGCGGGCTTTCCTGTTGAACCAGCGCGACTCGCTGCGCTCGGGTTTTTGGCGAAAGTGCACTGGTAGCAAAACCATTCAGAAAAATGCGGCCAGAGAGCGGTTCGAGAGCCCCGGAAATTAATTTCAACAGCGTGGATTTGCCGCAAGCATTCGGGCCAAGAATCGCCACAATTTCTCCGGGCTTGGCCTGAAAGCTGAGCGCCTCCAGAGTGAAAAGGGGGGCCTGCGAAGGGTTAGAACTGTAGGCGTAGCTGACCTGCTCTACACTAAGACGGACATCCGAATTCGAGCGTTGCTGATCAGAATCCGCAGCGGCATGCGCAAGGGGCGAATGAATTTGCGTGTTCATGCGAGCCTCCTACGAAGCAAATAAATGAACAATGGTGCGCCGACAATTGCAGTCACGGCGCCTACAGGGAGATCGGTCGGCGCAGTAACGGTGCGCGCCAACGCGTCAGCGATTATCACCCCGATCGCTCCGCCAAATGCCGAGGCGGGCAGCAGCATCCGATGATCGGAACCAAAGATCAGGCGCATCACGTGGGGAACCAGAAGCCCAACGTACCCAATCGCGCCGCTCACGGAAACGGCCAATCCCGTGAGCACAGATGCGGCGAGGTAAACGACAATGCGAACGCGCGGCACATCGACTCCCAAATGCATGGCCTCTTTTTCGCCCGCGAGCAGAAGATTCAGATCGGCAGCCGTTGTGTAAATCGCCCCGAACGCGATCACAAATCCCACGCCCAATAAATACATCAAACTTTTTGGTTGCGGCGTGGAAAGATCGCCCATCAACCAGTAAGTAGCGCCGCGAAGATTACTGCCGGCCAGGCTGGAGAGAAGAAACATGATTACCGCCGACAAGAAAGAAGCGGTGATGATCCCCCCTAACAACAAAGTGCCACTGTCAATTTGACCTTCGCGACGCCCCAAAAAATAAACAGCGGCAATGGTGATCGCAGCGCCGATGAAAGCGCCGAATGGTGTGATCAGGCCCGCAACCTCCGGAGAAAAAGACAGGCGGCTTTCGATAATAAGGGCAAGAATGGAGCCGACCGCCGCGCCAGAAGAAATTCCCAGCACATATGGATCCGCAAGCGGATTGCGCAGAAGCGCCTGAAAGCTGGTGCCAGCAACGGCAAGGGAAGCGCCAACAACAAGGCCTAGTAGGATTCGCGGCAGGCGAATATCCATGACGATCATGCCGTAATCGGAAGAGATCGCTTTAGTGCGGCCCACCAGAACGTTAAGCAAATCCCTCGCAAGTCCGTACAGCGAGACTTGCACCGCGCCCATTTTCAAGGCGATAACGACAACTACGAAAAGAATGGCCGCAAGAATGGCGCAACGAAGAATCATCCGCTCGAGTGTTAACGGGCGCATGCAACCACCGCAATAAGAGCTTGATCAAGAGAAAGTGAACTTTGAATTGAGTGCGAGCTATCCATTCGATTTTGTGGAGCTTTATCCTTCTCACCTATTGGAGTGTCTTGGAACGCCGCCGGATGCAACTGATGAGCCAGGTCTTCGATAACAGAAACAATGCGCGGAGCCGGGCGAATCACGGCATCACTGACGACCGCAAATTTGCGATTGTGCACCGCGTCCAACAAACGCCATCCCGGCTTGAGCGCCAAAGTGTCGAAATCGTGTCCGCCCGTATCGGAATGCGTCTCTGGAAAAACCAAAAAGTCCGGCTGCAGATGGACCACCTCTTCCAGACTCATGGTGGGCCAATCCTTGGTGGAATCCACGATGGAATTCGCGCCCGCTTTGCGAAGGGCATCAGCTACGAAAGTACCTTTGCCGATCGACATGAGAGGTTCTGTCCAGACCACGAAAAGAACGCGCGTCGGCGGAAGAGAATCAAGTTTCGCTCGCAGTACAGCGAGTCTGTTTAGGAGATCGTCCGCCAAACTTTTTCCTGCATCCGGAACACCAAGAACTGCGGCAAGCTTTTCGGTTGAGGTGACGATTTCATCGACCGTGTGGGGATCAACGTCGTAGCTGGGAATGCCAAGCGAATCTAGCGCGCGCACGGTCTCCAGACGGTTGAAGCTGTTGGTGACCAACACTAAGTCCGGATGAAGAGAAGCAATTTCCTCAAGATTGGGATTGATACCCCCGCCAACTTTCGGCTTTTTCTGCGCGTCGGGTGGATAGTCGCAATAATCCGTATCGCCGACCAGGCGATCTTGCAGCCCGAGCGCGTAAATCGTTTCCGTAAGACTGGGGGCCAAGGAGATGATCCGAGAAGGTGTGACGGGAACGCGCACAGTGCGGCCCGCTTCGTCGGTCACTTCTTTTGTAGCAGGAGCCGTGGACGAGACCGTTTGCGCGGAGAGGTGAACCGGGCAAAAAAGAACACAAGCGATCGCGGTGAACGCTAAGCGCAGCTTGAATAGATGATTCCAGTTAGGCACGAATCTCCCCATGAGACTTGTGCGAGAGATAAAATAAAAAAGCCCCTCGAGAATTGGGGCTATTTTCGTCGGGGCCCTCTCTCGCGAAGGACGCGCAACATCTGCGGCTCTGGAGGGTAGCCTGGCTGACGGCGATGAAGCCGATCACAGTGGCGGGACCGCGGCCGATTTACACGGCACTTCCCCACTTCCCTAGCGTGCAAATTGAAATTCCAGTTTACGGCCCGCTGACTGGGGTGTCAACGAGACGGGAGATTTTCTCTCATCAGGATGCTAGCGATTCTTCCAGTTAGGCTTGCGCTTTTCCACCAACGCGCGAACACCTTCCTGCGAATCTTCCAGGGCGTAAAGTTCGTTCAGGAAAATATTCATGGAATTTTTCAAGCCGTCGCGCAGGGAAAGTCCCATGCCACCGAGGATCGCTTTCTTGGCCATGCTGAGAACCGGGCCGGAGTGGCTTACCACCCGCGCGATCATGTCATTTACCGTGGCTTCCAGTTGCGCTTCCGGAACGAGGCGATTGATCATTCCCAACTCAAGAGCTTTTTCAGCCGTGACAGGCTCACCAAGCAGCACAAGTTCAAGCGCCACCTTCGGACCAACCAGGAACGGAAGAATGGTAGTGGCCAGCGGCGGGAACACGCCAATGGTAATTTCCGGTTGAGCAAAACGCGCACGCGGAGTGGCGATTACAAGATCGCCGAATGCGGCAAGCTCCGCACCGCCGCCGATGGCAGGGCCGTTGACAACGCACATGACCGGTTTTGAAGTTTCCAAAATTCCAGAAAATACCGAATGGAAGACGTCCAGCATTTGAAAAACGCGCTGCGAAGTGTATTCACCAACGTCAATACCGCCGCAGAATACTTTGCACGCCGAATCCAGCACGATAAGCTTCACGTCGCGATGCTCGCCGGCGTAGGTAATCCCGTCAGACATTTCGCGCAACATGCTTTCATTCAACAGGTTGTGGTCGGGACGGTTCAGAGTCATGCGGGCAACTCCGCCGTCTACCGTTAACTTGATAAACTGAAAATCTTCGGGATTCCGTCGTTTGGGTGAGGTTGAGACCTCGACTGCGCCGCGGGGATTCACGATGAGCGCTCCTTAAAAGGGCGATTTTCTGGCCAATTTCGATGCTAGCATGCAGCGTGGCCTGTAAGGGGTTGGAGGATTTTCCTTGTGCGCAATGAGTTTGCTGGCCTACGGGCCATCTTGGTCTGCTTGCATGAACCGCAGTAACTTGAACATTTCGAAAAATATCAGCGCGGCTTTCGCTCCCTATCTGTTGTGCGTAAGTTTTGCGGCGTTTCTGAATTACACTATCTGGACGATGAATCCGAATTTTGTAGCCCACTCAAAGCAGAATCCCACTACGGTTGCTGTTCGCTTGGTAGAAAATGTCGATGCCAACGGCTTTCCTGGCAAAGTTTCCTGGGACAAGACTGCCGTAATCCTCTTTGACCAAGATTGGAGAGGTGAAAGCCCGGATCCGGCTCGAGCAACAGAAGTTCGCGTGTTATGGACGCCGGAAACGTTGTTTTTGCGATTCGTTGCGAAATACCAATCACTGAACATCTATAACGAAGCTCGCAATGACGGCTGGCGCGACCAACTTTGGGATCGCGACGTGGCGGAAGCCTTTCTCCAGCCCGATACCAGTGATCCGCTGGTCTATAAAGAATTCGAAGTGGCTCCAAATGGCTTTTGGATCGATTTGGATATTTCCCATGGCACGAACCAAGAAATGGGAAGCAGATTAAAGCGGCGCGTGGTTCTTGATGAAAAAGCTAAGACATGGACCGCGGATTTGGCTATTCCGATGAAAAGCCTGACGGCTTCTTTTGATGCAAACCAAGGTTGGCGGGTGAATTTCTATCGCGTGGAAGGCGCGGCGGAGCCGCGTTTTTACTCGGCGTGGAGCCCAACCTATAGCGAAAGGCCGAATTTTCATGTTCCCGCTGCGTTTGGAACATTAGTGTTTCGCGATAGACTTCCCTAGAACTCAATTTCCAGTAGACTGGTTCCTTGTTAAAACGGTTTGCGCGAAGATCAGAATCAATCTTTCGAGGTATCGGAGACATCAATGAAGAATCTCAGATTGTTTTTTGTGGTGACTGCACTTTTGGGGACAACTCTTATGGCCGCTGACAAGACAATTTATGATTTCACTTTGAATTCGATCGATGGACAGCCTATGCCGCTCTCTTCTTTTAAGGGAAAAGTGGTCTTGCTGGTGAATGTGGCCAGCAAATGCGGTTTTACACCACAATACACGGCGCTGGAAGCTTTGTATGAAAAATATAAGGGCCGCGGCTTTGTGATCGTTGGAATTCCGGCAAACAATTTTGGCGCGCAAGAACCCGGAACGAACGCGGAAATCAAGACCTTCTGCGAGTCCAAGTATCACGTAACTTTTCCCATGATGGCCAAGGTTTCGGTAAAGGGAAGCGACATCACTCCTCTGTATCAATTCTTGACGGACAAGAGCGCCAACCCGAAAACCGGCGGCGAAATCGGCTGGAACTTTACGAAGTTTCTTGTAGATACAGACGGCAAAGTCGTCGCGAGGTTTGACTCGAAGGTCGAACCGGATTCTCCAGACGTCTCCTCAGCGATTGAGAAAGCCTTGGCTAGCCGCAAGTAATAGGGTGACTCCTGCGGGACCGACGCCATCCAAATGATATTAGGTGGCGTAGGGAGTTTCTGAACAATACGCTGACTGCAGCATTCATGCCGATTCTCTCTTTACAAAATGTTGTGAAGGAATATTTGACCGACGGCCTGGCCGTGCAGGCTTTGGCTGGGGTCACTCTTGATGTAAATGGAGGCGAGTTCGTCGCGCTGGTTGGGAGAAGCGGCTGCGGAAAATCCACCTTACTGAATCTTGCAGGAGCAATGGATTTCCCCACCGCAGGAGTAGTGCAAATTGGCGGCGCCTCGACATCCGCACTTGGGGACGCGGAATTAACCAAACTACGCCGGGATAAAGTTGGATTTGTTTTTCAGTCGTTTCAACTGCTGCACACGTTGACGGCAATTGAAAACATCGAACTCCCTCTTTTGCTTTCTGGAAGAAACAATGCTCGTGAAGCGGCGTATGAAAGATTGCGATGGGTTGAGTTGGATGGACTGGCTGACCGCTTTCCGCATCAACTTTCCGGAGGGCAAATGCAGCGCGTGGCGATTGCCCGTGCTTTGGTACATTCCCCCAAAATTCTTCTCGCGGATGAGCCGACCGGAAATCTGGATACGGCAACGGGCAGTGTGATTCTGCATCTTCTGCGGCGGCTCACCCGCGAACAGAAAACCGCGACGATAATGGCGACGCATAGCCTGGAAGCCGCCAACCTGTGCAACACGCTGGTTCAATTGCGCGACGGGCGAATCGTGGAGGTCACGAGGCGCTAAAGATGTCTCGCCTTTCTATTTTCTATCGACTGATGGTACGGCCGCTATTTCACGAGCCGGTGAGACTCTCCCTCACTGTGCTCGCAGTGGCTCTGGGAGTAGCTGTCGTGCTGGCAATTGATTTGGCTGGCAACGCTGCTGCGGGTTCATTCCACAGCTCGATGGAAACCCTTGCTGGCGACAATGACCTGGAAATTGTTGCATCGGGGGGAGTACCGGAAAGCGTGCTCGGCACACTTTTCACCCAGCCATATCCTTTGCGCATTTCGCCGCGCATGGAAGATTACGCGGTAATAGCAGAAACAAAGCAAACTCTTCCACTCATCGGCGTTGATTTCATTGCCGAAGGCAGCCGTTATGCAACTGCACAGGCGGCGGAACCTACCAAATCTCAACAACAAAACGTGACAGAAAACTCCATCCGGCAGATGGAAGCGCCCACGAGTGTATGGGTCGGCAGCAGCCTAAACAAATCAACTGGCGATCAAATCGAGTTGATCATTAACGATCGATCTTTTCACTGTACGGTGCGTGGTGTTTATCCGGACGCGAGCGGCAACGAGAGCGCGATATTGATGGACATTGCGGCGGCTCAGCGTGCTCTGCAACGTTTTGGCCGTGTTGATCGTGTTTTGGTCAAACTTCCGCCCGAATCGAACTTGCAGAAATGGCAACAAGAGCTCAGCAAAGTTTTACCTGCTGGGATTGATGTTCGTCCTCAAGGTACGGGCACCCACGAGAATCGCAAAATGCTGGCAGCATTTCGCTGGAATCTGCGTTTGCTCAGTTACATCGCGCTGGTCGTGGGCGCCTTCTTAATTTTCAACACCATTTCTATTTCCGTCGTACGCCGGCGGCACGAAATTGGAATTGTCCGCGCTTTAGGAGCAACGCGAGCGAACGTATTGCTGGCGTTTCTCGGCGAAGCAGCATGTCTAGGCATAGCGGGCGCGATTCTCAGTTTGCCACTGGGCCGTTTGATGGCTGCCGGAGCGGTGAAGTTGATGGCGCTCACCGTGGAAGCGCTGTACGTCAGCAGTCGGCCCGGACCAATTGAATTGAGTGCTTGGTCGGTCACTCTTGCTCTTTCCATCGGAGTGGGCGTCGCGATAATCTCGGCGATTTCGCTTGCACGTGAAGCGATGGAAGTTTCACCGGTAGATGCGATGGCGCGCGGACGTCGCGAATACACAGCGAGAGTACACAAGAGACGTGATCTTCTGATTGCCGCAGTATTGGCGGTCCTCGGCGCGTTTGTGGCGCGGATGCCTGCTGTCGCGGGTAGGCCATTGTTTGGCTATGTAGCAACGCTTCTTTTGGTTGCCGCCTCGGCGTTCGCAATCCCTGCGCTGGTTTATTTCTTTTCGACGCTCACGGGGAAACTACTTGGAAAATTAATTGGAGTGGAGGGCTTGCTGGCTTCGCACAGCCTGGCCGCGTCCTTGCGAAGGACGTCCGTGCTTGTGGCGTCCCTTTCCACTGCGATTGCCATGATGGTTTCCGTCGGCATCATGGTGGGAAGTTTTCGGCAAACGGTGATGAATTGGATGACGAATCAGCTTCCCGCGGATTTTTATCTGCGCCCTGCGGGCAATCCTGCGTCAGATCGACACCCGACAATTTCGTTGGAACTCACGGAAAAGATCGCGAAGATTCCGGGCGTTGCGACGGTAGATCGGTTGCGCGCGTACGAGATTAGCTACGACGGCATGCCCGTCACTCTAGCGTCTGTCGATCTGCGCGCTCTGCGTTCCGATCACTACTCAGATTTCTTCTCTGGGCGTCCCACAGATCAGGTTCTTGGCGAATTGCGGAACGCCAATGCAGTCGTTGTCAGCGAGCCGTTCACCTACAAGCACCACCTTAAAGCGGGTGACACAATTACTCTGCCGCTTGGCGAATCGCGCGATAGATTCAAAATCATTGACGTTTACTATGATTATGCCAGCGAGCGTGGGTACATTTTGATGGACCGCGACACCATGATGCGCTATTTGCCCGATCCTACGCCGTCTAATCTTGCCGTCTTTGTGACACCCCATGTAAACCCTCAAGAAGTTCGCGCGAAAATCATTGGAGCTGCCGCTGGTTCGCACATCCTGATTTTTTCCGACCGTGATCTGCGTACGGAAGCGATTCGCATTTTTGATCGCACATTTGCAATTACCTATGCGCTGGAAGCGGTTGCCGTTTTTGTTGCTGTGATGGGCATCGCTGGAGCCTTGCTGTCACTGGTGATTGACCGTCGTCGTGAACTGGGATTGCTTCGCTTTCTGGGTGCATCGGCGTATCAAATTCGTAAGTTAATTCTTGTCGAAGCAGGACTGCTCGGCTTGCTCGCAAACCTCGCGGGCTTTGTGCTGGGCTATTTTCTCTCTTTAATTTTGGTTTTCGTGATCAACAAGCAGTCCTTCGGCTGGACGATACGGTTTCATTGGCCCGTGGCCGTTTTATTGGGTGCACTAACAGTGGTTTATGCCGCGACTGTGTTGTCCGGATTGTATCCGGCGCAAGTAGCTGTGCGATTGAATCCGCTTGAGGTAGTCCATGAAGATTAGGCATCTCGCGTGGCTTGCATCATTCGCATTCCTTGCTTTCCAGCAGCCTGCCATTGGGCAATACCAAAGAGCTTTACCAGGCTACCGTTACGAATTTCCGAAAGATCATTTCAATCACCCGGATTACCAAACGGAATGGTGGTACTTCACAGGGAATTTGACGGCAGCCGATGGCCATCGATTCGGTTTTGAATTAACGTTTTTCCGCCAGGGAATGGATCGCGATCTAAAAAATAGCGCAACCTGGGATGTCCAAGATATCTACCTGGCACATTTGGCGCTCAGCGACATCGACGGCAATGAGTTTTATCACACGGAACGAATGAATCGTGCCGGACCAGGCATTGCAGGCGTTGATGCGCTCCAACAGAAAATCTGGAATGGCAATTGGAATGTCTTTTGGACCGGACCGGACATGCAATTAAGCGCCGTGGATAGCTGTTTCACTTTTTCCCTCTCGCTGCATCCGGAAAAGCTGCCGGTGATTCAAGGCGAAAACGGAGTGAGCCAGAAGGCAGAAGGGCCCGGGAAAGCCTCTCACTACATCTTTTACTCGAGATTAAAAACGGGCGGCACAATTGAGATGAATCACAAAAAGTTTCAGGTTGCGGGATTAACCTGGATGGATCACGAGTTCTTCACCCATCAATTGGAAGCTAACCAGGTGGGTTGGGATTGGCTGAGCATCCAACTCAACGACAACTCGGAAATCATGCTGTATCAAATCCGCCGCAAAGACGGCTCGGTCGATCCCTTTTCTTCCGGAACGTATATCGATGGACGCGGAAAATCAACGCCCCTGCATGCCGCTGATTTTGTGCTGAAGGCGGATGGCGAAATATGGGAGAGTCCCGTAACATCGGCCACTTACCCTATTCAATGGAAAATCGCGATTCCCAAGTTTGGGATTGAGCTGGAAACCCGGACAGATCTGAAATCGCAAGAAATTTCCGGACAAAACAAAATCGCGCCTAGCTATTGGGAAGGCGCTATCCATTTAGCAGGACACAAAGATGCGGCAAAATTGGATGGTGTTGGGTATCTGGAAATGACAGGTTATGACCGGCCAGTTAATCTGGGAGCTTCGCGGGAACCTGCTAGCCGCTGATGATACTTTCCAGCGCCGCTTTGTTCTTAATCACAAGCGTAGAGCCCATGACTTGGAGAAGTTGTTTTTTGCGAAAGTCCGCCAACAAACGTGTCACTGTCTCGCGTGATGAGCCAATCATCTGGGCGATTTCTTCGTGCGTTAGCGTCAGCTTGATGCGGATTTGCCCTTTATCTTCCGGATAGTTGGCCGCCCATTCCAACAGGAAGCGGGCCAATTTCTCTCCAGCGGAGTGTGAGAGCCCGATAGTGCGCATTTCCGAAACGGCTGCGTGATAGGTTTCGCCAAGTTGTTGTGCTACACGAAGAGCCGCTTCGCCATTTTCTTTCAGAAAATTCAAGAACTCGTTGCGCGAAATAAAATTGGCCTGCGCCGGCTCGATCACATCCGCGGTGAGCTCATAACATGAACCGGTGACGGTAGCAGGCAAGCCCAAAACTTCACCAGGTTCAGAGATGCGTAAGATCAGAGTCTTGCCGTCAGCCGAGGAAGTAGACAGTTTGACCCTCCCGCTGCACAGAATGAAAACTCCACGAGCGGGCTGGCCCTCCACAAAAAGCGTTGCTCCCTTGGGATACGACGCCGACGAAGTGATTGCCGACAAAGCCTTTACCGACGGTTCGGGCAAGTTGCAGAAGAGCCGTTCCTCTCGGTGCGGACACGAGAGACAGTTTTCAATGATCTCCAACCCGTAGGGTGCGCGCATTGCATTGTTGTCGTGAAACACTCCAGCATCCCCTCGGGTCACAAATTGGAACCGTTTACCGTTGCGACGCCATTCAGATTGCATGTAAATCACCTATTGCTGTGACCTTGATACCGTAATGGAGGTTGAACGCCCGGTGATTTATATCACTCCATATCGTGATTTGTATCACGGACGCCAAACCGCGTTTCCCTTCACAGTTACGATGGGGTTACTCTCATGCGAGACACCCGAGAACTGTTACAAGTGCTGAAGGCCGAGCTCGCCTTCCTTGAGAGAGGCGGGTACCGCGGGGGTCCGCGTTATCCATGGCGACCGAATTTCATATTCGAGGATTCGCCCACCTGCATCAACTTCAAGGCGCACACCCATCCCGCACCTTGTTCAGAATGTCTGCTGATGGCATTCGTGCCGGAAGAGCGTCAGTCAACTCGATTTCCGTGCCGGCACATCCCGTTGACCAAGCTTGGCGAAACGGTGAGTACATTCTATGAATGGGGGACACAGCAAGAATTAGAAACAGCCCTGCGTGCCTGGCTGGTTCAAACCATTCAAAACTTAGAGCAAGAGACAGAGAACAAGAGTCAGTCCGCTTAGAAATTGCAATCGCGTAGTTTCAATCTCGATCCAGATAATGAATTTCAGACAATGCCGCGAGGCTGCATCTTCTGCTGTCATATCGCGCTGCGGGCTGGCTAGCAGTTCGTAACTGACCATGAATTTTTGGATCGTTGCGGAGCGCAGCAACGGCGGCACGAAATGCGCATGGAAGTGCCAATCGACGAGTTCAGCTCTATTTGAAGGGCTTTGGTGCAGGCCCATGGAATAGAGAAAAGATGTTTCGAACAGTTTATCGTAGCGAATCGTCACGCGACGGAGTATTTCCGCAAAAGATTCCTTCTCTTCTGATCTGAACTCCAACAGCGAATTCAGATGCCTCTTGCTAAGAATCATAGTTTCGAATGGCCAGACCGCCCAGAACGGCACGAGAGCGAGGAAATATTCATTCTCGCAAACGATCCGCTCTTTTTGTGCTAGCTCTGTTTGAAGATAGTCACACAGCAAGCAGCGTGCATTCTTTTTTCGATACTCTTCAAAAGAATTCGCGTTGTGGAACATTCGGAATCGAACCACTGGCCCAGATTTGGCAATGGGGATGGGGGTTGCTGGCACCCATCAGCGCTCCACGATTCTCAAAAAATTGCACATAACGAACCCACGGGAATGCTTCCAGGGAGCTCATCTCTTCCGTCCAGATGTTCACGACGGGAAGAATTTCTTCTTGCGACATGCGCGCAAGCGTCAAATCGTGGCGCGGGGAAAAACAAACGACGCGGCAAATTCCCGCTTCTGGCGCGGCAACTAGCAAGGAATCGGCTTCACCTTCGACGCGGAACGGCGAATCCGGAACCAAGGCTGGGTAATCGTTGTTAAACGAAAAGATGGACTTGTACTTCGGATTACGTACACCGCCTGGCCGGCCATTCCCCGGGCACAAATAACAATCAGCGTCGCATTGAATTTTGGAAAGTTCAGGAGACTTCTCGATTTTCCCTTGCCATGGACGCTCCGTGCGTTGCGGCGAAACAACAATCCATTCACCCAGAAGAGGGTTGAAGCGCCGATGAGGTTTTTTCCAAGAAGCATCCATGGGAATGAATCGTACCCGTGTTTCTGATTGTTTTCCGACTTATTTTGCGAAGCCGGCGCCGTCGGCAGCTTTCATGCTCAGGATCTGCGATCGCAACCCGGTACGTTTGAAATATTCTTCTTCAACAGACTGGATAAAGCGGGGAACGAATTTCTGTTTCACAAGGTTGATTGTACAACCGCCAAAACCCCCGCCAGTCATGCGCACTCCGAGGACGCCCTTCTGAAGGCTGGCGATCTCCACCAGGATGTCCAGTTCGCGGCAACTCGCTTCATAATCATCTCGCATGCTGTTGTGCGCTTCGGCCATCCATTTTGCAACCGGACTCAAGTCGCCCTTCTCAAACGCAGACGCGACCAGCAATGTGCGCTGATCTTCGGTAACGACATGGCGTGCTCTTTTGTAAATTATTTCAGGCAATAATTTCTTATGCCCTTGCAGTTCCTCGACGCTCACGTCACGTAGGGCTTGAATCGCGGCTAATGCCGTCTTCAGCAGACGCACGGCCTCTTCACATTCCGCGCGGCGTTTGTTGTATTCATTCACGTTTAAGGCTATTTCGTGTTTGACCATCGAGTTGCAAACGACTAAGGCAACATCGCTAGGAATGTGAATGAATCGCCCTTCCAGTGAACGGCAATCCAGAAGAATGGCGTGTTCCTCTTTGCCACTGCTGGCGATAAATTGGTCCATGATTCCGCAACGCGCCCCCACAAATTCATTTTCCGCACGCTGACAAAGGAGCGCCACCTTCGTCTTATCGAGCGCACTGCCCGAAACATCGAGGAGGGCCAATGCAGTAGCCACTTCGATCGCTGCCGAAGAGCTGAGGCCAGAACCCAGTGGCACATTCCCGGCGATATACAGATTGCAACTCTGCAGAGGAAACCCGGTTTGTTTCAGAGCCCAAGCG
>DASXIT010000209.1:0-17402 GCA_036497825.1 Candidatus Acidiferrum sp.
GTAATGGACAGAATTATCGAGGGAGGATGAGCGTATGGGGAGAGAAAATCGGGACGTAATGTTTACACAGCTAACTGGCAGTCGCTAGCGGATCGCCAATATTACCGGTGGCTCATTCAATGCAAAATGCACAGCAGTGAGCGAGCGGGGCTTTGGGAGTTGGCAAAACACAGCAGCGTTGTGGACGAAGTAGGGAGCAAAGCGAAGGCAGAATCAAAAGTCGCAGTGGAGCCCAGTCGTATGTGAGCAAACAGAAGTATGTCGCCTCCTTGGACACAACCCGAACCGTTCGTAGACCAGCTGATTGCGGCTGACTTTCTGTCTATCCGTCCACGCAAACTGTTGGAGTTGGCGCGGAGCAACGTTCTCCCTGGGCACCCCATCGGGGCTGGCGAACGACGGATGTGGCGCTTCCGAATCTCCGAACTAGCAGAGGCAGTCACGTGTGGGGTAGACTCACGCACGGCAGTCCCTGGCAGCCAGAAAGCGCAGAGAAAACGCTGATGGCTACAAATCAGGGATGGTTACGAAAGAAGAAGTACGGAGAAGGAATGACCTGGCTGTTCTGCTACCAGATTACGCGATCATCGGATGGGAAGCGGGTGGAGAACTCGAAACGAGTCGGTTTTGTAGCTGACCTTCCTTCCGAAAGATCCGCGTGGATGGAAGTAGCAAAGCTGGGTCTCGAAAAGTATCTGTATGGCCCCATGAGCAAGGAGCCGTTATTCAAAGAAATCGCAGAAGACTGGCGGCTCCGTGAACTAAGAAAGGAGGGAACTATCGGCAAGAAGGCTCATGAAACGGCCGAGCGGGACGAACACAACCTGGACGAATATGTTCTTCCTCGCTGGGGAAACTCTCTAGCAAAAAACATCCTGCCGATAGATGCCGAGGCTTGGTTTGAGGATCTTGCATCCAAACCCCAAGGAACTCGGGAGAAACCGCTAAAGTGGCCCACGATCGACAAGATTAATTCGGTCATGAGCCAGGTTTATTCTCACGCTCAGCGGCATAAATTGATTCCCGCTGAGATGAGTTGCAACCCGTTTCGTTCACCTAAGTTCGGTGGGGTGCGTTGTAAAACCCAATCAGGCTATGAAGCAAAGGTTGTAAGCCCAGAGCAAATGATCGGGATCCTACAGGGACTCGACAGACCGGAGACTAGACTCGAATGGACGCTTGCACTCGTTCATGCTGCCACGGCTCTCCGGCCCGAGGAGTGCTTTGCCTTGAAGTGGGAAGACATCGATTACGACAACAATCAAATACTTATCCGGCGGGCGTGGAGCAAGGGCAGAGAGACGGAAGGGAAGACGCATGGGTCGATGAAACCGGTCGCCATGCATCCTGCTCTCGCCCAGTATTTGAAAGACTGGCGAATTGAATCTCCCTACAGCAAGGGATCCGATTGGGTTTTTGCATCATTTCGCGAACGGGGTCGCGTTCCACGAGCAGCGTCTACTTGTGGAAAGCATTACCTACGTCCTGCTGCGGTAACGGCCGGCGTGATCGCCAAGGATGATCAGACCCGATTCGGTTGGCACAATCTGCGGCACAGTTTGGCGACTTTCTTTGGGTCGAACGAGATTCAACTCTCCGTGATCCAAAGCATGCTTCGCCATGCGAAGCCACAGACCACTGCGCGCTACATTCACTCTGTGAATAGCAAGCAGGTCGAGGCTCAGGGTAAGTATCTCGAGGCGATCAAGCTCGGAAAACATGGAAAAGAAGCGGCTTAAAGTGCGTTTCGGGTTGTCGTTCGGGTTGAAATAGCCGCGGAGGGAACATTCATTTTCCGTAACTCGCTGAAAAAGAATGGCGGGGACGACGAGACTCGAACTCGCGACCTCTGCCGTGACAGGGCAGCGTTCTAACCAACTGAACTACGTCCCCACGCCTTTGAAACAACAGCTTACCGTAAACCTTGGTGCAACAAGGCTATTACAAGTTTCGCATACTACGCAATAAATGCAATTTGTTTTGAAGACCTGCGGTTATTACCGGATGCAAAGGCCCGTAAACCGTAAACAAATCTCTGCGCGCTGATGCGACTTTTATACTAGCACAGATGCTGCATGTGGCGAAGTCGGGTCGCTGGGTTGGCAAAGCTTGGTCCAAACCGTTCCTCGCGGTGTTCCACTGACACCTGATTCGGAACGAACTCTCATTTCGGAATCCGTTTTACATGGCATATACCTTCATCGCGAGGCGTTTGATGCCGATAACTATCTTGAGAGTCTTCGCGGAGGCCAAGATTCGACTTGCAAGGCGTGCGGAATTGGGTGGGAGGTGTCATGGAAAGAGCGCAATCTTTCAGAACGGCTGCTATCGGAGCGCGATTTGTTGGGATAAATCAATCCCAGGACAAAACTGTCTGGTGGCTTAAGAGGACAGCGGGGAAGGCGGGGAAGGCGGGAAAGGAGATACGCACGTCCATGTGCATCGACCGCCTGACAAATAGCGCCACAGTGTATTGGACTACCGCTCCAGGAGAATTGAAATCAAAAACGTTTCGTGGAATACCAGCGTTAGAAGAGTGGTTGAACCCGGTGGCTGAAGGCATCACGCAAAAATGAAGGCATCCCTCCTTAAGGAAGAGGTCGTGAGTCGGACCAGATTCGGAAAATACGAGCCTACTATTGGCAAGTAGAGTGCATAAAATTCTTATGGATTTCCTTATGAGCGGCCACGAGTGTGCCGAAGTGATTCAAATCCTCCATCTAGAAGACAGCTTGGCCTACCAAGAGCTTGTCCGGGAGTTGCTTGTACGTGGGGGCATTCAATGCGAGGTCTTTGCCGTTTCCACGCGCGAGGAATTTGCCAGCGCTCTGCAGGTCCGCAAATGCGACATTATCCTGGCGGATTATTCCTTGCCTGGATTTGACGGCGTCTCTGCTTTGAGAACAGCCCAACAATTCTGTCCAGACGTTCCTTTCCTATTTCTCAGCGGGGTCATCGGAGAAGATGTCGGGGGGGAAAGTCTGAAGAGTGGAGCGACGGATTATCTGTTGAAACAGAGTATCAAGTACCTGCGCCCAGCCGTGGAAAGGGCGCTCCAGGAAGCCGAAATCAGGGCCGAGCAAACCATTCGCGATCCGCTAACCCGTTTGTACAATCGGCGCTACCTGGAAGATTCGCTGCATCGCGAAGTCAGCCGTGCGCGTCGGGTCGGCTCGAAAGTTGGATGTCGACAACTTCAAGCAGTTCAACGACTCGTTTGGACATCTGACCGGCGACGAACTGCTTCGCTCTTTGGGCAGCTACCTGAAATCACATGCACGCCCGGAGGATATCCCTTCCCGGTGTGGCGCCGAGGAATTCGCCCTTATTTTGCCCGGAACCTCTTGTGAAATCGTGCAAGCAAGGGCGGAAAGCTTGAGAATGGGATTCCGGGGCATCCCGTTGGATCGCGGAAAAGGTATCGACAAGGGTCAAAGAAACATATCACTTTCGTTTGGTGTGGCGATTTTTCCGGACCACGGCCAAAGTGTAGACGGACTTCTGCGTTCGGCGGATGAAGCGCTGTATCAAGCGAAGATGGAAGGCAAAGATCGCGTGGTGGTCGCCGAGAGCGGCTTGTCGGCTAAGCGTGATCTGACGACGCTACCTGTTTGAATTTGCAGCAGTTTCAACGTAATTGATCAGCGCTCGTTCTGACTAACTGAATTGAGTTCGGGAGGAATTCTTCGAATGGATGGTGGGCAGTGCATGGCTCGAACCTGCGACCTCCTGCTTGTAAGGCAGGCGCTCTAACCAACTGAGCTAACCGCCCACACTCAGCTACTCATAGCATTTTACATTACTTATGCTGTAATCGCACTTTGATTACTGACGGAAATCTTGGGAGCATTGGGAGCAGGTAAAGCAAGTCCAGTTCCAATTTTCTCAGTTTCCGCTAGCCTCAGCGCAACATTCTTGCTCAAAGATTCAGCGTACATTTCGGTCACTCCGCTTAGGGCATGGCCGGTCCAGACCTTCGTCAGATGCCCGTGTGCTCGCACTGCTTCTAGGGTGGGTCACGCGGTATCTCCTGAAGGAATGGAATCCATAATCTGGAAACCGCTCTTGTACCCAGCGGCTCCGCAGATTACCTACAAGATGCGGCGAACCGTTGCCAGTGGCGAACAGTAAACCGCTCTTGCCCTTGATGTACTCATAGTGACGCGCAGCATGGATGACGCAGCGAAAAGGCTACAGATCGTTTCCGCATCCACACTGTGCGCAAGATCGAAGTCGTGCAAGAGGTGGTTTGGGCCTAACGGTAGCAGACCGGATACGCGGACGCACTGCGTCCGGTACGCATTCGGCTGGTGGAAAACTCCTAGACAATGGAATCCATGGGATACAGTCGATTCACTTGTCTAGCAGTTTTCATAATCGCGGAATGATGGAATCATAGAATCGTCACCGATAATAAAGCTCCCCTGCAAAAGGCTCCGTCACCCAATTTTGCGCATCCTCTAGTTGGTTCTTTCATTGATGTAATTCTCTTATTGCAAGAATGATTCACAGAAGGAGGTGCTTTGCTCGCTCTAATTTATCAGCTATTTACAATTGGTAATGTAAGTGCCATGCACTCGTGAAGCTGTTTCAGACAGGCGGAGGAGAAAATGGGGAGACACACAGGCGCAAGGGTTTTGGAGGCCGGGCTGCTTGTGATTGCCATTTGCTGTTTTCAGGGCTGCGGAGGTTCGGGACAGGCTCTTTCTCCTCCTCCCCCCAGCCTGCGGTTACCGATATTGTCGCGCCGGAGGCTGGCACGAGCATCGGATGGCTATCTGCTTCAGGTGCGGCTGCCGGCCTCTTCAGCCTGGGTGGTACGTAGTGACCGGCCGGTCATACAGGTTCATCGCCCTTAACACCCTGGTCGCGATTTTCATGCTGCTTGCCTTTCGAGAATGAGCGGCGCCTGCTGACCATCGAGAGCGAACTGGAAACCGCACGCCAGATTCAATTTTCCATTCTTCCCAAGAGCGTCCCTGCGCTGCCCAGGCTCCGCATCGCGGCCGGTTATCATCCCATGTCTGCGGTTGCCGGGGACTTCTATCAGTTCATCGAGTTGGACGATCACCGTCTTGGGGTGCTGGTCGCCGACGTGTCGGGTCACGGCGTGCCCGCTGCACTTATAGCCGCGATGATGAAGACGGCTATGCAATCCGTCGTGCCCTGCGCGCATTCTCCAAGAGATGTACTGCAGGGCTTGAAGGTGCTTTCAGGACATGCGGAAGATCAGTTTGTTACCGCGGCCAACCTGACTATCCCGTTCGCGACATCGAACTGTGCCCTGGTGACCGGCTACTCCTGTACACGGATGGTGTGATTGAGCCCGAAAATGCCAAAGGCGAAGCATTCGGTGACGCTAAACTGGAACAGGTTCTTCTCGGCGCGCAAATAACTCGCCTTCTGAGTTAATGGTCAAGCTGCTTGACGAGATCCGCGCGTGGCAGCCCGGCTCGATGGGTCAGCAGGATGACATCACCTTGATCGTCATCGACGTGCTGTAGCCACCTCCCTCCTGCTGAGTTTAGAGTAATTCATTCGCTCGGATTGAAAACCTTGATACGGCTCGCGCGTCCTGCGCGGCGTAATCTGTGTGCATGAGCACTCGTAGCACGGCATGGAAAACGGTGTGCGCCATTTCAGTCTTTGCGTTCATGTTTCAGCTCCTGGCCACGGCACAGCAGACAGAACACGATAGCCGTCTGGACCGTCTTCTCAGTTCTGATCCAGCCAAGCGCAACGGGGCGAAATCGGAACTCCTTGGGAGTCCGGATCCGGCATTACTATCCGCTCTGCTGAAGGCATTGCCTACATCACAGGGAACCACGCGCGACGACCTTCTAGAGATTCTTGCTCACTAGGAGAACCCGAGCAAGATCCCTGTTTTTCTCTCTCTTCTCAAGCCATTTCATTCGGACAACGACAGCTTCCAAATCGGACAGCAGTTCGCCCATCTCGGCGCGCCAGCCGCTCATGCCATTTTGACGGAGTGCGAAGATACTGGCGAAGGCTATCCAGAATGGGCAGCGGGTGTGCTGAAAGATATGGACAACATCGGTCTGCCGTTCATCATCGAAGCGCTCCTGAGCGACGATGATTGCCGATGCCAGATTGGTCGCCTCGGGCTGCAGTGGGCGTTAGGAGAGGCCGACATAAACAGTGTTCTGAACGCGAATGTTCGGTTGGCATCGAATGCTGCCACCAATACTGATGAGCACATTCGCGGGGCGGCCAAACGGTGGTTCGGATCATGGAAAGGCCGAGAGGAGAAAAATCGACTTGTCGAGAATCGTGGAAGAGCTGATCGTGGAGTACTAGTCGAACGCACCACCGGAAACCATGGAGAAGATTGCCGTGATGCTGTCCGGTACTGACCGACCCCGCGTGACGCGCTTCATGCGCGCTGCGGTTCGCGCCGAAATCCAAGCCATGATTGCTCTGCCTTCTTTTTCAACTCCCGCAAGTGGAATCGCGTACTTCCGGTCTTCACTCACAGCTAACTCCGCCAGGAAAAGTGTGCAGTTTTGTTGCGAATTTTCTGCTCAGCCATTACACTCGAAGACTTGGTAGCCAAGCAAAGGAAACCGTTGAGATGCTGTTGAATCGGGATTACGTGGGGCACATGGCGTCCGAAGTGATCAAGAAGTTGATCGAAGGCGAACTTATCGAGATCAAAGAGAAGGACGTTGAGCCGGTGATTGCACGGGTTCGGGTGCGCATGATGGAAGAAATCACGGTTGAAGATAAGATTAATGAAGAGGCTCGCACGATTTTGACCCAGCATCAGGACGAAATGCGCCGAGCCGGAATTTCGTACCAGGATATGTTCAAGAAGGTCAAAGGGCAGATTGCGCGAGACCGTAAACTGATTTTGCGGTAGGGAAGAGAACAGGGGTAGACACGAAGACATGCGATTGAGCCGCGAAAAGATTGTGCGAATCTCTCACCAAGTGACGGATTCGCTGGTGCAAACCAACGAAGTGGAGTTTGTGGAAGATCGCGACACCATCCGGCAGCACATCGTGCAATCGATCACGAATATTTTGCGGGAAGAAGAGAAAGTGGAAGTTGAGGTGCGCAAGCGCATCACTTCGCAGAAGAAAGAGATCGTGGAAGGCAGCGAAGAGTGGGACCTGCTATTCCGCAAATATTACAGTGAAGAATTGCGCCGGATGGGAATTTCCGCGGCGCCTGAAGAGCATCAAAAAGCCGGCCACGGCGGCCACCGGTAGTAAATTAGAAGAAAGTATCTATTTTATTCCGCAGTTCCACTGATCATTTGTGAAGCTTCCCTCGCTGTATTGTCATTTGAAGGCATGATTCGAAACGAACCCGGCACATACATACGTGTGCAAAAGACTTCCACAGCTCACCCAAAATAATTCCCTATGACTGATGAGTTTTGCGCGGAATTCCGAACAATCAAAAATTCAAAAACCTCTTGTTGAAAGGCGACCTTAAATGTCCCCAGATGTCCCGTGCTGCCTGTTGCTGACGAAACAAATTGTTGGCAGTATCGCGTAAACCTACGGCTGCATAAGATTCATTTGGCCCAAAAGTGGTCTGCTGCGGGGGCAAACGACCTCCTCGGGACGAGATGAAAGTCATTTCGCAGCCGTAAATTTTTGACCGCCTGACGGAAGCGGCGTGCGGCAGGTTGTCCTGCTGACGATGCAAGAATCCGGTCCCCTAGCCGGGAACTGGATCGTCTGGACAATGCGAGGCCGGGGAGATGCGAGCCCTCCGGCCTCAGTTATTTTTAGAGTGATATCTCCAATAAGGATAGAAACGAAAAGGGCGGCTGGTGGCCGCCCTTTACTCTGTCTGTCAATTTCTATTGTCGATTCTATTGCCGACCGGTAATCACGGGGCGTCGGGCCGGCGCTTCAGGGTTGGGCGGTCGTCATCGCTGCTGTTTGGATCGCTTGATTGCGTGGTCTGCGAGGTCTTATCCGATTGTTCGGTCTTGGTGCGCAAGGTTGGCTTGCCTGGGGCATTATCTTGAACCTTGCGGCTGAACATAATGTTGCGGAGGCGGGCTTTCACGGTATCGAATTCGGAAGTGGTAACGATGTACTCATCTTTTTCTGGCAAGATGCGGGCGATTTCTTTTTGGGCGTCGGCGATGCGTTCTGGCGTTGGCGGGTGAGTCGAGAAAAATTTTGGAATGGTGCCTGGCCGGCGCTTTTCGTCAGCTTGAATGCGTTCGAAGAAAGTTACGTAAGCGTTGGGATCGTATCCCGCTTTGTACATATATTGCAGGCCGAGGAAATCTGCTTCGCGTTCCGCGTCACGAGAGAATTTCAGGTACGACAGAGGAATCGCGAGGTTTAAGGCTTGATAGATACCGTATCCCGCCCAACCACCAGGACCCAGCATGATCAGCGGAATCGTAGCGAGTTGCATCATCTCGCCCTTGGTGGCTTGTTTGGTGCCATGGCGGGCGGTAACGTGAGAAATTTCATGGGCCATGACGCCGGCGAGTTCCGATTCTTCCTGTGCACGGAGGATAAGGCCGCTGTTCACATAGAAGAAACCGCCGGGAAGAGCAAAGGCGTTCACTTCGTCGGAGTCGATCACCTTGATGGTAAAGGGAACTTGCGCATCGGAGTTACGGACCAAATTCTGGCCAACGCGATTCACATACTCAACTACGACGGGATCATCGACCAGTTTGGAAGAGCGTTCCACTTCTTGAGCGAGGCCCTTGCCAAGTGCGATTTCATGCTCGATCGAATAGAAATTGATGCCCTTGCCTACGTTGCGATTTCCGATTGCGTCGACATCATCCTTGCTGTTCTTCGGGTGCACCGTTTGTTGCTGAGGCACGGGCGCATCCGCACCAGGAGTGCCAGGAGCAGGCTTCGTTGCAGCCGCGGGTGCAGCAGGTGGAGGGGGCTGCTGATCGGGTGGAAGCTGGATTCCAGTTGGGTCAGTCGGCTTGGGATCTTGCGAAGTTGTCTGCGGAGCCGGTTGACTGGTTGTCGAAGGAGAGGGATTCTGCGAGGTGGTCGACTGAGCCGTGACGGCAGACGCAGTGCCAAGAACAAGGCAGCAGACAATCAGGAGAGACACGCTGTATTGAGAAATTTTTCTCATGTTCGGACCTCCCCATGCAACCATCAAAGGCAGTATAGCACCGGTAGAGCCCGGTGGGTGTACTGCTTATGATGTGAGGGGTTATAGGAAGGTTTCCTTGGGTTTGCAAGATATATGTCAACAGTGCATGGGGGAATTGTTGACACTTTTGGCCGGGGTCTCTACAGTCAGAGGTGACCCATGAGCGTGCGAAAAATTCAGATTGGCCAGCTGTGGAAGAAGGAAGATAGCGGAGACATATTCCTAGTCACCCGTGTGTACAGTGAAGCGCTTAGTACGATTGTGGTGCTGCGAAAATCTGGGGCGGAAGAAGAGAATGTGACCCGGGTGAAGGCGGAACGGACCGCTAAAGGGCAGAATCTGCCTGGATTTGTACCGGCTGTTGATGATGATTCGATGTAACAGGCATGAAATCATGCCTGCTGGGCTAAGGCCCAGCGCCTACACAAGACCGAATAGAACACTGCTAGATGGAGCGGACCGGTAACTCCACGATGTCGCCGACTTGCATTAACTCCTTTTGCAGGAATGGTTCACCGTACTTTACCCCTATCTGTTGACCATAATGGCGGGCTAGGAGTTCCATGCGATTGTCGAGTTCGTCGATCGCCAGGAAGACACGTTGTTTGCGTTCGCTCTTTGCGGGGCGAAACTGCGAGCCATAGGCCAAAATCGCGCGGTGCCGCGTTTCGTACTGTTTGGTGATATCGACAACGAACGTGGTGGGCATGCCTTCGAACGAGGTGGCATACAGGATTTTGAAGGGGCGATACGGCTCGCCGTCTAGCGGCAACTGCTTCAGGCCGGCCAGGAAGCAGCCCTCATAACCGAGAGTGGAGGCGTGATAGTGGTCCGGGTGGCGAGCCTCCCAGTAAGGAAGAATGACCGTGCACGGGCGGAGTTCGCGGATGTATTTGGCTAGCCGAAGCTTGTGCTGGCGGGTGGGTTGGACGTCAGAGTCAGGCACCCCTAGATTGCCACGCCAGGACACTTTCAGGAATTTAGCGGCGCGAGCAGCTTCTTTAGCGCGGGTCTCGGGTGTGCCACGTGTTCCCATTTCTCCCGCGGTTAAGTCCAAAATGCCGGTTTTATAACCACGCTGCGCCATTTTCAAGAGGGTTCCTCCGCAGGTGAGTTCAACGTCATCGGGATGTGCGGCAATTGCCAGGACGTCGAGTTTCATTTGGCCTCCGAAAATGGGAGAGGATAAAGTCGAAAGTGGACGGCCTAAAGACCGCCCACTATACAAGATGGAATTCTAGCAGTGCTGAAGAATTGTGGTAAGTTCGAAGACGATGAGCGGAAAACTGGAAAACCGAGTGGCTCTGGTTACTGGAGCGGGGAAGCGGTTGGGGCGCGCGGTGGCATTGCGGCTCGCGGCAGAAGGAGCAGATGTTGCCGTGCACTATGGCAAGTCACAATCCGAGGCGCAGGAATTGGTTGCGGAGATAGAAAAAAGTGGACGAAAAGCGGCGGCGTTTGGCGCGGATCTGCTGCATGTGGGAGCGATCAGAAAATTGATCAGTGAGGTTGGCCAGAACTTTGCTCGGCTGGATATCCTGGTGAATAGCGCTGCTAATTTTTTGGAAACAAAGTTTTTGGAGACTACGGAAGAGAGCTGGGATTCTTCGTTGGATACGAATTTGAAGGGTCCATTTTTCTGCACTCAGGCTGCTGCGCCGTATTTAGAAAAATCGGGCCAAGGCGTGGTGATCAATTTTGCCGACATTGGTGGGTTGATGGGATGGAAAGATTTTCTGCCGCACTCTGTTTCGAAGGCGGGAGTGATCATGATGACGCGGATATTGGCTAAGGAGTTGGCTCCCAAGGTGCGTGTGAATGCGATTGCTCCTGGGACGATTACGATGCCAGGCGACCCCCCAGAGTGGGAGGAGAATTTTGTTCGACTGGCACCGCTGCAGAGGACCGGCCGGACAGAAGATATCGCGGATGCGGTGATGTATTTTGTTGGTGCGGAATTTGTGACCGGGCAGGTGCTAGTGGTGGATGGCGGTAGGACGTTGTAAGTGAGCGGTTCATTTGGGATTAACGCGATGCGATTGAAGTTGTGATTGAGCGCAGGCTAAACCCGCACCCTCAAGAGCGGAGGGTGCGGCACCCGCATTGGAAGGCGTCCGGCGCACAATACTGATGCATCTAAAAAAGTGTTGAATGGTATCGGGATTATTTCTGGCTGGCGAGATGCGGCAATTCTTGGCAGGGTGTACTCTTATAAATTGTGCGTAGAGGACGAGATTAGCGCCGCTTATGGCGTAAACCCCCAGTTCGCAGATAGAGGAGCAGTTTAAGTATGGATCAAGAAACAGTTGCAAGACATATTGACGACGTGGAGATTCAAGAGTGGCTGGAATCCCTGGATTCGGTGCTGGATTCAAGCGGTACAGACGTAGCACGCGAGATCCTGGAGCGCTTGCGGGCGCATGCCACCGTCAGCGGAATCGACCTGCCTTTTACGGCAAACACGCCTTATGCAAACACTATTCCGGCACGTCTGGAGCCGCTTTTTCCTGGAGACCAGCAACTCGAGAGGCGGATCAAGTCGTTGATTCGGTGGAACGCGCTGGCAATGGTGGTGCGCGCAAATCGAGTTGAGCACAACATCGGCGGCCATATTTCGACTTACGCTTCGGCGGCAACCTTGTATGAAGTCGGCTTCAACCATTTCTTCCGGGCTCGCAGCGAAAATTTTGAAGGGGACACGGTTTATTTCCAGGGACACGCTGCGCCGGGTGTGTATTCGCGCGCGTTTCTGGAAGGTCGCATCAGCCTGGAGCAGTTGGAGAATTTCCGGCGTGAATTGAAGCCGGGAGGCGGGCTGTCTTCTTATCCACATCCTTGGTTGATGCCGGATTTCTGGGAATACCCAACCGTGTCAATGGGATTGAGTCCCCTGATGGCGATTTATCAGGCGCGTTTCAATCGCTATCTGGAAAATCGCGGATTGAAACCGGCGACCGACGCCAAAGTTTGGGCGTTTCTGGGCGACGGAGAAACCGATGAGCCGGAATCGCTGGGCGCGATAACGTTGGCTTCCCGCGAAAAACTCGACAATTTAATTTTTGTGATCAATTGCAATTTGCAGCGGTTGGATGGGCCGGTTCGCGGCAATGGGCAGATCATTCAGGAACTGGAATCGGCATTTCGCGGAGCGCGCTGGAATGTCATTAAAGTTTTGTGGGGCAGCGAGTGGGATCCCATCTTGGAGCGTGACACCGAGGGATTGCTCGTCAAGCGCATGGGCGAAATGGTGGATGGCGAGTATCAGAAGTTGGTGGTCTCCAGCGGGGACTACATTCGGCAATTTTTCTTCGGCAGCGACCCGCGATTGTTGAGGTTGGTGGAACCGCTGCCGGACGAGGCATTGCGGCGTTTGCGATTGGGCGGACATGATCCGCGCAAGGTCTACGCGGCATATAAGGCGGCGGTCGAACATAAGGGTGGGCCAACGGTTATTTTGGCGCGCACGATCAAGGGCTATGGATTGGGCGAAGCGGGCGAAGGCAAAAACGTCACGCACCAGCAAAAGAAATTAAACGAAGATGAGTTGCGGGAATTCCGTTCGCGATTCGGAATCCCGATGAGCGACGAAGATTTGAGCGAAGTGCCGTTCTATCGTCCGGCGGAAGATAGCGAAGAGATTCGTTATTTGCGTTCGAAGCGGGAATCCCTTGGCGGGTACACGCCGCAGAGAAAAGTACGGTCGAAACCAATTGCGGCTAACCACGACGAACTGTTCCGTGAATTCCACGATGGCAGCGATGGGCGCGAAGTTTCTACCACGATGGCATTCGTGGCGATGCTGCGAAAGATGTTGAAGGATTCCGAGATTGGGAAATTGATTGTGCCCATCGTGCCGGATGAAGCGCGAACCTTCGGCATGGAATCGCTGTTCCGTACTGTGGGAATTTATTCCAGCGTTGGGCAGAAGTACGAACCGGTCGACGTGAATACGCTGCTGTATTACAAGGAAGCGAAGGACGGGCAGATTCTGGAAGAGGGAATTACCGAGGCAGGCTCCGTGGCTTCGTTTATCGCGGCGGGCTCGGCTTATGCCACCCACGGCATCAATACCATTCCATTTTTCATTTACTACTCGATGTTTGGATTCCAGCGCATCGCAGACTTTATCTGGGCCGCGGCGGATATGCGGACGCGCGGATTTTTGCTGGGAGGAACGGCAGGGCGCACGACTCTTTCGGGAGAAGGGTTGCAGCATCAGGACGGCAACAGCCACGTGCTGGCGTTGCCGGTCCCGAATCTGTTGGCCTACGATCCGGCTTACGCATATGAGATTTCGGTGATCATTCAGGATGGGATTCGCCGCATGTATAAGGATGGCGAAAGCATTTTTTATTACATCACGGTGATGAACGAGCCTTACGCCATGCCGGCGATGCCCGCGGGAGTAGAAGAGGGAATTCTCAAGGGAATGTATCGATTTCGTGCGGCTACCAACAAGAAGGCCAAGTTGCGGGCGCAGTTGTTTGGCAATGGGGCGATTCTGAATGAAGTTTTGCGCGCGCAGGAAATTCTGGAGAAGAATTACGGCGTTGCGGCCGATGTATGGAGCGTGACCAGTTACAAGTGTTTGTACACCGATGGAATTGAGACTGAGCGGTGGAACCGGTTGCATCCCAGCGAAAAGCCGCGCGTGCCTTACGTTACGCAATGCCTGGATGGTTCACAGGGCGTGCTAGTGGCCGCGACGGACTATCTGAAAACACTGCCGAATATGGTCAGCAAGTGGATGCCGCGGCGGCTGGCTTCGCTAGGCACGGATGGTTTCGGACGAAGCGAAGGCCGCACGTCGTTGCGGGAATTCTTCGAAGTAGATTCGCGCTTCATCACGCTGGCCACACTGCACGAGTTGTATCAGGATGGGCTGCTTGGAAAAGACGCGATTGAAAAGGCCATCGAAGAGTTGGGAATTAATCCAGAGAAGCCGAACCCGGTCATTTGGTAAACTGAGCGTTGGATTGCGCCAGTTGGCTGCTGCTAGCTTTGTCTCGATATTGGTTGTAGCTGCCATCGGGTATTCGGGGGCGGCAGGTCTTCAGTTAAACGGAAATCAAAAACAGGAATTCCTGCAACGCTTGAGTGCGGCTGCCATTGAGCGAACTCGCCACGCTGTTCGGTACGATCCTGCTTATGTCCGCATTCCATACCCCGGCGGAGATGTGCCGGCAGATACGGGCGTCTGCACCGACGAAGTAATTCGTGCCTACCGGGCATTGGGAATTGATTTACAAAAAGAAGTACACGAAGACATGGAAACAAATTTTTCTGCTTATCCCAATCACTTGCGTTGGATGCTCGCGCATTCGGATTCCAATATTGATCACCGGCGTGTGCCGAACTTGATGGTGTTTTTTGTTCGCAAGGGAGAGAAATTGTCGATTAGCACGCAAGGTGCCGACTACACGCCGGGGGATCTTGTGACTTGGGACCTCGGAGGCGGAGTACCGCACATTGGAATGGTGGTGGATCGAAAATCGTCTCTTAGTGGCCGGTATATGGTCGTGCACAACATTGGCCAAGGGCCCAGGATGGAAGATGTTCTGTTTAATTGGAAAATTACCGGGCACTACCGCTATTTCGGTCCGCACATTGGCCACAACTAGCGTGCTGTCGCGCAAATACCGTGAAGGAGTTCGGGTTCTTCAGGGGCTGAAGAGTTGGTCTGTGTTACGACTCCGCAAAAAAAAACTTTCGCAAGGACTCGCCGCCTATTTATAAGATGGGTGCTGGCTTCTAGTATATTGCTATCCTTAGTTTTGGTTCCTGGATTGTTCCACTGGAGAAATGGGGGCAGGGCGCGGCTTACCCGTGGCGCTCATGCTATTCAAACTCTGCAAGTACGAAGTCATTCCCGCGAACACTCCTTCCGCGATGTGCTGCCGATGTTCCGGCTTCTTTAATAACTGCTCATCCGCGGGATTACTCAGGAACGAAATCTCCGTCAAGATCGATGGCATATCCGCGCCAATCAGCACCACAAAGGGGGCCTTGCGCACGCCGCGGTTTTTCACCGGCTTGGCTGTCTTCTGAATCCGTTTAGACAGCGAATCTTGAATGTCTTCGGCCAATTCCTTCGATTCATCAATCTTCTCCGTGCGGGCAATCTTCTTCACCATGTCTTCCAGATCGTGAATGTTGCCTTGCCCTGCCGCGTTTTCCCGCGCGGCCACTTCCATTGCCTCGGGTGAGCCGCGCAAATTCAAATAGTAAGTCTCCACGCCTCGCGCGCCATGATCCGGGCTGGAATTCGCATGGATCGAAACGAACAGGTCGGCCTTAATGTCGTTGGCAATGTGTGTGCGCTCTTCCAGCGGAATGAACGTATCATCCGACCGGGTGTACACAATTTCCGTGTCCGGCAATTTCTGCTGAATCAGTTTGCCCAGTCGCAACGCTACGTCCAGGCACAAATCCTTTTCCATTAATCCGGTAGGGCCAATCGTTCCGGTATCGTGTCCACCGTGCCCTGCGTCAATCACGATGCGGCCGATCTTTAGTCCCAACGCGCGCGTCAATGTTGACTGCCCATCGCGGGTTAACGTCGGTATCGTGGCTGGCTGAACCAAGTCTGGTTTCGTTGTCGAATTCTTGCTTGAACTTGTCTTCGTCGTTTTGCTGTTAGGACTTGCTGCCGAAGGTTTGCTGGTCAATGTCGCAGGAGTGGAAGCAACGCTATTATCGGTTACCAAAACATCCTTGCTCACAACCTCTTTCGCCACCGCTGGCTTTGCGGGAGTCATCAACGCGCTCGGATCTTCCAATTCCACGGGATGCGTTTCAGCCAGGCTGGTTGCTGCGGGAGCTTTTTGTATTGTCTTTGTCTTAGGCGTTTCGACGGCCTTCGCGGTCTGCACAGCGTCCTGCTTTACTGGAGCGCTGCCTCCATATAGTTCAATCACCAGCCGCGTCGGCTTTTTCACGATAGACGCCGAGTAATCCTGCACTCCATTTACATCCAGCACCACGCGCACAATTCCAAATTGATTTTGCGCCACGCGCACTTTGGTCAGAAGCTCGCCACTGACGGCCACATTCCCGCGCGCCACGCTCGTGCTTAGCTTCGCGGCTTGCAAATCGAAATAAATTCGGTCTGGATTCGCAATTCGTCCGGACACGTACTGAACGGAATCGTCCAGATCAATAATCACTTCGGTGCTGGCCTGCGTAACGCTAGTCCGGATGTGTTGTACACGGGGAACCACGCCGGATTTCGCGTCTTCGCCGCCACTCTTGCCCTCCATCCTTGGCGCACCGATCGCCTCTTCTCGCGCAGGTGCCACCACCACCGCAGAACTTACGCCGCCGGAAGGAACGGAAGAATGGGCGAGAGCCGGCGTATTCATTGGGGCAGGCGCCGTATAGCCACTAGAAGATGTGCCCCAATTTTTTGCACTCATTTGGCCGGTCTCGGCGCTCTTCATTAACGCCAGTTCAGCCAACTCTTCCTGCACTTCACGTTTCCGCGGCGAATGCGGATATTTCTTCTGGAAATCCTGGAAGCTCTTGGTCGCGCCCGCTACATCATTCAATTGATTCTTCTGCAGTTTAGCAACGCGCAGCATCACATCCGGCACAAACTTGCTGGTCGGATATTCGCGAAGCAAAAATTGGTATGACTCGACCGCTGCCTGGTAATAGCTCTGGCCAAAGTGGTCGCCCATTTCGGTATTCAGCTCACCCACGGCAACCAGCGCCTCTGGCACTTGCGTTGCATGCGGCGTAATCATGTAAACGCGCCGGTAAGAAATCACCACCTGCTTGTATTCCGCCAGCGTGCGTTTATCGGCAGGCTTAGTGTTCAGCGTTTCGCGCAACTCTTCCGCGCGCCCAAATTGTGAACTGGCGGCGTCGCGTTTCAAAGGCGTGTTATTGGAACTGGAAGCTAAAATGGGGTGGGGAACGATAGCGATACTGAGTAGGGTAAAACCTAGCGAAGCGACGGCGAAACTCTTGTGGAAATTTTTTGACCCGGACTTCATTCGCCTACTATTTTCTTCGCGTTCTTTTACCTGTTGTTGGCTGGAATTGCGAATCGAGGAAGAACTTACCTGAAGAGAAGATTTCCGTTCAGTCGACGTTCGAGAAGATGGTTCGCCCGTTGGCGTCCACGCTGCGATGAATGGCGTTTGCCCGAACATAAGCGTTGTCGAGGTGCCCTGATCCCGGCCGGTAATACGCGCTCTGTACTTTCTGTACATAGTTGCGTGTCTCTCGATAAGCCGGAATTCCATGAGCCCGATCCACCGCTCCCTCTCCAGCATTGT
>DASXIT010000210.1:0-19492 GCA_036497825.1 Candidatus Acidiferrum sp.
ACCGTCTGGAGCGATATCAACAATCGTTGTTCCCGTGCCTTGCGCATTGCTGGAATTGTTGAAGTTGCTGACCAGGATGTGCCCTTGTGTCAGGCTCCCAACGGTGCGCTGGACTTTTGCCACCCCGTACGGATTTACATCCTGGTTGGCAGGCAGAGTGGATGCGATGGTGGTTACGGTGTGCAAGTGTTTAAGAACATTGTCATCGTCGCCTGCGAGAGCCTGCGAACTCATTACAGAAATGGCAAAAAGCACGAGTAGAATTGCGGGTAGGGTACGCAAATTTCTTGGCATCAAAATCTCCTTCTTTATTGTGATTGAATGGCCTCCATCGTGGACGGCTCTGGGAGAGTCGTGAAACGATGTTCGGTATAGAGTCTTCAGTACAGAGCGAGAACTCAGCAGGTTTTCGGCGTGTACTACCTTGGCTGGGCTATCGAATTTGTACCCTGAGCAAGGTAGAGAACTGCGGTGTGGGGCTTGTCTGCGTGTTGTCCCTGCACTGTAAACAATGCGTAAAATCGGCAGCTTTTGAGCATCTCGCGGGCGTTCAGGAAGAGTTGTCTACTTGCACTGGTCGCGGATGGTCACAAGATTACTTTTCGAGCGCTAAGCCCTACGTGTTCCTTGTTCACGTGGTTGGGTTAGATGACCATGGAAGAGGGAACATGAAAAGGGCTCCCTTCCTATTCCACCAAAATGACACCCCTTCTCGAAGTCAGGGACTTGCACGTCTCCTACACTGCCCAAACCGGAGACAATTCCGCCGCGATTGAGGGCGTGAGTTTCGCGCTTGCGGCAGGGGAAACGCTGGGAGTGTTGGGCGAGTCAGGGTCGGGGAAAAGCACTCTTGCGTCAGCACTCCTTCGAGTGCTGCCGGCAAACGGGAGAATCGAGAAAGGCGCCGTCCATTTCAAAGGACAAGATATCTTGCTTGCCAAACCTGGCGCGCTCGAGAAGATTCGCGGGGAGCGTATCGCGTTGATTTTTCAGGAACCGTCGCAGGCACTGCATCCTGGTATTCGGATTGAGGAGCAGATTGGAGATGTGCTCGCGGCGCATAAAGGATTGGATCGCTACACAAGACGGAGAAAAGCGCGTGAAATCTTGTCAGTGGTTTTCCCAGTTGAGACGGAACGAATTGCTAAATCCTATCCGCACCAATTGAGTGGGGGGCAGCGCGGCCGAGTGATGATTGCGCAAGCCATCTCCTGCGAGCCATCACTGATTGTTGCGGACGAGCCGACTGCTTCACTCGACGCGGAAACACAGCGGGACATTCTTTCGCTGTTTCGAACGCTGCGGCAACAATTCAAGCTCGCCTTGATCTGGATCACGCACAACCCTGCGTTGTTGGCGGATTTTGCGGACAGAGTAATGGTGTTGTACGCGGGGCGAGTGGCAGAGCTGGGACCGACGGCAAACGTACTGGCTGCTCCTCAGCACCCCTACACCGAAGCGTTGCTGCGGTGCTTGCCTCCTGCAGCAGGCGAAGGCTTCGCGAATCGAAAGACGAAGCTGCCGGTGATTTTTGGGGAGGCGCCGGTTTCAATTTACGGAGCTGGCGGATGCCTGTTTGAGCCGCGCTGCAACCAGCGCATGGAACTATGCACGAAGCGGGAACCTGACATGGTTCGGTTGAGCAGCACACACGAGGCTTCGTGCTTCAAGCATATTGGTTGAATCGAGTTGCGAGGAAACACATTGGAGCCACTTCTAAAAGCGGAAAACGTCGCGAAGATTTATGAAAGCGGTGGTGCGCTTGAAGCCAGGAAAAAGGTGCGTGCTCTCGATGGAGTTTCCCTTTCGATTTATCGGCAAAAAACACTGGCATTGGTGGGGCCATCCGGCTCAGGAAAGAGTACGTTGGCGCTGTGTGTGGCGTGCCTTGAGCCGGTGAGTTCCGGAACGATTTGGTTCGCAGGAACGGAGATCACCGCGCTGAAAGAGAAGCAACAGCGCGAATTACGGCCGAAAATTCAGATGGTGTTCCAGGACCCCGCAAGTTCGCTGAACCCGCGATTGAACGCGCTAGAGCTGGTGACGGAACCGTTGAACGTTCAGAAGCGTTTTGAGAAACAGGAGAGAAGAGAAAGGGCGCGCGGATTACTGGAACGCGTCGGCATCCCGCAAGGAAAGGCACATCACAGACCGGGCGAATTCAGCGGGGGCCAGAAACAACGAATCGCGATTGCGCGCGCGCTGGCGCTGGAACCAGAGCTATTGATATTGGACGAAGCGTTGTCCGCGCTGGACTGCTCGGTGCAAGCACAAATAGCGAACCTGCTTTTGGAGCTGCAAGATTCGTTGGGGCTGACGTATTTGTTCATCACTCACGATCTGGCCATGGCGGCGCACCTGGCCGACGAAATTGCGGTCATCGAGCACGGCCGGATCATGGAACAGGGCGCCGCGGAAACCATTGTGAACTCCCCGCAGCACGAAGTGACGCGTCGCCTACTGTTGGCAACCTCGGCAGTCCGCATGGCGGCGCGAGTGCCGCAAGAGGCTTAATGCGATACCTTTTGCGGCGATTTGTTCAAGCAGCTTTTCTACTGGCCGGAGTGTCCTTTCTCACATTTCTATTTTCCACGCTGGCGCCGGGAAACTATCTCGATGAGATGCGCCTGAACCCGCAGATTTCTTCAGCAACGATTGCCGCGCTGCGCTCGCACTACGATCTGGACCGGCCATTGCCCTGGCGATACGCGCGATGGGTAGATTCGATTGCACACGGTGAATTGGGATATTCGTTTGCTTACAACACTCCGGTTACGCCATTGCTCTGGGTTCGCGCACGAAACACGCTGCTGCTCACGGTAACGGCTACGTTGCTTGCGTGGTTGCTCGCCTTGCCGTTGGGAATCTGGAGTGCAGAGAAGCGCGGGCATTTGCCAGATCGCGCACTTTCTTTGGTGACGGCAACATTACTGGTCATTCCAGAACTTTTGCTAGCACTTGGTTTGCTGATTTTGGCGAGTCGCAGCGGATGGTTTCCGACGGGAGGAATTGTCTCGATTGGTTTTGAAAGTTTCTCGCTTCTGGAAAAAATTCGCGATCTGGCTATACACATGGCGCTTCCGGTCGCTGCGTTGGTCCTTTCCGCATTGCCGATTCTGGTGCGACACATTCGTGCAGCCGTCGCAGAAACGCTGCGCGCGCCTTTCTTGCGGGCGGCGGCCGCACACGGAATCGGACGACGCAAGCTGCTGTACGGTTATGCGCTGCGGGCCGCGGCCAACCCGCTCATTTCTCTCTTCGGATACAGCATGGGAACGCTCCTGAGCGGTTCGTTGCTGGTAGAAATCGTGATGAGCTGGCCGGGGATTGGCCCTCTGCTGCTGGAAGCAATACTGGCGCGCGATTTGTATGTCGTGATTGGAGGGGTCCTTTTCTCCACGGTGTTTCTGGTAGGCGGAAATTTCCTGGCGGACATATTGCTGTATTGGGCTGATCCACGGATACGAACGATGGATGGGGCAGGCTAATGCAACGTCCCCGGATCATTCGATGGATTGTGGCGCTCGCCGCACTGCACGCAATTATCGCGTGCGCGGGATTTTTTGCTCCTTACGATCCGGTGGAACAAGACCGAGAGCATCCCTATTTGCCGCCAACAAAAATTCATTTCGTGGATGAGAGTGGGCGCATACATCATTGGCCGTTTGTTTATTCCATGGGACTGCGAGAAGGATCGTTCGATCAATTCGAAGAAAGCACGAGCAAGATTTTCCCACTTCGATTCTTTGTGAGTGGCGCGCCTTACAAGCTGTTTGGTGTTGTGCCTAGTCGACGGCACCTCTTTGGAATTGAGGGTGCGCGGCTCAATATTTTGGGAAGCGATGGTTTTGGGCGAGACCAGCTTTCGCGAATCTTGTATGGCGGACAGATTTCGTTGCTCGCCGGTTTGCTGGGTGCGGGATTTACGCTGATTGTTGGCGCAGTGATTGGGACGATCGCGGGATTTTACGGAGGATGGACGGACGCGGTGTTGATGCGGCTCGCCGAGTTGTTCCTCGCGCTGCCCTGGTTGTACTTGCTCTTCGCGTTGCGCGCCTTTCTGCCACTTACAGTTCGACCAGTAGACGCGTTTCTTCTGGTAGTTGTAGTGATTGGAACGGTGGGATGGGCCAGGCCTGCGCGCCTGGTGCGCGGAGTGGTATTGAGCGCAAAAGAACGCGATTTTGTTCGTGCGGCGCGTGGGTTTGGGGCCGGAAGTGGATATTTGCTGCGGCATCACATCGTGCCAGAAACGAGAAGCGTACTGCTGACGCAAGCAGCGATATTGGTGCCGCAGTTCGTGCTCGCGGAAATGACACTGTCTTTTCTTGGGCTGGGCATCCCGGAGCCAGTGCCGAGTTGGGGGAATCTGCTTGCGATTCTGCAACAGTACAGCGTGCTGGTGTCTTATTGGTGGATGTACCTGCCGGCGGTGGCGATGGTGCCGTTCTTTGTCGGATACCAAGGGCTCGCGAATGTGTTGCACCTCGATGTAGTGACGGAGAAGATAGAACTGAAGCGTGGAGGCCTCCCAACATGAGACAGCACAAGGGTATTTCCCTGCGCAGTTGGATCGGGGATGCACTTATTCTGGCTTGCGCCATTTTTCTTTTGCTCCCTGGCGCTGCGTTTTCGCAACAATCCATCTCCCTTAAAGCCAGTTCCCATCAAGAGTTGCTCACCGTTCCGGGAGAGATCGGCCACGGGGGCGGACGCGCCGTGGTTTCTTTGCGTGCCGAGCCAAAAACATTGAACCCGCTAACTGCGGCCGATGCACCTTCACGGGAAGTGATCGGTGCGATGCAGGCCGACTTGATCCATATCAACCGCGCGACGCAACTGACGGAACCAGCTTTAGCGAAGACCTGGAAAGTTACTCCGGATGGACTGCAATATACGCTTACTTTGCGGAAGGGACTGCGCTTTTCGGATGGGCAACCGCTTGACGCGGACGATGTGCTGTTCACGATGCACGCATATCTCGACGAAAATGTACACGCCACGCAGCGAGATTTGCTGATTGTCGGTGGAAAACCGATTGGCGTGCGAAAAGTGGACGCGTGGACCGTGGTTTTTCAATTGGCGAAACCTTATGGCGCGGGAGAACGCTTGTTCGATGGATTGACCATTTTGCCTCGGCACTTACTGGAGAAGACTTATCAGGAAGGAAAGTTGGGACAATCGGGAACTCTCTCCACTACCGCCAACGAGTGGGCTGGGGCAGGACCATATCGGCTGAAGGAATATCTGCCGGGACAAAAACTGGTGCTGGAGCGCAATCCGTTTTACTGGAAATCGGATACCAAGGGCAATAGCTTGCCCTATCTGGATGAACTGGTCTTTCTGTTTGTGCCGAGCGCGGATGCGCAGGTGCTGAGGTTTCAATCGGGCGAAACGGATATGATCAGCCGCCTGGGCGCGGAGAATTTTTCCGCGCTTTCGCGGCAACCGCGTGGATACACGATGACGGACGCAGGGCCGGGGCTCGAATACAATTTCCTATTTTTCAATATGAATGATCTGGGTGAGAAGGCTTCGCCCGAAATGGCGCGGAAAGCAAAATGGTTTCGCGAAGTGAAATTCCGGCAGGCTGTTTCCGCAGCAATCGATCGTGACGCGATCGTGCGGCTGATCTACCAAGGACGAGGAGCGGCGCTGTGGGGACCGGTGACACCAGGGAATCGCCGGTGGGCGAATACATCTATAGCGCATCCGGCGCGTTCTCTGGAGCAAGCGCGGACACTTCTGAAAGAGGCGGGATTCTCCGTGAAGACGGGCGCAAACGGCGAGCCTAGTCTAGTGGATCCCGACGGAAATGCCGTGGAATTTTCGATTCTGACAAGTTCTTCGAACGCGGACCGCACGAAGATGGCGGCCATTATCCAGGACGATTTAAAGGAACTGGGCATGCACGTTCAGGTGGTTCCGCTGGAGTTTCGTTCCTTGATCGATCGCGTCACGAATACGAAGGAATATGACGCGTGCGTGCTGGGGCTGGCGAGTTTTGACGCCGACCCCAATTCCGATATGAATGTGTGGCTATCAAGCGGAGGAACGCACCTGTGGAATCCATCGCAGGCGCATCCGGCGACGCCATGGGAAGCGGAAATCGATGCGTTGATGGAGCAACAGCTCGCGACACCTGGTTTTGAGCAAAGGAAGAAACTTTACGATCGCGTACAGCAGATTCTCGCCGAATATCAGCCGATGATTTTTCTTGCGAGTCCCGACATCTTGACAGGTGCCAGGAACAATATCGGGAATTTCCATCCGGCAGTTTTGGAGCCGTACGTGCTGTGGAACGTTGAACAGCTTTTTGTGAAAAGCGAACAGGTGAATGCCGGCCGATGAACCCGGTTATTACCAGGGCGAAAAAGAAACCGCCAGTCGCCAGGAGCGACACTAGCCTGGTGAAGGAATGCCTTTCCGGAAACGAAGAAGCGTGGTCCCTCCTGATTGAAAAGTACAAGGCGCTGATTTACTCCATTCCCATCAAATACGGATTCAGTGCAGATGAAGCCGCGGATGTTTTTCAAGGAACATGCGTGGAACTGCTGGCGCGATTGCAGGAATTGCGCGAACCGAAAGCGCTTCCCAAGTGGCTAATGCAAGTGGCTCATCACCAGTGTTACCAATGGAAACAGAAAAAGAGGCGGATGGTCAGCCGCGATGCGGAACCTGATCTGCCGGTCCCGGAAACACCGGCGATTGCGGAGAGCCTGGTGCAACAAGCGCAGGAAGAGCAAATGTTGCGGGACGCCATAGCCACACTCAGTCCACAGTGCCAGCGCTTGGTGCAATTGCTTTTTTTCGAGACCCCGGCGCGCCCGTATGCGGAAGTCGCCGCGGAGTTGGGCCTGGCGTCGGGCTCTATCGGGTTCATTCGGCAGAAATGTATACACAGATTGCGCCAGCATCTTGATGAGTTGGGATTTAACTAATGCCTGCGGCAGGTGCGAAAATTTCCCTCGAGAAACTGTTTTCTGAGCTGGGGCAGATGGAGAGCGACGCTCTCCGCCGGAAACTGCTGACGCGTCACAAATCGCTGGTGCGTAAGGAAGTCGTTCAGCAACTCGCAGAGCTAGTGGTTGAAAAGATCCGCGTAGATACGCGTGAAGCGCTTTGCCTGGCGGATGCAGCATTGATAATCGCGCGAAAGCTTCGACGCAAGGAGGGTATAGCACTTGCGATGAGAGCCCGGGCGAATGCTCTGTATGGGAAGGGCGACAATCGAGCCGCAGTCGAGCATCACGAAAAGGCATTCAAATTGTATGAAGGCCTTGAAATCTGGAAAGAGGCCGCGCGCACGCTGAGCAGTTCCATTCAGCCGCTCATTTTGCTTGGGGAGTACGAACGTGCTTTTCAGGCTTCCGAACGCGCCCGGCAGATTTTCACGGAGCTTGGCGAGACTCGGCGAATCGCCAGCCTGGAAAACAATGTCGGAAATATTCTTCATCGCCAGGACCGGTTTGAGGAGGCGCTGGCGCACTACGAGTGCGCCTACAAGACACTCTCCGAGTATGAGGATTGGGAACGCGTAGCCATCACACTCCACAACATGGCGATGTGCCTGATCAGCCTAAATGACTTTCCGCGCTCCTTAGAGTGCTATCAAAAATCGCGCAAGCTCTCCGAGCGATATGGAATGCCGCTGTTGCGTGACCAGGCTGACTACAATATTGCCTACCTGTACTACTTTCGCGGGGAATATAGCCGCGCCATCGAAATGCTTTTCGCAACGCGACGCGCATGCGAAATTACGGGCGACGCCTACCATGTCGCGCTTTGCTACATGGACCTTTCGGAAATCTATCTCGAGCTGAACCTGAGTGAAGAAGCCCGAGAGATGGCCAGTGAAGGTTTTCAGCGTTTCGAAAAGCTAGCCATGGGCTACGAGGCCGCAAAGAGCCTCGCGAATGAAGCGATCGCCTATGGTCAGCAGGGCAAAACGGTGCAAGCGCTCGAACGGTTCACGAAGGCCCGCGAAATGTTCGCGCGCGAGAAGAATCACGTGTGGTCCTGGTTGCTGGACTTGTATCAGGGATTGCTGCTTTTCCACGAGGGAAGATATTTTGAGGCGCGTCGGCTGTGCGCCGGGGCGGCTGCGTTTTTCGACCAGACCATTTTGCCCGGCAAGGCAACGCTTGCTCACCTGCTGCTGGCGCGAATCGCGTTGCAGGTTGGGGAAGTGCCGGCGGCTGAAAAGGAAACCGAGGCCGCCGTCGCAAAAATGGATGGATCGCAAACGCCCGTGCTTGCGTATCAGGCGCATCTGATGCGCGGACAACTTGCGCAGGGCCGAGGCGATCGCGCAGCCGCACTGGTTGCTTACCGGGAGGCTTGCAAATCGCTCGAAACGATACGCAGCCGGCTACATTCCGAGGAATTGAAGATTTCGTTCGTGAAAAATCGTTTGCAAGTGTACGAAGCGCTGGTTGAATTGCAAATGAACGGAAAGCCAGGAGAGATTTCCGCTTCGGAAGCGTTTGGGTGGATAGAAGCCGCGAAATCTCGCAGCATGACGGAGATGATTTTTCAGAGCGGGCAAAGCTTGCCGCTTGGTGAAGCTGGCCAGAGCGAGTTAGTTCGTCGGATCCGCGATTTGCGCGAAGAATTGAACTGGTATTACCACCGGATCGAGCAAGAACAATTGCGACCGGAAGAGACTTCACCGAAGCGGTTGCAACAACTAAAAGAAGAAGCGATTTCGCATGAGAACGAATTGGTGCGAACCCTGCGGGAGTTGCCTGCCCACGAGCGCGAGAGCGCCACGCTAGAAGCGCCTACGGATTTTTCGCTGGAGAGGCTACAAGCCGCTGTGCCAGCGGACGCCACACTCATCGAATATTATTCGACAGGAGAAAGCCTGGTGGCTGCGGTCGTTACCCCAACAAAAATTGAAATCATTCCCGTTTCAGTCGTTTCACGCGTGCTTCACTTTTTGCACCTGTTTCGATTTCAGATTTCAAAATTCCGGATGGGCGCGGCCTACGCGCACAAATTTGAGCGGCCACTGCTGCAGGCGACGCAAGCGCATCTTGAGTCGCTCCACACGGAGCTGTTGGTACCGCTTCAAGGCCGCATTGACACAAAACACCTGGTGTTTGTGCCGCACGGCGCATTGCACTTTCTACCTTTTCACGCGTTGCGAAACGGTGGGGAATACCTCTGCGACGCTCATACGGTTTCCTACACACCGAGTGCGACGGTGTTTGCCCTTTGTCAAGAAAAGGCAGGGAAAGATCTGCGTAATTCGCTAGTGATGGGGATTCCCGATGAACGGGCTCCGGAGATCTTGGCCGAAGTGCAGTCCGTCGCGGCGCTGCTGCCCCACCCCGAACTTTTTCTTGGCGGGGAGGCCACCGCAGAGGTGCTTCGAAAGCGCGGAGGAGCGAGCAGTCTTCTGCACATCGCCACGCATGGCTCTTACCGCCAGGACAACCCGATGTTTTCTTCGATACGGATGGGAGATGGATATCTGAATTTGTATGACCTGTACCAAATGCGATTGCCATCGAAACTGGTGACGCTGAGCGGATGCGCTACCGGCATGAACTTTGTCTCTGCTGGCGATGAACTGCTGGGCCTGCAGCGGGGTCTCTTCTATGCGGGTGCGACTTCCTTGCTCTTGTCGCTTTGGGATGTCCATGACCAGAGCACGGCGAAACTGATGAAGACGTTTTATAAGAATTACATCGCGAGCCAGGATCTGGCTGCCTCGCTGCAGGGCGCAATGAAAGATCTTCGAGAAGAAAATCCCCACCCGTACTTCTGGGCGCCGTTTGTTCTTTCCGGGAAAATTACTGATAACAATAGACTTAATTAGTTTCAACTTCCCTATATCTTTTCGGCCCAAGCTTTCCCTTATGACATGGGTGGAGTTACAGGCACCCATTCGCCGGGGGGCGAAAGATTACGGAAAGGCTGAGGGGGAAGACGATGAAGCATTTTAAGAGCGAGGAATGGATCGACTTTGTGAACCAGGTAACACCACAGAAAAAGCAGGAAGCAATGCGTAAGCATCTGGAGACTGGTTGTAAGCGGTGCACGGAGCAAGTCGCGATGTGGCAAAAGGTTCGCAGCACAGCAACGGCAGAAGCGAAATTCCAGCCACGGGCAGAAGATGTGCGAATGGCGAAAGCAGCGTACGCGTCGGCAGGAATAGGTAAAAAGCAAAAGGAAGCAAGTTCGATCGTCGAGGTTTTGTTCGACAGTTTTTTGCAACCAGCGCTTTCCGGAGCGCGATCCACGAGCGTAGGGATAAGGCAAATGCTTTATCGAGCGGATTCGTACCAGATCGACATCCAAATCGAATCCATGCCGGGGAACAACCGCCTGGTGGTGACGGGTCAGATCATGGATGTAAGCACACCGGAAATAGTTAGCCGAGGCGTGCAAATCACGTTATCAAACCGGCGCGGAAATCTGGTGCACACGGTGACAAATGAGTTTGGGGAGTTTCGCGGTGAGCTCGACAACTCTGGCGACCTTGAGCTTTCCTTCCCCGGTCACAGCGAACAGCCCATAACCATTTCGCTGCGCAATGCCTTGGGCGAGAGGCCCGGAGGCAAGTCATGAAGGCCGGACAGAAACACAGTTTTCTACGATTTTACCGAGTGGTACGGAAGTACCAGCGGCAGATGGTTCTATTAGTTAACGCAGAAAGGCTATTTGTACCATTTGCGAGAATGGATGAATTCTCCAAAGTGTCGAGACATCCCTTTTTGCCAGTGGAGTGAATCAGATTCGGGAGAACTGAGAATACGGGAAGGGACCATTCTATGAAACGCAGTATCCAAATACTTGTCATGCTGGCCGTTATGCTCGTCGCCGGCGTCCGACCGGCTGCAGCCCAGAGCCGCTACATTGTGAGGACAAATGGAGGGCTGGGCTCTGTCCTGAGACTGTGCCTGTCGGCGGGATGCCAAGTTCAGGGATCGCTTGACGGCAATGTCAACCAGACCTTTCTGGTCACTTCCACCGGGAACCTGCTCACCAATCTGCTGAATGGCACACTCAATTTGCTGGAGACGTTACTGGGGATAGAGAGTATCGAGCAAGACCGACTCTTGCCGATTCCCGTGAAACCAATCAACAACAGCATTCCTCCGGGACTGAATGATCAGGCTCCGGTGAACTACTACGGAACGATTGTCTGGCATGGATACGCCGCGCAGCCCGCAGTGCAGATTATCCGCCTGAGTGATGCGCAACGGGGATTTAACGTCAGCGGAACGGGAATCGTCGCGGTCATCGATACAGGAGTAGATACATCGCACCCTGTTCTTGTTCGCGCTCTGTTGCCAGGATACGACTTTACGCGAAATCAGCCGGGCGCTTCTGAGTGGCTGGATGTGCCAGCGTTGCAGAACGGTAACAGCGTGTCGAGCTCCGAAGATCAAGAGCCCGTGATCGTGCAGCAATCGAGCGCTGCAATTCTTGATCAATCGTCGGCTGCGATTTTGGATGGTGGACCGTACTCTGCATTTGGCCACGGCACAATGACTACGGGATTGGTGCATCTGATGGCACCGACGGCAAAGATCCTGCCGCTAAAGGCATTCACGTCTGACGGCACAGGATATCTTTCAAATATCGTTGCGGCGCTGTATTACGCGGTGCAACATCAAGCGAATGTGGTGAACATGAGCTTCGATGTCGCCACTCCTTCAGCGGCTTTGAGCCAGGCGATTTCCTATGCCAATCAAAGCGGCGTCGTGCTGGTGGCTGCAGCTGGGAATGAGAGCACCAGCGCGCCAGTGTACCCCGCGGCTCTAAACAGCAATGTGATGGGAATTGCGTCCACAACCGATTGGGATGCCCGGTCGAGCTTCTCGAACTATGGTCCGACGGACGTGTGGATTGCCGCGCCCGGCGAATATGTCATCAGCACATTTCCTGGAGGAACGTATGCGAGCGCTTCCGGGACATCATTCAGCTCACCGATGGTAGCGGGAACGGCAGCGTTGCTGTTGCAAGCGAAACCCGCACTGCACCAGCCGGACGCTGCCAGTGCCTTTTCTCATGCGATTCAACTGACTCCAGACCTTAATCACGGACGACTCGATGTTTATCAAGCGACAACGGCGTGGCTGAACAGCTCGAACTCCAATTCGGGCCAAGGCGGTTGCCTGTTGTTCTGCTGGTAAGCAGCGGACTAAGGCGCACCTACAGATGACAACGTTGATTTCAACTGTTGCGTGCACGGCGGAATCGCTGCGAATCAAGCAGATCGAGGAGCAGTTTTCCGCCTTCCGCAGCTCGACGATCTGCTCGTTCAACCAGTTGTTGGATTTGAAAGACCTGAACACAGGAGTACACAGCACACGTCTTGCGGAATGGGGCATGCGAGTTGGACAGGAGTTGGGACTTTCTGAAGAAGAGTTAGGAAATCTGGAAGTGGCTGCGCTGTTGCACGACATTGGCAAAGTGGGGATACCAGACGCGATTCTGCGAAAACCCGCGAGGCTTGACCCAGACGAATACGCGCTGATGAAGAAACATCCGGAGTATGGATGGGCGGTGCTGCGCATCCTGCCAGGATTTGAACGCGCTGCGCTGGATATCCTGCACCATCACGAAAATTATGATGGAACAGGTTATCCGGCGGGGTTGAAGGAAACAGAAATTCCGGTGGTGTCGCGCATTGTTTCGGTAATCGACGCGTTCGACGCTATGGTTTCTTCGAGGCCCTATCGAAACGGACTTCCCCCCGAGGAAGCAATCCGCCGTCTGGTGGAATCCAGCGGAACGCAATTTGATCCAGCGGTAGTGCAATGCTTCCTTTCTTTCGCACAAGCGGAAATGGCCACAGTGTTTGCTGCCGCTGGAACATCCATCTCTTCAGCCCTGTAGTCTATCCCCCCTTGCGAACTGCCTGGATCTGTAATTTCGTTGTGTAGGTTATCCTTGACGCGAAGCAGCGAAGAGGAAGATGATCTCGATGCCGCGCGTTCCTTCAAGGCTCAGAATAATCTTCAGGTTTGTCTTTTTTGCCAATTCGACCCACGCTTCCAGGAGGTGCAAGTGAGTCATTACGACATTGCGGTCATTGAGGGAGACGGAATCGGACGTGAAGTCGTGCCGGAAGGTATCCGCGTTCTTGAAGCTGCCGGGCGCCGCTATGACCTGAAGTTTTCCTGGCACCATTTCAACTGGAGTTGCGAGACTTTTCTGAAGACGGGCAGGATGATGCCCGAGGATGGTCTCGACCAGTTGCGCAAATTCGACGCTATCTACCTTGGCGCTGTGGGATATCCCGGCGTTCCGGATCATATTTCGTTGTGGGGACTGCTGATCCCGATCCGACGGACATTTCAGCAGTACGTTAATCTGCGACCGGTGCGATTGCTACGCGGTATCGAGTCACCGGTCAAAGGATTTCCGCCGGGAGAAATCGACTTCTGTATCGTTCGAGAAAATAATGAAGGTGAGTACTCGGAAGTGGGAGGCCGTCTCAACCGCAACACGGACGCCGAAATGGCGATGCAGGAAACTGTGTTCACCCGGCGCGGTTGTGACCGCATTATCCGCTACGCGTTCGAACTGGCACGAACCCGCAAACAGCATGTCACCTCAGCAACCAAATCAAATGGAATCATTCACACCATGCCGTTCTGGGATGAACGCTTTGCCGCCGTTGCTCGAGATTTTCCCGAAGTGCGCACCGACCAATACCATATTGATATTCTGACCGCTCACTTTGTTCGTCATCCCGATTGGTTTGACGTAGTCGTCGGGTCAAATCTGTTCGGAGACATTTTGTCTGACCTTGGCGCCGCGGTTGTAGGTTCCATTGGCATAGCACCTTCCGCCAATCTCAATCCGGAACGAGAATTCCCCTCCATGTTTGAGCCGGTGCACGGTTCAGCTCCAGACATTGCGGGAAAAGGAATCGCCAATCCGATCGCGCAAATCTGGTCTGGAGCGATGATGCTGCAACATTTGGGAGAATTAAAGGCGGCACAGGCGGTTGAGCGGGCGCTCGAATCTGTTCTGGCGAAATCGGATGTGCTCACTCCAGATTTGGGAGGAAAGGCCAGCACTCGCGAGGTAGGCGAAACCATCGCGCAGGAAATATCGGGTAGCAGCTAAATCGCAGTGAGTTCAAACTCGGGTGATTCTGATCTGAATTACTCCCGCTCGGGAGGAATTGCCTCGCGTAACCTTTGCCGAGTTGCGACTTCCTCATCGGTCAACCGCGCGTCATAGATGGAGCGCGATTCGATGGTACGCGCAACGAGCGTTGCGGTACCAACAACGAGGATCAATGGCAAAACGAAAGATCGGTAGTGGGCAGTCAACTCCATCAGCAGCACCACTGTGGAGATTGGACCTTGGGTAGTTGCGGCTAGAACAGCTCCGGCTCCAAGCACCGCGAACAATCCGGGAGGAACGCCGGGCCAGAGGCAGGACCATGCATGGCCGAGCACGCCGCCGAGCAACGCGCCAACTGTCAGCGAAGGAGTGAACAGGCCGCCGGGCGCACCACTGCGGATGCACAACACAGTGGCGGCAGGCTTCAAAAAAAGAAGAGTCAATAACAGTATCGGCGCGACTTGATTTGTGAACGCCAACTGCGAAATATCTTTGCCATTGCCAAGCAACTGCGGGAACCAGATCGAAATTACGCCGAGTAGTCCCAGGCCGAGAATCGGCGCAACCAATCGCCACCAGCCCGTCGGCCTGGTGCGGTCCGCCCAGGTGATCATTCGAACATAGCCGACAGAAACCAAGCCGGCGATCGGACCGACCAACAGTGCCCATACAAGGCTGGATGCAGAAGTGGGATACGCAGGGATGATGTAGGTTGGCGCGTTGGGCAGCGCAAGCCACGACACCGCTGTGGCGATCACGGACGTAAAGATGGAAGGCAACACGTAGCGTAGGGCCAGCCTTCCGCGCATGACCTCCAGGGCGAAAAGTGCGCCTCCCAATGGGACGCCATAGGCGGCTCCCATTCCAGCTCCTGCGCCACAGGCCACCAAGAGGCGGCGCTGCTCGTCGGACAGATGCTCTTTGTCGGAGAAAAGATTGGCGAGCACTGCGCCGACTTGCTTTGGCGCACCTTCGCGACCGAGCGATACCCCCATGCCAACGTCGATCACGGAGAGCACCGCGCTGCCCAGAGTGCGAAGCGCCGGCATGCGTCCGGCATAAAACCAAATAGCAGCCGTCGTATCGATGCCGTTACCGCTCGACAATTGCTTCAGAAGGATCTGCCCAGCACCAGTCAGCAATCCCGCAGCGAGAAGCACTAAGATGTGCCTCCACGCACCGGCATGTTGAGCTGCCTCCAATATGTTTGTGCCTGAACCATTCCAGGCAAAATGCTGAACCAGTTCCAGAAGGCGGGTGAGCGCCGCCGCGCCGATGCCAGTGCCAACACCAGTGAGAAAAATCGCTAGCCAAAAACGCGGTGCAGCCGGTTGCCGGAGCGTGGAAGGAATTCCGCCTTGGCCGGGTATCGATTGGGTTTGGGAGGTGGTCAAAGGTCCCCGGTTGAATATCTGAAAATGACGACGGCATGGCGGTCGCCGCATTTACTATCTAACAGATTCGCGAATTCTTGACATTAGGATTCGATGGGGGCATGAAGTCAGTTGGAATTGATTTTACCTGGTCTTACGTACGCTGGTATCCTCACTGAAAGGCTCTGCCCAACATTCTTGCTTGGTCTGCCATCAGAACTGATTTGCACAACGCTAGATGGTCGAAGTGCGGTGTGCTGTGCGCAGGCACTCAACTCGTAGCAAAAAGCTGTACCAAAAGTAATCGCGGTTGTTAAAAATCAACGAAAAAGGCGATAAGTTGAAATTAGTACTTGACTTTATGTGAGGTGATAGGTAGTGTCGCCCCAATTTGGCCGTGTCGAGGCGTGAGCCCCTATAGTTCGCTGCCCAGGCGAACAGAGTTGGACGCTCTTACCGGAAATCTCTTAAATCAAATCAGGGGCTTCGAAAGCCCAGTCGAGGATTCGGGCCCGCACTTAATTCCGGGATGGGGGGCTACCGTGAATCTTCAAAATAAGCTCGTAAAGTACGTAATCGCCATGATTTTTTGCTTTGGCTGCATCATTGCATTGAGCCCGCAAACCTACGCGCAGTCAACCTACGGCAGCATCACAGGAACGATAACCGACTCTTCTGGCGGCGCGGTTGCCGACGTGCATGTGACTCTCACTAATCTGGAGACAGGGCAGAGACTGACACAGGACACCACTTCTGATGGTCTCTATCTATTTTCGTTCCTGTTAGGAGGCCACTACCGTGTGGAGGCCGAGAAGCCGGGTTTCAAGCGCACGTCGGAGACCGATATCGTTGTCCAGTTGCAGCAGACGTCTGCGATTAACCTGGTACTGCAATTGGGCGAAGTTTCGCAAACAATTGAGGTATCAGGCGAGACGCCGCTACTACAACCTGACTCTTCTTCCCTCGGTCAGGTGATTGATGGGCGCAAGGCGGATGAAATCCCTCTGAATGGGCGAAACGTTTTCAACTTGGCGGCGTTGTCTCCTTCGGTAGTTCCCCAGGGAAATTCGGAAGGCAACATAGTTGGCAAGAACCCCTTTGACCTCGGCAACTACCAGATAGGCGGATCGATGGCCAACCAGGGTGCGGAATACCTTGATGGCATGCCGCTCAACACGCTGTACATTAACTTGCCGAACGTAGTTCCCACGCAGGATTCCATCAGTGAATTTAAGGTGCAGTACAACAACCTGGGTCCAGAATGGGGGAAGTTCTCCGGTGGCGTGGTCAACTTCAGTACAAAATCTGGCACCAACACTTGGCACGGCTCGTTGTATGAATTCCTCCGCAACAGAGTATTGGACGCGAACGATTTTTTCCTTGCAGGCCAGCAAGTAGCAACAGGCGAACCGAATAAAGCGCCACCGTATACGCAGAACCAGTTTGGCGGTTCGGTCGGCGGTGCAATCAAGAAAGACAAGACGTTTGTGTTTGGCAGTTACGAAGGCTACCGGGCACGACAAGGAGTTCCATTCAGCTCCATTGTTCCGACTGCGACGGAACGCACTGGAAATTTCGCCGACCTTTGCCAAACAGGCTTTAACACACCTGATCCTCAAGGCTCTGGCATCAACATTTGCTCCGACCAAAAGAATGGACAGTATGTTGACCAGCTCTATAATCCGCTGACTGTAAATCCAACTTCGAACGTGCGCATGCCGATCGCTGGCAATAACCTGACCGGCAACAACCCAATTACAAGTCAGCCTTATATAAATCCAACCGCGGCATACCTACTCGGGAAATTGATTGGAAATCCGACAAACCCCAACATAGCTCCTGCTAGCTTGCTTAGTCCGGTGAGCGGGTCACCCAATTTCATTGGTTCCGCATCCGGTGGGGGAGACATCAACGAATACGTAGCTCGAGTGGACCAGAATCTGACCAACACCCAGCATCTTTTCGGGCGCTATACCCACTTCAGCGAACTGAGCTTGGCACAGGATCCGTATGGCACGGGCCTTTGCAAAGATCGTTGCAATGAGACGACCGTTAGCAATAGCGGGGCTCTTGGTTGGAGTGATGCAATTTCTTCGACTTGGACCGCTAGTATGAATTTCAGCGTCAGCCGCTATAACTATGTTCGTGGGCCAAAAAACGCCGGCTTTGACGTGACGCAAGAAGGCTGGCCGGGGGAATACAACTCCATCGTTCCCTCGATTGAACGCACTCCGATGACGCCTTGCTTTGCCAATAGCGATCCTTCCATCTCATGCAGCCAAGGGCAGAGCGCTATCAACGATTGGGATACGCAATATAATTTTTCGGCACAGTTTAGCAAAATTCTCGGTCGGCATACCTTGGTTTTCGGTGGTCAACTGGAAGAAAGCTATGACAACTATCTGCAAACCAACACGGGTGGCGGGTTGGTTTCCTTTAACGGATCATGGTCAGCTCCGAAGGCTAGCAACGCAGGCACTGTCCTGGGCAACGACTACGCAGACTTTTTGCTAGGCTACGGCTTGGGGGCAGGAGCGGCATTCGGCAACCAGACTACCGGTTCATTAGTTGTTTCAGCTCCTGTCGCGAGCAAACAGACCTACCGGGCTCTTTTCTTTGGGGACACCTGGCACAAAACGAGCAAGCTGACACTGAATATTGGATTGCGCTATGAACTGCCGGGTCCTTATTCGGAACGGTTTAACCGTTTGACTTACTTCGTTCCCTACGCCACGAATGCCTCCGTGACCGGTTGCAGTGGGGTTGCTGGCAGCCCTTGTCCCGGCGACCTTTTCCTTGTGGGCACTGGTGGGGGAGGAGTATACGCCGCGGGCCGAACGAATCTACCGCTCTTTAAGAAGGAATTCTCTCCGAGGTTGGGAGCCGCCTATGCGTTGAATGAGAAGACCGTCATCCGCGCGGGATACGGTATCTTCTATTCTCCCAACTACGTATCATTTGCGACCAATCCGTATGGCGACGTGGTCAATAGTGCGACGTCAACCTTTTTCGCTAGCAATACCAAGGGTTTGTATCCTGCGAGCACCCTGAATACTAGTCAGTGCAGTTTGACTGGTGCTGGAGGATTGTCAAACACCTTTACGTGCGCGGCGACGGGACCGTTTGGCCCAGACCTCAATGCGCCAGCGGGCAGAAATCCTGTTGGAGGCATTTCAACATTTGGTCTGCAGCAGACTCCACTGAACGCGGCAGGCTTTACCGCAGCGCATCCTGCCTACACACAGCAATGGAATCTTGATATCCAAAGAGAATTGCCGTGGGGCGTATTTGTGGACGTAGCGTACGCCGGGTCACACGGCGTTCACTTGCAACAATACAATACCCAAATTGATCAAATCCCGGACAGCTACATTAACCAAGCGGCAGGGCAATACGCTGCGGGTGGTCAGAGCGCCGTGACAATAGCGCAGACGGTGCCGACGGCTGCTTATCCGTTCAGCACTACCTTGCCTGGTTCTTTGGGACCGGGTGTTTTAATTCAGGGGCAATTGAATCGCCCCTATCCAGAATATACGGGCATGAATCTGGCGGGCTATGGCTGCTGCGGAAGTAGTTACAATTCGCTGCAAGTCTCGGTGACCAAACGGTTCTCGGGAGGCGGCTCGATTCTAGTGGCGTACACCAACGCGAAACTGATCTCCAACACGGACACGTTAACGTCCTGGCTGGAAGGAAGCGGCAACGGAGGTACCGGCGGCGTTCAAGACTGGAATAACCTTAAGAACGAGTATTCGCTTTCCTCGCAAGACGTTCCCCAGCGCTTGATCATCAGCTATGTGTACGATCTTCCTATTGGCCATGGCAAGAGGTTTCTGGGAGACGCCACGGGGGTCGTGGACAAGATCGTTGCAGGGTGGGGAATTGACGGAATTACCAGCTTCCAGCGCGGTTTTCCGCTAAAGATCACCGACGGTACCCCGAATCTTCTTTCCAGCTTGGGGCTCGGTACTGGCACGATCCGGCCCGATGTGGTAGCCGGATGCAACAAGGGCGCTTCTCGT
>DASXIT010000211.1:0-4195 GCA_036497825.1 Candidatus Acidiferrum sp.
AAACCGTTCCAGTGGCTGCAAAATTAAGAGAAAAGACCTGCCTGAAAATAGGCCTCTCCTGCCACCCCCGCCATCGCGCAAGAAACTCAGCCGGAAACAAAAGTTCTTTTGCCGACCTCCAAGATATTTCCGAAACTGCTGCATCAGCAAATAGAGTGTATTGCGCCCTATAACATTGTGGTATAGTGCCGCGCTATTTAAGGGCACGGAGGCGCGCTATGAGTACGGCAACGGCAAATCAGCTTTCCGGGCCAACTCCGGACGCGGCGATGTTGATTCGGCGATGGTTCGATGAAGTCTGGAACAAAGGCATGGAGACAACGATCGATGAACTCTTTCCTGATACCAGCGTGATTTGGGGAGTTGGTCGGCCCGAAGCATCTTCGCAGGGGCCGAAGGAATTCAGAGCTTTCTATGCCGCGCTGCGGCAAGCATGCCCCGACATTCAGATCCATCTCGAGCAGGTGGTGCAGGAGGGTGACACCGCGTTCGCTCGATGGACTGCCACGATGACGCACACTGGCGAAGGATTGGGAATCCCGGCATCGAATAAGAAACTAGAACTTTGCGGAATGAGCGCGTGCAAAGTGGGCGGGGGAAAAATTCTGGAAGGCTGGAACGTTTGGGATCAAGTGGGCATGGCTCGCGAGTTGGGAGTGCTGGAAGGCCACGCCGCCGTACTGTTCAGTTGATAGACGATCAGCATTTTGGCACTTTGACGTGGAGAGGCGACGCTTGTCCGCGCGACGCTGGCGATAGCAATGCTTTGTGTTGTTTGAGCGTAGCGCAAGGAATCCATCTGGGGCATGGCCACGGCACAATTCAAGCAAACTTAAATTTACGTACAATCAGAGAGGTTTGAGGTCATCTTGAGGGGAAGGAATTTCAAAATGAAGGAAACAGTTCAAGAGTACGTACAACGAATCCAAGGCAAACTTGGCGGTCAGGATCCTCTGAAAGTGCAAGCTCTGACAGCCAAGAAACTTCACCGGCTGATCAAGGGCGCTACGCCAGCAAAATTGAGAAAGCGGCCGGCACCCGATAAATGGTCGGCTGCCGAAATCGTCGCGCATCTTGCCGACGTGGAAATCGTGGTTAGCTGGAGAATACGTTCGATCCTCGGTGCACCAGGCACACCGATCCAGGCGTTCGATCAAGATGCCTGGGTTGTCAAAGGGCATTATGCAAAGCGCGATGCCCGCAAGTCGTTGGAACAGTTCCGCATGTTGCGCGAGACGAATTTGGCTCTTTACAAATTGCTCGAACCGGAACAATGGAAACATCATGGCATGCATGCGGAGCGTGGCGAGGAAACCATCCAGCGGATCGTTGGCATGATGGCCGGCCACGACATCAACCACATTGAACAGGTCGAAGCTACACTGGCAAAAAAGAAATAATTCCCTACCGAGATTTGTGACAGATCAGGCGAGTTGCGCCAAATTTAAGATGCACCAATGATTTCTGAATCAATTCAGGAATGAGTTAGCTAGCGCGGCCAGAGCCAACCGAACGTGCCCGCTGTTAACAGCCCGTACACTAATCCGTCGATCGATTCTTTTATGACCATGGACCAAGGTTGGCCTTTCCAAATGCCGTTGCTCAAGTTTCCCAATCCATACGCTAGGAAGGCTGCTGTGCCAGCGACGCGGAACACAACCGGATAGCGAGCGCCAGGCACGACTGTGTGTTCCGTGAGGTAGGCAACAAAAAAACTGATGATCAAGGTATAAGCAAACCACAGTCCGAGGAACTTCGGCATGGCCGGTGGACCGCTTGGAAATACAGTCAGAATTCCCACTGGACCCTGCTTGTATTTCTCAAGCATCGCAGGCGATTTCATGTCTTTGTGAGTGCCATAAGGAAACATATACAAACCCCTTTGCAAACCGGCGGGCCGTAAGGCTGCAAGGAGTTTGTCCTCTTCAGGGAGTTGGCCGTAATCGCCGCGATGGTAAGGAAGAAGCATATGCATGATGGAACTAGCGATGAACACAATCACGGCTGACAATACGATGGGGAGCAAAAAGAGCGGTAAGCGGAACCATATGCGGCCGCCTTGTGGCAAAAGTAAAACGGGAGAGATTTGCGTGCGAGGCATCTTTTTTCGTGACACCGGTCAAGAGTGAGGACACCTAGCCTCAGAAAGATTTGAGATCCACTTTTTGAGACCAAGGCCAGGGCCGCGGCATCCGATGACATATGGAATACAGACAACTTGGCTATTCTGGCTTGCAGGTTCCGGTTCTGAGCTACGGCACAGGGACCTTTGGAGGCGCCACTGATTTCTTCAAAGCCTGGGGTAGCAGTGACGTCGCTGAAGCTACGCGCTTGGTCGACGTTTGCCTCGATGCTGGCGTCAATCTGTTTGATACCGCTGATATTTATTCTAACGGCGTCTCTGAGCAAATACTCGGAAAGGCCATCGCAGGTAAACGCAATCGCCTGCTGATCTCGACCAAGGCCACATTTCGCATGGGGGAAGGCCCAAACGATCTCGGCTCTTCGCGCCATCATCTCATTGAGTCCTGTGAGAATAGTCTCCGCCGGCTCGGCGTGGAGACGATCGACATTTATCACATGCATGGATTCGACGCGCTGACACCCGTCGAGGAAACTCTTAAAACGCTCGACACGCTGATACAAAGTGGAAAAGTGCGATACATCGCGTGCTCGAATTTTTCCGGTTGGCACTTGATGAAATCGCTGTCAGTCTCTGAACGTTACGGCTGGTCGCGTTATATCGGCCATCAGGTGTATTACTCGCTTGTAGGCCGGGAATATGAATGGGAATTGATGCCTTTAGCGCTGGACCAAAAAGTTGGGGCGCTGATCTGGAGTCCGCTTGGCTGGGGCCGCCTGACGGGAAAAATTCGGCGAGGCGCACCGTTGCCTGCTATCAGCCGTCTGCACAAAACAGGGAATGTCGGACCACAAATGGACGACGAATATCTTTACAAAGTGGTGGACGCTCTAGACGAAATCGCCAAAGAAACCGGCAAGACTATTCCGCAGATAGCGCTGAACTGGCTTCTGCAACGTCCCACAGTCGTAAATGTCATTATGGGTGCGCGTAACGAAGAGCAGTTGCGGCAGAATCTCGGCGCCGTCGGCTGGAATCTCACGAAAGAACAAGTCGCCAAACTCGACGCCGCGAGCGACCGCTCGGCGGTCTACCCGTATTGGCACCAGCGACAATTTACAGATCGCAACCCTTTGCCGACTTCCAGCGCGACATAACAGAACGGCCTGTGAGGGCAGACTAGATCGTGCCCTTTTGCCAAATCGCACCTCGTTGACGCTGCTTGATTGCCGAGTTCACGACCTCCTCTCTTTTCTTTTGCAGTCGGGCAGATCGGCACCCCTACCGGTCCCGGTACACATTCCGACCGAACGGTGCAGCAGAAGTGGTGGGCGCTATCTGGCAGTCATTCTGAGACTTTTCGTGCCGATAGTTCGTAACTGTATGTAGAGGAGAAATTGCGATGAGATCCTCTCTGATCTTGCTTGTGCTTGCCCTAGTGTTGATGAACATTCTGGTTGGATGTGCTCCGGGACCGAACCAGTCTAAAGGAACGGCGAACGATCGCGACGTGGTTGCGGGCTTTTGGCTGGGGCTTTGGCAGGGCTTTATTGCGCCGTTCGTCTTTTTGGCTTCGCTGTTCAAAAACAACCTCGGCATCTACGAGGTCCACAATAATGGCGCTTGGTACAACTTCGGCTACCTGTTCGGCCTAGCGTGCTTCTTCGGAGGCAGCGGGAAAGGGGCGGCATGTCGGAAGTAAATGCCGAGACCTACCCGAGCACCCAGCTAAATATATCTTGCGAGGGTGATGTGAACGCCCGGAGGCGCTGCTTTTCCCAGCGCCTAAGACCATCATTCAAAACACCAGGAGTTCGCTTTTGTTTTGCGGGTATATTCCCCGCTATGAGAACTGGTTCCCGAAGTGGAACACAAGGCTGTATAGAGAGATTTTAAATCGCCACTGAACAACAAAAAAAGGCCGCGGCAAGCAGGGCCTTTTTGTTGTTGGAAGCTCGATGATAACCGATAACGATCTGTCAGAATCTGCCCGAATCTGCCGCAACTTCAGCCGGAGCCGAAGAAGGGTAGTGAGTAAAACTTGAGTCTAGCAAACCACTATCTCCGAAGAGATATGGGATGCAGTTGGAGACCATCCTCCGCACACCATAG
>DASXIT010000212.1:0-3707 GCA_036497825.1 Candidatus Acidiferrum sp.
CTAGCGATGGTGTCGATGAACTTTGTGTCGCCCCTCATACAGCGATTTGGACACTCCGCTCAACCCAAAGTGCTTGAATATTTGCCGTATCTTTGGTGGATGCCGGGGTCGCTCGCGGGAAGTGCGATACCGGGAGCAAGCGATTTTGCATCGCATGGCGTACTGCTCGGGCTAGCCGGTTTATCCGTTTGGCTCGCATCACTCAGTGTTTTGTTGTGGTTCCGCTTTAAAGCCCAATATTTGGGTGATGAAATCAGCGAGGGCTCCGGCCCTGCAACAGAAAAGAAAAAAGGCCGCTTCGAAGCGATTCAGGATGTTGGGGGAAGGACCGCAGTAGTTTCTGCCGTTGACTGGGACGGCGTGCCTTTCCTTTCTCCGCAGGTTCTGGGTGTGATCGCGAAAGAATTTCGCTACATGACCCGAAATGGTTTTTCCTTCATCACGTTTCTGCTGCCTCCCGTCATGGTCGTGTTTTTTTCCTTTCAGTTTGCGGGAAGAAATTCTCCGCTGAAGGAACATGCCATCGGCGCGGAAATGTTTTTCCCGGCGATCATGGCATATCTGATCTTGATGCTCCTTGCCCCTGCATATAATTCCTTTGCTTACGAAGGCAAGGGCATCTTGTCCTATTTCATGGCGCCTATCCGTTTTCGCGATGTTCTCTTGGGAAAAAACCTGCTGTTGGCGGCGTTCGTATTTCTGGAATTGGCCGTTTCCCTGTCCCTGCTCGTGTGGAGAGTCGGTTGGCCAACCATGCCTCGCTTTTTTGCCACTATTGGTGCTGCCTTCTTTGCAGTAACGGGTCAGTTGACGATTGCCAACTGGTCTTCCTTAAGCTTCCCGAAGAAGATGGAGATCGGAAAATTCAAAGGCCAGCGAAATAACGGTGTGGCCGTTTGGACCGCCTTTGGCGTCCAAATCCTGGTTGGCGGAATCGCCACAATAGTGCTTTTTGCCGGGCGCTGGTTCGGTAATCCGTGGCTCCCTGCAGCCGCCTTTGTCGGCCTAACCATCGCCACCCTCGCCGGCTATATATCGTCTCTTGATTCCCTGGATCGGCTTGCCGAGCGGAAAAAGGAAATGTTGATCGAAACGCTTTGCCGTTAACCACACGAACAAATAAAAGTTTGAAAATTGAAAAGACCGTCCACAATGGCAGATGATTGCGCTGATAGAAATACGCACCGTCAATTTATAACTTCAGCCATCAGCAATCGTTGAATCATCCGGCTTTTGATTCTGATCGAAGGCTCCCTCCTGCAGAGATAGTCTAACCACCGACAATGTTCCGTTGCCCCAGTCCGTAGCCACGGGCGTCGAATAGGAATGCCTGAGACAGAATCGACACGAAGATGCAAAACACGGGAATCTGTTGACAAATTGCCAGCCGGAACATCTGTCCTATGCCGACCGAGAGTGCACGAAAATACGCAAAAATGGTGTATGGTGAATCGATGAGAACCAATATCGACATTGACGAGAGGCTGGTGCGCAAGGCGAGAAAGCTCACGCGCCTTAAGAGCAAACGCCAGATCGTGGATAAGGCCCTCGAATTGCTCGTCCGCTCGGAGAGCCGTAAGGGCATTCTGCGAGCGGCATCTGGAAAGGCGATCCCAAGTCCATGCGGAGAAACCGAGTTTGATCTTGGTGGATAGTTCCGTATGGATCGATTTCCTGAGTTCTTCTCCGTCGCGTGCCCGTACTTTCTGCGCGCATGTTCCGCGCCCCTGCGCCGCTCAGGGCTTAGAAGTTTCCCTCTGCAACGCCCTTCAAAATCTGCTTCTCCAAAGACAATTCTGCCACCAATCGCCTTAGCTTGACATTCTCACCTTCCAGTTCTTTGATTCGTTTGGCTTGATCCAGCTTCAAACCGCCGAACTCTTTCCGCCAGCGGTAGTAGGTCGGCGCTGTGATCTCGACGTCTCGGCAGGCTTGTGGGGTGTGCTTTCCGATCGCGATTTCTAGCTCAATCTGCCTCAGCAACGTTACGATCTGCTCCGGCTTGTATTTCTTTATCGGCATACCAGCTTCCCTCCAGAGTGAATTCTCTCTCACTACCGCTGGTACAAAAACCCCCGGTCACGTCAGTTGGCTCCATTCTCCCCTCGGGGTGAAAGCTCGACTGAGACTCGAAATCTACCCTTACTATCGGTTTGTCTCTGGGTAATGCGAATTCGATATTTTCCACTCTCGGTCAGCTCAGAGTTAAAAACAATCCCTCCTGGCCCGCCATCTTGTTTACCGGAGGGATAGATCACAACTCCAGCGGTTAAAAGGCCAGGCGTTAGCGGGGTAATTTGCACAATCAAATGTTGTCCAGCGCAGGCATGAAACGAGAAATAGACTTCATGGAACTTTCCTGAGAATTGGCCGTCAGCGTAGCCCCTCGTCTGCCCCGCTTTGAAGACGATGGGGTGATCGTTTGCTGCAGCTCCACCGAGATGAAATGACGACAAAAGGACCACGGCGGCGGCCAGAGCGCCTACATTGAAGCGACGTTGCAACGGACGATGGGCCATTTCATTTGCCCGCTTTTAGGCAGCGCCAGCCGTATCCGGCGGTAGAACAAGTCTTGAGAGAAGCTCCTGGTTCACATCGATATTTGGGTTCGCTTGGTCACAGTCAAACCCGCCTCCGCCCCGACAATCATCCGAGTACTGCCAAGCCAAGATCTTGCAAGGAAGCTGCACACTCGGACCGACTTTTGCATCGTCCCAGTCGTCCAAACCAGCGCAACCGTGATGGACCCAACGCGCAATCCATGCTCCGCAACACTGAATGCCCTGCTCGGCGCAGGTCACCACCGCCTGCCAGGTAATGTTGTCACTTCGCGTTGCGTACACGCATGGCAAAATTTCGACAGTACCACCCGTGATGTCTTGGCCGTGAGCACGGAGTGTCTGGGCCCATCCCATGAAATATGCAGCGGAGAGGCTCGGAGACCCTTCTACATCCAAAAACATCAAAAACTGCCCGCCTTGCGACTTTAGGTAGTCTTGTCCAAATGTTGCGATTAGGTCCTCGGCATTCGCTTCTGCATCGACGCTGCCCTGGGCTTGGGTGTCATTGACATTTCTAGTTTGCCTGGCGATGGGCAAAACGCGTATCCCGTTTTGCCTCAGAATCGAATTCTCCTTCAGATGGCGATACTCAACATTGCCGGACGTTGAGGCACTTGTGAAATACCTGCCCCAAAACGCAGGTGTCTGCCCGAACAAGTCGGTCGCAAGTTGAATCAGGTTCTTTCCCTGAATTTCATTCGTCACGAGAACCGAACTATCCGCACCCGCTTTGCCTTTGGCCATATTTCCTCCACGCCTCTATGCATCACTCACATTTCGACACAAGCAACGCTCCGAAGCAGTGACAATTGACCCATGACGCTTGACCCGAACGCCGTCCTTTGTTCTTGGCGGTGCGTCCTTCTCGACAAACGTTGCGTGTCGACTCCGATACAGCTGAGTACACGACCGAGAGGGGGCTGGGTCAGCCGAGATGTAACGCGGGCATAACTCACAAGTTGCGGTGCGGGACTTGAGCGCACCAACGATTGGCCACCTTAGATCCGTCCGGTGATCGTGAGTTACGTTCTTTTAAACTTACGTTTGTGACGTGTCAAGCGATTTCTCTGGTTAATGCCTCACGGTCGACGGTGCTCCTAGACCAAACGTAGGCAAGGTTCCATCTCCCTCGGCAGAAGCTCATTG
>DASXIT010000213.1:0-36717 GCA_036497825.1 Candidatus Acidiferrum sp.
AAATCATACCGCAATGCGAGTTTACTTTCCGAATCGATGCCCGGAGTTTGCAAAGCGCGTTCATACCAGATTGCCGCGATGGCTGGCTGGCCCTTCTCCATAAACGCAAGACCCAGCAGCGTGCAGCACTGCATGGCATAACGGAAAGCCTTGCCGCGGTCGTTGGCTTTGGCCACTTTCTGGAATTCGCCGATGGCCTCTTCCAACAAGCCCATTTCACGGAACGCGATTCCCAGATTGTAGTGGGTCTCCAGGTCTTCGTCTTCCGCGCCCATCTCGCCGAGTTCCGCGCGGAACTCTTCAAATACTTCCTTCAGCGGGCCGGATTCCAGTTCGCCATTCGCCGACGCAGGCACCTTGGCAATTTCACGGGCCGGTTCAGAGTGCGATCGCTTGCTCTTGCTTTCCGCAATTTCGCCAAGTCCGAGCTCATCAATTTCATTTGCCAGGTCAGCCAGGAATTGCTCTGAGGTGAAGCTGGTCCCGTTCACACGCGCCGCGCCTTGTTCCTCTTCGCGCTCCCTCGCCCGCACTTCCTGAGTTTCCTGGTGTTCCGGTGCAGGTGGCGCGACGGGAATTTCCGAAAGCATCTCGTGCGCGGGCACGATAGCTTCCGGTTCCAAAATCAACTCGAAGTCCTGATCCAGCTCGAATTCCGGCTCCGTTGCCGGCGCTTCAGGCAGCGCCGCTAATGGGGCTTCCAGCGCGGGTTCAGGGCCCTCTGCGGCGACTTCGCCATGCTCCGGAATAGGCAGGGCCGTCAATTCTTCATCGGGTAGCAGGAAACTGCTGGCATGCTCTTCCACAACTTCAGAACGGGCGGGCTCGGAGATCCCCGCCGGTTCTTGTGGCGCCATTGGCAGCTCTGAAGAAATCTCTGCAAAGGGATTGCGTTCCTCTTCCGCATGCACAGGTTCGACCGGCACCTCAAACTCGTTTGAGTCGCTATGCTGTGCAATTGGTGCGGGAGGTTGCGCAGCTGCGGGAACCTGTGGAGCTTCAGCGGCTGTTTTTGCCTCTTCCAGGAAATCCGTCGGCTCTATTTCTTCGATTTCCGGCTCGGGCGAAATATTTGTGACCGTTTCTCCCGCGGAGGGTCGCGTCGACTGGGCACGCGGAGGCGGTTGCTTGGCTTGCTCCAGCAGCGAAGACCATTCGGAAGAGAGGTCAACTTCCTCGGTCGAAGAAGCTTGCGGTTCGGCCCAGGCTTCCGGCACTTCTTCGATAATTTCAATCTCCGGCAATTCGTCGACTGGCTCTGGAATACTCTGTGCAACTACCGGCGTTGCTTCCACCGCCGCAGGTTCGACGGAAATTTCCGGGATTTCTTCGGTGCTCGGTGCCGCTGCAACCTCCTCGACCGGCACTGCTTCCACGGGCTGCGGCATCGCTGCGGCCACGGCTGCGGCGATCTCGTCGTCGGACAATCCGGCCGCGCGCTGGAACCGCCGGCGGAGTTCGCCAAACCGTTCGCTGCTGCGCGTATCGCCGCGTTGCGCGTGAATGTGCTCCAGATGCGCCGCAAGTTCCGCAGTCCGCCGGTCATCACCTGCGCCGAGTACAAAGTCCAGAAGCTTCTCCAGCGTAGGCGTGTGCATCGGCGCGCGCCGCAGGATCGCTTCCAGTAACCCAATCGCTTTCTGCGTTAGTCCGTAACTGGCAAACAGATCGACGTCGGTCAAAGATTGCGCGATAAATTTTTGTGTTTCTTCGTCCAGCTGCGCTTCAGCTGGAATTGAGGCGGCATTTTGCGCTGCAACCTCCGGCGCTTCTTCCTTTAGCCCCGGCCGTACCTTCGGCGCTTCAGGCTTTTGCAACTCGGCCTGCAACGTTTCCGGAATTCCCAATTGCTCGGGAACGACCATCGTGGCCACTTCCGGTTCCAGCAATCCGAGTTTGCGAAGTACATCGTCCAGTTTGCGTTTCGCCGAATCGCTTTCCGGTTCGCGTTCCACCAATTGCTCGTAAACTTCCTTGGCGCGATCATACTTGTTCGCAGCGACCAGTCCGTCGCCCAAATTGGCCAGCGCATCCGGCAAGCGAAACGAATCGCTCATCCGTCCGAAGGTATCCACCAGCCATTCCAATGGCTCTAACCGGCCCGGCAACCGCGCTGCCAGTTCCGTCAACAGGTGGACGACGCCTTCATGCTCTCCGGCGTCAATCATGGGGATGCGAATGCGCGAAAGCAGGGACATGGCGCGTTCGCCTTGCCCTTCTTCCAGCAACGCTTCCGTCACCTTTTGCGTGGCGCCAAAATTCTTTTCGTCGGAGGCAAAAATCTTCAAAGCCATGGCGGTGGCTTCGTCCCACTTCGAATTCTTCAAATACAGGTCGAGCAGAAGTTCGGCCGGTTCGCCGCCCTTCTCCAGATCCGGCACTTGCTCCAAAATCTTCGCGGCTTGCGCAATATTCCCTACCGAAGAGAACGAACGCGCCTTTACGATCAACGCGTCCAGATGCTTCGGACTAATATGCAGAGCTTTATCGGCCAGCCGTTCACATTCCGCTTGGTCGCCGCGAGCCAAAGCTCGTTGCGCCGCGGAAACATAGCCTTCCAGTGCTTCTCCCGATTGGCCGATGGCCGCGTACAAATCCGATAGGCGCACTTGAATGCGCAAATTGTCCGGCTCGGCAAGCAAAAGCTTTTTCAGCAGCGCAATCGCTTCAGGCTGCTTGTTGTTCTTCAGGTGAAGCTCGGCAAGCTGCAGGAACAGCGGCCGCGCCTCGCTCATGACCCCTTGTTGCACGTAGAGGTCAGCCAACTTTTCCAGGGGACGAATTTCTTCCGGGGCAAGTTTCGCAATGCGTTTGTAAACGGCAATGGCTTTGGTTAGAAAGCCGTCGCTGACAAAGAGCTGCGCCAGGCGCTCGAAATAATCGATGGCTTGAAAAGTTTCGCCTTGTCGTATGTACAGTTCCCCGATGGTCATCAGGGTGACTTGGTCTCTGGGCTCGTACTTCAAAATCTGTTGATATTCGGCGATGGCTTGCGCCACCTTGCCCTGATTCAACAGTTTCTGCGCCGCTTCGACGTATTTGCTCTTGTTATAGGCCATGCGCGAACTAGGACGGCTTACCCACGAAAGCCATCCGCGACTTTCTCCTGGCGTGTTGCAAGCGCTGGGACAATTGCAACCGTACATTTCACGCTACGCTTGGCCGAGGGGGGCGTCAACGAAACCGGGGCACCCTGTGAACAGGCAGTTATCCCCGTGACAGATACGATACTTTGGGGCGAAGGATTGGCGAAAAACTTTTTACGATTCGATGGGCCAAATATCTAGCGGTAGGTCTTCTTGAACCGCACCAGCGGCCCAGCAGCGCGAGTTTCGCACTGGCATGAAGGACTGGCGGTGCAAGGGCGTGGGCCCGTGGACACGCAAAGCTTCCAAATGTTCCTGAGTGGCGTAGCCTTTGTGCTGGCCCAAGCCGTAATTTGGGTAAACCGCGTCCCATTCGCGCATGCGCTCGTCACGATGCGTTTTGGCCAGGATCGAAGCAGCGGCAATGGAGACGCTGCGCATGTCACCTTTGATCAGAGATTTTTGCTCAATCAAAACGTCCAGCACCATTGCGTCCAGCAGCAAATAATCTGGCTGCACGGTGAGTTGCTGGAGAGCCGCGGTCATAGCCTGGCGGCTGGCTTGATAAATATTCCATGCGTCGATTCGTTGCGCATCAATTTCCGCAACCGCCCAGGCGATAGCATGCTCCCGTATACGGGCGGCCAGTTCCACGCGGCGCTCTGGCACTAACTTCTTCGAGTCGTCGAGACCTACGATGCGGCGTTTGGGATTGAGTATGACGGCTCCGGCGACAACCGGGCCAAACAGTGCACCGCGTCCAGCTTCGTCAAGACCCGCAATACGGGTCCAGCCAAGCTTGCGCGCCGCTCGCTCAAAACGGGAAGAGCAAAGTCGCGTCATAGATTCAGAGTTAACGATGGCAGTTTATCACGCGGCAAGCTCTGCGCCACCCGCCGCTGAAATGTTGCTAGCGGATCGACGACCCGTATTGGAATAAAAGGCGCAAGCCTGCAGTCTACAAGCACGAGTATTCACGTCCGCGACAACTCCAGAGAGCGGGGCTTCCTGACCGACTTGGCTCCTACATACGCCAACCTGATTCTGTTTCTTGAAATTGCCGTGGGCGTTGGTCTGCTGATCGGGGCCCTGCTCGCGCGTCTGCGGCATTTTCGGAGCCACGCTTGCTGCCAGTCGATGATCGTGCTGCTCAATCTTTCCCTGATCGTGCTGACGATGATTCCTTCTTTTCGCGAGCACGTATTTCCGAAAATACCTGCCAAGCTCGGCAAAGCTTATTATGCCCTGGCGACAACACACGCCGCGCTTGGAACCATCACTGAAGTCGCAGGGTTGTACATTCTGCTAGCCGCGGGCACGAGTGTCTTTCCGCAGAGATTTCGCCTCACCAACTACAAGCTCTGGATGCGAACCGTACTTGGTCTCTGGTGGGCCGTCCTCTTGTTGGGATTGGCAACCTACGCCCGCTGGTACCTCCCCAATTTGTTTCAGAAATGAATCGGGGCGCAAGAATTAGTGCCTTTCTGCGGATACAAATTTGACAACCAGCAAAATTTGAATGGACGGAAAATCGCGATCGTAGTCCTTAGGGCCCGCTCCAATCGCCTGGTAGATCTTGAGCCCTTATTTCCCGCCTGTGCCGCTGCTGTAGATAAGATCCAACTGGGCGACGTTATAGTGATCGGAGAAATATCCTAAGGAATTTGTCTGCATTCACCGCTGGAGAATGCATCTTCCATCTTCATTTTCAAAGTAGGCGAGCTTACCGGGGATGCAGGAAAGGAATGTTCCCATATCCTGCCCAATGGTTTCCTCCAGCGCTTTGACCAGTTCCATTTCCTGAGCATCTAGCGTGGAATTTTCTGAAATTATCCAGCAATTTGCAGGTGCGCCCCTCGATACGAGTAGATTTGCGATAGACGATGGATTCTGTTGGTTGGGCATAATGGCGACAACCCATTTCGGATCGAGTGCTTTGCAATGAGCCAGTTCCCCCAGGAATTTCTCTCTTCTCTTTGGATTGGAAAGAAATCCGAGGTAGCGTTCCTGCCGTCGTGGATCAATAAACTTGACTGCGCCCTCTTCATGGTTCATCAAGGCGAATAGTAAAGCTCGGGTAGACATCGGTCAAAGAAAAAAGGACCTGCCGTGTGGCAGGTCCCTTTTGAGATTAAATTGTGCTGAACTCTTACGCCTTGGCGGCGTCTGGAGTCGCGGCAACTTCTTCGCGGGCGGCGCGCTTGATGCGGGCGGCCTTGCCACGGAGGTTGCGGAGGTAATACAGCCGCGAACGGCGCACGCTACCCTTGCCGACCACGTCGATGGAAGAGATCGTGGGCGAGTGCAGCGGGAAGATACGCTCCACGCCAGTGCCGAAGCTCACGCGGCGCACGGTAAACGTGGCGCTGCTGGCCCGACCCTTCTTGGAAATCACGACGCCTTCGAAGGTCTGAATGCGTTCCTTGACCTTCTCGCCTTCACCCTCAAGCAAACGTACGTTCACCTTCACGGTGTCGCCGGCCCGAAATTCGGGGAGGTCTTTGCGCAATTGCGCTTCATGCAACTTACGAATTACCGGATTCATTTCTCTATTTCCCTGCAGACCCACTCAGGCGGGGCATGCACACCTAAAGCAAACCATTATTATAGACAGGATTGGGCCAATTTCCTAGCGCGGATTTCTGCCAAGAAACGCCAGGCAAGCTCGCCATTTGCAAGCCAAGGCCGCTCATCGGTGCTTCCACATTACGGACGACAGCCTACCATCCTTCCCCTTGACAGCCTAGGAGAGTGACGCTATCTTCCTAGGCAATCTAGGAGAGTTTATGCCGCTCGACAAACAACTCGACCTTTTGCAGGGCACCATCGACATGCTCATCCTCAAGGCCGTTTCCCTAGGACCGTTGCACGGCTACGGTGTTCTGTTACGTATCCAGCAAATCTCCCAGGATCACCTTGAAATTCAGCAAGGCTCCCTCTATCCGGCGCTTTACCGTTTGGAGCATCAAGGTTGGATTTCCAGCGAATGGGGCGAGTCAGAAAACAAACGCAAGGCCAAGTATTACCACCTGACCGCGGCGGGAAAGCGCCGGTTGCAGACGGAAACCGATAAGTGGAATCGCATGGCCGAAGTCATCACCGGAATCTTGCGAACTACACCGGAGGATGTATGAGCCTCTGGACCGGCTTGCACTTTTTGTTGAGTGGCGTACTTCACCGTTCTCGTGCGGAAGCGGAAATGGACCAGGAACTGCGGTTTCATATCGAGGCCTACGCCGAAGACTTGAGCCGGAAGGGCGTTCCCCGCGAAGAAGCTCTGCGGCAGGCGCAATTGGAATTCGGTGGTGTTGAGCGAACTAAGGAAGAATGCCGCGATCAACAGAGCCTGCGCTTTCTGGAAGTCCTTTTCCAGGACCTTCGCTACGCTGCGCGCTCCTTGCGCAAGGCTCCCGGTTTCACTTCAGTTGCTGTGCTCACCCTGGCCCTCGGCATCGGAGTCAACACCGCCATCTTCAGCCTCGTGAGTGGCCTTCTTCTTCGGCCGCTGCCATATCCAAATCCCCAACAATTGGTGAGCGTGACTGGAGCGTATCCAAAAGGCGCGTTTGTGGCTATGCGTGAACAGATTCACACCATGGACGGGGCCACTTACTCCGAAGGCCACGAAGTTAACTTGGCGGGCCAAGGAGAACCCGTGCGTCTGGCTTGCACCCTGGTATCCGCCGAACTTCTTTCCATTCTCGGGGCGCGCCCGGAACTTGGTCGAACTTTCTATCCGGGCGAAGATCGTCCCGGCCAGGACAACTATGTGATCTTGAGCCACGCTCTGTGGGAGAAGCAGTTCGCAAGCGATCCGTCGATCATCGGCCGCTCGATCGAACTCGAAGGCCTGAGCCGCGAAGTGGTCGGCGTGATGCCTGCGCACTTTGCGTTTCCGTCAACAAAAACGCAGTTGTGGCTCCCTCTGCACAACGATCCGAGAAGCTCGGTTGCTTACTGGGCTGGCGATTTCATGCCGGTGATCGGGCGCTTGCACCAAGGTTCGACGCTACAGCAAGCTCGCATGGACATACGGATGTTTCAGTCTCGCGTTGGGGCGCTGTTTCCCTGGCCAATGCCCGCTAATTGGAATGCCAACGGCTCGGTGCTCGAACTGCAAAACGGCATGGTTGCCAACATGCGCGCGCGGTTACTTATGCTTCTGGGCGCTGTCCTATTGGTTCTTTTGATCGCATGCGCCAACGTCGCCAATCTGACCCTTTCCCGCGGCGTAACGCGCGAAAAAGAAATTGCCCTTCGCGCTGCGCTGGGCGCCGGTAGCCGGCGAATCATCACTCAGCTTCTGACAGAAAGTATCTTGCTTTCAACGATGGGCGGACTGGTCGGCCTGCTTTTTGCCATTAAGGGTCTTTCTCTACTGAAGACGGTACTCCCTGCGGACACACCCCTCTTGCCGGACGTTCGGCTGGATTGGCGAGTGCTTGCCTTTACGGGCGCACTCGCCGTCCTGACCGGTTTCGTCTTTGGGCTTGCACCGGCACTGCGGTCTTCACGAATCTCGCTGATGGAATCCCTCCGCTCTGGTGGCCGCGGTGCCGCAGCATCCGTATCCCATCGCCTGCGCAGTTCGTTGGTAATTGCTGAAATCGCGTTCGCGGTTTTGCTGGTAATTGCCGCGGGCCTGCTGATCCGGAGTTTCTGGGCGATGTCCCACGTAAATCCCGGGTTCCACTCCGAATCTATTTTGACTGCTCGGATTACGCCGAACGAATCGTTCTGCAGTGATCCTGCGCGATGCCTGGCCTTCTATCGAGAATTGCTGAGTCAGGTGCAATCCTCGCCCGGCGTTAGTGGCGCCACTCTCATCAATACTTTGCCCCTGGGGGGAAGGCTGACGAAGCGCAACATGGACGTCGAAGATTATCTCGGTCCTCGCGATCAGAGTTCGCCTCTCTTCTGGCTCAACATGGTTACGCCTGATTACTTTCACGTGATGAGCATATCTTTTCTGGCGGGTCAGCCTTTCACGGAGGCAAACGTGTCTGACAATCCACCCGTTGCCGTCGTAAGCGCCACAACCGCGCGCCGCTACTGGCCCAATCAGAACGCTGTTGGAAAACACATCCGTCTGCTGGGAGATAAAGAGTGGCACACCGTCATCGGCGTAATCTCGGATGTGCGCGCCTATGATATCCAAAGGAGTGAGCCGGAGTGGATCGAGGGCACCGTTTACATTCCGTACAGCCCAAACGCAACGCTTGAAGATGGCAGAGTCCCCGCCGAAATGACGGTTGCGATGAAGACCACCTTGGATGAATCTCAAATGGGCACGATGCTGCGACGCGTCGTGGCAGTCCTGAATCAGGAAGTGCCTGTGAGCGAAGTAAAAACGATGCACACGGTAATTTCTGAAGCTGTATCGACGCCGGCGTCGACAACCTCTCTTTTTGTCGCCTTTGCTGCTCTGGCTTTGATCCTCGGCATGATCGGCACGTACGGCGTTCTCGCTTTTCTGGTAGCGAAGCGCACCCAGGAGATAGGCATCCGTGTCGCGTTAGGCGCGAAACGGCGCGACGTGTTGTGGTTGGTCATGAAGGAAGGGGCCAGATTTACAATTGCAGGAATTGCGCTGGGATTGTCAGGAGCTTTTTTGGTCACGCGGCTGTTGGCCAGCGAACTTTATGGCGTCAGCCCACTCGATCCCGTTACCTACCTCGGCGTCGCACTCTTGATGGCAGTCGTCACGCTATTAGCGTGTTATGTCCCGACACGCCGCGCAATGAATGTTGATCCTCTAATCGCTTTGCGCCACGAATAGTCCGCACCTCAGCAGCACAACGATGCGAAGGCGCATACTAAAAAAATTTCGCGATTAGTCGTTTTCTGCCAGCAGGTCGGGGCGATTGCGGCGCGTTTTTTCGATGGCTTGCTGGCGGCGCCACTTTGCGACTTCGGCGTGATTGCCGCCGATGAGGAGGTCGGGCACCTTCCAGCCGCGATATTCGGCCGGGCGGGTGTAGTGGGGATAATCTAAAAGAGAGTGGCGGGTGGCGAGTGACGAGTGGCGAGGTTTTGGTTCTGCTCTTTCTGTGAAGCTGCTGAACGATTCGTTTTGCGTAGAGGCTTCGTTGCCCAATGCGCCGGGAAGCAGGCGCGTCACCGCGTCAATAATTAAAGCGGCGGGCATCTCGCCTCCACTTAGCACATAATCGCCGACCGAAATTTCCTCAGTGGCAAGATGTTCAGCTACACGCTCGTCAACACCCTCATAGCGGCCGCAAATCAGAATCAGGCGTTCCAGGCTGGCGTAGCGTTTTGCAGTTTCCTGCGTGAGCATTCGTCCGGCCGCGGACATCAACACGATCGCGGTGTTGGGCTCCAGCGCTGTTCGTTCCGCCGAATCACCAATACCATGTCCCAGAAGCTTCTCGACGGCTTCAAACAATGGTTCTGGCTTCAGCACCATGCCTTCGCCACCGCCAAACGGACGGTCGTCGACGGTGCGATGTTTGTCTTTCGTGAATTCGCGCAAATCCTGAACATTGATTTGGGCAATGCCCGCTTCACGCGCGCGGCGCACGATGCCGTGGTCGAGCGGCCCCACAAAAAATTCCGGGAATATGGTGATCAGGTCGAAACGCATTGGTATGGAGTTTAGCAGGGTCTGGAACAAGTGTAAGAGGACGGCATAAAGCCGCCTCTACAAAGAGTTTTGATCGCGTAAACCTTCAGGCAAAACTACTTCGATGCGGCGGGCCGCAATGTCTATTCGGGTGCAAATATCTTCAGCCAGTGGAATCAAGAGTTCACCTTGCGGCGAATCGACCTGCAAAAGGGGCGTTCCCGGCAAGCCCTCACCCGGGAAAAACACGTCGCGCACTCCGCCTATTACAATGGGTGCAATTTCCGCAGCACAAGCCGCAGAAGAAAGCTTCGCATCGGAAGAGGGCAGTTCAAATACGGTGCAGCCGATCAAATCGGTCACAAAATATTGCCCCGCAGGCAATTGCTCGCGTGATTCAAACGGAAGGAAAACAGCAAAGCCGCGAAATTTCTCAGCGTCGGAAATATTCGCTGAGCCCGCAAAGTGGAACACCCCCTGCCCCGGATGGTTTTGATCGATCCAGAAGCGCTGCAGCGCGACGGCCTTGGGTTCTTGCTGATCTTTGGCGAGATAGACTTCGCCAAGGCCAGAGAGGCGAGCCGGGAAATCCGTCAACAGTTCCGCAGCGACCTCGCCTTTATTGCCGCGAGCGCGCAGAATGCGGGCCACTTGCACCCATCTGGATTTCTTTTCGTGGGAATCGTTCAATCTTCGAGTATCTCAAGCGTGAATCGTTTATGCAGCTTCATACCCGCTGCCCCTAGCAGGGTGCGGATCGCTTTTGCAGTGCGCCCCTGACGGCCGATTACCTTGCCAAGATCTTCAGGGTGAACGCGCAGTTCAAGCACTGTCACTTGGGAACCTTCCACGGCCTTGACCTGAACGCCTTCCGGATGATCAACCAACGCTCTTGCTATATCCTCAACTAATTCCTTCATAGGGTCCCCCGCGTGAACGTTCCACATGAACGAGCAACTGCTAGCGACCCCTCCCTATCCGTCAGAGGACGCGCGTATCAACTTACCACCGTGACCTGAGCAAAGAGACCTAGGAACGTGAACGTGAGCTGAGTAAGCGATCTAGGCGATTTTCTGATGCTTTAGAAAACTACGAACGGTATCACTCGGCTGTGCCCCCACGCCGAGCCAATACTTGATTCGATCGGAGTCTAACTTCACTTCCGCGGGTTTCTTCAATGGATCGTAAGTGCCTACAGCTTCACGCACGCGTCCGTCCCGAGCACGTGTCCGTTCAATCACCACCACTCGATAGAATGGTTTCTTCTTCTTGCCAATTCTGGCCAAACGAATAGTTAACACTAAACACTTCCTCCTAGAGATTTACTATTCTAGCGTGAGATTGCGTTGCTGGGCAATGCTTCCCTGCTAAACCCCCTACCATATTTACTTTAGGGCAAAATAATGAGTCCGCCGGTATCAACCCAACCGATTTAGGCCATTAAAGGCCGCAGCCTTATAGCACTCCGCCAAAGTAGGGTAATTGAACACCGTCTGGATGAAGTAGGTCATTTTGCCCTTGAGCAGCAAAACGGCCTGACCGATGTGCAGGAGCTCAGCGGCATCTTCCCCATAGATGTGAACGCCCAACAGTTCTAGAGTCTGGCGATGGAAAAGTAATTTCAGGCGCCCCTCGGTGTGCCCGGTGATTTGGCCGCGCGCGATTTCTCGATAGTAAGCGACCCCGACTTCATACGGCACGTCCTCTTCCGTCAATTGCTCTTCGGTCTTCCCAATAAATGAAATTTGCGGAATGGTGTAGATGCCGTAGGGATAGCCAGCGGGATCGGATTCCGACTGCAGGCCAAAGGCCTTGGCGGAGGCGATGCGGCCTTGTTCCATCGAAACGGAAGCCAGGCTGGGAAAGCCGATCACGTCGCCTACAGCGAAGATGTGTGGCTGGGAAGTCCGGTATTCCGCATCAACCTTAATTCGCCCGCGATCGTCGGCTTCAATACCTGCCGCCGTCAAGTTCAGGCGGTCGACATTCCCCTTGCGTCCCACGGCATACAAAAGCGCGTCGCCAACAATGCGCTTCTTGCTCACCAGATTGGCCGCAACTTTTCCGTCGGGCAATTCTTCCACGCTCTCTACTTCTTCATTCAAGCGCATGGTGGCGCGGCGATCGCGCATGTTGTAACTGAGTGCTTCCACCATCTCCGCGTCGGCAAATTCCAGCAAACGAGGGCGCTTTTCCACGATGATGACGCGAACGCCCAAAGTGGCAAACATGCAGGCGTATTCGACGCCAATTACACCGCCGCCCACAACGATCAGGACTTTTGGCACAGTGGGCATGGAAAGAAGCTGATCGCTATTCAGAATGTTGCGGCCATTGACGGGTACTTTCGGATTGGTGGCCGGTTTGGTGCCGGTGGCGATGACGATGAATTGCCCTTCCAGTTCGTTATAGCCCGTGGTGTTTTCCACGCGGATCTGATGAGGATCGGTGAATCCTCCAACCCCGTGATACAGATCGACGCCATTGCGACGGAGTTGGTCTTGCAGAACGGCTGCTTCGTTTTCAATAACACGGTTCACGCGAAAGAGCAGGTCACTCATGGTGATGCTTTCTTTGGGGTGATAATTCGCGCCATAGAAGGCCTGATCGTAAAAACCGGAGAGGTGGAGAACCGCTTCGCGCATGGTCTTGCTGGGAATCGTGCCGGTGTTGATACACACGCCGCCGATCATGGTCTGTTTTTCGACTACGGCTACGCGTTTCCCTGCTTTGGCGGCCTGAATCGCGGCTCGTTGGCCGCCCGGCCCGGAACCGATCACAATCAGATCATACGGTTGCATTGAGAAAATCCTGTAATTCCATGTCAGGGTTTACCGCGGAGTCGGTGGGGACGGCTATTGCCTGGTCCTTAGTATAGGGCACATTCAATGCCGGTTCCTGAGACTTTTCCGCACCGTTCACGGGGAGGTTTGCGATGTGCATCAAGTGCTCTTGAACGGAAAAGCTCTTGCCCTTTTCAGGGCGAGGCGCGCGGGTGTACAGGCCATCCGCTCCAAGAATCCTGGCCTTGCGATTGTCCGCTAAATAGGCGGGAAGAATTTCTTTGCAGATGCGTTCCATCAGCAACGGGTCGCGGAGCGGGAAAAGTACTTCGACTCGCTCGTAGAGATTGCGCGGCATCCAGTCGGCGCTACCCAGGTAGATTTCGGGGCGATCGTCATTTTCAAAATAGAAAATTCGGCTGTGCTCCAGAAATCGGCCGACGATACTGCGCACGTGGATTCGGCTGCTGACGCCACGCAGCCCGGGAACGAGAGTGCATTGCCCGCGAACGATGAGATCGATGTTTACACCGGCTTGCGAAGCGCGGTAAAGAGCTCGAATAATCGGCGGATCCACAACAGCATTGCACTTGGCGATGATACGCGCTGGCCGACCACGCCGGGCATGGCGCGCTTCCCGTTCGATCAAAGCGATGCAGGTTTTGGCCATGTCCTTGGGAGCCACCAGCAGAGGCTTGTAATGCGGTTTTTCCGCATAAGCGGTGAGGTAGTTGAAAACATCGTTTACGGCGGAGGTAATTCCCGGATTGCAGGTAAAAAAGCTTAGGTCGCTGTAGAAACGAGCCGTGGATGGATTGTAATTCCCGGTACCCAGGTGGGCGTAGCGGCGAATTTTCCCGTCAGGATCGTTGCGGACGATCAAGGCAAGCTTGGCATGCGTTTTCAGAGCGACAACTCCGTGAAAAACCTGCACCCCGGCCTCTTCGAAACTACGCGCCCAGCGGATATTGGAAGCTTCATCGAAACTTGCTTTCAATTCCACGACTACGGTGACTTCTTTCTTTCCCGCGGCTTCCAACAAGGCATGCGCTACCGGAGAGTCCGAGTTGGTGCGATATAAAGTTTGCTTCATCGAGAGGACCCGAGGGTCATGCGCCGAGGTTCGCAAGAAACTCACGACTGGATCGTAGGAATCGTAGGGGTGATGAAGCAAAACGTCACCTTGCCGCAACGCCTCGAACATGGACTCGGCATCGTGGCCGATGTGTACCTGGCGGGGTGAAAATTTGGGATACTTCAAGTCTGGCCGCGGAGTTTCTTCATACAACTGAAAGAGCCGCTGCAAGTTCACTACACCAGGCACGCGAAATACCAGGGATTCATCCAGGTCAAATGTGGAAATCAGGCGATTGATGATCTCTGGATGTGCTCCCGAGTCAACTTCCAGGCGAACCGCGTCGCCCTTTCGACGCTGGGCAACTTGCGAGTCGATGGCTTCCAGCAGCGTGCGGGCTTCCTCCTCTTCCAGATAAAGATTGCTGTTGCGGGTAATGCGAAACGGAGCAGAAGCCAGAATCTCGTAGCCGCGATAAAGCTTTTCCGCGTAGGTGGAAATCAGGTCGTGCAAAAAAACATAATGAATGCTGCCATCACCGTTGGGGACGCGAAGAAGTCGGGGCAAGGCGCGCGGCACGGTGAGCACGCCAAAATAAGGCGGTCCGTTTTTGTTGCGGCGGCGGCGAAGTAGAAACGCAATGCACAAGGCCTTGTTCAGTACATGTGGAAACGGATGAGAAGGATCGACGGTGACCGGCGTAAGCATGGGATAAACGCGGCGGTCGTAGAAAGCTTTCGCGATTTTCGCGGCTTTGTCGTGCAACTGGGAGACCGGAAGAACGCGGATGCCGTGCTTGGCGAGTTGCGGAACGAGCTCGTCATTCCAGCATTTATATTGTTCGCGGACAAATACGTGCATCGCCGCGGAAACTTGCTCGAGCTCTTCTGAAGGAGTGTGGCCATCGGGGCTGATATTCTGCGAGCCGTGTTCGATCTTCTGCAAGAAGCTGGCGACGCGCACTTCCACAAATTCATCGAGATTATTGGCGGTGATGGCCAGAAATTTTACGCGCTCGAGAAGCGGGTTGCCGTGGTCGCGCGCTTCTTCCAGTACGCGCTGGTTGAACGCCATCCATTGCAGATGTCGATTGAGATAGAAGCGCGGGTCCTTGAGGTTGATGCGAGACATAAGCGTCCTTGCGGTAATCGAGAGAGGATGCCCCCAACCATGTTACGGCCAGATAAACGGGCAGGTCCGGTGGTAAGCTGCCATTTTACCTGAGGAGAACTATGCGAGCCAGTTTCGGGACTTTGCTTGTGCTTAGTTTTGTGGGCGTAATTACTGCATTAGATACCTGGTCAGTGACTCCAGAAACTTTGCAAAAGCAAATTGATGGCGTGATTTTATCGGTGAGCAAGCCCGCCGATCCGGGATTCGCGGTCCTGGTCAAGAAGGGCCCGGAGATTATTTTCGAGAAAGGCTACGGTGTCCGCGAATTCGGCAAGCCCGGCAAAATTGAACCGAGTACGAATTTTCGCCTGGCGAGTGTGACCAAGCAATTTACGGCGATGGCGGTGATGCTGCTAGTCCATGATGGAAAACTGCGTTATGAAGACCGGTTGACCGATATTTGGCCGGATTTTCCGGCCTACGGCAAAGCGATCACCGTGCGGCAATTGCTTACGCACACTTCGGGCCTGCCCGATTACGAGAACTTGATGGAAGCGGAAGAAAAAGCCCACGGGTCGCGCTGGTCTGCCGAAAACCAAATCCAGGATGCCGAAGTGTTGAGACTGCTGGAAGCGCAAACCACCGGCGTCTTCACGCCAGGGGCAAAGTGGGAATACAGCAATTCGGGTTATGTCGTTTTAGGCCTGATTGTGGCGAAAGTATCCGGCATGTCCTACGGGGATTTTCTGAATGAACGAATTTTTGCGTCTTTGGGAATGAAAAACACCATCGTGTATGTGAAAGGCAAAAATGAAGTTACAAACCGCGCATTCGGGCACACCAAAGAAGGAGAAAGCTTTAAGGTGACGGATCAAAGCGCCACATCGGCAACACTTGGAGATGGAGGAATTTACTCCAATGTAGAAGATTTGGCCAAGTGGGATGACGCGTTAACAAAACACACTCTGCTGAGCGAAACGGAAATGGCTTTGGCGTGGACGCCGGCAAAAATGGCAGATGGTTCGGAATATCTTCTGCCGAAAAGCGCGAGGAACGATAAGCAAGCCCCACGCGTTCCTGTTGCCTATGGTTTTGGCTGGTTTCTTGATCCTTACAAGGGTCATCCACGGCAATATCACGATGGAGAAACGATCGGATTTCGTTCCACGATCCAGCGATTTGTGCACGACAATCTGACAATCATTATATTGAGCAACCGCACCGACACCTCGCCGCGTGCCTTGGCGGATAAAATTGCGGATGTGATGTTCGCGGCGACAAAGAATTAAAAAGCAACGGTGTAGGTGGGACTGTTCCGAGAAGCGGGCGGCGTAAAGCCGCCCCTACGAAATCCGGAAGAGCTCTTACCTCCCTTCGCATCTCGTGGTAAACAGAAGGAGGCCGCTTACAGGATTAGCCCAAGCCAGCTAGCTTGCCTAGGCCCTTCATTTTTGCGCGGGAGACCATGGAGCCGTACTGCTTCATCATGGTGCGCATCTGCAGGTATTGCTTCACGACCTGGTTCACGTCCTGGACCGTTGTACCGCTGCCTTTGGCAATGCGCTTGCGCCGTTTGCCATCAATGACATTGTGATCGCGACGCTCTTCGTTGGTCATCGAGTTGATGATGGCTTCGACCTGCTTGAGTTTTTTCTCGTCGACCTGCGCGTCTTTCGGCATATTTTGCAACGGGCCAACTTTTGGGAGCATATCGACCAGTTGCTCCAGCGGGCCCATCTTGCGGATCTGTTTCAATTGGTCGCGAAAATCTTCCAGGGTGAACTCTTCTTTGCGCAGCTTGCGCTCGAGTTCGAGAGCGGCTTTCTTGTCGAAGGCCCCTTCAGCACGCTCGATGAGCGAAAGGATGTCGCCCATGCCGAGCACGCGGGAAACAATGCGCTCTGGGTAAAAGCCTTCCAGGGCATCGTATTTTTCGCCGAGGCCGACAAACTTAACCGGCGCGCCAGTGACTTTGCCGATGGAAAGTGCCGCGCCACCGCGGGCGTCACCATCAAGCTTGGTGAGAATCACTCCCGTGAGGCCGAGGCGTTTATGAAATTCGCCTGCCGAGCGGACTGCGTCTTGGCCAACCATGGCGTCAGCGATGAATAGCATTTCGCTGGGCTGCAATTCTTTTTTCAGCGTGGAGAGTTCGTTCATCAGCTCGTCATCGATGTGCAGGCGGCCGGCGGTATCGACCAGAACGACGTCGCTGGCGGAGAGCTTGGCTTCTTTGATCGCGCCGCGGACAATTTCCACGGGCTTGTCTGTGCCGGTGGCGGGCCACACGGTGATGCCGATGGATTTGGCGACTTGCGAAAGCTGTTCTCGCGCAGCCGGGCGGTAAACGTCGGTGGAAACAACGATCGGCCGATGGCCATGCTGCGTAAGCCATTTGGCCAGTTTGCCGGTGGTGGTGGTTTTACCGGAGCCCTGCAATCCGACGATCATCCAGACCGACGGTGGTCTTGAGGCAAAGAGCGGCTTGGCGTGTTTGCCAAGCAGGGCAAGCAACTCGTCGCGAACGATTTTGATAACTTGCTGGTCGGGCGAAAGTTGCAGCATCACTTCCGTGCCGAGGCCTTTGGCTTTGATATTGGCGAGCAGTTCGTCCGCGACGCCAACGTTTACGTCGCCTTCCAGCAGGGCTTCGCGGATTTCCGCCAGCGCGGCGTCCAGGTGCTCGTCGGTAAGCTTGCCCTGCCCGCGAAGATTTTTGAAAGTTCGTTGCAGCCGATCGGTCAGATTCTCAAACACGAATATTTCCTGCCTTATATAGACATTGCGATTTGTTCGGACACAGGCTGAAGCCTGTGTTACTGAGTTTTCTATTGTACCGCCCGCGAGGATTGTGTCGCCACCCGGGAAATTGCGTATTTCCAGCGGTCTAAACGTGCTGCAGATGGGTGTCTTTGAAGAAAGTGGGATATTTCAGGCCGTAGCCGAGCATGCGATCAAATCCGATGTGGGCAATTAAGGCGTAGGGAAAACATTGGTAAGCCGGAAGTAAGAATGCCAGCGCCAGGAGCACGACCGGAAGCGTGAGCGTGTGCGCAAAGTTGTAGGCCACCGATCCCCACCGCACATTTTTTACGTAGCCGAGCATGAAGAGATCAGGAGCCAGGAAAAGCAGAGCGAACAGCCACCCGGAGAAGTGGCGGGAATAGTAAAAATAGGACGCCAGCCAAAGAATGGACGCTCCCTCCAAGTGCAGCAACCATCGCGGTTTTGTGAGCATGCGGAAGCTTACCTGCTTTCTCTACATTTGATCCGGTCAGAAAGTAAGTTTGATGCCTAGTTGAGCGGCGAATGGTATGCCCACGGTTGTTCCGGGTCCAAAGAAATCACCTAGTGCTCCAGCGGGAAAGCGCAACTGGTTGAGGCTGGTGATGGGCTGCGTTACCGTGCACCCGGGATTGAAACAAAACGCGGTGGCATTGGCGAGATTGTTTACCGGAGTGGGAAAAGCCGAAATATCGGTAACGTAGTTGGCGCCGGGATTATTGCGATTGAACAAGTTAAAGAATTCCGCAAACGGCGTGAAAGCGAAGCGATCGCGAAGCGTAAACGGCCGGCTGACGCGCAGGTCCATTTGAATGTACGGAGCGCCCCGCAATTCATCAAGCGTAGTTTTCACGCCACCAATCACGGCGCGATCGCCGAGTGGCGTAGTTAGCGTAAAAGGCCGGGCGCTTTCCGCTTGGAAGAGTGTGGCGAGTTGAAAGCCGTAGGGAATTTGAAATGTGCCGGCCAAAACAAATCGATTGCGGACATCTTCACCGGAAGGGCCGTAATCACCGGGTGCGAAGGCATTCTGTGGATCGCAGACACCGTTGACATAGTCGAAGAGTTCGCCAAGCACGCAACCCCAGGTTTGCGCCTTGGAAAGCGTGTAGGAAGCAACAAAATGCGCGCGCCGCGTAACATTGCCTTGCAACTTCAGAGCAAGGCCCTGATAGCTGGAACGATTGTCAGAGCGAAATACATTGGCTTCGGCAAACACATAATTGCGATACGCATGCATTCCGGTTTCCAGCGTCCAATCGGCGCTCACTAACCAATTGGTGGAGAGTTCGTGTTGAATTCCGGCAGTGACGTGAATCGCATAGGGCGTGTGGTAATTGGGATCGATCAGCGAGGGAGTGATTGGACCGTTCGCAATACTTCCCGCATTCACGGATTGAAACGCAGTCACCCAGCCATTTTGCGCGAGGTCGTCGTAATACATTCCTGCACCAGCGCGGAAAACAGTTTTTCTAGACGAGCCAATCGTTTGCACAACGCCCAAGCGCGGAGCAAATGCCTTGCGGTAATCGTGAGGAATTCCGTTGACCAGTCCGGTGCTGAGCGCTGGATTGAAACTCTGATTGCGGCTGGAGGCAATGAACAGGCCGAAAGTAGTGTCGTAGCGGAGACCGTAATTTATGGTGAGGCCAGAAGTGATGCGCCAGGAATCTTCCGCATAAAATCCGAGCCGCTGCACGTTTTGCGAAAAGCTGCCGTCACCCGCGGGCTTGGAAACGCTGCCACTGGCGTAATCGATGGGAAATTGCGCGAGGTTGCTGAGATAAAAGGTTGGATTTTGCGGAAAAGTGATCAGGGTTTCCGCGTTGGCGGTGAGCGCGCCACTTAACACCGGTTCGTGGACGAAGTTGACGCCGAAGCGTGTGGCATGGCTGCCGCTGACGTGGCTAACGTCATAACGAACCTGATATTTTTCCTGATTTCGAAGAATTGGAAAATTGGTGATGGCGGTAACGTATTGATTGTCACCGTAAGTTTCAAAGCCAGTCGTGGTGCTGGATGTTGTGGTGAACGGGAAGGCCAGCGCGAAACCAAGATTGGAATTGCGCGACTGGGTGAGATGCAGAAGACTGGCATTCAGTACCAGAGAGCCCGACCAGGCCGGCGAAAATGTGAATTGCTGGCCAACGACGAAGCTGAAGTAATTGTTGTGAGCGGTCGAGCCGGTAGAAGGCAGCGCGCCTTGTTGAACCAGAGAGTTGCGCGTGATGTAGCTGTCGGTGGCCGCGCGAAGGAACCAGCGGGAGCGCTCCGATTGCGCCCAGTCGAGACGAAACGTGTTGAGGTAGTCGCGGAAGGGCACCGCCACATTATTTGGAACATTGATCGAGCTGACGCCAGGAATTAGTCCCATCGAGGCCAACTGCGCGAGCGCATCGAATTGCTCCATGCTGGCAGGGCTGTAGGCAATGCTGGCATCTTCGTGAACATATTCGAGCGAAGTGAAAAACCAGAGGCGATCTTTCAGAATCGGCCCGCCAAGTGTGCCGACATAATTTTGGCGCGAGAAAGGCTGCTTGGGATCGGGGGCGGGATTATCAATGGGAAAGCGAGCGTTGAGCGCCGCGGCTCGCTCGTAGAATGCCCCTTCGCCATGCCAATTGTTGGTGCCGCTGCGCGTGGTGATTACGACGGAACCTGCCGTGGTGCGTCCGGTATCGGCATCGGTTAACGCGGTGCGGAAAGCAAACTCCTGAATGGAGTCGGGAGAGAAATTCTGCAGGAAGCCGCCGATGTAATCGTCGGAATTGTCACCGCCGTCGACGGACACTTCGTTGTTCAGGCCGGAGCTGCCTCCGGTAGAAACGGCAGTGATGCGGGCTTTGGTAGGGTCGGAAGGCTCGACGGGTTCGGTGCCGGGGGCCAGATAGGAAATATTGGCGAAACTTCGCGCTGCCAAAGGAATGCCGGCTAGATCCTGGCGATAAATGATGGCTTGATGCGTGGCACTGGCGGTATCGAGTTGTTCGCTGGTGATGGATTGGGGCGCGGTGACTAAAACTCTTTCGCTAAGGGATTCGGGTTGCAGGATCACGCTGATTTCGCGGACCGAACTTACTGCAATGATTACGGTGGAATGAGCGTCGGCAAAGTTTGTAGCGCTTACGGTAACGACATAAGAGCCAGGCGCGAGATCGTCGATGCGAAATTCACCGCGTGCATCGGCATGAGCTTCGCGTGAAATGGAGCGCTCTGGATTGCCGAGAGAAATGCTGGCGGCTGTTACGCGTGCGCCGCTGGAATCCTGCACGGTACCGCGCAAGCTGCCACTTGGAAGCTGCGCATAGGCAGGGGCGAAAGCGAGCGTGACAAATCCGCCCAGGAGGAAAATCAGCGCTCGAAGATAGATACGGTTGGGCATGGGCGAAATGTCGCGATCGGCTCGTCCCTAATTGGGAAGAAGAAAGTATAGCTTAGGAACTTCGGGAAATAGTGCGCGGGAATGAGTCGCAAGTCGGGATAGAATCCCTTGCGTGAGGTGGGAGAAAAAATGATCGACCGGCGAGAATTTCTTTCTTCATTTGCGGGAATAGCTGCGTTGAGTGGCGCGAATTTTCCAGCGGTGTGCAAGGATATGCTTGGCCAGGCGCCCGACAAGCTTCCCGATGGCACGCTTTATGAGAAGAACGAGGAAGCGTACTGGACGGAGATTCGAAAGCAATTCCTGATTCCCGAAGATGAAGTGTATTTGAACAATGGGACGGTGGGATCATCGCCGGCGCCAGTGCTGAGTGCGGTGTTCAATGGCTATCGCGATTCGGAGCGGTTGGCGCAAACGGATCCCGAGGACTACCCAATCTGGGGCTACGCGAAGTGGAACGAATTTCGCGATCCGCTGGCGCAATTTGTTGGCTGCACGCGCGATGAACTGGCGCTGGTGCGCAATGCGACGGAAGCGAACAGCTACATCGCTAACGGAATTGACCTGAAGGCCGGCGACGAAGTGCTGATGACGGATCAGGAGCATCCCGGCGGCGAGCACCCGTGGGATTTGCGCGCAAAACGATATGGCATCGTGGTGAAAAAAGTGACGCTGCCGAAACCGGTGAACGATCCGGCGACGGTTTTGAATTTGTTCAGCGAGGCGATCACTCCCCGGACGCGGGTGATTTTCTTCAGCCACATCACTACGGTCACAGGAATTGTGCTTCCGGCCAAGGAGTTGGCGGCACTGGCTCGCTCGAAAGGAATTCTGAGCGCCGTGGATGGAGCGCATGTGCCCGGAATGATGCGGCTGAATATCCAGGAAATTGGCTGCGATTTCTATTCGTCGAGCCCGCACAAATGGCTGCAAGCGCCGAAGGGCACGGGATTTTTGTACGTGCGCGACGAACAGATCGATCGCCTGTGGAGCACGATCGCTACCGAAGGGTGGGACGACAAGAAAATTCGTGCAGAGCGATTCCAACGCATCGGCAGTTCTAACGTGCCGGCACTCTGCGGATTGCGCACCTCAACGGAGATGGCCAATCAGATCGGCATGGAGCGGATCGAGAAGCGACATCGGCAAATGGCGGACTATATATTGAAGGAAATGGTGGCGCGTGGCGCGGTCAGTTGGACTTCGCCCGACCCGACGATGCGCTGCGGGATTGCTACCGTGACCGTGGCGCCGGTGAAGATGCCGGATCTGGAATTGTGGATGTGGAAGGAAAAGAAGATACGAATTCGTGGGGGGCAGCCCTCGAAGATTCGTATGTCGACGCCGTATTACTTGTTGCGGAAGGATGTAGACCGGTACCTGGCTGCATTCGATGAATATCGCAAAACGGTATAGCGTGCACAACGTCCTGCCCCACATCCTTTTTACGCTTGTCATTCCGAACGGAGTGAGGAATCTGCTTTTAGCTGCGTCTGAAAACAAAGCAGATTCCTCGGGCATACATCGCCCTCAGAATGACAGGTGGCGGCGTGTGGCGCAGTCTCTCTCACTTACTTTGTTGCTTCTGCTAGCCGCCCTTGGATCCTTCGCGCAGGATCAAACCACGCGAGTTGAAATTGGCGGCGAATTTGGGACGATACGGCAGACGCCGGACGGGGGCGGCGGTAAGAATTTTCCGGGGTTTGGTGGGCGATTCGACTGGAATTTTAATCGGCGGCTGGCGCTCGAAGGTGAAGTCGATTATTTCCCGGAACACGCAGAGGCATTGTTTCTGGTGCAAGGCGGGCAAACCTTGCAAGCCGTGTTCGGCCTGCGGGCCAAGGTAATCGAAACGCGGCGGCTTTCGGTGTTTGGCTTAATCCGGCCGGGACTGCTGCATTTCAACGATGTGTTGAGCTACAACACGAATCCGGACGCGACGTATCAGACCAAATCGCCTACTTATTTTGAGCTGAATCTTGGCGGTGGGATTGAGTATTACGTTTCGCCGCGTTGGGCGCTGCGCGCGGATATCAGCGGGAATCCCTACCGGGTGACAAACGAGCATTTTACAAATGCCAGCGGGAACGAATTGGCCATCGGGGAAATTGAAGATACGACGCGGTTGAGTTTTGGCGTCGCGTATCGGCCCGGGGTGTTGCGTGACAATGAGCGCGAAGAAAACGTTTCGGGAAATTGGGAATTTGGGCCGCTCTTCAGCACCATGGTGAGCGTTCGCGAAGGGCCATTGCATGGCGTGCGCACGGATCTCGGACTCGGCGGATTTGCTTCTTACCGGTTGTGGGGCGTATTTTATCTCGACAGTGACGTGCTTTATTTTCCAGCGAACCGGTCGCCGGGCGGCCCACAGGATGGCGGTGAAATTCTGCAGGGATTGTTTGGAGTAAAGGGTGGAATCCGGCGCAATCATTATGGATTTTTTGGCAAGGTGCGGCCCGGTTTCAATAGTTATTCGCAGGCGGTGACTAGCGCTACTGATAACAATGGCGGCTCGACATCGTTTACGTATGGCCGATCGACGAATGTGGTGCTGGATTTGGGTGGGATTGTGGAATTTTATCCTGGGGAGCGGAGCACTTTGCGACTGGAGGCTGGGGACACGCATATTTTCTATGGCAATCGCAGTGTTGACGTGAATGGCGCGCCGACGGTTTATCCTGGTGGCGGGTTGAAGCACAGTATTGAGTTTATTGTTGGGTATGGGTGGAGATTTTAGAGAGCTTTGGAGTGTGGGAGCCGGGCTCCCGTTTTTGCAATTTTCGTTTATGCTGGCACGGCAAAAGCGGCAGTTCGATTACCACACTCCAAAGTGGCTTGGGCGGCATAAAGCCGCCCCTACGAAGAGAACTTATAAGAGGTGGGATGCAATATGACGCAGGAATTGTGGACGGCGGTGGATACTTACATTAAAGAAAAGATGGTGCCGGCGGATGCGGTGCTGTCGCAGGCGTTGCAAAACGCCAAAGACGCCCAGTTGCCGCCGATTGCTGTGTCGCCCACGCAGGGGAAACAACTGCACTTGATGGCGCGGATGTGCGGCGCGCGAAAAATTCTGGAGATTGGAACGCTGGGCGGTTACAGCACGATCTGGCTGGCGCGGGCTTTGCCCGCTGGTGGAAGAGTGATCACGCTGGAGTTGGATCCCAAACACGCCGCCGTGGCGCGAAAGAACTTTGAACTGGCGGGAGTCTCGAACCTGATTGAGCTGCGATTGGGAAGCGGATTAGAATCGTTACCGAAACTGGCGGCGGAGGGACTCGGCCCGTTCGATCTGATCTTCATTGATGCGGACAAGGGGAATATTCCGGGATATTTTGAGTGGGCGCTGAAATTATCGCGGCCCGGCACGGTGATCATTGTCGATAACATAATTCGCGATGGCCAGGTGATCGACGCCAAGAGTGAAGACCCCAATATTCGTGGAGTGCGCCGCTTCAACGAAATGCTCGCGAAGGAATCGCGCGTGAGCGCTACGGAAATTCAAACTGTGGGCGAGAAGGGTTATGACGGCTTTGCGCTGGTTGTCGTAGATGGCGAAAAGTAACCTGAGCCTACCGAAAACCGAGTTTTCTGCACATCATGCGCCTGAGTTCATCTCCGCGCGCGTCCAATCATATGAAAAAGATAGTAGAGCCCGTCAATTGTGAGGAAGGCGCCGCTAACCCTAACGAAAATGAGAATCGCAAGATGGTTCTGCTCAACGTTTCGCTTTTTTTCATTCAAGCGCCGGAATTTACTGAGAACCCACTCATTATATTTGCCGACGACAGACTTAGACCAATATAAGAGGCAAGCTCCGCCGATAGCGACGGTTCGCGCATAGGATATATTCGAGTGGCACCCAAGCATCCATAACTGAACCACATTCCTTTTAGGCCCGCAGATCGTTCCCGTAGTTTCAAAGGTTTCCGGTCCCTCAGAATCCAGCCCGTAACGCGAGATGCTGAAACCGTTCATTCGACCGCATTTTGTCCCACTTATAATCCAGCAGGAACGTCATATGCACGTCCCGATCCTCAAATGCCTCCTGCAGGTATTCGATTGCAGCTTCCGTCTCTCCCAATCCCACACACACCAGCGCCAAATTGTACGGGGGCACGTAGGTCTTTGCTTTTTGCTCCACCAATTCTTGCAGCTTGTCCTTGGCTTTCCCCCGTTCGCCGGAAACCGCGTGAACGTAACCCGCCAACGACACCGCTTCCGAGTTACCTCCCGAAAATTCGCTTGCCCGGTCGCAGCTCGCCAGCGCTTCGTCGTACTGGCCTTGTCGCGCGTACGCTTTCGCCAGGCAAATGTGGGTTACCCAAAATCTGGATTCCATCTCGATATTTGCCCCGAATTGCTCGATGGATTTCTCAACTTCTCCTGCCTGGTAGAGAAACTGCCCGTACATCGCGTTGGTAATTAATGAGAATGGATCAAGCATCCGCCCTTTCCGAATTACCACGAGAGCTTCTTCGTGGCGAGCAGTGTTCGAAAGCACGTGAGCGAGGTAAAGGTATGCGAGCGAATAACTAGGGTTTAACCGGATGGCCCTCCGCGCCGCTGCTTCGGCGCCGCTAAAATCCCAGTCAAACCAGAACTTGCTCGTCGCATCGGAATTGTGCGCTTCGGCAGATTCGGGGTCCAACTCCAGAGCCGTCGCAATTGCGACTTTCGCCTCCGGAAATATTGATTTAGGAGGCACATCGCTGTTGATCGGCAAGATCATCAAGGTATCGGCCAAACCTGAGAACGCCAGGGCATAGCCTGGATCACGTTGTGTTGCTTTGCGAAAATACTCCGTCGCCTTTTGCATCTCGGGATACGTGCTCTTGGCCCAGTGGAAGCGCCCGCGAAGATAGAAATCGTGGGCTTCCTGCTCCACGTTGTGCCCGGATCGCAATCGCAGTTTCTCTTCGGGTGTCAGCTCCAGTTTCACTTGCTCGGCGATTGCGGCGCCGACTTCACTGTGTATGTCCAACACATTTTGCGAGGGACAATCGAAATTCTGCGCCCACAGCTGCACCTGATCAAACACATCGTTGAATCGAACCTGTTCGACTCGCTGATCGATCAGAACGAAGACACTTGGTTTGAGGCTAAGAAGAAAAATCCTTATGATTTCTCAACTGCAGCCGGCCACTATGAATTAGCTAAAGATGTGTGCGGATTTGCAAACGCTGAAGGTGGTTTCATATTGGTTGGTTTCGAAAACGGAAGCTGAACTGCGCATACTTGCAAAAGGTGACGCAACTGCGGCAGGATAACCTAGAATGTGGTCTTACTATCTCACTGAGAATAGACGGCTGAGTGTTCCGCATAGATGCTCTGGAGAACGAGTTCGTCTTCCTCGCCGTGAAAACTGCTCAGTGGATATGCACACAGGATATCTACGTTGTGTGTTTTGGCTAGATCGTTTCCGAGTTGTTCGAACCGAATAGTTGCATCAGCATTGCCTTCTGCCTTCAAGAGGGCCACGGCTTCACCGAACACAACAACGTGAGGCGGCACTGACTTCGCTGCTTTAGCAGCTGCTTCAATGCAGCCACTGATGCCCTCGAAAAATAAAACCGGGTCAGGCAAACCATTCACCATGATTGTTGAGAGCGTGTCGGCAGCATCCAATGAAATGTAGGTACCCTGTTGAAGGGCGCCATCTGTATCCACACCCTCTGCCTTCAATTTCTGAAGAAGAGCGTCACAGTGTGACTTCGTGGCGAGCACGACGGCTCCGTCACCGGCCTTTAGGGCAGCAGCAATAAAGCGAGTAACGCCATCTAGAAGAACCGTGTCATCAGAATAGAACAGGACTTCATGGCTGTGAGGGGCTTTCTCTCCTAAGGCGTCGGTAAACTCGTAGCCTTTTAGGCTGCTACTGACAAATTGCTTACCACGAAGAACCGCATCTATGGCATGCAGTAGTTCGCTTCCGCTATCTGTCTTGCGAACGTAACCCAAAGCACCCGAGCTCAAGGCTGCCCGCACGACGTCGAGATCATTGATTTGACTTAGGAAGACTATTTTGGAGTTGGGGGAGAGTTGTCGAATCCGCCGGGCGGCTTCGATTCCATTCATCGTTGGGAGATTGATGTCCAACAGAATCAAGTCCGGCTTCAGTTCTTCGGCGTTCTGGATAGCTTCTGATCCATCCGACGCTTCGGAGATGACTTGAAATTCTAGCCGTGCCTGAAGCAGCAAACGGACTCGGACTCGCCAATCTTTGTAATCATCAGCTATGAGAATGCGAATTGATGACGACAGTTGCTCCTCCACTCTTTTCCTTAATGCGCAAAAATGGTTGAGCGTAGGCTCATGAGTGCACCGCCTTTAGGACGTGTTCCTGCAGGCCGTTCAACAGTATGCACAAGCAGAGGTGAATCCTGGTTGCTCTGCGGCAAGTACTTAGCTGCTCGTGGGCAACTTGCTCGATGGTTGAGCTACGCCTTGACATCAGATGGCGACAGTTACCCCACCATTGGAGTTGTCAGTCCCAACTTGACCGATTGACCTGACTGTTTCGGATTAGAACTTTATTTAGTTCTTCTCAATGTTTCGGGTGAGAGCAGTAGAATCTTCCCTCTGCGCTTGCGAACAGCACCGGATCTTTGCCATTCGCTGATGAGGCGGCTCGCAGTGTAGGGAGTAATATCCGCAGAGTTGGCAAGCTCTTCGTTGGTCACATCCAGTTCAATCCCGCCAGGGATTCTTCGCCCGACGCTTCTCGCTAATCCCAAGAGTATGGACGCAAGCCTCTTCCTCGCGCTCTGTGAGGTTAACGCCGTATGGGTTGCGACGAACCAAGAGACATAATCCATATCTATGAGGTGCGCGTTTTCTAATAGCCGAGGATACCGTCGGGCAAAGTCGCGGATGGTAGGACCATTCCATTCAAGGACAATACTATCCTGCACCGCTTCAGTGCTGACGAGATACGTGGAGGGTTCAGACACAAGTGCTGCTCCGCCAAATATCTGTCCTGGCGTGATCCATTTCAGGATGCGCTTTCTATCATTTGGGGCTTCGTAGAAGTAACGTGCGCGGCCTTTCCACAATAATAGTAGGTATTCGGCGGGATCACCCTGATAGGTCATCACGGATTTAGCCCGAAATCGGCAGGGCCTCCCAGCTGCTAAGATCAAATCGATTTCACGCGGTTTCAGGCCACGCAGCAGTTCGGTGTGATGAGGAACATCGCTAATGCGAAATTCAAAGTCGGTCATGTTCTCTCCACAATTGGAGACTAATACCCAGACCTACCCCATATTCTAACGCCTGAATTCGAGAATATCGATTGCACCCAAAACGCGGTGTATCACTTTTCCCCTTACTCTGCTCCCAACGCACAGCCGTCTCTTCGCCAATTCATTGGCGCAGCTTAATGACTTTTCCGGGCCATTGACCGTTCAAAAGTACATACTTTATAACTTCCAATCTTTGTTCCACGATAGCCTCTAGCTCCTTGAGAAATCGATCCGGGACCGGATCGGTATTCTATCGAGTGGCCACGTTCGCTTGCCTCGCGGCGACGGCTCTGCGTTAAATGAGTAGGAGGCAGAGTGCGGCGGCTGGATCAATAGTCGCGATCAGTTCAGTCCTAAAGAGTTACAACGTCTGACAGGGAGCATTCAATTTGCAATCCGCTGCTTCGAGTTACATTCGAGCTTCGATTCGGAGGGCTGTTTTTTCTTAACTGTATCCGTTTACTAATTCTTTCGCTGCTGGGCCCGAGCTGTTGAGGGCGGAACATGGCCCTTCAGCCGCATGTAAACGGCGATGTTGCCGTAATGCTCGTTATTGTGGGTGATATTGTACATCAGCACAGCGCCCCGGATGGTATTGCGCGACCCCGTGCCCACAACATCCGCAATCTGCACCGGCTGACTGAAGTTAGCGTCGGTGGTCGCTGCGTACACCCGGTCGCAATAGACGAGAGAATCGTTCAGCGCCTTAACGAGTGCAGCCTTGGCAGTGATTTGCTCGTAGCCAACGGTTGCTGGCGATTTTTCGCCCACAGCTTGCGAACAGAAGAAGAAGTTCGCTTTGGCGAGGTGACTGATAATCTGACCGAAGGTCCGGAGCTCCGGCGTTGGTCGAAAGGTGTATTCATCCGCAGGCATGTTCTCTGCCGCCTCTGCTAGATTCCGGCGAATAGCCGCGTGCATCGCATTGGCACCGCCCGCCAGCGAAGGCGACAACTCATCGGCATAGCCAACGTCTGTCGTTTGAGCGAAGGCCGGCAGGGTCATATACGCAGAGACAAAAGCCAACATAAGCAGACGCAACATCGGGTCGTCTCCCTTCACCGTGCGAATCGTGTAGAATCTTGCTAGCTGTTAGCCGCAAAGCCGCTCTGAGCCGACCCACAGTTGAGCAACATCTCTGAGGTTGTGTTTGTGTGTCCGCGTTACCAAGTATTCTCTCCCACCTTTTACACGCAGCCTGTACTCCCCGGTCGGCAAAGGTTGGATCACCTCCACCGCCGAAATATTCACGATGACCGAGCGGTGGATGCGAATAAAACCGTAGGGTTTGAGCTTCTCCGCCATGGAAGAGAGGGACTCGTGCACCAAATAGGGATTAGGTCGAAGTTGCAACGAAACGTAATTACCTTCGGCTTGCACTGCCGAGATGTCGGCCAAATCCAAGAGTAGGATGCTACCCTTTGCCTTGAACGCGATTCGTGGCACGTCGTCCCCCTCTCCGAGATTGGCGAGACGCCCGAAGAGACCTCAGCCACCCCACGATATTTGTGACTCCCACTTCCCACACCTTTGCATCTTGAGCATTCTTTGCTAGCGAGCCGTAGCCCTCAACCATCGCGATCAGAAAGCTGGCAGCCTCGTCTGGATTCAGGTTGCGACGAACAGTTCCTTGAGACTGCCCTTTCCGCAAAAGCGAAGCAACGCCGTGCTGCCAGGCAAGAAATATCCTCTCCAGTCGCTTGCGGAATGGCTCGTCGAGTGAAGACATCTCCTGTGCCAAATTGAGCAGTGGACAGCCGGCTCGAACGTCTGCGGGCCGCGCTGGTAATCCCCGGACAATGCCGATCAAAATGTCGATGGTTTGCCCGTCGCTAAGAAGAGGACGCAACCACCTGTCGCGGACAAGTTTTGCGATGATCTCTTCGACGATGGCATATCCCAGGGCTTCCTTGCCGTCGAAGTGGTAATAGAGCGCTCCCTTGGTGACGTTGGTGGCGGCGAGAATTGTATCGATGCCCGCAGTCTGGAATCCTGATCTGTGGACTTCCCGAAAGGCCGCTTGCAGCAAGCGTTCCCGTGTACGCTCTGGATCACGGAACCTTCGCGTCCTTTTGTGATCACCTAACATACCGACAAGTATGTATGTTAAATCATTTGAAAAGTCAATCGAAAACAACTCCTGACTCTCGGCTGCTCGGAAATCTGGAATTTTGTAGCCTTTCGCCAGTGTGTGTATGAGAAGTTGAAGAAATAGTCGCTCTAGTTGTTTTGGGATCGTCCAAGCATCTTGTTAGTCCGCCACTTGTTTTCGAACTCTGAAGTCTTGGGCCTGTTGTGTCACGTAATCGTTGTGAAAGTAGAACACCACGTGCTGCGTTAGTTGTCACTCAGCGAGAATTTGTGAAGTTGTGAGCCAATTCTGCTCTCAATTGCACACTAACTGTCAGAGCGCCAGGCGGTAACCGACGCAAATCGCCAGGCGTCTCGGCACGGAGTCTTTGCTCGGACCAAAAGGAGAAGATATGAGTAGACTAAGACGGTTGCGGAATTTCTGGATACCGGGAGTTGCGACGATTGTTCTGGGTAGCTTCAGCAATGCGTTCGCTCAACAGAGCTACAAAATTACCGATTTGGGTATTAGCAACAGCAAAGACAACTTCAGCATGGCCATGGGCCTCAATAATCAGGGCTGGGCGGAGAACATGGATGGGACCGTGAACCCTCCCGAGAATAATTTGTTTACGTCAGTTTCAAGGGGCCGCGCAGTGATAAGCATCTACGGATTCAACATCGACCTGGGCACGCTTGGAAAACCCGACGGCAACAGTTGGATTAACTGGGGCGGGATCAACGACCGCGGGGAAGCCGTTGGTATGTCCGAAACAGCTGATCCAGATCCGAACGGCGAAGACATTTGCGGCTTCCGCACACACCTTACGTGCGTTCCGTTTCTTTGGCGAGACGGCCACATGAGCGCTCTTCCCACGCTCGGCGGAAATAATGGGGAGGCCAGCGCCATCAATAACCGCGGAGAAGTCGTCGGATTTGCCGAAGACGGTGCCGTGGACTCCACATGCCCAGCCGGCACAACTAACAATCGGATTGCGTTGCCGGCGTTGTGGGAAAGAAGCAACGCCGAAGCTCTTCCTCTGGTGGGTAACGATCCAGACGGTTTCGCATTCGGGATTAACGATCGAGGCCAAGCCGTAGGCTACTCGGGAAACTGCAGCGCAGCGACGCACGCCGTAATGTGGAAAGACAACACTGCCTTCGTGCTTCAGGATCTCGGAGGTACAGGTTCCAATTTCGCCTACGCCATTAGCAACCGCGGCCAAATCGTCGGGCAGGTCGGCAGTGCTGACGGCACAACCTTCTATGCCGCGGTTTGGCAGAACGGCGCGGACGGTGCAGTCACAAACCTCGGCGCTCTGCCGGGAGATTTTGCCGCCTTTGCCACCGGCATCAACAACCGGGGCCAAGTGGTGGGAAACAACTTTGACTCCAAGTTCAACTGGTCCCACGGCTTCATCTGGCAGGACGGTGTGATGACCGACCTTAACACGCTAATTCCCGCGGATTCCAACCTCTTCATAATCTCGGCTAGCAATATCAATGAGCGCGGACAAATCTCGGGTATGGCAACGGTGCAAACCGGGCCCCATGCGGGCGACATTCACGCCTATCTTTTGACCCCTGTAGACGGACGCATAGGCGCCTCGATGGCAGATTTCGCACGTACACACCCGCATTCCATTTTGCCCGCGAATGCTTGCAACCACTCTTTGCAGAGACTCGGACCCGGCCGATTCCAGAAATAAGAGGTATTTCCAGAGCTTCCGCACATGCGTTCCCGTCGTATGCTCCGCGAAGGAACGGTGCGACCTCGGGATAATCCACGTACACATGGCTCGCGTGGAGAGGCTGGAAGAACTTGGCGTCACTACTGAAATCTTCCCCACACCAGATGTACCAACCGTTTGTGTCAGCCACCGCTGGGTGAGGTAGACCGTCGATGGGGATTTTGCCCTTAGTGGAGAGAGCAAATCCTAACTTCGATTCTGGCAGCGACGCCACATACTCCGCTGCGCGTTCTATACAGAACGCTTTTTGTGACGCAACAATCAGTTCGTCGGTCATAAGAATCTAGTCAGGAATGTTATCTCATGGAGCAGACTAACTGGCGCTGCGTGAGGAAAAAGTCGGCAAGGTCCTTCCATGAGAAGGTCGATCTCTGTCAAGAGTGTTGCTCTTTACATGAGTTCTTCTCTCTTTTTTCCCGTTCAGCCAAGGATTGCTTCGCCGTGCCGCAATTGTGGCCAAGAATCTAATTTCCGTCGGAAAGGAAACAGATCGATATTGGGAGCAAGGCGAGGACCCCAGCATGCGGGATACCAAAATTCAGACATATGGTTCGTCCGGAAAATTGCTGGTGGCAGACGAACATGAAACAAGAGAGTGGCGAAAGATCGGAGTACGGAAGCTGATGCGAGCCACGAAACTTACGCAAATGGCCATCTATTCCATATTGTCCAGTAAGGGCGTCCGTGCGCAAACTATGGCAATATTCCGAGCTGCAGCGGAATCGGAGTTAGAACGAACCCGCATTGGTGCGACTGCCTCGGAGTCTCCGTGGAACAGAACAAGGCCGCATCGCCGCCGGCCGCTCCTTTAAAGTCAATCCTCAAGGATTGGTCCAGGTTTCCGACACGAGAAACGGCAGATCGTGTACCCAGTCTTCCGATTTTAGTCCCACCGGATAGATCACGTGCGCCAGATTGTCTTTGGTGTAGGCCAGGACAAATGCCGAATGGCCCACTTCATAGTTGCCATCTGGTCGCACGGTCCCTTTCTTAGCCGGTGGAAGATTGGCAGCCACTTGTGCCGCCTTGATGGCTTCTTCGCTTCCCGTGAGGCCAATGAAACGCCTATTAAAGCGATCGAGGTACATGCGCAATACCTGCGGCGTATCGTGTGCGGGATCGGTGGTGACAAAAACCACCTTGAATTGGTTGGCCGTAGCCGGTGGCAATTTCCGCAGCGCATCTGCAATCATATCCATTTGCAGTGGACACATGTCCGGGCACTGGGCGTATCCGAAAAACAGAAACGTCACATATCCCCGGGTTTTGGCGTCAAAATCGAACGCCGTGCCCGAGGTATCCGTGAGCGTGAATTTTGGTTTGGGGAGCGGCGGAGAAACCAACCCCCCGTGATAGTCGGCTTTGCCGGGCGCGGCCTGCGCCGACTCGGGCGCCTTTGAGGGCGCCTGAGCTGAGACGTCGGTGATCGTCGCTGCCCATAGCAGGAGCCCGAACAGCCAACACCTTGAGAATTGGGCTCTCATGAAGTGCCCATTGATCTTGCCAACATCGTGCGCGCTACTTCACTACCACCGTGCCGTGCATCCCGGAGACATCATGCAGCGCACAGTGGTAAGGGAAGGTGCCAGCGATATTGAATGTTACGCGAAACCGGGTCGTCCCAGGAGGCGATTGTCCGCGTCCGGCCGCGTCTTCCGGCGCCGCTTCCAGAAACCCAGAGTTTACACCGGTGGTCGGGGTGGCATTTCCAAAATTACTGGCTGAGTTTATAGTCGCACCCAGCGCCCCATCCCCTTCCGGACTCGCGTTGATTAACGCCATGTTATTAACCAACGTGTCACTATTACCCGACGTTATCGTGTGCGGCTCACCCGGATCCACGTTCGTGAATTCAACGGTATCTCCCTGGTGGATATAGATCGTTTCCGGGAAAAAGCGAACAATGGCCAAGAACTGCCGCCCTCCGCCCGTAGCCACCATTTCACCGGTCATGAGCACTTCATTTTTGGATCGCGGAAAATCCCTTACTTCTTCCTTGGGTTTATCGGTGTCCTTCAGAATATCTTCCGCCTCATCCCAGGCCTGCCTGTCGTAGTCCGACTGAGTGTACGGCAGAGATGCGGCATAAAACGGTGACGTCGAATCCGCGCTAAGGACGTGTACGGTTCCGTTCATGTTAGTGTGAATCAAACATACCAGCTTGTAATTGCCCGGATTCGGGAAGGTCACTGTAAAGGTTGAGGGAGCCGTGCCGCCATACAATGCAGCGCTGGAAACACAGGCACTCGCGTCGTAGGTGGCTGTGCCGCCGTTGTAGGGGTTAGGGCTCGGACACTCAGTAAATGGCCCCGGACCTGGATTCCCGAAATAGAAAGGCGGCCCGATCGGCGGCCCGGACGGTGGCCCTATGGGTGGTGGCGGCGTTGGACGTGTCTGTCCGGGCTTCAAGAAAGTAACTGTGTGAGGTTCATTCTTCGGTTGCCACGTCCACTGTATGCTGTCGCCCGCGTAGATCCAAATCTCGTTCGGTAGGAAAGCGGTGGCCTGATTGGCTTGATCGCGGCTCTCTGCTCCTACCTTCAAATGCCAAGTTTGCCAGGCTTTTGCAGTCTGCGGAACTCCTATCAAAAATGCCAGTAGCAGCGTCGAGCCGAAGAAGATAAGCGGAATGTTAATCGCACCGCAGCGTTCTCCGAAAACGCCTCTGTGGGTCTGAGTCATAGGGCTTTCCTTTCTGGTTTTCTTAGTAGCCGAAGGCCGCAAGAACCGCGATATTGCCGCGACTCGCAGAGCAGTCCGTGAGAAATTGCCTGGGGTGTATTTGAGAGGCGCCAGGTCGCGATTCTCGTCCCGCACCGTAAGGCCTCACTCTCCCATTCTTCGCAAGACCGTTCCATAGACGCGGGGTGAACTCCGGGTGAACTTGAGGTGAAGAGACGAATGTCTCTGAAACATCGGGAATTAACGACCGGAGTGGATCGCCGAATAAGCCACTGTGGCCATCAGAATGAGCTATACTCACTCCGAAAGCTGGTGCAAGTTTCTTTGCCCATCCCCAGTTCACCTCCTGCGGGCGCGAGTTTTGATCAATTTCAGGTTGATCTAAGCAGTGGCGAACTGATGCGCTCCGGCCTGCGTGTGCCCATTCAGGGCCATCCATTTCAAGTGCTACGTTTGTTGCTGGAGGCAGAGGGAAAAGTCGTTACCCGCGAAGAATTGCGCCAGGTACTGTGGCCCGAGGACACGTTCGTCGACTTCGAACTCGGTGTGAACACTGCCGTCAAGAAACTACGCCAGGCCCTCGACGACTCGGCCGACCATCCTAAGTTCATCGAGACTCTTCCAAAATATGGGTACCGCTTCATGATCCCGGTAGAATGGATGACCGCCAATGGTGACAAAATTTCTTCACCCAGCGCCGTCCAACCAATTGGTCATTTGGATCATCACCCGAATTGGCTCAAGACAGCAGTCGGGTTAGTGATTTTAGTAATCGCCTCGAGTTTGCTGTTTTCTCCCATTGCCCGCCACTGGCTCATCAGCTTGTTCACGCACCAATCTCAGCCACAACTACTCGAGGCAGTCCCGCTGACCGCTCTCCCCGGTCAGGAGATTTCTCCTAGCTTCTCACCGGATGGCAGCCAGGTAGCATTCGGATGGGACGGTGAAAACAATGGAGCGGGGTTCGATCTATACGTCAAAGTTATCGGCACGGATAAGCCGCTACGGTTGACGAATCATCCGGCTACATGGCTCGGTGTGGCGTGGTCGCCCGATGGGCGCACTATCGCGGTACACCGGGTGGCCACAGAGGACCCGGGTATTTTCCTGGTTCCGGCGCTGGGAGGACCGGAACGAAAACTCGCTTCTACGAATAGCGCTTTGCTCTGGCACTCACCGGCAGCCATTTCCTGGTCACCCGACGGGAAGCAACTCGCATTCGCCGATCATTTCCCTTTTGTCCCGTACTCAACACAGCTTTTCCTACTCACGCTGGATACGCTGGAACGGAAGCAGATCACTACCGATTGTGAGTATGCCCTTGAACCTGGGTTCTCCCCTTTTGGGGACTCGCTCGTCTATCTTTGCATTCGGGACGATGGGGGGTTCTCTTTGAATTTGCAAGAGCTACGGGGAGGCAAGAACCAACGACTCTTCGACGGACCGCAGGGGATTGAGGGTCCTACCTGGACTCGCGACGGTGCGCGGATTATTTTCTCAACCAGTTCTCCTTACGCTCGTTTCGCGAGCGGAGAGCTGTGGCAGATCACGCCGGGCCGGACTGAATCCCCGGAAAAAGTGCCCGTTGGGCACGATGTCAGCTCACCGGTCGTGAGTTCATCCGGCAAGCGGCTGGCCTACGTGCAGTCGCGGATCAACGGAAATATCTGGAGGGTGGACCTGGATGGCGCAAAAGCTCATGCCCGCATCCTGGTTACCTCCACGCGGGAGCAATATGACCCATTTATTTCGCCGGATGGCAGAAGGGTCGTGTTCAGTTCCAACCGCTCCGGCACTCATGAAATATGGGTATGTGACAGCGATGGTGACAATGCCCAGCAGCTGACCTCTTTGAGCGCCGAGACCGGGACGCCCCGCTGGTCGTCTGACGGTAAACAAATCGTCTTTGACTCACGGGTTGGCGGAGAGGCCAACGTGTATGTCTTGGATGCGAACGGCGGAGTCCCGAGGAAATTGGAGACCGGAACCCGGATGAATTCCTTGCCCAGTTGGTCGCATGACCGGAGGTGGATTTATTTCGCGAGTGGTTTGACCCATTCTAGCCTCACGGTCTGGCGCGTGGCTGCGACCGGCGGGCGCGCAGTACAACTGACCAAGACAGCCTCCAGCATGCCCATCGAATCGCCCGATGGACAGTATGTTT
>DASXIT010000214.1:0-42809 GCA_036497825.1 Candidatus Acidiferrum sp.
ACTTTGGCCAAGAACTTGAACCACACCAGAGTCATTCGGTCGGGCCGCCCATAACTATAACAAAACAAGCGTATTGCGGGGGTAATGGCGAAGGTCGGAGAGAGGGCGGTACTAAAACCTTGGTAACTCAGCCGACCTGTACCTGGGCAAACCAGGTGTCTATTCCAGAGGGGTACAGTCGAATCAATTAATTTGAGTCTGCTGCTCTATGGGTTGCTTTTCGATTCAGCCGTAGGATTGGTTCATTCAAACGAGATGGCCAATCGCAGTGGCCCACAAATTTCCCGAGTTGCTGAGATAAAAGGAGACTTAAATGAAGTCGAAGCAAAAAGGCTTTTCGCTCATCGAACTCTTGATTGTGGTGACAATCATTTTGGTCATCGCGGCAATCGCGATTCCTAGCCTGCTGATGTCGCGCATCTCCGCCAACGAAGCGTCGGCCGTGGGCTCTGTGCGTTCGATCAATACTGCGCAAGTGACATACGATACAGTTTGCAATTTCTACGCAGCCACACTATCCGAACTGAACTCTGGGACCATCTGCCCGGCGGCGACAGGCACGATTGACGTTGCGCTGGCGGCAGGCCAGAAGAGCGGCTACACGATCACCAGCATTTCGCCCGGTACCACTGCGAACGGCACAAACGACACTACGTTTGACATAAACGCTGATCCGATCACGCAGGGAAGTTCTGGGCAGCGCCATTTTTTCAGCAACGAGACCTTGGTAATACGCGTGGACCCCGCAGCGCCCGCGACGAACGCGTCAAATCCTCTCTAAAGACATCCTTTGCGGTCAGATTGGTGGAAAAGGGGGAGCTTCGGCTCCTCCTTTCTTATTGCTGGAAGACGCTGTGGAATCGTGCGATAGGGTGCGTCAGCGTAGTGGTCGTGGCAGCCTATCCGAAGAGATAGAGCGGCCTATCCGATTGGCGAGAATGGGCAAAAAAGCTAGCTGTCAGGAAAGCAGAAACTGTAAGAAGTTTCAATTCACACCATTTGAAGGGTTTGCCTTGTTGCAGGAATGAGAATTGAGATTCACGGTAAGCCGAGGTGTGCAAATGAGACACCTTCTTTATGCCGATCGGATTGTGAGTCAGGGTGGACAGCAGAGCAAAATACGCGATGGCGGAATATTGGTGCGGAATTGGCGCCCACATTCGGTTGAGAGTAAAGCGGATACGCGAAAGTTTATTGCGATTGAAAGTTAGGCGGGGGATTGGAATCGGACATGCCCTTCTGTTGTGCGTGAGTTGCAAGAGATACCAGGAACAAGATGGCCACCTAAAGGCGAGCCACCTGAATCCACCTCTCTTCGATTTCGACATACAGGAGGATTTATGAGAAACCTACGGTCTTTGTTATTTGGTGTAGCAGTGCTGGCGATGGCTACGGCCGCCCAGGCGCAGACAGCCGTAAAGGCAACTGTTCCGTTTGATTTCGTGGTGGGTAACCACGCGTATTCTGCCGGCGAGTACACTGTAAAATCCATCGGCACCGCAGCCACAACGCTACGAATTGATAACACTCAGGAAGGCACTGGAGTTTTCGTCAATTCCAATACATGTCGAGAAATAGCGCCATCGGATGTGACCAAACTGATTTTCCATCGAGTAGGCGACAATTATTTTCTTTACCAGATTTGGATTGAAGGAAATTCAGCAGGTCGGGAGTTCCCCATGAGCCGCACAGAGACCCAGATTAGTCAGAATCGTGAAAAGCCAGAACTGATCATCGTTGCTGCAAACATTTCGCGCTGACCCGACAACTTCCCCCAAGTTGCTCAGGTCCAAAGAGGGAACGACCGCCCCACGTTCCCTCTTTTTCTTTTTTTACCTGAAAATCTAACGCAGTAGAGGAAGCACAGGAGCGAAGATTCTTGTGTGCTCGCCCCGGGCGATGTAAGTTGCTTGGAAGCTATGGGGAAGCGGGCTGGCAAATTCCAAGTGTTGCTACGAGGTCACTTATGAAATGCAAGGGTAATTGGCGAGTAAAGATCATGGCAGTGGGATTTGTGCTGGCGTTGTTGGTGGTTGGATGTGCGTTAGGATACGCGGCGAAGACCGAAGTAGCTTCTGGGCACATGAACGAATATATGGCCGTGAACACTTCCGCGGTGGCACCCGTGGGAGTCATCATTCCGGTAACGCTGGGGCAGGTCCTGTCTGTGGAACGTGCGCAAGCGGGACAGGAGATTGAAGGGCGCGTGAAGCAGGATGTGCCGTTGACCAAACATGACAAGATCGCGGTGAAGTCGAGAGTGGTGGGGAAAATCGTGTCGGTAGCAAAAGTGGGGGATGGGCCGGGAGTAGATGTTTCGTTGCGATTCGAAAAGATTGAGTATCACAAGGAAATGATTCCGATAGCGGTGAGTTTGCGGGCGATGGCTTCCTACCAGGCAGTACGCGCCGCGCAAACGCCGTTTACCGGGGCCGATAACGGAACGCCCGCAGGTTGGGCGAACACCGTGCAGATCGGGGGAGACATACGGTATGGAGATGGTGGAGAGGTGCGGAGCCGGCAGAAACAAAAAGTGGGAAAGGGAGTGATTGGAGGAGTGCTGGTGCATGTGTTTGAACAGCCTGGCTCTGAATGCGAAGGGCCAGTGAATGGAGACGATCGGCTGCAGGCGCTGTGGGTATTTTCGTCGAATGCGTGCGGGGTGTACGGAATGAGTGGAGTAAAAATTGTGAAGACCGGAAAGAAAGAGCCGATGGGAGTAATCACGTTGAGATTTGAAAAGGCAGACATGGAGATCTCCGCGGATGACGCGATGTTGTTGCGTGTGGTTGCTGGAAAATAGTTGAGAGCCCCGGTGCTGGCAGACGCGAAGACACCTCTCACGGCCAATCAGTGGCGCGGATTTTTTGCGGCGTGGGGTGGCTGGGCCCTCGATGGAATGGACTCTTACATTTTTGCGCTGGTGATGGTTCCGGCGTTGCGGGAGTTGCTGCCGCGGTCGGGGAGGCGCGCGGATATCGCCAGCATCGGATTTTACGGAGGGCTGCTGTTCGCATTATTTTTGGTGGGATGGGGCTTGGCATTTCTTTGGGGCCCGATTGCCGACAAATTTGGGCGAGTGCGAACCTTGATGGTCACGATCCTGTGGTATTCGCTATTCACCTTTTTGTGCTGCTTCAGCGGGAAGGTGTGGCACCTGGCGATTCTTCGGGTGCTGGCGGGAATCGGAATCGGCGGCGAGTGGGCGATGGGGGGAACGTTTGTAGCCGAGGAATGGCCGGAAGACCGCCGAAAGAACGCGGCGGGGTGGATGCATACGGGATATTACGTGGGATTCTTTCTGGCGGCGTTAGCGAATTACTTGATTGGGAACCGGCACGGATGGCGGAGCATGTTTGCGCTTGGGGGACTTCCCGCGTTGTTGATCGGCTTCATTCGGTATGGGGTGACGGATTCGGCGAAGTGGAAGAGCAAGGCGGAGGTGATCAAGAAGTTGTCGGTCGCGCGGCCCTTGCAGATTTTATTTTCGCGAGAATATCGGAAGCGAACGCTGCTGAATTCGTTTTATGTGCTGGTGTCGATCATCGGGCTGTGGGCCGGGTCAGTGTACGTGCCTGCGGCAATAAATGAAATTTCAGGGCGCGAGAAGGTGTGGCAAGGGCAGACGACTACGCTGATTTCGTTGGCGACGATGCTGCTGTCTGTGGCCACGATTGTGGGATGCGTTGTCCTGCCGATGATTGCCGAACGATTTGGGCGCCGGGTGACGCTGGCAGGATATTTTGCGTTGATGATGGTGTCGATTGGAGTGGGATTCGGGTACGTGTTTTATCTTCCCCATCATGCACTGAACTGGTTTATTGTTACGCTGATTTTTCTGGGATTTGGCGGGGCCAATTTCGCCATGTATACGTTGTGGTTGCCGGAACAATATCCCACGGAGTGCCGAGGGAGTGCGTTTGCGTTCGCGACTTCAGTGGGAAGGATATTTGGAGCTGGATTTACATTTCTGGTGGGAGCGGGAGTGGCGTATTTTCATACGATTTGGATACCGGTGGCGTTGACAGCGATTGCGTTTGTGGCGGGAATTGCGGCGGCGCCGTTTGGGTGGGAGACGAAGGGGCAGGTACTGCCGGAGTGAAGAGGCGGAATTGTTTTCGAGACGCCCTTCGAGATCTCTCAGGGAAAGTTGTTGGCGGCACCGGGCAGAAGGGCGGGGTAAAGCCGCCCCTACGGGAGTGTGCGGGAGTCGCGTCGGTATTTGATGGAGGTGATTATGTTGGTGATGCGGATTACTTCCTTTTTATTTATTGCGTTTGTTGCGACGCTGGTTGGGCGAGATTGCGGTGCGCAGGAGTTGGCGACTCAGCGAGTTGTTAGTTTGACTGCGGGGGATGGAACTTTGCTGAAGGGGACTTATTTTGCTTCGGCGAAAGGCGGGCCAGGAGTTTTGCTGCTGCATCAATGCAATCAGCAGCGGAAGTTGTGGGACGTGTTGGGTGAGCGGCTGACTGCAGAGGGAATCAATGTGCTCACGATCGATTATCGCGGGTTTGGGGAAAGTGGCGGAACTCCGCATGACAAGCTGAAGCCTGAGGAAGAAAACAAAATCGAGACAGAGAAATGGCCGGGTGATGTCGAGATGGCTTACCAGTATCTGCTGACGCAGCCTGGGGTGGTGCGCGACCGGATCGGAGTGGGAGGGGCCAGTTGCGGGGTTAACATGGCGATCAAACTGGCGCGAAAGCACGCGGAAGTGAACTCACTGGTGCTGCTGGCGGGGCCGACCGATCGCGACGGGCGATTGTTTTTGCAATCGTCAAAAAACTTACCAATTTTTACTTCGGCGGCAGACGACGATATATTCGGCAATCAAGCGTTGTTGATGCAATGGTTGTTCAGCGTTTCGACAAATCCCGCGAGCCGATTCGCGCACTACGCAAAGGGCGGGCACGCGGCGGAAATGTTTACGGTAGACACGGATTTGCCGGACATAATCGCGACCTGGTTTTTGGCTACGCTTACGAATCATCCGGAACGGGCACCGAAAACGAACGGCACGGCGTTGGAGCCGCAGGTGGTTCACAATTTGGAACTGATTGACCAACCTGGTGGAGAAGGCGCGAAGCAAGTTGCGAAGACGCTGACGGCAGGTCACGAGCATGGAGTGGGGGCAGGAATGCTGCCGGAGGAGTTTGTCAACCTGCTGGGCTACGAACATATCCAGATGGGTGATGTAAAAGGTGCGGTGGAGATTTTACGGTTGAATGTGATGGAGTATCCTAATTCAGCCAATGCGTACGACAGCCTTTCGGATGCATATCTGGCGGATGGGCAAAAAGAGCTGGCGCTGCAGAATGCGAAGAAAGCCATGGAACTGCTGGCGAATGACACTGTGGACACGGAGCAGCGGAGAAACGCGATTCGCGATAGTGCGGAGCAAAAGATAAAGCAACTTGCACCGGCTCATCCGTAAGTCACGTGCTATTTGCGAGGAAGAAATTCGTTGTAGACGGATGTGGACGGTCAAGAGTATAGGATATGGGGATAGCCGAACCCGCCGGTATAATTCTTTGAGAATGGAGTGCAGGCATTGAACGAGAATGAGCAACTCTACCGTGACCTGGTAGAGCACAGTCACGATTTGATCTGCACGCATGATTTGAACGGTGTGTTACTGACAGTAAACATGGCCGCAGCGCGAACGCTTGGGTATGAGCCCGAAGAGTTGGTGAACCGGAGCCTGCGTGAGTTGCTAAGTCCAAAGATACATAAGGAGCTCGATGAGTATCTGGCCTCACTGAAGGAAAAGAAACTGACCAGTGGATTCATCAAGTTGTGGGCGAAGAACGGGGAGATCCAAACCTGGAAGTACACCAGCACGCTACGAACGGAGGGTGTGGAAGTTCCGTTTGTACGGGCAATGGCGCACGATCTTACCGACATTTTGAAGTCTCAGAAGGCATTGCGGGAAAGTGAAGAGCGGCTGCGGATTGCGGCCGAGGTCGGCAAAATGTATGCGTGGGAGTGGGACCCGGTCACGGACGCAGTGAGGAGATCCGCGGAATGCGAGGAAATACTTGGACTAACTGGGCCCTCGGGAGAAAGCGTTGCGAAAGATTATTTCACCTTAATTCATCCGGATGACCAAGCCAGTTTGTGGAATTTGGCAAACTCTTTGACGCCCGAAGCCCCGTCGTATCGAACCGAGTATCGGAGGTTTCGCCAAGAAGGTGGGCTGGTGTGGCTGGGAGAGAGTGGCCACGCAACGTTCGACGAATCCGGGAAGATGGTGCGGCTGGTCGGGATGACGGCGGATATCACCGAGCGCAAGAAGGCGGAGGAGCAGTTACGAGCGAACGAAAAACAGAGCCGAGAGATTGTGCAGAAATCACCGGTGGCCATGTTGATTGAGAGCAACGTGGAAGAGAAAAACCATTTGCTCAATGACAAATTCACGGCGCTGTTTGGGTACACGATGGAGGATATTCCATCCGTTGCGGAGTGGTGGCCGCTAGCGTATCCGGGTGAAGGGTACCGGAATGCGGTGAAGACAGAATGGGAGAAACGAGTCAGAGGGACTGTTCAAAACCGATCCGAATTTTCGCCAATAGAAACCAAGGTGCGCTGCAAGGACGGATCGTATCGCTATGTAGAGATATACTTCGCGCCGCTTGGCGATATTAACTTGATCAGTTTTGTGGATTTAACAGCTCGCAAAATGGCTGAGAGAGAGCTGGCAAAAGTTGGAGGGCGGCTGATTAATGCGCATGACGAGGAGCGTACGCGGATTGCCAGAGAGCTGCATGATGATATTTGCCAACGCCTGGCGCTATTGGTTCTTGGACTGGAGGAATTGGAAGAAAGCCCGGCTGATTGGTTTGTGGGAGTGCGCAGCCGCGCGGGTAAGTTACGAGGGCAAACGTCAGAGATTTTGACTGATCTGCAATCGTTGTCACGAGAATTGCACTCGGCCAAGCTGGAGCTTCTGGGCATAACCGCTGCCGTGCGGGGATTCTGCAAAAAGTTTGAAGAAGAACGAAAAGCGGAGATCAATCTGGAGATCCGGGATCTGCCGAGCACTTTACCGCCAAACATTTCCCTGTGCTTGTTCCGAGTCTTGCAAGAAGCGCTACACAATTCGGTGAAGCACAGCGGGGTGCGGCAATTCGAAGTGCGATTGTGGGGCATGCCGGGCGAGGTTCACCTGATGGTGCGGGATTCCGGGGCTGGTTTTGATACGACTGCTCTGGATAAGCGCCGCGGGCTTGGTCTGATCAGTATGCAGGAGCGGCTGAATCATCTCGATGGAACATTTTCGATGAATTCGCACCCCGGTGGCGGCACGACGATACATGCTCGTGTGCCATTCAGTAAAGCTGCGCAGGAAACGGGATCGGAACAGAATAGTCACCCCAGTGAATTACCGGTTGAGTTGTAACGCCAAAGAGCAATTGTGGCGTTCCGTTGTATGTTGAACGATTGCTGTAGTGTGCTCCTCATTCGAGCCGGGGAAAATTTCGAATCTGGTGCTGCTGAAAAAAGTTAACAGCGAATTGGCTAAGGAAAGATAGCCGATCTAAGGATCGGCCACTACATGTGTTTGGAACGCGATTGGAGCTGGTGGATGAAGACGATGCAGGGGCCGGGGATATTTTTGGCGCAATTTGTGGGGGATGGCGCGCCATTTAACACATTGGACGCGATTTGCGGATGGGCGAAGAGTTTGGGTTACGTGGCGGTGCAGATTCCGACATGGGATGTGCGTCTGTTCGATTTGAAACGCGCGGGAGGGAGTAAGGCTTATTGCGATGAAATCGCAGGCGTCGTTGCGCGGCATGGTTTAGTGATTTCGGAGTTGTCGACGCATCTGCAAGGGCAATTAGTGGCGAGCCATCCCGCTTACGACGAGATGTTCGATGGATTCGCGGTGGAAAGCGTGCGGGGGAATCGAAAGGCGCGGCAGGCTTGGGCGGTGGAGCAATTGAAGTTGGCGGCGCGGGCTTCGGCGCATCTGGGATTGAAGGCGCACGTCACATTTTCAGGAGCGTTGGCATGGCCGTATGTTTATCCGTGGCCGCAGCGCCCTGCGAACCTGATTGAAACGGCGTTTGACGAGCTTGCGAAGCGATGGTTGCCGATACTGAACGCGTTTGAGGATGCGGGTGTAGATCTTTGCTACGAAATTCATCCTGGAGAAGACCTGCACGATGGGGTGAGCTTTGAAATGTTTCTGGAGCGAGTGGGACAGCATAAGCGGTGCAACATACTCTACGATCCCAGCCATTTTGTGTTGCAGCAGCTCGATTATCTAGACTTTATTGATTTTTACCATTCGCGGATCAGGATGTTCCATGTGAAGGACGCGGAGTTTCGGCCTACAGGAAAACAGGGTGTTTATGGAGGATATCAGCCGTGGTTGAAACGGGCTGGGCGGTTTCGTTCGCTGGGCGACGGGCAAGTGGACTTCCGGACGATATTTTCGAAACTGACGGAATATGATTTTCTGGGATGGGCGGTTCTGGAATGGGAATGCTGCATCAAGAGCAGCGAGCAAGGAGCTCGGGAAGGAGCGCCATTTATTCGGAGGCATATTATTGAGGCGGCGAAAAGTACGTTTGATGATTTTGCGAGGTCGGGGGCGGAGCAGAAGGCGTTACGGGGAATTCTGGGGATTGGGGAAAGCTAAAGAAAATAACGGGAGAAGATTTAACGCAGAGGCGCAGAGACGCCGAGAAGGATAAAACAGGAGAATGATCGTCTCAAGAAAACGAGATAGATTGTTCTCGGTCAAAATCTCTGTTTTGCGGAAGATTTGTTGCTGGAGTTGTGCGGCGAGATTATGATGGCTGGCGATATTTTGGGGAGGGATTCGGTATGAAACGACTGGCGGGAATGATTTTGGTGGTGATGGGGATGATGGCGGGAGGGGAAATGGTGGCGGCGCAGGAATGGTCGCAGCCCTGGGCGCGAGAACGAATTGCGAAATCGCCGCGTCATAGCGAGTGGGCATCGGTGAAGCATGATGGACGAACCGTGGAGACTCTGATCGTTTATCCAGAGTCGAAGGAGAAACGGCCGGTGGTGCTGGTGATCCACGAAATTTTTGGATTGAGCGATTGGGCGCAGGAGTTGGCGGACGAAGTTGCGGCGGCGGGATACGTCGCGGTGGCGCCAGACCTGTTGAGCGGAATGGGGCCGGACGGCGGGAGGACGAATAGCTTTCCGGCAGGCGCGGTAATGGAGGCGATCGGCAAGTTGAATCCGGATCAAGTGACGGCGGATCTGAACGCTGCGGCGAATTACGGATTGAAGTTGCCTGCGGCGAACGGAAAATTGTATGTGGCGGGATTTTGCTGGGGCGGTGGACAGACGTTCCAGTTTGCGACGAATCGAGGCGATCTTGCCGCGGCATTTGTTTTTTACGGGCCTCCGCCGGAGAAAGAGGCGATGGCGCGGATCAAGGCTCCCGTGTATGGGTTCTATGCGGGGAATGACGCCCGGATTGGCGCAACGATTCCGGACGCAATAGCCGGGATGAAGGCGGCGGGGAAGAAATATGAGCCGGTGACGTATGACGGAGCGGGACATGGGTTTATGCGGGCAGGAGAGGCTCCAGACGCGAATGAGGCGAATAAGAAGGCGCGGGATGAAGCGTGGAAGAGGTGGAAGGGGTTGATGGGGTAGGGGAAGTTAAAAGTTGAAGGCTGAAGAGAGGAAAAAGCATATCCCTCATGCGTCTGATACTCGCCACATGAGGGCAAAAACCATTCGAAGCTCGGGGTAGACATGAAGCTTGTGCTACATGGACCTTCCTATTCCTCGCGCCACTCGTAGGGAAAGAGTCTGCCGGCAATTTCCGGCGAGATTTTTACACCTAGAGTTTCGGCGGCGTGAGCTAGGACCGGGTCGCGGCCACTCGCTAAGTCCGCGGGGGTGGGAAGAATGATTTCATCTGGCGCGACGCCAACGTGCTCCAAGCTTTTTCCATCGGTCATGATGATATCTGCGTCGGTGACGGACACACCGTAAAAAATGGAGGTATCGGTGCCAACCTTTTCGGAATAGTGTCGCGCTTCCATTACGCTTCCAGAAGAGCGATCACCCATAACTACCCCGCGCTTTTCAATCTGCATCAGCTTGGCAAAAACTTCGGCTGCTGAAGCGGACTCGCTGTCCAGCAAGACAATTACCTTACCCTTGAAGGCATTGTGGGTGCCCTTGGTCATTTGCGGTTTGGTATCTTTTCTTCCAACTCGATCAGCGATTTTCACGTCCTTTTCGAAAAAACCGCCAGCCAGATAAGAAAGTGTTTCGACGCTTCCGCCGGGATTCCCCCGAAGGTCCAAGATCAAAGCTTTGCGTTTGCGCACCTTGTCCATCAGTTCGCCCACCTGGGACGGCGCGAGGTCGAATTCCGGAAACTTCACAATTATCAAGTCGTCCCCATACTCGGTGTAACGAACACGCATCTGGTGTTCATAGCTTTCCTCTTCACGAATAAGGTTCCATATGTCGCCACCACCAGGGCCCGTCAGATCGGTAAGGCGCTTCGTTTCACGAACCATAGCCGCCGCATCGACCAAACGTTGTTTGCCTACGAGATCCTGTAAACCGAGATGAAAATTGCGCTGCGGTCTTAACAAACCAAATAGATATTGGAGCTTCCAGGCGGTATCGCGCGTGGGGGTTATTCCATTTATGGACAAAAGTTCGTCGCCGATCTTTACACCTTTGGCGTCCGCATCGCTTTTCGGGCGCACCTGCGTAACGAAGCATCGATCACCAATCATTTGATAAAGCCATCCGGCGTCGTAGCGGGCCGCATGCTGAGGCGGTAGAAAAAATGTATGTGAGTCGTCCAGAGGATCCAGTGCAGCAGCAATGTTGGAGAGCGCCATGTTCATGGAATTGACTTTGGCGATGCGTTGTTTCGCAGCATCAAGTTCAGCGTTCAAGTCCACGCCTTTGAATTTTGGATCGAAATAGTGCTTACGGACTTCATCGCCAACGGTCTTAAGCATTTGCTGGGCTCGCTCGCGATCAAAATCTGAGAACTGTTGAGCGAATGCCGGAGCAACGAGAGAAACAAGCAAGATGGTGAACTTTACTGAATAGGTCAGGCTGTTTTTGGTTTGCATGGCACCCTCCGAGGGTTGGGCAGAGATCTGGTGCGTTCTTGCGAATCTGGCAAAAATAAAACGGTGAGACGTCCGGCAATTGCTGGGAGTATAAACAAAAATGATTGTGAACGGGAGGAAAAAATTGGATGTAAAGGTGGAGAGCTGTTCGGGGGAATTTGGTGGACGAGAAGGGATTCGAACCCTCGGCCTCCTCGTTGCGAACGAGGCGCTCTCCCAGCTGAGCTACTCGCCCATCCGACGCGCGTGAAGAAGTACTTTATAAATTTAGCAGAGATAGGATGGAGCGGCAACGGGGTAGAGGGGTTCGGTGAGGGAAAGAGAAATGGGGAGGGGTGCGCGGTTTACATTCCGGCGTTGGATGGTCGCAGAGGAAAGCAGAGCCCGAACGCACAAAAACCGTGGGTTCGGGATGAGGCCAATGGGGTGGAGCACGTGAGGGACACTAGTGGCGGGACGTGGAGGTCTGTTTACTGATTCTCTTGAGTTCTAGAAAAATAAATTTGGAGGTGCGGTTAGAGGGTTACTCTAACGGGACTAGGGGGCGAAAATGAAAAACAAGGTACGGAGTGGGGCCCTGTTCGTTTTGCTGGTAAGCGGGTTGGTGTTGAGCGGAGCAATGGCGCGTGTGGCAGCTGGTCAAGAGAAGAAATTGCCGCAGACGGCTGGCGTAGATGATACGAAAATGGGACCGTATCGCGCGCTGGCGCAATTGTCGTATGCGGCGATACAGAAGGGCGACACCGCGTCGGCATCGAAGTTGGCCAGGATACTGGAACGGAATTGGGATAAGGCGGAGGATTACGGCGGGGATACGGCGCTGTCGAAGACCAATCATGCGCTGTTTGAGGAGATTGACAAGGCGATGGATCAGTTTATCAATTTGACGGAGCACGCGGGAGCCACGCCGGATTTGAATGCGATCAAGACGGCATACAATACGTATTTGGATAAGTTGAAGTTGGCGGATTGACGGGGGAAGAAGAAGTCAAGAGTTGAAAGTTGACAGTTGAAAGTAGAAAAGAAGAAGAAGATCCCCCACACGCAAACAGCGCGTGTGAGGGATGACAGTTTTATGAAGTGAGAGTTCGGCGCCCGCCTTGGAATCTGGAAGTTAGGACTTAAAACTTAGAACCAAGACGGGCACGGCGTGCCGTGCCCCTACGATAGGTTTACTAGCTTGGTGGATAGTGAGGCGAAGTCTGGGGTGCCTAGATGGCGGGAGTGGGCTTGGGCCAGGTAGGGCATGGCGGATGCGTCCAGGTTCCAGAAGGCTTTGGCTACGTAGGCGTCTAGAGCTACGGGATCGGTGCCGGCGATCAGGGATTTTTTTAGTTGGACATCTTCGAGATTGCCGCCGGTGGGACCATTGCGGAGCAGGATTCGGTAGGAATCAATCACAGTCAGAGTGGGACGCATGAAATCGGCGAGGTCGACGAGACTCTCGTGAATGTGTTGGTGTAGTTGCTGGCGCTGGCCGCCAAGAATTCCGTACCAATTTTTCATGCCGAGAGTGACGCCAGTGAGGCTGTGATGCTTGGCGATGGGCACGTTGATGATTTTGTCGGCTTCGAGGAATGGCTGAAACACGGGCCACGCTTGCAGGACTTCACCGGAAAGATCCACTTGCTTGAATTTCGATGAATCGGGAAGAAGGACTTGCGCGCCTTCGTGAGCGGCAGCGTCGGCGATGCCGGAACGTTGGAAACAGCGGCGCGGGTCGTTGCAACTGACGTCGGTGACGATTACCTTCTTTGCGCCGGCGTTCCAGCACTGGCGAATGAGTTCGGCGACGACTTGCGGATTGGTGTTGGCTGCTTGTTCGGGAGTGCGGTCCCAGGCGATGTTGGGCTTGATGATGACGACATCGTTGCGGGAGATGAAGCGGTTGATTCCGCCCAGTTCTTGTAGCGCGCGCTGGACTAGTTGTTCGGGAGTGCCATTGGTGATTACGGCTAGCGAGGGAAGAGTGGCTAGCGGCGGGATGGTGTGATCGTGTTTGGCGTTGGTGACCAGGTCGTCGAGAGGATGTTGGCTGCGTTCGGAGAGATAGAGGGCAGTGGCGGCGGTGGCGACAGCGATGCCGGAGAGGCGAAGGATGCGGAGCATGGCGTCGCGGCGGGAGACTGGTGTTTGGTCGGCGGGTGAGGTGGTGATGGTTGGTGGCATGTGACCTCCGGAGGGTCGATCGTCAAAATTCAAAACACAGAAAGACAAAACCTAAGATGAAGAGGGTGAATCGATTCCCATCGTCAGAACCCACCCTTCGCAAAAGGCGGGAAGGATGGGCACCCTCCCCTACGGAATTCAAACCCAAGAGCACAGTTCCTTCGGCACTCAGGGCGAGCAGGAGTAACTGCCACTGTGGTGATTCGGTATGGCCGGGCTAAAGCCCGGCACCTGCATGGAGAGGCGATCATCAGAGTTCAACCACGTTGATGCGGGCTGGGTCGTTGGTGCCCAGGCGGTGATCTGGGTCGGCGGCTATAGCTATGTATTGGGGTGAACGGCCGGCGGCGGGTAGGGTCTGCAAAGATTTTTCAGCGCGCTTGCCTTCGATGATTTGCCAGCCGGTGTAATCGTGGGCGACAGGATCGGTGGCGACCATCAGGCCGTTAAATTTCCAGGTGTATTGCGGATGGAAGCTGGGGCCGCCTTCATAGGAGGCAGTGAAGGCGTCGCAGATGGAGATGCGGAATTTATTTTTGATTGCCGGGCTGGCGTACAGATCGGGAATGAAGGGACAGCAATTGTTGGCGTGGAAGTCAGCCGGATTGTTGACTACGCCATACATATTTTTCATGGAGAGGGTAATGCCGGCCATGCTGTGATCTTTGAGGATGGGAAGATTGATCATGGCGGTACAGGTGCGAGTGAGTAGCTTGGAAAAACGTGTGGTGACGGAGGCGTTGGAGAAAGCGATGTCTTCGTAGCCGACATCTTTGGAGTCGGTACCTAGGATGCGTTCGCGGTTGGGGTCGGTGGAGAGGTGGAAACCAGCGCGCTCGAGTTCGTGATTGGTGCGGTCCCAGATGACGATGTCGTTGGGCTTGATGCCTGCTTGTTTGAGGCGTTCGCAAATGGCTTGGACGAGAACTGGGTGCGTGGAAAGGCCGGGCCCGGCGATAGTGTTGACCTTGAGGCCGACTACCTCACCGGGACGAACGAGTTTTTTCCAGGCGGTGACTGGATCGTGGGTGTCGTAGAAGGATTGCATGGCGTTGTCGAGAAGTTTTTGGACGCGAGAGGAATCGGGCGTGGTGCTGTCACCGTAGAGAGAGGGATCGCGGGCGATGACAACTTTGGATTTAGGGGAGGTGGGCGGAATTATTTTTTCGGCGGCAGAGAGTTTGGTGGCGCTTAAGGCGGCGGCACCGGTGAGGCAGGTCTTCAAGAAAGTGCGGCGAGTGTTGTTGGGCATGATGGCTCCTGAGTGGAATGAAATCGAAAAGAGAAAAGGTAACGCAGAGACGCTGAGGCGCAGAGGTTCGCAGAGAAGAGAGAGGAATGGCGCGGGAGAAACCCCGCACTCTTAAAGGCGAAGGGTGCGGCGTCCGGGGAACTAGACTCCAAGACCCACACGCGAGTACGGCGTGTGGGGCACCCGATTCGGTAAACATCGCGAATGAATCAGTGAGGATCATTTGGGGAGCTTCTGTTCTATGGATTTGCCTAGATCGAGGAGGCCTTGTTGCATTTGCGGAGAGGCTTGATAGGCAACTATGCGAACTAGATAAGGTCCCTTGCGGAAGAGAAGACTTTGCTCGAAGAGGCGGGCGGCTTCGCCCAGTGGCGGAGTGGCGGCTTCGGCGGCGGGCTCAGAAGCGAAGATGGATTTTGGGCCGGTGACGTCGTTGAAGGAATAAATGTCAGCCACTGCGTCGAATTTGTTTTGGAATTTGTAGTCGGCGGTGGATGTGGATTGGACGCCCGCTTTGATGTATTTCTCGGCGTCGCCATCGATGTAGTTGAAGAGTTCGGCTGCCGGATAGGTGCGAATTTCGGGGGAGCGGGACCAGCCTTGGGCGGTGGTTGCTTCGGGGAAAAAATCGGAGGTGGAAGCGGCGGCGGCGGTGGTGGATTTTGGTCCGCAGGCGGAGAGGAGCGGAATTAGAGCCAGCAAAAGAAAGAGAAAAAATAACGCAGAGACGCTGAGGTGCGCAGAGGGGCGCGGAGAAGAGGGAGGGAAACCCAAGACCCACATGCGAGTACGGCGTGTGGGGCACCCGGCGTTGTCGCGACAGGTGATCGTGATGGATGTAGTCGGTGCAGAGGCTTCAGGGGCTAAAGCCCACGTAGGAGATATGTCGTTACGCCGGGGCTGAGGCCCCGGCCTCCTAAAGAGCTTCCTAAAGGGCCTCCTAAGTAAGTGGAGAAATTTCTTCGAGTTCATTGCGCAGGCTTCTCCTTGGTCATGATGCGGGCTTCTCCTTGGTGCGGTTTAGAAGGATTTGATTTGTTTTGGAGCGAGTCTCGCCGATGCTTAGGACGTAGACGGCGGGATGTTCGTGAATGGGGCAAGCATATTCGCACGCGCCGCAGCCGACGCATTGCGCAGGATTGACCCAGGGCTGCTGGAGTTGTTTGGGATTGGCAGCGGCGTCGATGACTTCCGCGGGGCGCATGTAAATGGCTTTCGGCGAGGTGGGGCACCACTCTTCGCAAACGATGCAATCGGTGGCCATGGCCCAGGGAAGGCAGCGGCCGCGATCGTAGAAAGCGGTGCCAATGCGAATGGGCTTGGTGTCGTTGGCTAGATCGACAGTCCAGCCTTTGGATTTTGGAGTGATTTCCCAGATCGCTCCCGTGGGACAGACTTGCGAACACAAAACACAACTGGATTCGCAGTAGCCGATGCGGGGAACGAGTACGGGGGTCCAAACGCCTTCGATGCCTGCCTGCGCGAAGGAAGGTTGCAAGGCGTTGTTGGGGCAAACCTTCATGCACTCTCCGCAACGGATGCAGCGAGCGAGGAAGTCGGACTCTTCCAAGGCGCCGGGTGGACGAAGAAGGCGTTCATTTTTTTCGACGGAGAATGCGGAGGTGCTGCGCAGAAGAGGAATTAGCGCGGCTCCGGCGGCGATGGAAGTGAGAGCTTGGCGGCGTTTTAAGTTTGGGCCGATGACGGCGGTAGCGTCGGTGGGGAAGAATTTAAATGCCAGACCGTGGTGGGGGCATTCGCCGAGACAATTGAGACAAAGATGGCATTCGGATTTGTGCCACGGAACGCCGCCCACAGGATTGTCGCCACCCTGGCAGTGCAACAGGCAGCGATTGCAATCGTCGCAGGATTCGTGATTTTTCTGCAGGCCGAGGATGGACCAACGCGAAGCAACGCCGAGAAGAGCGCCAAGCGGACAAATGGCGCGGCACCAGAAACGGGTGACGCGAAAATTCAGCAAAAGAAAAGATAAAAACAGCAGGCCGAGGAAGAAGCCCTGGCGGAATTGGGGCTGCTTGAAGCTGAGGATGGTGGCGTTGAGCAACAAATGAATGATGCCGATAAGGAATTGCAGAGGAACGGCGACGACATGCTCGATGGATTTGAGTGCGGCGCTTACGGCGTAGTTGGCGGCTGGGATGAAGGAGAGGCCGAAGGAGCGGGTGAGAAGGGAGAATGGATCGAGCCAGCCGACCAAGCCGGAGCCGAAGAAAGAGGCCAGAAGGACGGCGATGAGCAAATAGTACTTGGTGGTTTGCCAGGACTTGTAGCGGTTGGAGTCGATGAGTTGTTTGCCGCGTTTAGATTCAGATTTGAGAGAAGAGAAATAATGATTAAGCGTGCCCATGGGGCAGATCCAACCGCAGAAGAAACGGCCGAAGAAGAAGGTGGGGACGAGGACGAGCAGGCTCCAGAGGAGGCCGCGATAGAGAGCATGGCTGGCGAGAGCGTTGGAGATCGCGACGAGAGGGTCGAGTTGAAAGAAAAGTTGGACGGGATAGGGCAGACGGATGACGTCTCCCGTGGCGTGTAACGAGCCGCGTAACTCCGTGCGGAGCAGCAGGAGCAAGAACAAGGCCAGGAAGAAGATTTGCGAGAGACGCCGCGAAGTAGTGAGCGTCGAATGCTTCACGGAATGAGTGTGTCAGGTAGGTTGGCGTGGGAGATGTGATGGGAGTCACGGGGGGAGGAAGAGTTATCATTAGTCAGTTTTAAGTTTTCAGTAAGGAAAGAGAGGGGATAACACAGAGACGCTGAGAGGCGCAGAGTTTCGCAGAGAAGAAGAGGGAGTGATCCTTCGACTGCGGTCTGCAACCTTTCGAGGCTCAGAGCAAGAAGGCGCTGAGTTGGAGAACAATATGGGGAAGGAAACCCAAGAGTACAGTCAAGAGCGACTGTTTCACTGGGCCGATCTGAGGATCGGCCCTGCAAGGTTACACCGTGTTGCGCGCGCGGGTTAGGGTTGGTCGGAGAGGCGGATTGGGGCGCCGTTGCGCTGGGCTACTACTTTGCGGGCGTTTTCGTATAGGGCGCGAGCTTGGGGAACGGACTCGACGGCTTTTTGGACTTGGGGATCGGCTTCAAGCAAAACTTTGAAGCCTTCCTGAGTGCCATAGGTGGACATGTAGACTTCCTGCTTGATCTTGCGCTTGATCCAGTCGAGATTTTCGGTGTATTCGGGTTCGGTGTACTTGATGTTGCGCTTGGCAAGATAGTCGCGGAATTCGTGGAGGACCGTGTCGTCGACTTCAAAATTGTGAGAGATGGTCGGCTTGGTGCCGAGATAGAAGCGCGTGAAGCCTGCCACGCCTTGTTCAGCAGGGAAGAAGACGTCGTCGCGATACATGGTCTGCTGGAACTTGGTTGGCTTGGGCATGGCCACGATAATGTCGGGAGTGATGCCGCCACCGCCGGTAACCTGGCGGCCACTGTCGGTCTGGCGAATCTCGGTTGGATGATCGGGAACTTTGCGTTCGTAGTGATATTCGTACAGGGAGATAGATTTGTAATCGCGCTGAATCAAACGGCCGCTCGGAGTGTAATAGCGAGCGGTGGTCAGAGCCAGGCCGGTGTTTTCAGAGAGCGGCTGGACGGTCTGGACCAAGCCCTTGCCGAAGGTCGTTTCCCCAACGATAAGTCCGCGATCGTGGTCTTGAATGGCGCCGGAAACGATTTCGGCGGCGGAAGCGGAATTGTTGTTGACGAGAACGACGACCGGAACATTCATGCCCTGATTGCCACGGATGGCGGTGAAGCGGCGCTCTGGGGCGCTGCGACCATGGTAGGACACGATGGTCTGACCCTTTTCAAGGAACATATCGCCAACGGCTACGGCTTCATTGAGCAGGCCGCCGGGATTACCGCGAAGGTCGAAGATGAGGCCATCGAGAGAAGAAGCGCCAAGAGTTTTCAGAGCGTCGGCAATTTCGCGGTCGGTGGTTTCATTGAACTGGGAAAGGCGAATGTAGCCAATGCCAGGCTTAAGCATGAAGGCGATATCGACGGAGTGCCGAGGAATTTCATCGCGCGTGACAGTGAAAACAAGAGGATCGGTGTAGCCTTCACGAGTGACAGTAATTTTTACGACAGTGCCCTTGGGGCCTTTCAGCATGTCGGCAACTTCGCTGGTGGTGAGGCCTTCGGTGGTCTTGTCGTCAACCTTGACGATGAGGTCGCCAGGGCGAAGACCGGCGTTATAAGCGGGCGCGCCAACGTAGGGGGACATGACCACAGTGTGATTCTCGCGCGGGGCTACGACCATGCCGACGCCATAATATTTGCCGCGTTGATCTTCACGGAGAAGAGCGAACTGGCGCGAATCAAAGAAATTGGAGTGGGGGTCGAGCATGCGAAGCATGCCGGGGATGGCACCTTGGTAGACGACCTTGTCGACGTCGACGGGCTCGGCATAGTTAGATTGCACGACGTCGAGAACTTTCGAGAAATCGAGTACAGCGGTTTGATAGTCGTCAGAAGTGGAGGAAGTGGCGCGGACGGAGGGTCCGTAGATTGCGCCGAGGCCGGCGGAGAGTGCTAGAACTACGATAACGATTACAAATCCACGGCGTTCAGCGTTCATCGATGCGGTACCTCGTGGTTTAACCGGCGGTTAGGCCGGAGATACGATACGAAAAACAGATGCAAATAAGAGAAACAAATGTGGCCGGACTAAAGCCCGGCACCTACATTAAAGGCCAAGACGAACGAAACCAGGCGGAGGCCCCCAGTGAAACTAGAGTATAACATGACGAGTGCCAAGTGTCGTTTGACAGAGGTGGCCGCCCTTTCTATGATGCACACAGGGCCTAAAAGGACTGTATCGGAAAATGCTGAGCATTCCGCACATGATCGTGGTGTTTCTGGTGGTTTTGGTGGTGTTTGGGCCACAAAAACTGCCGGAATTGGCACGAAGTTTTGGGAAATTGATGGCGGAATTCCGGAAGGCTTCCGGGGACTTCAAGAGCGCCTTTGAAGAAGAAATGAGGGACCTGGAACGGCAGGCGCGCATTGCGGAATTGAAGAAGCAAGCGGCAGAAGCTACGGCAGCGGCTGCGGCAGCACTCAATTCGGTTGGCAATCCGACGGCTCCTTCGACTCCTGCGGCCCCTTCTGCCACGCTGGCATCCCCTGCGGGAACGGAAGCGCAGCCCAACCCCTATCCAGAAGAGAGATTGACCGAAGCTCCCGTGATCATGCCGGTGGCTGAGGCGGTTGCCCGGTTGGACGCTGGAGCCGGGGAAAGTGTGAGTGCGGCGGAGAAAGAGATTGCGACCGAAGCCAAACAAAGCGAACTAAGATTTGATGAAAAGTTGACGGAAAGTAAGACAGCGGAATCCAACCCTTCTCATGACCAACAGCAGCACGCCTGACAATTCCTTAGCGGCACGGCTTGAAGAAGCCGGGAGCCAGATGACATTTTTCGAGCACCTGACGGAGCTGCGAAAGAGAATCATCAATTCGTTATATGCGATCGGGATTGGCGCGTTTGTGGGAGTGTACTTCGCGCCGCGGGTGATCCACTTCATCAACGAGCCGATGCAGAAAGCACTGATGGCGGCGGGTTACTCCGACAAATTGTATTACAACCATCCGGCGGGCGCAGTGAACCTGGTGATCACGCTGGGCGTGTATCTGGGACTGGTGTTGGCATCGCCGGTGGTGTTGTATCAGATCTGGTTGTTCGTGGCGCCTGCGCTGTACCGGCATGAACGAAGCGCGGTGACAGGGTTCTTGTTCTCGACGGTGTTTTTATTTTTAGCGGGGATTGCGTTCGGGTACTTCATCACGCTGCCGTACATCTTGAAGTTTTTGGTGAGCTTTCAGAACTTTGGCGGGACGGTGGCGCCGCTGCTGAGTATTAATGAATATTTTGATTTGATATTGATGATTTTGCTGGGATTGGGTTTAGTGTTTGAGCTGCCAATTCTAATTTTCTTTTTGACGCTATTCGGCATTGTGACGCCAAAGTTTTTGTGGGCAAACCTGCGGTATGCGATTTTGATTATCGCCGTGGTGGCGGCGGTGATTACGCCGACTCCGGATGCGACAACGATGTTGATCTTCATGGCGCCGATGGTGGGATTGTATTTTGTCGGGATATTGGTGTCGGCGGTGGTGATGCGGAATAAGAGGAAGAAATTGGCGGAAGAAACGGTGGGGACGGGGACAGGGGCGTGATGGACTGGATGAGTTTGGGAGAATTCGGAGCGGAAGGATTAGAGAAAGAAAAAAACCGCAGCCCTAACTACGAACGGCGTGATATTCAGTTTGGGAGGATTCTGTCGCACCTACGGCGCTGGGCGGAGTTTGGATTGGGTACCCACGGCTTACGCCGTGGGCTAGCTTCTGTCGCGCCTCCGGCGCTGGGAATGACTAGAGAGGGGAAAACCCGCACCCTTAAAGACGAAGGGTGCGGCACCCAACAGGGAAAAGCCAACCCAAGAGCACAGTCAAGAGTGACTGTGCCACGAATTTGCTGGTTATTGGTAGTGGTTGCGATGGTGGGGCTCGGATGTAAGTCGGAGACGCCGAAGAAGGCGGAGCCACCGTTCATGAGCGCGGTGGCGGGAGATGGGACAGCAACGGCGGAACAGGCACAGGCTCCTGCGGCAGATACGGTGGGGGGATTTGACGGACACCGCGCGTATGAATTGGTGGAGAAGCAAGTGAGCTTTGGGCCGCGGCCTGCGGGATCACAGGAATTGGCGAAGCTGCAGGAATATATGATGACGGAATTGAAGTCGTACGGCTGCGCGGTGGAGACGGACGATTTTTCGGCGGACACTCCGGTCGGGCGATTGCCAATGAAGAATATTCTGGTGAAAATTCCCGGGACGCAGCCGGGAATTATTCTGTTGGGGACGCATTACGACACGAAGAAGCTGCCGGATTTTGTGGGCGCGGATGATGGCGGGTCGTCAACCGCCGTGATGATGGAAGTGGCGCGAGACTTGTGTGGGAGGCAGCCGGGAAAGTATGCGGTGTGGATTGCGTTTTTCGATGGGGAGGAGGCGGTAAACCTCCAATGGAAAGACCCGGACAACCGGTATGGAAGCCGGCAGATGGCGGCGAAGTTTGCGGCGAGTGGGGATATACCGAAGATCAAAGCGTTCATCTTGGTGGATTTGGTTGGCGGACGAAATATCTTGTTTAAGAAAGAAACGGATTCGACGAAGTGGCTGAAGGACCAGGTATGGAAGACGGCTACGGATTTGGGATACGGAAAGAATTTTGTGAACAGCGATTTTGAAGTTAGCGACGATCATTTGTCGTTTTTGAGCAGGAATGTGCCTGCGGTGGATATTGTGGATTTAACGAATTCGGCAGGGTATTGGCATACGCCGCAAGACACGATGGATAAGATCAGCGCGAAGAGTTTGGCGATTGTGGGGCATGTGGTGTTGGAGTCGGTGAAACAGTTGCAGATGAAGTAGGTTGGTTTTCACGCCTGGTTGGAATTCTAAGAGAAAAGAAGAGGCAGATCCCGCGCCCGCAAAATTCGCGGGCGCGGGATGACATTTTTTGGTGGGTTGTGAGTTGAGGCGGTGGGAGTCGAAGTGTGTGGTGAGTTGGAGTTGAATTGGGAGGTCGGATCCTTCGACTGCGTGGCCCGGCGCGCCGGAATGCAGCGCGAAAGAAAAGGCCGGGCCACTGCACTCAGGATGACAATGTTTTTTGAATGGCCGCGATTCAGAGAAGAAGAGATCAGGTGAAGAAAAATCAGGATGAAGAAAAATCAGGATGAAGAGATTGGGAGTTGTTGGATCGTAAGAGCCCATCCTTCGCAAAAGACGCGAAGGATGGGGCACCCTCAAGTACTTTAGGTGGACGGCACTTGTTCGCAGCGCAGTTATTTTTCGAAGGTGGGGGCATGGGAGTTGGAAATTAGGGAGTGCTTTTGGAAATCGTCGTCGTCGCGGTAAGGGAAGTCGGAACGGTAGTGGGAGCCACGGCTTTCTTCGCGGGCGAAAGCGGAACGGGCGATGAGTGAGCCGATGCCGTGGAGGTTTTTGAGTTCGTGGTCGGCGCGGTCGTTTTTGGGAGATTGCGGAATCTCTATGGTGGCCAGAGTGTCGATGGCGTGCTTCAGTTCTTTGCCGCTGCGCATGATGCCGACGTATTTCCACATCAATTCGCGGAGTTTTTGGAGAGTTTCGGATGGCGGCTTGATTTTCTTTGCGCCAGTGGATTCAGGAGAAGCATTCCAGGTTTTTGGCGCGGGTGAACCGGGAAGCGTGCCCTGGGATTTTTTGGTGACGGGCGCGTCTTTCATCATGGCGTCGCCGGCGCGCGCGCCGAAAACTAAACCTTCCAGCAGAGAGTTACTGGCGAGGCGATTTGCGCCATGCACGCCGGTCGCGGCAGTTTCCCCCGCGGCGTAGAGGCCCGGGACAGAGGTGCGTCCCCAAAGATCGGTTTTGACTCCGCCCATCATGAAATGAGCGGCGGGACTGACGGGAGCAACATCGCAGCTGAGATCGAGTCCATAGCTGAGGCAGGTAGCATAAATGCGAGGAAAGCGCTTTTCGAGAAACTCTTGGGACTTAGTGGTCATGTCGAGATAGACGTGCTGGCTGTTGGTGCGATGCATTTCGCTTACGATGGCGCGGGCGACGACATCGCGCGGAGCTAATTCCTGGGCTTCGTGATAACGCTTCATGAAACGTTCGAGATGAATGTTGCGAAGGATGCCGCCTTCGCCGCGAAGAGCCTCGCTTAGGAGGAAGCGCGGTGCGCCTTTGATGGCCAGCGCGGTGGGATGGAACTGGACAAATTCCATGTCTGAGAGAATGGCGCCGGCGTCGTAGGCGATGGCAAGCCCGTCACCGGTGGCCACTTCTGGATTGGTGGTTTCGCGATAGAGCTGGCCGAGTCCGCCAGTGGCAAGAAGAGTGGCTCCAGCGCGGATTTCGTGAAGTGAGGCGTCATTTTCGTCGATAAAGCGAACGCCCGCGGCACGATTATTTTCGATGATGAGCTCGGTGGTGAATGCGTGTGCCCGCAAGTGGAGGTGAGGAATGGTGTGGGCGCGAGCGAGAAGGGCGCGGCTGATTTCGCGGCCGGTGGAATCGCCGTGAGCGTGGAGAATGCGCGAACGGCTGTGGGCGGCTTCACGGGTAAAAGAAAGTTTGGTGCCGGAGCGATCGAACTCCGTACCCCATTCGATGAGTTGAGTGATGTAGCGAGGACCTTCTTCCACAAGGAGAGCGACGGATTGGGGATTGCAGAGACCATCGCCAGCGTTGATGGTGTCTTGCTCGTGGAGGCCGATTTCGTCTTCGTCGCTGAGAGCGACGGCAATGCCGCCTTGCGCGTAGGCAGTGGCCGATTCGCTTAGATCGGATTTGGCGAGAACGAGAACGCTGCCGGATTGGCTGAGCTCGATGGCGGCGCGAACGCCAGCAACGCCGGAACCAACGACGAGGTAATCGACGTGATAGGTTTTTTGGGAGAGAGTCATAGGCGTTGTTTTGCGCAAGCGTATGGTAGCACGAACGTTGTTGGGGTTGAGGAGGAGGATATTTTTTGGGAGGTTCGCGAGGAAAAGGCGGGGAAGCAAAGAAAGAAAAGGATAACGCAGAGACGCAGAGATTCGCGGAGAGGAGGAAGAAGCAGATCCCTCATGCGCAACGGCACGCGTGGGGGATGACAGGCCGGTTGATACGCGTGGTTAGGGCAAAGAAAATGAAAGACGGGGCGGAAAAAGAAAAATGCCCCACCCTTTGAAAGACTGGGTGGGGCATTCGAAGAAAAGCAACACAGGCCCTTCGCGGCTCAGGGTAAACATGAAGCCTGTGCTACTCGGAATTACTTGGCTTGCGCGAAGTGGCCGCGACGGTTCTTGGCGTAGCAGGCTTCGGTGGCTTCCATGCAGAACGGCTTCTCTTTGCCGTAGCTGACAGTGTTGAGGCGGTCCGCGGGAATGCCGAGGCTGACAATGTATTGTTTAACGGCGTTGGCGCGGCGATCACCGAGAGCGAGGTTGTATTCGGTGGAACCACGTTCGTCGCAGTGGCCTTCAATGGTGATGCGCATGGTCGGGTAGCGGCGGAAGAAGTCGGCGTCCTTGCGAAGAACGTCCTTGGCATCGGCGCGAATTTCGGCGCTATCGTAATCGAAATAGGCGTCGCCTACTTCTTGTAGAAATAGCTGATCGATCGAAGAGTTAGTGGGTTGTGTGACCGGAGCCGCGGGAGCGGTGTTGACGGTTACGCGAGCAGTAGCGGTGGCATTGCCTCCGGGACCACTGGCCGTGACGGTGTACGTAGTGGAGGCCCCGGGAGTGACCGAGGTGGAACCTTGCGCGGTAACCGCGCCGACTTCGGGATCAATCGAAACGTTTGGAGCATCGGTGGTCGTCCAGGTCAAACGGACAGATTCACCGGGATTGATGGAAGCCTTGTCTGCAGAGAGCGAAGCAGTGGGCTTCACCGCTGCCGGCGGTGGAGTATAGGTGCTCGGAGCGGACTTCGTTTTCTTCGGGCCACAGCCAGAGACGAGCAGAGCGATCGAGCTAGCAGACAGTAACAGAGCGCGAACGATTGGGCGGTTGAACAGAGTCATTCTATTTCTCCTTGAGGAAAAAGTATCACGTGATTTGGCCCGGCGAAGCAATACAGGAAAAGCCGACGGGTATGATTCAGGAAATATGTCGTACTACGATATATTGTACATGATGGAGCGGATTGATGCGAAAAGAGGGATAAGAAACCCAAGAGCACAGGCAAGAGTGACTGCGCCACCGAGGTTGCCGGTTGAGCGCGAAGAGAGGTCCTTCGACTGCGGTCTGCAACCCTTCGAGGCTCAGGGAAAGAAAGCGCAGATCTTCGCTCAGGATGACAACCCTTCGGAGACGCGGAGGGGGAGGAGAAGGAAGAAAAACCCAAGAGCACAGGCAAGAGTGACTGTGCCACGGGCATGGAATTGAGAGCGCCAGGCATTAACGAGTGGACCAATTGGGGGATTCGTTGTGGCCCTTGGTGGTGAGCTGGCGAGGCTCGGAGCCGTCGGCGAGCATGACCCAGATTTGGCGAGAGCCGCCGCGAGTGGATTCAAAGACGATGTGTCGGCCATCGGGAGCCCAGCTCGGACGTTCGTTGCGGCCAGAGTCGCGGGTGATTTCGCGAATGCTGCGCGATGCTACGTCCATGATGTAGATATCGTAATTGCCGCTGGGACGACGCCAACTGAAAGCGAGAAGTTGGCCGTTGGGCGACCATGCAGGATCGATAACGTAGCCCATGTCTGGCAAATCAAGCTTGCGCGCGTCGGTGCCATCAGAGTTCATTAAATAAAGCTGCGGAACACCACCACGATCGCTGACAAAAGCGACGGATTGCCCGGTCTTGGGATTCCAGGCTGGGGAAGTGTTTGCGCCGTTACTGGAAAAGGTAAGTCGCTTGGGGCGATTGCCACTGGGATCGCTGACGTAAAGTTCGGGATTACCCTGCATGGAAGAAGCGAACATGACTTGAGAGCCATCGGGCGACCATGTGGGAGAAGTATTGGTGCTGCGATAGCGCGCGAAGGAGACAAGTTTGTTGGTGTCCATGGAATACATGCAGATTTGAGCACTGATGACACCGTTTGCGGGAGCGAAGCACGTAAAGGCGATGCGAGAAGCGTCAGGCGCCCAACGCGGAGTGAGCGAGATGCTGCCGAGAGAAGTGAGTGCGTGCTGATTGGAGCCGTCGTAATCCATGAGCCAGAGTTCTTTGTTGCCGGTACGCGCGCTGATGAAAGCGATTTGCGTGGAAGCGATGCTGCTGGCGCCGCCCGAAAGTTTGTTGACAATTTCGTCGGCGAATTGATGAGCGAATTTGCGGACCTGCGCGTCGGTAGGATTGCCGCGATAAACTTTGCCGACTACAGCTTGGGTGGAGGGATTGCGAACGTCGTACATCCAGGCGTAAATGACGACTTCAGCGGAAGTTTCGGTGAGATAGCCGAAAGCGACGAAATTGGAATTCAGAGGCGGATCCGTCCAGGTGAGATTGCGGAGCTCGCCGGGCTGCGAGAGCGGTTGCGTGGGATAGAAACTGGGACTAACTAGATCAAGAATGCCGCTGAAGGAGAGGTCGTCGCGAACGACGGAAGTGAAGAGAGCGGAGTGAGGTTTGGCTTCGTCGGAGCGTGGAACGAAATCGGGCACGGCGATGCGAGGTTTTTCGGCGCCGATTCCTGTGCCGGTACGAAACCATCCTTGTTCTTGTTGAGCTTTGGTGATTGAAGCAGATGAGAAGACCAGCACGAAAAGAAAAAGGGCACGAATTCTAAGGGACAACGACGCCTCCAGAGATATCGTCCGCGGATGGGGAGCGGGCGGTTGAACAAACAGAATAACAAAAATGGAAAGGGAGTGGGGGAAGGGATTTGATGGGTTGTGGATTGTTGCGAAGGGAAAGGACAACGCAGAGGCGAGGGGGGCTTGGAGATCGGTGGAGGATTACGGCGACTAGATGTAAGTGGGTTTGGAGTTGAGATCCTTCGACTGCGCAGCCCGGCGCGCCAAAAGGCGGCGCGAAAGAAAAAGCCGGGCCGCTCCGCTCAGGATGACAACGAGTTTGGGTGAAGTGAGTTTGATTGTTTTGTGGCGGAGGAGCTCAAGATCACAGTCTCTTCGGATCTCAGGGTAAACAAGAGTGACTGTGCCACGGATGGTGGCCTGTGAAAATCTAAATTACTGGTTCGCATTTCGCAGTGCAGAGATTTACAATCAAATTCCATGGGCAATCCCCAATTCGTTCATCTGCACGTTCACACCGATTTCAGTTTGCTGGATGGTGCTTGCGAAACTTCTGAGTTGCTGGATGAAGCTTCGAGGCAAAAAATGCCTGCAGTGGCCATCACTGACCACGGCAACCTTTTCGCGGCCGCGAATTTCTTTAATGAAGCGAGCAAGCGAGACGTTAAGCCGATTATTGGATGCGAAGTGTATGTGGCCAAGGGAAGCCGGCACGAGCGCGGAGAAAAAACGGCGCCGGTGCGGTCTGCGAACGGGGACAACGGTGAGAATGAGCCGGGGAATCGCGGGAGCAATCACCTGGTTCTGCTGTGCGAGAACATGGATGGCTACCGGAATCTGATCAAGCTGGTTTCCGCGGGATTTCTGGAAGGCTTCTACTATAAACCGCGCATCGATTACGAACTACTTTCCAAACATAGCAAAGGCTTGATTGCACTTTCGGCGTGCTTGCGCGGACCGGTGACGGAGCATGTGGTGGAGCAGCGCTACGACCAGGCAAGAGAAATGGCGTACAAGCTGCGCGATATTTTCGGGAAACAAAATTTCTTTCTGGAGATACAGGATCAGGGACTGGAAATCGAGAAGGGTGTCAACCGCGATTTGATCCACCTGTCGAAAGAATCGGGAATTCCGTTGATCGCGACCAATGACTGCCACTATCTGCACCATGAAGATGCGCATGCGCAGGAAGTGCTGCTGTGCATCCAGACCGGCAAGATGATGAGCGATACGCACCGGATGAAATTTGCCACCGACCAGTTTTATTTCAAGACGGCGAAGGAAATGGCGGAAGTATTTTGCGAGGTGCCGGACGCGGTGAGCCGCACGGTGGATGTGGCCGCGCGCTGCAACGTCAAGATCGAGCATTTCCCAAATGCGTTGCCGGAATTTCAGGTGCCCGCGGGGCACACGCCGGGAAGTTATTTTGAGAAGGTGGCGCGCGAGGGATTTGCGCAACGCGTGCCGTACCTGGAGCGACTGGCCAAACAGGGAGTGCTGCGCAATCCGCTTTCAGAATATGAAACGCGGTTGAGTTCTGAAATCGAAATGATCAAGAAGATGCGGTACGAAGGCTACTTCCTGATCGTGTGGGATTTCATTCATTATGCGCGGGCGCAGGAAGTGCCGGTGGGGCCGGGGCGTGGATCGGCGGCGGGAAGCTTGGTGAGTTATGCGCTGCGGATTACGGACGTTGATCCACTGCAGTACAACTTGCTGTTTGAGCGGTTCTTGAATCCCGAGCGCGTGTCGATGCCCGATATCGATATTGATTTTTGCATGCGGAGGCGCGGCGAGCTGATCGATTACGTTACGCAGAAATATGGGCGCGATAATGTGTCGCAGATTATTACGTTTGGAACGATGGCGGCGAAGGCAGCGGTGAAAGATGTTGGCCGGGCGATGGATATTCCGTACATGGAAGTGGACCGGCTGGCGAAATTAATTCCGGCAACTCTAGGGATTGAATTGGCGGACGCGTTGGTGGAGTCGCCGCAGTTGAAGGCTGCGGTAGATGCCGACGAACGGCTGAAGGATTTGATGAAGGTGGCGCTGCGGCTGGAGGGATTGGCACGGCATGCATCGACGCACGCTGCAGGTGTGGTGATTTCGCCGAAACCCCTGACGGAATTGGTGCCGGTTTACAAGACGAACCGGGATGAAATCACGACGCAGTATGACATGAACGCACTTGAACGCATCGGCCTGCTGAAAATGGATTTTCTGGGGCTGACGACGCTGACGGTGCTGCACGACGCGGTGAAGATGGTGGAGAAGAATCGCGGCGTGAAAATCGAGATCGATAATCTGCTGCTGGATGATGAAGGGACGTACAAGCTGTTTTCGCGCGGGGATACAACAGCGATCTTCCAGTTTGAATCGCACGGGATGCGGGATATTTTGCGTCGGTATCATCCAACGCGGATTGAGGATTTGACGGCGTTGAACGCGTTGTACCGGCCGGGACCGATTCAGGGCGGGATGATCGACGACTTTATTAACCGGAAGCACGGGAAAACGAAGGTCGCGTACGAGTTGCCGCAACTGCAGGAAATTCTGGAAGAAACGTATGGCGTGATTCTGTATCAGGAACAGGTGATGCAGATCGCGAATAAGCTGGCGAGCTTTTCCCTTGGCGAAGCCGATCTTCTGCGACGCGCGATGGGGAAAAAGAAGAAAGAAGAGATGGCGGCGCAGCGGGCGAAGTTCATGGCCGGTTGTGCGAAAAATAAGATTAACGAAAAGAAGGCCGAACGAATTTTCAATTTGATGGAAGAGTTCGCGGGGTATGGGTTCAACAAGTCGCATTCTTGCGCATACGCTTTGCTGGCTTATCAGACGGCTTATTTGAAGACGCATTATCCGGTGGAGTTTATGGCGGCGCTGCTGACATCGGAAACGGGCAACGCCGAAAAGCAGGTGAAGTACATCAACGAAGCGCGTGGGATGAACATTTCGATTTTGCCGCCGAACGTGAACGAGAGCGATTTGTACTTTACGCCAGTTGGAGATGCGATCCGGTTCGGAATGGCGGCGATCAAGAACGTAGGCGAGAATACCGCGAAAGCGATTCGGGAATCGCGGCTGGCGGAAGGCGAATTCAAGAACCTGTATGAGTTTTGCGGTCGGATTGAGCCGCGGTTTTTGAATAAACGGGTGTTTGAGAGCTTGATCAAGTCTGGCGCGGTGGATTCGTTTGGCAGCCGGGAAGAGATGCTGGCGTCGGTAGACGATGCGATTACCGCGGTGCAACGAGCGGCACGATCGAAAGAGACCGGACAGCACGGGTTGTTTGGTGGCGGAGGGTCGGATGCGAAAGTGCACTTCCCGCTGCGCGAGGCGCCGCCTCTGTCGGAAGAAGAGCGGCTGGCGAGCGAGTATGCCATGTTGGGGTTTTACGTTTCGGGACATCCACTGGACAAATTTGCGGGGAGGCTGAAAGAGTTGAACGTGCTGACGCTGGAAGAGATTGAGGGCCAGCGAAACGGCAAAGAACTTACGGTTGCTGGATTAATTGTGGGTACGCGACCGATGCGCAGCAAAAAAGGCGCGCAATGGGCGATTTTCACGTTGCAGGATATGACGGGGGTGCAGGAATTGCTGGCATTCCCAGAAAGCTTTGCACGGCTGAACAACGTGTTAAAGCCGGGGATTCCACTGCTGTTGAAGGTGAAAGTGCAGATTGAGGAGGCGGGGACGCGGCTTTCGCTGCAAGAAGCGCGGAAGTTGGAAGCAATCGCGCAACCAGCGGCGCCGGCGGAATATCGAGTGCCCCTGAAAATGGAGCAGGTGACCGAGGAGTTGATGGAGCGGCTGGAGGAACTCTTCGCAAAATCTCCTGGCACCAGCACGGTGGTTTTTGAATTACACTCCCCAGATGGGAGTGTGGCGACACTGAAATCGCAGCAGCGAATTCGGATACATGCGGAACTGGAAGCGGCAGTGCGGCAGGTGTGTGGCCAAGGGCCGGATCAGATGGTGGCGTAGTGAAATGGTGGCCTAATGTGCGCAGCGCGTAAGGAAAAGAAGGTGGCGGTGGCGACTACGGCGGAGCGCCAGAAGGAAATTGAGCGATTGGAAAAAGACGTGGATGAGCTGCGCCGACTGGCCAGCAGCGATGAGGGCGAAGCGGAGTTGGAGCGGCTCAAGCTACAGGTCATTGAGCTTCGCAGGGAGTTTTACGCACATCTGGGGCCATGGCAGCGGGCACAGATCGCGCGGCACCCGCAAAGACCGTACACGCTGGACTGGATCAATTTGCTGATCACGGATTTTATTGAGTTGCATGGCGACCGGGGATTTGGCGACGACAAAGCGCTGATCACGGGAATGGGCAAGTTCCAGGGACGACCGGTCGCAGTGATCGGACATCAAAAAGGGCGCGACACCAAACAGAGAGTAGTGAGGAATTTTGGTCAGCCCAAGCCAGAGGGGTATCGGAAAGCACTGCGCATCATGCAACTGGCCGCAAAATACGGGCGACCGGTGCTGACATTTATTGATACGCCCGGCGCGTACCCGGGGATTGATGCGGAAGAACGCGGGCAGGGAGAGGCGATCGCGCGAAATTTGCGAGAAATGGCGCGGCTGCCGGTGCCGGTGATTGTTACGGTGACGGGCGAAGGCGGGTCTGGCGGGGCGCTAGCAATTGCGATTGGGGATCGCGTCAATATTCTGGAGAACGGGTTTTATTCGGTGATTTCGCCGGAAGGCTGCGCTTCGATTATCTGGCGGGATTCTACCAAGGCGGAGACCGCGGCGATTGCCATGAAGATCATGGCGAATGATCTGAAGGAATTGGGAATTATCGATGAAATTGTGCCGGAGCCGGATGGTGGCGCGCATAGTGACCATGAGGCGGCGGCGAAGCTTCTGGGCGAGGTGTTGCAACGGCAGTTGCTTACGCTCACGAACCACACATCGAAGGAATTGGTGAATGCGCGGTATGAGAAGTTTCGGAATATGTGCCAGTACTTCGATATCGTTGGGTGAACCTTCCTGTTGTTCTAAGTGAAAAAGAAAAAGCAGATCCCGAACCCACAAAAAACGTGGGTTCGGGATGACGGGCACTGAGCGTGCGTGGCAGAGGCAATGATGGGGCGGGCAGCGGTCCTGAAGCGGATTGTTGGTGCGTTGGTGGGCAAAGTTTACTGCGAAAGGGCTACAGGAATTACCCCGTGGCACATACGCTACGGAGGATTGAGCGGGTCGTTGTTTGAAGATGGTTCCGGAACTACTCTGAACATGCAACCACAGTGCTTCGAGTCAGGGGAGTTTTCGCCGCGCTGTATTCCGCAAGCAAAGGGTAGGGCCACACCATGTCGGAACCTTTCCGTCCATATGAAAAACTGGTAGAGATCACAATATTGGGGAAGAAGTTTCAAGTTCCGGAGCGGAACTCTTTGCTTCGCTGCTTTCAATTTATCAGCCCCGAGACGATTCCGTATGGAAGGTTCTGCTGGAATCAGGATTGTCAATATTGCCGAGTGACGTGTCAATTGCCGGATGATGATGAGCCGCGGGAAATGATTTCGTGCAAGTTTATTGTGATGCCGGGGATGGAAGTGACGGAGTTGAGCCAGGAGTTGAGGTGGTGTCTGCGAGCGAAGTTGCCGGCGGATACGACGGTGAATTCATAGGTGAGGGGTTGGGGATTCGAGGTTGGGGATTGGGTTGAAGAAAGCAGATCCCTCGCTTCGCTCCCTTCGAAACTCAGGGCAAGCGGGATGACAATCCAAGTAAATTGCGACAAGACAATTCTGAATCAAGTAGGGAAAGACGCCCGCCTCAGCTGTTCGCTTTGCTCACGGTAAAAACGCATCTGCAATAAAAGACCAATCAAAAGACAAAGCCAAGAGGGCGGCGTAAAGCCGCCCCTACGGGTGGTTGTTGGGCGGGGACAATTTACAACTTTTTGTGGGTGGTTGGGTTGAAGACGGCAGATGACAGTGCGGTTGCATGACAGTTAAACCTCCGTTTAGCCATCCCGGTCGTGCAACCGCGTCTCATTAAAAAGAGGGAAGAGAGCGCACCACGTTCGTCCCGACCGAGATGACAGTGTTCGTACAGTTTTAGGACTGTACGCGAATCCGTTTGCGCCCTACGCCGCATTCCACTACGCTGTAACCTACTCATGTCAGACACTAACTTATTACCCTGTGACGGCTGCGGGCAATTCGCTCCTCCCGCCCATATTGCGCGGCGTTTGCAGCGGCTGGAATGGGCTACTCGGTACCGCCCGGTGCACGTTCAGACATTGCTGCTAGGCGGGATTTTGCCGTCGCAGCAAAGTTCGTATCTCTATGCGGAGAGCGAGCAGATTTCGGGGGAGGCGAGCCAACTGCTGCAGGCCCTGGAAATCTCTAAGGATGGCAAGGATCGCGACGCGATATTGAGTGAGTTTCAGAAGCGCGGTTTGGTATTGAGCTACGTTCTGGAATGCCCACTGGAGGGGCGGCTGTCCCCGTCGGAAGTGCAGGGGTTGCTAGAGAGGCAATTGCGCTCGACGGTGGTACGGGTTCGCCGGTCACTGAAACCGAAGCGTGTCCTGCTGTTTACCAAGGAGTTGGGGATGGTGGCGGGGAAGATCACAGAAGGTGAGATGGAATGCCCTGTGCTAACGGATAATGGCAAGGTGTTCGATCTCAACGAAGGTACTGATTCGAGCAGGTTTAGAGCGTTCCGTCAGGCGCTGAGCAGCGAGTTTTCGCTACAGAAATAGTACTCTGCGTGACGAGCGTCACTGAGAAAGGTGACCAGTTAACTGAAAGTATGACCGGGAGGCACATAATGTTGACTGTGGTAGAATTCAACTTTAGTGCTTCGTAAGAGGTGATTTGTGCAGAATCGCGCAAAATTCGGGGTAGGAATTGGGGTCATTATTGTGGCCATGGCGTTTATGGCTTGGCTAGGATATGGCGAGAGTAAAACCTATTACCACACAATCGCCGAATACCAGACTTTGCAGGGGTCGACGCGGGATCACCGGATGCGTTTGGCAGGGACAGTGGTTCCTGGAACGATCAAACATGCGGCAGGGCACATCGATTTTGTTCTTGAAGAGCAGGGCAAGACTCTCGCGGTCAGCTACATCGGGACTGAACCACTGCCCGATACGTTCATTGATAAGTCGCAAGCGCTGGTCGAAGGCCGTCCCGGTTCCGATGGCCAATTCGTCGCAGAGCATGTTCAGGCGAAGTGCGCTTCCAAGTATGAAGCAGCGCCCGGCGGGGATAAGCCGGCGCCGGCAAAGACACAGACAAGCAGCATGTAACGTAAGCGCCTGAAAATTTAACTCTTGGGGAGGGCGGAAGGCTATGGATGTATTTGGGTCTTTTTCGCTTCTGCTCGCATTCGTCTGCGCGGTCTACGCGTTTGTCGCGGGCATTGCGGCAATCAAAACGCGGCATCCATTACTGATCAAGAGCGCACGTCAGGCCGGGATTGCTACCTGCGTATTGATCTTCTCTGGCACCTTCAGCCTCGTCTACCTGCTATTCACCGACAATTTTTCCGTAGCGTATGTGGTGTCGCATAGTAATCGCGACCTTGCTGCGTTTTATAAAGTGGCTGCTCTGTGGTCTGGCCAGGAAGGCTCACTGCTGTTCTGGAGTTTCCTGCTGTCGATTTACGTTATTTCCGTGCTGATTGCGTATCGGAATAAGAATGGCGAACTGATGCCTTACGTCGGCGTGATTCTAGCTGGCGTGCAGATTTTCTTTCTTACCCTGAACAATTTTATCGAGAGCCCGTTCAAGGCTTTGGGCGCTATGCAGGCCAGCGGCACTTGGGACATGATCACGCGGCAGGATGGCAATGGACTGAATCCGTTGCTGCAATATCCGGAGATGGTGATCCATCCGCCGAACCTTTATTCGGGTTATACGGGATTTACGATTCCGTTTGCGTTTGCGTTGGCTGCGCTGCTGGCAAGGTATCCGGGTGAGAAGTGGATTCACCTGACGCGCAAGTGGACGATGATCGCGTGGTGCTTCCAGAGCGTGGGAATTTTGCTGGGCGCACATTGGGCTTATGCCGTGCTGGGCTGGGGCGGCTATTGGGGCTGGGATCCGGTTGAGAATGCTTCGCTGCTGCCGTGGTTAACGGGCACCGCGTTTTTGCACTCGGTGATGATGCAGGAAAAGCGCGGGATGATGAAAGTGTGGAACGTTTGGCTGGTGTTCTCTACGTTCCTGCTGTGCATTATGGGAACATTTTTAACGCGCAGCGGTGTGGTGAGTTCGGTGCACGCGTTTGCGAATTCGCAGATTGGGCCGTGGTTCGTGGGATTCATGGTGGTGATCCTGCTGGTGTGCTTCGGGGCGTACCTGAAGAATCGCGATTACCTGAAGAGCGAGAATCAATTGGACTCGATGGTTTCGCGCGAGTCGAGTTTCCTGTTTAACAATTTACTTTTTCTGGTGGCGTGCATCGCCGTGCTTTCCGGAACGCTGTTCCCGGTATTTTCGGAAGCGTTGTCGGGGTCGCGCATCAGCGTTGGCGCACCGTTCTTTAATAAGGTGATGATACCGATCGGCCTGGCGATTCTCTTTCTAACGGGTGTGGGTCCGTTGCTGGCTTGGAGGAAGACTTCGCAAGATAGTTTGAAGCGGAATTTTGGCTGGCCGATTATTGTAAGTTTGATTGCAGGCGTGGCTTTTTATGCGATGGGTTACCGGCATCCGTATTCGGACCTCAGTTTTATTCTGTGCGCGTTTGTGGCGTGGACCATTTTCCTGGAGTTCTATCGCGGGGCAAAGGTCATTTCCGCGCGTACCGGGATGGGATTGGTCATGTCCGGGCACGAACTGGCGATGCGGAATACGCGGCGCTATGGCGGGTACGTTGTGCACTTCGGGATGGTGTTGATTTTCATCGGGCTAGCGGGGGCGGCGTTTAATAAGGATGTGCAGAAGTCGATGAACCTGGGCGACTCGCTGAAAATCGGGCCGTACACACTGGTGCTGCAGAGCGGCGACACCAAGGCGGAAGCAAACTACACGGCGCAGCGGATGATCATTGAAGTATTGAAGAATGATAAGCAGATCATGATGCTGTATCCGGAGAAACGGAATTTCCAGGCGAACCAGGAATCGGGGACGATGGTTTCGATTTATTCGTCGCTACGAGAAGATTTGTATGTGGTGTATGCGGGACAGGACCCGGATTCCGGGATGCCAGTGATCCATGCGTATCTGAATCCGCTGGTGAAATGGGTTTGGCTGGGTGGAGTGATTGTGGTGTTCGGCACGTTGTTGGCATTGATGCCGAACCGGCGAGCGGCATTGGCGCTGCCTGCCACACAAGAAGCTTCGTCAGCGACGGCGGCTGTTGTGCAAGGGCTGCAACCTTCTATCACGTTGCGAGAGGGTCATGATTAGTCATGATTAAGACGAAGCGATTTCTGATACTGGCGCTAATGCTGAGTTTTGCGATTGTGCCGCTGTGGACAATGAATCTGACGGCGCAAAGCGATCGCGCACGACAGGTTGGCATGCACCTGAAGTGCATGTGCAAGGGCTGCGATATGTCTGCCGGTGGTTGCTCACATCCTGGCGGCGCGTTCTCTGGACCGTGTCCAACGGCAAAGGGAATGATGCAGGAAGTGGATCAGCACATTGCCAAAGGGGAAACCGACGAGCAAATCATTCAGGCGTTCGTGGCTGAATATGGCGCGATCGTGTATGTCGAGCCGCCGAAACACGGATTTGGTCTAGTGGCTTGGATCATGCCGTTTTTCTATACGATTCTGGGGCTGGCGGTGGTGGTGTTTGTCATTCGCAAGTGGCGCAATGCGCCGAAACTGGCTGGCGCGGAACATAGCAACAGCGCAGGCGTAAAGATCTCTCCCGAGGCGATGGAACGAGCGAGAGCGCAAGCACAACGGGAGACAGAGGACTAATCGATGTTGTTCGCAACCATTTCGCAGCTGCTGATTTCTTCGACGGATTGGGCTATGCTCGGGGCCTGCGTGGGCCTGGCGGTTGCGGTGATGCTGTTTATTTTCTATATTCAGCCGGACGCGTCGGATTTGGCGCCCCACCGGACACAACTGGATCAGTTGTTGGAGCGGCGAGACTCGATTTATGAAAACCTTCGCGATTTGAAATTCGAATACCGTGCAGGGAAATACTCGGAAGGCGACTACCAAGGAATGAAAACCAGCCTGGAAAATGAAGCGGCGGTGCTGTTGACGGAGATTGAACAAGTCACAGAGTCGCAGATTCGGCGTCCGCGCCCCGGAATACGTCCCGCAAACGCGGAGCGGGGCGCTCGATGAATTTTGGTCGGTCGCGGTTTCTCGGACAGATATTCCCCACTTTTGTCGCATGCTTCTTATTGGCCTCCATCGGGCAGGCCGGCACCACAAATGGAACAGTGATCAATCGAACGACGGGGCAGCCCGCGGCTGGCGTGGAGCTTTCGCTGGTGGATTTGCAGGCGGGTATGGCGGAAGTCGCTACCACCAAGAGCGACGCGCAGGGACAGTATACGTTCAGCAACGAGGGCATTGGTCGCGGGCCAATGTTGATTCGGGCTACGTTTCAGGGAGTCACCTTCAACACAGCTTTGCCGCCGGGGCGTCCGAGCGCGGATGTCGACGTGTTCGAAGTGTCGAAAGAACCAAAGACGATCACGGTTACTTCGCACATCGTGATTTTTCAACCGCGAGACGGGCAGTTGCTGGTTGGTGAAGAATACGTGGTGCAAAATAATTCGCAACCGGCACGAGCTTATTTTCGCACTGAGGGGAATTTTGATTTTGCGATTCCGCCGAATGCCAAGCTGGAGCAGATATCGACCACGAGTTCGACGGGCATGGCGGTGCAACAGGCGGCGATTGATAAAGGTAAAGGGCGAAACGCGATTGCGTATGCTTTCCGTCCGGGCGAAACCAATATTCGGCTTTCCTACGGAGTGCCTTATCCGGGAAATGCGGCGACCGTGCCGCTGCCGGCGTCTTATCCGGACGTGAAGATGCTGGTGGTTGCGCCTCCGGGGATGACCGTGACCGGCGATGGGCTGAGCGCCTCGGGGCAGGAACAGGGAATGATGGTGTTCACGCATGCCCCGTTGGCCGCGAAGGCGACGCTGATGGTTAATATTTCCGGCGTGGGAATGCCGCCGCAATCGGCAGATGCAAGCGGTGGGGATCAGAGTAGCGCCGCGGCGGGTCAGGGCAGAATGCCGCAGCAAGGAAATTCGCGTACAGAGGGACAAGATATCCAAGCAGTACCAGGGCGGCTGGATTCGTTGAAGTGGCCAATCATTATTGGATTTGCGGCGCTGTTTGGATTAGGCGCGATCGTGCTTTCGCGGAAACAGATTGTGGTAGCTCCGATGCCGGAGCATGACGATGATGATTCGCATCCGGCAAAACCTGCTGCAGCCTCAGTTGCGACGGCAAAGAAAATGGGTGTGACTGCGGGGCCTCCCGCTACAAGCGCACCAACTTCCACTAATGCGGGTGGAGCGGGAGCGGCGAATGTGGCGGCCGTTAATGCGGAAGTGAATGTCAGCCTGGACGCTCTGAAGGATTCTATTTTCCGGCTGGAATTGCGACGACAAGCTGGAACGATTTCCGAAGAAGTTTACGCCCGCGAGAGAGCGCAGATGGAAAAGACGCTGCGCGATTTAGTGCGAGGGTAGGATTATTTTGATTGTGGGTTGGTTGATGCAATCCAGGAAGGCGGCATAGAGCCGCCCCTACGGGAGGCTGAGTCTGGCCGCTCGATTCTCTACGGAATTCAACTGTGAATTTGTTCAAACTACTGCCGACTGGTCTCCGCTTTGAAAACATCGATAAACGATATGGAGGGCTATACGCCCTGCGGCGGGTGACGTTTGAAATTGCGCCAGGCGAATGCGTGGTGCTTGCGGGACGCAATGGCTCTGGGAAGACTACGCTTCTGCGTGTCGCGTCGCAAATCGTGCGGCCGACCGCGGGAAAACTGACGTTTCCTGGCGCTGTTGCGGGTGCGGATGGAAATGCATCATCCAGCGGACGGCCAGGATACGTCGCGCATACGACGATGGTGTACGACGAACTGACCGCGGAAGAAAATCTGGTGTTTTTTGCGCGGCTGCAGAACGTGGAACAGCCAGTGGCGCGCGCGGAAGAATTGCTGCGGGAAGTGGGATTGTTCGAGCGGAGAGCTTCTCCGGTGCGGACATTTTCACGCGGGATGCGGCAGCGAATTGCGATTGCGCGCGCGTTGATTCACCGGCCATCAGTACTGTTGTTTGACGAGCCTGCGACGGGATTGGATCCGCTGTGGATTGCGTGGCTGGCGAATTCGTTGCGCGAACTGAATCAGGCGGGCTGCACGATTGTGATGAGCCTGCACGGGGAATCGGAAATTTCCGCGCTGGCTACGCGGGCGGTGCGACTGGATGCTGGAGCGGTAGTGGACGACACCAAGTCTGGCGCATCGTTGCGATCGATTCTCAATTTTGGAATGGCCTAGGCTATCGCACATGGCGCTCTTATCCAACTCCATCACGCTGCTGGGAAAAGAGCTTAGGACGGAATTTCGTTCGAAGGAATTGCTGACCACCACCATCGTTTTCATTTTGGTGGTGCTGATTTTGTTCAGTTTTGCGATCAGCCCCACTGCAGAAGAGTCGCGTGAATTTGGCCCCGGATTGCTCTGGCTGGCGATACTGTTCGCGGCGTCTCTGATGTTGCAGCCGTGTTTCTTGCGCGAGCAAAGCAACGATACACTCAGCTCGCTGCGGCTCGCGATCAGCGACCCCTTTTCGATATTTTTGGCCAAGCTGATTGCCAACACGTTGTTTCTGCTGCTGACTGAAATTCTGATGCTTCCGCTGTTTGCGGTGTTCTACAACATTCCAGTGCTGCCGCAACTTCACTACCTTTTGCTGGTACTGTTTCTAGGAAGCCTGGGGATTTCCATCGCGGGCACGGCCCTTTCGGCGATTTCCGCACAAGCGCGCATGCGGGAACTGCTTCTTCCGTTGTTGCTACTGCCGCTGCTCACACCGGTTCTCGTGGTCAGCGCGACGGTCAGTGTAAGTTTGTTGGACCGCAATCCCGTTGTGCAATGGAAGGGAATCGCGTTCCTGGCCATTTTCGATCTCATCTTTTTGACGGCTCTATGGCTTTTCGGCGAATATCTTCTGGAGGAATAGTCAGCCATGACTAAACGGGTCATCTTTGGGGCAGTGGCGATCCTGCTGGTGATCGCGGCGGCGTACGCTTCCTTTTATGTTGCGCCAGAAGAACGCACCATGGGACTGATCCAACGGATTTTCTATTTCCATGCTGCCACTGCCTGGGCCGGCGAATTTGTGTTTTTCATTTGTTTCGTGGCGAACCTGCTGTACATCTGGAAACGGGAATCGAAATACGATTGGTTGGGCGTTAGCTGCGCGGAAGTGGGTTTGGCTTGCATTACCGTGGTGCTCATCACTGGCCCGATCTGGGCTCATCCTGTTTGGGGAATATGGTGGACTTGGGACGCGCGACTGACTTCGACATTCGTGCTGTGGCTGCTGTACGTTTCGTATTTATTGCTACGCACGCTGATCGAAGAACCGGATCGCCGGGCTTTGCTCAGCGCGCTGTTTGGAGTATTCGCGTTTCTGGATGTGCCGCTGGTGTTCTTTTCAATACGCTGGTGGCGGACGCAACATCCGGCCCCGGTCGTGATGGGTGGCGCAGGCTCTGGCTTGGATCCGACGATGAGCAAAGTGTTTTTCTTTAACGTTTTCGTGATGCATGTGTTTGCGGCGTTCCTGATTGTCGAACGGTATGTTTTGGAAAAAACGAAAAACGAAGTCGATATACTGCAGCGCGAAGTGGAGGCTTGATGAAAAATCTTGACAGTGTTTTTGCCGCCTACATTATCGGGTGGGGCGTTTTCTTTGGGTTTTATTTGACGGTGGCCAAGCGCACTTCGGACCTTCGGGCGGAGATTGGGCGATTGAAGGAATCGTTGCCGCGGGGGAAGTAGAGGAATGGCAACCCAAGACGGGCACGGCAGTGCCGTGCCCCTACGAATGTTGCGAGAAGCGAAATGCTTCGCTGCCCGGAGAAAGGGAAGTGAACTTGGAAGGCAATAAAAAAAAACGAGTTGGGATTGTGCTGTTTCAGTTGGGCGGGCCGGATTCGCTGGAAACGGTCGAGCCCTTTTTGCGGAATTTGTTTCTGGATCCCGACATTATCCCACTGGGGCCGCTGAATTTTATTCGCGGGCCGCTGGCCAGGTACATTGCGAAAAAGCGCTGTGTGCCAGTTGCGCAACGCTATGGACAGATTGGGCGCAGGTCGCCGATTGGGATTCTTACGGAGAGGCAGCGCACACGTTTGGTGGCGGCGCTGGAACCATATATCGAGCCCGTAGCGGTGACGGCGATGCGTTATTGGAAGCCGCTGACGGAAGATGCGGTGGCGAAAATCAAAAAAGAACACAACCTGGATGAGCTGGTGCTGCTGCCGCTGTATCCGCACTATTCGTACGCAACGACATTGAGCAGTTTGAAAGAGTGGCGACGGGTGTATGGCGAGCCTGAGGACACTTTGCCCGAGCGCACGGTGGAACATTTTTTCGATCATCCGCTGTATATTCAGGCCTTGGTTATGAATATTGGAAAAATTCTGCGGCATTTTCCGGATAGTTCGCGAATTCATCTGGTGTTCAGCGCGCATGGGTTGCCGATAAGCTTGGTGGAGAAGGGAGATCCTTATCCACGGCACGTGGGAGAGACGGTGCGGCTGGTCTGCGAACAGGGCGCGGCGAAATTCCCGAATTGGCCGAAGACGCATTTGCTGTGCTTTCAGAGCAAGGTGGGGCCGGCGAAGTGGCTGGAGCCATCGTTCGTGGGGACGCTGGAGAAGTTAGGGCACGAGGGCGTGAAAGAAATGCTGGTGGTGCCGATTTCGTTTGTTACCGAGCATATTGAAACGTTGCATGAGATTAATATTGAGGGCAGGGCTGATGCGAAGAAGGCGGGGATCGAACGGTTCCGCATGATGCCCGCGGTGGGCGATTCGCCAGCGTTTATTGGCGCGCTGAAGGATTTGGTGCTGCGGGCGGTGGAAGTGCATGAGGATTCGCCGACGCAGAGTACAGCAGCGTAGCAGTAAATTGATGACAGCTTATATGCCCTTGCGCTGAAGATCGTCTACCTGTGCAGCTATTCCGTTGAACAAGTCGAAGACGTCTACCTTTTTTCCTTACTCGATGCGTTTGGAGATCATCGTTAAGGGAAAGAGGATGATCGTTGTGCCGGGTAAGCGGACGGCGGGATCGCGGCCAGAGTAATCTTCAACCATGACCCATTCCATTTTCATTTCCTGCACGAAGACATCGCCGAGCACGATACCTAGACACTGCAATTCGTAGGTCTGCGTCGGCTTAAAAACACTTGCATCGAGAACCCATCGAATTAACCCGAGTTTACCGGGAGCCTTTTGATATTTCTTCCAAGAATCATCGTCGGCAAGATATTTCTCAATGACCGCCCTTTGAGCTTGAAGACGGGAGTTGAGTCATTGGAACTCCCAAGAAAACAGACGGGGAAACCCGCACCCTTAGAGGCGAAGGGTGCGGCACCCAGAAAAGAAAGAGAGAACTCTGTCCTTGGGAAACGAATCAAAGAGGGGGATAACATTGGGATTTTAGAAACGTGTCACGTGTCCATGGATCGTTGGTAGAGTTGACGGACCGCCTCGGAAGGTGGTCCCTACAGGAAGAGAGTTCGGGCGAGGCATGGCGGCGAAGGAGCGAAAGTGGTTTCTTTTTGAGGGGATTCGGGTAGAATTCTTGGCGGTTCAGAGTTGGGTGTGCCGCGACCGGCCGATTGCGCTTGCGGTATACTGTCAATTTCGGGTGGGGCTCAGAAAACAGGGCCATTAGACGCTGCAGAGTGCTGCACGTTAGGGTGCTATTCCGGTTTGGGAACGAAAATCCGAAACAGCTATACGAGGATCTTATTTTCTCTCCAGGGGATTAGAGTCCGAAATTTCTGTTCCCAATGCGTGCCTCGGGTGGTGGAT
>DASXIT010000215.1:0-7249 GCA_036497825.1 Candidatus Acidiferrum sp.
CTTGGCCTAGCTTATTCCTTCGGAGACCACGAAGGAATGATGGGAAAGGTGCTTGGTAAGCCCGGGACCACTAGTATTCGTGTTGGATGGGGCATGTTACACACTTCGTTTGAAGGGGCTACAGACTTCAATGAAATTGGAGATGCGCCTTTTGGAAACTACACGGGTCAGAACCAATCGACTTTTGCCGCCCCTTTTACAAATAGGGCATCCGGTACATCGATTACAAACCTGTTTCCCGTTGCTCCACCGCCGCATCATTTTTCTGCAAGCTTTCCCGCCACAGGATTTCCCTACACATATTTGAGCGATTTCTACGGCGCATTCGGTACGATCGGCAGCTCGCCCGCCTTCTACAACAAGAACCGCTTGCCTTATGCGGAGAACTACGAGCTTTCCATTCAACGACAGATTACATCTTCGGATCTGTTGTCAGTCAGTTACGTGGGAACGCAAGCGCACCGTTTGCTCGCTTCTGAGTCGGCAAATCCTGGAATACCGTCATTATGCTTGTCGCTTCTGTCGGTTGGATGTGGACCTGGTGGAGAAAACAACATTTACACGCAAGGTGGAGTGACGACTGCCGGCACGCGTGGACCATTCAGCGCGCCCTATCGCAACACACCTGTCAACGGCAACTACATCGTTCCTTTTGGAAATGATTCGTATTTTATTACTGGCGGTTATTCGTCGTACAACTCTGCACAAATTAGCTGGCGGCATACCAGCAACCGGCTGCAATTGCTTCTCGGCTATACCTTCAGCAAATCTCTCGATAATTCGTCTGGTTATGGCGAGCAGTACAATCCCATTAATCCAAGGCTCAGCCGAGGTCTCTCCGCCTTTGATTCCACACATAACTTTGTGGCCAGCTACGCATACACTTTGCCCTTCGACAAACTCGATGGACCAAAGAAGCTGACCAACGGATGGCAAATTAGCGGGATTACGCGTTTCTCAACCGGTCTGCCTGTCACAATTCTAGAGACCGACGATCGCTCGTTGCTTGGAACTGCATTTGGCGGCCCGATCACTCTTCCGGTCGATACTCCGAATTTGCTGGGACCCGTGATGAAAATGAACCCGCGCAATCCAACCCACCAATACTTCAGCACCACGTCATTCGGCGCTGATACCATTGGCGTGGAGGGCACCGCGAACCGTCGCTTCTTCCACGGACCAGGTGTCAACAACTGGGATATGGCACTCCTGAAGAATACTCAGCTTACTGAGCGGTTAAACTTGCAGTTCCGCGCTGAATTTTTCAACATCTTCAACCATGCTCAGTTCATAACTCCAAGTGGACTGGCTTCCTTTAACTGCCCTGTTTCGAATCAAATAACCCCCACAGGTTGCACACAAAGCTCCAGCTCCTTTGGGGTAGTTACTGCATCCACAACGGGCCGTATCGGCCAGCTCTCCTTGAAGTTGAGCTTCTAGGAGATTGGGCGCTGAATATCTTGCAGCTTTCCGGGAGGTTGCAAAGCCTTCCGGAAACTTTCTTGTGTTTCCTCGGTTGGAAATTTATTCGATATATTCCAAATTTGAGAGCCTAGATGGGAGCTTCACGTCGTGGGAAAACTAGCGATTACCGGGGGCGAACCCTTACGCAAGACGCCGTTCACCGCTTGGCCGATGTCGACCAAGGCGGAAGCGGAAGCGTTGCAAGATGTTTTGACCAGCACCAAGTGGGGCGGCCAGCCATTCCCCGGCAAACACGCTTCTGCATTCGCGAAAAAATTTGCAGAGACTCACACTGCCAAATACGCGCAATGCGTGAACACCGGCACGGTTGCAATTCAAGCGGCATTGAAAGCCATCGATATTCGACCCGGCGACGAAGTGATCGCTCCGGCTTACACGTGGGAAGGCACCGTTGGTCCTGTTCTTTTCATGAATGCGGTTCCCGTTTTCGTCGATATCGATCCGGATACGTACTGTCTCAACGCCAGGCTGATCGAGAAGGCGATCACGCCAAAAACAAAAGCGATTCTGCCCGTTCATCTCGGAATGCGTTTCGCCGACATGGACGAAATTCTGCGCATCGCAGCCAAACATAAATTGAAGGTGGTTGAAGACTGCGCGCATGCACACGGCGGCATGTGGAACGGCAAGGGCGCCGGTTCGATGGGAGATGTGGGCGCATTCAGTTTCCAATCGAGCAAGCTCATTACCAGTGGCGAAGGTGGAATTATCATCACCAATAACCTGGAGTACATGGAACGCGTGCAAAGCTATATCAATGCCGGCCGCGCCAGCCTTACCGATCAGTTCCATCACCGCATCATCGGTTTTAATTATCGCCTGGGCGAATTTCAGGCCGCGGTGCTTGGGCCGCAACTGGATCGACTCCCGGAACAAGCGGCTACTCGCGAGAAAAATATGAAACATTTTGAATCGCGGCTGAAGGGCACGCCCGCAATTGGACTTTTGAAGCCCGAGCCACGCATCACTCGACTTGCCCCATACGGTTACGTTATTAAGTATTTTTCCGAGAAAGCCAAAGATATTTCCCGCGCCGCTTTTGTCGCGGCCATGCAGCTGGAAGGAGTGCCATGCGACGGCCTTTTTTACGAGCCGGTTTACAAAAGCTCGCTCTTTCCGTTGGATCCGAACGACTTTCCTGCATTGAGTTGGGGACACGAGAAGCCTCTGGACCTGAGAAATATGTACTCATGCCCGGAAGCGGACCGCGCGGCGTATAGAGAAGCCGTTTGGTTCATGCACCAGCTTTTCCTGGGTAGCACCCAGGATGTCGACGCGATTGCTGATGCTATCCACAAAGTGCTCGAAAACATTGAGGAACTCCGCGGCCTCGATCACAAAGCCATTCGAAATCAAAAATTAGGCCGAGCCGATCGCGAAAGCTAGGCGTTCGCCTGACATAGCTTTGTTTTGGTTCGTTGCGCGCAAGCACTATCCACAGGAGACCGTTCATTCATGCCGGCAGGGAGAAAAATCGGATTCGCCGTCGTGGGCCTTGGCAGCATCGCAAAGAGTTCCGTGCTGCCCGCCTTCAAAAACTGTAAAAAAGCAAAACTTGTTGCGATGATCGGGCGCGACAAGAAGAGCGCCGAAGCCATCGCAAGAAAATTCAGAGTTGGAGCAGCATATGGTGTTGCGGATTACGCCGTATGTCTCGCGAATCCTGAAATTTCCGCTATTTATATCGCTACGCCACAGGGTGAACACGTCGATCTCACCGTGCAAGCCGCGCAGCATGGCAAACATGTGCTCTGCGAAAAGCCGCTTGCCGCTACGGTTGCCCAAGCCGAGGCAATGGTCGAAGCGTGCCGAACAAACGGCGTGCGATTAATGACTGCCTATCGAAAATATTTTGAACCGAGCTGCCTCTATGTGAAGAAGTTAATCCAAGATGGTACGCTCGGCCGGATTGATGTACTTCACACCGCGTTCAGTGAATTGCATGTTCCGGGAGTCTCGCTGGACTGGCTCCTCGATTCGCGCATGGCGGGTGGCGGTCCGCTGATGGACCTAGGCGTATATTGCGTAAATACCTGTCGCTGGCTGGTGGGAGAAGATCCCATCGAGGCAAGCGCCCACGCGTGGCGAAACGACAAGACCCGCTTTCACGATGTGGAGGAGGGCATCACTTTCCGCTTGCAGTTTCCATCTGGCCTGGTCCTGCTCGGCAGTTCAAGTTATGGCGCTGTTCTCTCTTCCTTCATTTTTGTTCAAGGAACTAAAGGGTGGCTATCACTGGCTCCCGCTTTTCCATTCGATGAAGTTCGTGTACTGACGGGAAAGATCAACGGTCGCTTGATTGAGAAGGAATTTAGGGTAATTGATGAGTTTGCCGTAGAGATCGACGCGTTTGCCGAGGCAATTCTGAAGAATCAATTAATCGAACCCGATGGACTGCAGGGATTGCGCGATCTGAAAATAATTCACACAATCTACGAAGCTACAAAAAGTCAGGAATCGATCAGTATCAAGTATTAGTTGTCAAAGGCAAACAATCATGGGCTCTCAGTCGGTGCTTGCAGCAACTCTCGTCAAACCTGGTCAATACGAACTCCGGGAATATCCATTGCCAGAGCCTGCGACGGGCTGCCTGCTCGTGAAGATGGAATTATCGGGAATCTGCGGCACCGACAAACATACTTTTCAAGGCTTCACCACTCAGTATGGCGAACGCAAGCTGGAGTTCCCGTTAATTCAGGGCCACGAGAATGTTGGTACCGTTGCGGCAATTGGAGGCAACGGGAAATACACCGATTTCGAGGGCGTTCCGCTCAAAGACGGCGATCGCGTCGTCGTTGGAGCGAACGTTTCCTGTGGCGAATGTTACTACTGCCGCCACGATTTTCCTTATTGTTGCTGCGAGAATACTCTCGACTATGGGAATCTGCTTAGCGCGAAAAATCCCCCGCATCTTTTCGGCGGCTGGTCTCAGTACATGTACATCATCCCTGGAAGTGTTCTGGTAAAAGTGCCGGACGACCTTCCCTCGGAAATTGCGGTGCTCACTGAAATATTTGCAGTTTCCGTTGGCCTGGATCGCGCCAAACAAATGTCCGCGTTCCCCAACGAGTCTTTTCGTTTCGATGACACCGTGGTCGTACTGGGAGTTGGTCCGCTGGGCATGTGTTTTTTGATGAAGGCCCGCATGCTTGGCGCAGGCACGATCATCGCGGTCGATCTTTCCGACTATCGCCTGAACTTTGCCAAGCGGCTAGGCGCCGATCACATCGTGAATGCAGGCAACACCAGCAAAACGGACCGCTTGCAACTTGTGAAAGATTTGACCCACGGCCGTGGCGCTGACATGGTCATTGAATGTGCCGGAGTTCCGCAAGTGGTGCCAGAGGGCTTGGAGATGCTGCGCGTCAGCGGCCTGCTGGTCGAGGCGGGGAATTTTTCTGATTTGGGGGAGATTCCGCTGAGCCCACACCGCCATCTTTGCGCAAAGAACGTTCGCATCCTCGGCGTAAGCGGTGAAGAACCTGCTGCGTACGGCCCGGGAATGCGTCAGATGGCGCGCTATATGAAGCATTACCCGCTGCTTGAATTCGTAACCCATCGATTTAGCTTGCGCGATGTCGCTGCCGCAATGCAGAAATCCATCGAACCGGAATCTATGAAAGTGGTGCTGGATCCGTGGAATTAGATTCTTTGTAATTTATTTGTAGTTTTACTTTTGTTCAGAAAGAGGGCATCAAGATGAGCGGACTACACGAACGTTTTTTATTTGGCGCTGCGCCCGACAGTTGGGGTGTGCTCGACTATCCCGGACCGTCGTGGGAACAATCCTATGAAAAGATGATGGACGAAATGGTGGAGGCAGGATACACCGGCACAGAACTGGGACCTTACGGTTTTTTCCCCGCCGACCCGAAAATCCTCCGGCCCGAACTGGAAAAACGCAAATTGAAATTGCTGGCTTCGTTCGTGCCGGTGAAAATGACCGAGCCCTCCGCGGGAGCCGCAGTCATTGAGCGCATTCGCAAAGTTGGAGATTTATTGGCAACGCTGAAGGCTCCGTTCCTGGTGATGGCCGACGACCAGTCGCCGGAGCGTAACGCGTACTCCGGGCGCGTCTACGATCCGGGATGCCCCACGCTGACCGCCGAGCAATGGAAGCACATCGGCAAGATTGTGGGAGACGCAGAGAAAGTTGCCAACGAATTTGGTCTAGATCTGGTATTCCACCCGCATGTGGCGACCTATGTGGAAACGCCCGAAGAATGCGAGCGATTTTACGATGCTACCTCCCACACCAAGATCGGTCTGTGCCTCGACACCGGCCACTGTGTTTATGGCCACGGCGATTCCGTGAAGGAAGCCGAAAAGTATAAGGACAAGCTGCGTTTTGTCCACATTAAAGATTGCAACAAGAGTGTTTTGGGAGAAGCTCGGCGCAGAAAATGGACTTTTGAAGAAGCCATCGAGAACAAAGTCTTTACCGTTATTGGAGACGGCGGTATCGACTTTCCGTCTTTCTTCAAAACACTACTGAAGAATGGTTATTCCGGTTGGTCCGTTGTCGAGCAGGATGTGAAGTTTGGCCACACGGCTATTCCCCCAAAAGATAGCGTCGAAGCAAGTCTCAAATACTTAAAAGGTGTGGTGAATCAACTGGGATCTGCTGCAAGAGCGTAAACCGTGTTCATTCGAGGGCGTGCCCACACGCGCGCCCTCATTTTATTTGTGCGACAAGTAATCTGTTTAAGTTTCACTGAAATCAAATAGCCGTGGCCGCACCCGAAATCCGCGCGTGGTGTACGCAACGTACAAGACTCCAAATGTCAGCCAGACCAGACCAGCGTATTTCGTCCATGTCTGTAAGCTAAGCAGCAAAATAAAACAGAAAACCAGGCCAAAACCTGGGACAAATGCGTCCACAAAAAAATTACGCTTACCCTCTGCCTCTGGTGAAAACCAGAAGTGTTTCAAGGCGGACAGGTTTACGCCCATGAAAGCGATCAGCGCACCGAAAGTTACCACTTCCGCGGCCAACTCCCAGGGGATCGTAAGCACCGCTATGTAGGCTAACCCTCCGACAATCCAAATGTTGTAGACGGGATTGCTCTTGATCGGGCTGAGATATCCAAAAATGTTCTTCGGCAGGACGTCGTCGCGACCCATGCTGTACAGAAGCCGTGCGGCACCGACGTGCCCAGCCAGTCCGCAAGCGATGCTCGAAATCAGCAGCATCACTCCGTAGGCCGCAAACAGGAGCGGCCCACTAGCTTGTCGCGCCACGTCCATAAAAGCTGTTTCCGGATTTTGCATCGTGGTGTAATCCGGCCACACCCGCTGGGCTAAGTACACTTGAAGCCCGCTGAACAGTCCCGTGAAAACGCACACCAACACCGAGGCAAGCAGGACATTACGCTTCGGGTTCTTCACTTCTTCCGCAAGAATCGATACACCATCAAATCCGATGAACACCAACGCCGCAAGGGAAGTCCCTGCCGCCAGGCCGCGCAAATTGAAAGTGGCATGGTTGTAGACTGGCTTCATCGAGAACAGCCCGCTGAACTGTTCGTGCAGAACGATGTAACGAAATGCCTGCACCAGAAAGACTGTGGTTACCAGGACCATGAAACCCAATAAAAGTTCGTTGGTGCGCGCGGTAAATTTGATTCCTTGAACCGTCATCAGCGTGATGAGTCCGACGGTTAGAAATGCGAGAATCGCGAAGGGAATCCGCGGCACCATTCTTTGGATCGCTAGAACTGCGTACAAAGCGTTCTGCACCGGTTGGAACAGATACTCCAGGAAC
>DASXIT010000216.1:0-6182 GCA_036497825.1 Candidatus Acidiferrum sp.
GAGGCGATCCAGCTCACATCTTCTTTCGAGCTCGTGGCGCCGACAGCCGTCGGGTGAAGGCACTCAGAGGAAAGAAAAAGCAGAAGACTCAAAGAAGACCGCGCGGACCCGGCAAGTACTGGCGTTCACCTATCCGCCTGACCGTTGGTACGTGCGGACCATGTTTGCGTTTGGGAACTTCTAGCTGCGGTTGACGAGCAAGAAGTTTCGGGCGTTTGTTCATCACGCGCCAGAGCAAATGGCAGCGGTATTGGAGGCTTCCGGGCTGGTCCGCGCCACGCAACGTGGAACGCTCGTGTGGAAGGACGGCCGGATTGCGCATCAGAGAATCGTAGCAGGACGGAGAATCCTGAGGAATCTTTGGAGAAATAACAATTCGCCGGCCACAGGGCGGACCGCGAACGTTTCCTAAAATTGGCAAATGACTATCAAGAGAAAGTGCGCGAAGCCCTAAAGAAGTAATTGCGATGACCGAGGCAGACCTTGAAGGACCGGCGCCCGCTCGTTCTCCTCGTGCGCGAGACGCCTCTGCACCATCCTCTGTAACAGCTTTCTGAAACGAGGATTGCGCAGAGACTGGAACTACGGAGCTATCATCACCCCAGAAAGAGTGGCGTCGCCCCCGTCTGTAAGCCGTCGCATTGCCTATTCGCGGACCGTTGTTCCTCGTATTGGTGAGCAAAACTCCGCTGGAACCAGCAAAACCCTTTAGGCGGCGAGCGTTGCCGCGCCCCAGGCAAGAAGAACGACACCCGTGACGCGCGCAAACCACGGGCCATGCGGGGCGAGCTTCTCCAGGAGCACGATAGTCGCGAGCACCGCGATCCAAAGCACATTCATGATGCCGCCAACGAATAGCAGAGCCATCAGCACCCAACAACAGCCCACGCAGAAGCCTCCATGCTCCATCCCCATGCGCACAGCCCCCAGCCTTCCGGATCTCCTGTGCTGAGAAAGAAATTCTGCAGGATTGCGGCAATGGCTTAGACATCGATGCTTCCAGGGAGACAGTTGGTAGACTCCCGCGAGGATCAGAATGGCTGCGGACAAACCTGCGTTTTTCGACGCCATCCACATGGCGGATATGCCTCCCGCTGCTTCGAGCTCTCTTTGCAGTAGGGTTGCAAAAAAGGAGAAGCCGAACCACGTCAGCAAATAACCACCAGCAAAGGCAGCCGCCGGTACAACGCCTTTCCAAGTTGACCTGTGCCTTGAGCATACCGCGTCGCCCGTGCATAGAGCAGGATCATGGGCGCGGCGCTCGGGGTCATCATCGCAATCATCATTACCCACCACATGAGCAGGATGATGATCCAATATGCTGAAGTCCATCCCACCGGATGGAATGGCATTCCGGCCATGCGATGAGGAAACAACCAGGCCCGGGTCATACTCCTGGCCGACATTCCGGTGCCGGCGCCGGTCAGGATGTAGGTCCATGAGAGGAGGGTGATTGCTGCCAGACCGCTGAGCACGATCCAACGGTCGCGCCGCAGCAGACGTTCGGTCAGCGACGTTTCCTCGCCGCTCATTTCAAACCGTCCGATGCCGCACCACGCCCTTGTTGTTGAGATGAAGATGGGCGAACTGACCATAGCTCGCCTTCAAATCGAGTTGGACGTTTCCGTGAGTCTTGGTGGTACCGCTTCCAATCTCGGCGATCTCGTATTCGAAGCCGTTCGGCAAGTCTATACGCGCTCTGGTCTCCGCCCCGGTTACCGGATTCTTGATCGGCTCACCCACGCTCTCAATCAAACCAGCAACCGTGTATCGTCCCCTCCGAGCTTCCACGTCCACGTTGAAGTCTATCTTGGCAAAGATCGGATCATAGACCTTTTCGAGGGTGGAGGAGAAGACGGCGAACATGGTGGCCATCGGCTCCGTGTCCTGACCCGACATGATTTTAAGCAGCGCCTCACGCTGCTTGCCGTCCGCTCGCTCGTCAACAAAAGGCTGACACTTGCCGCGGCCCTCGTGTACCGGACCCGGCCACTGAAAGATCCCGCCCATGCGAAGACCATCGAGTTTTACTGCGCCATAGTGACCTTCTTCAATCTCTACTGCGACGGCGGCCTCGCAAAAACCGTGGGTGGGTAAAGCGTTGAACTGGCATGGGCACCCGTATGAGCAATTGCAGTTGGCAAACTCCTTAGCCTTGATCTCCCAAGGTGTCATTGGCTTCCTCCTTCGTTGTCGCAACTTATAACATCTATAATGCTAGCGTAGCCGTGATCGTGAGAAATTGGGATTCTTTTGCAGTCAGTGTATCGCGAATCTGAAATCAGTCTAGGAAACCCTTCATCTTAGGAACCCACGTGCTGCACAGTAATACGAGAACGCTACCTGGAGTCCCTGATTCCGAAGGCAGTTGTGGAAACATGCGCTTGCCTGACGAATGACCGACACGGAAACTATCTCCCTTTTTGATCGTCTGCCGGATTGGAAATTGAAATTGTCAATTCGGATAGTTGCGGGGTTCGCGGAAGTTGCTGATAGAAAAGGTTTTTTGGTTGCGGGGGGCCGATACGTACCGAATAGACGATTGCTGAGCATACCTTTTCGCAGTGAACTGATTCACAACGCTGCGTAAGCCCGCAAACGACAACCCTTTTTTCGACGGTTGGCTTCCGTGTGGCCGACCATCCGGACAGGAGACATGCGTTCGCTCTTGACCCCCGGTAACGTGTCATGTTGTGATGCGCTGATGTACGTAACCTGCCAGCCCTGCGCCGCGCTAGCTTCACGTGTAGAAAAGCTCTGGTGTTGCGACGGACACTCGGGGATCAATGGCAAGGACCGAGCGCTGCCCGATGGACGATTTCAGCTGGCCTTCAGTCTTGCGGAGGGCCCCATCTCTGCGCTGGCCGATCCGATGGGCGATGGCGGAGGGATCGCGCCCTCACTGCTGATTGGAATACGCTCGCGCTTCAGCATCATTGATACCGCCAAGCTCCGTTCGGCTATGGGGGTAGTGTTCCGGCCAGGTGGCGTGCACGCTTTCTTGAGCATGCCCGCCGATGCGTTTCGCGACAAGAACGTATCCCTGGATTTGATTTGGGGTTCGATGGTTCAAACCTTGCGCGATCGATTGCGCAGTGCCAACGACCCGGCCAAGAAATTTCAAATTCTTGAAGTCGCACTTTTGAGCCGCATCAACGAACGCGTCCAGTTGAATACCGCTGTGCGTTATGCCCTTCAGGAGTTTGCGCGTAAGCCCCAAATCCCAAGGGTGCGAGAGCTCGCCCAAGAAGCCCGTTTGAGCCGCCGCCGGTTTGCCCAGGTGTTCCGGGAGCAGATCGGACTGACGCCAAAGCTCTATTGCCGGCTGCAGCGCTTTCAAAACGCGTTGAAGCAGATTGCGTCTGGCGCTTCCGTAGATTGGGCACAGATAGCTCTAGCGGCGGGCTATTGCGATCAAGCCCATTTGGCTCACGAATTCCGTGATTTTTCGGGTCTCTCGCCAAGTGCATACCTGGCGGCCGCCGCTCCGGCGAATCATACTTCCATCGATTGAATCAACCCGCGGCTAGTTCCCATTTTTACAAGACAACACTCTGGCTTTTTGAGAAGCTGCGAATCGATCTGCCACGTCGAGAATGGCGGAATGAGAGGCTGGACTGCTTGGAGTTTTCGCGAACAGCTAACAAACGTACAGGAGGGAATCAATCGTGAAATCGAACTACAAACTGTTAGTCGCTGGACTCGTGGGTCTTTTGGCCGGTGTTTCTGGCAACAGTGCAATTCATGGCCAGCAGGTGAAGACGCCGCCTGTCTACGTAATTTCGGAGGCTAACGAAATTACGGACGTGACTTCCTTAAAGGAGGAGTATATAGCGAAGGTCAATGAAACCCTGGCGCCTTTCAGTGGCCATTATCATTTTGTCGTTCGCGGCGGTAAAACAGAAAGCCTTGATGGGGACGCGCCGCCTAAAGGAATTGTGGTCACCCAATTCGACAGCTCGGAACAAGCACACGCCTGGTACAATTCGCCGGCCTACGCAGCAATCAGACCGGTCCGGCAAGCTGCTACGAAGGGCCGCATGTTTATCGTCGAAGGCGTCGGGATCCAGTGACCGGTGCATGAGGGCTCGCGGGTTCCGATGTGGCGGCGATGTGTCTGATTAACGAGCCGCACGGAAACTACGCCCTTTGGGTTGCAACTACACACGTTGTCAATTCGGATGGTTGCGGGGTTCGCGGAAACTGCTGAATCGAAAAGATTTTTGGTTGCGGGGGCTTGATTTGAACCGACGAACTCTCTGCCAACTCGGCTTGTTCAAATGCTTCAGAGTCCAGACGATCGGCTTGTAGGAAGTCATCGCCGCGCTTGACATCGTTGGAACTAAATTCTCGTTCGCGAGAACCATAGGTGCCACCCAGAATGGAAACTATATTGACTGTTTAGATTCCAACTAGGGGGTCGCTAGTGTCGGATCCGGAGAAGTTCATTGGCGTAACCGGGTGAGGCGTCTCTGTGAATGCTCATTGAGTAGGTGCATCATTCGATGGGTTTCTCGATGCGTGTTGCAACGCCTGCTGGGCCGTTCTGAGTTCTTCGAGGCGAAGCTCGAGCTCGGCGGCATAGATTTCCGCGCGTTCGAACAAGTGCGGCAAGACATTCTTTCTCCGGGGAGACCGACGCGTTGGAAAAGCGCGACGATTCTCTACCTGGCGAAGAGCATGTACCTGAAGCAGTCGCTGCATATCAAACGCAGTCTCACTGCACACCCCGGAAAGACGCTGAACACAGCGGCTGAAAATCCCGCCCGGGACTATGTTGGCGGATGGCAATAGCCCAGAGTAGGCACGAAAAGGAAAATCCAGGTTTGTTACTTATGTTACTTTTTTTGGGCACTTTCGATGTCCATAGGAGAGACTGGAGGGCACTGCTGAGACGGAAGAGACTGCTGAGACTCGTTCGCAGACAACAGAAAATGCGGGTTTTACAAATGAAGTGACAGAAAACAAGAGAGTTGCGAAAAATGCAGCAGTATAATCCCCCCCCTCCGCCAGATTCCCCTAACTGCATCCAGCGTCGAGACTTGTTAATTTCTGCCAGAAAAACTTCTACATAATTCTCGTACTTCCGAGCCTCTCGGGTTGCACAGTAGTTGCACACATCGTTTCCAGGGACTTCATCGCATTCGCTGCGTCCGCACTCACTATCTTCACGTAGATGTTCATCGTCGTGGTGACATTCGCGTGTCGCAGAATTTGCTGAATCACCTTGTCGGAAACTCCGAGTCTGTGCAGATTGGTCGCAAGCCCGCGTCGGAATGCGTGCCAGCCGTGCCAAGCAACATTCGCTTTTTGTAGTGCCGGCCGGATCACATCCACCGCGAGCGCTTCGAGATTCATCGGGTTGCCGAGTTCATTCGCAAAAATGAACCATTTGCGTTGCCTGCCGCACCTTTCCCAGTGCTGGTCGAGCTTTATTTTTGATGGCCGCCTGAATGAAGACTTTAAGCTTGCCACTGGAACCTGGGTGCGGGTTGGTCCACTCCGAATGCGTTTGCTGGCACATTTCGGGCTTCTTCTTGAGGACGTCGCCATCGCCGGGCCCGATCGGGACTTCGCTGTCGCACTGTTCTTTCCCGCGCTGGAAGCTTGCCGTAAGCTGTGTCCGGATTTGCCACTCGGTGCACCCGCCGCGGCGGTCTTTTCGCAGCATGAAGTACGCGCTGTTTTCAAGGAACGGATGCTATCCTTTGCTTCGTTCAGCACAGGTGGTACTACGAGGATCGATCGTGCCATTCTGCTCGACATGCCACCTTCTATCGATGTGCAAGAAATCACGGACAAAGGAACCCTCAATCAAAAAGCGGTCTTGAAGAATCGCGCCGCTCTGGTGGATGCCCTTTATTGCGAGCCGATTCCGAAACACGCGCTTACTTGGTTAGACAGCCCGACATGAACTCTTCTCCTCGAATGAACGTTGCATCCCTTGCTGCGATCGACGTGCACGTGCATCTTGAAGCGGTCAATCAGAGAAGAAGCTGGACTAGTCCTCTGTATGGGACATACGAGTTTCAGGTAAAAGGGTGTAGGAGGAATTCATGCAGAGTGCGCTTCCCAGTACCAATTCATTCGCTTACGCAATTCTTCTCTTTGTAATCGCCCTCGCCATACCATTCCTTAGTTTCGCGCAACATAGCCCGGCGCCTCCCGATGAGAAGGCAGTG
>DASXIT010000217.1:0-3012 GCA_036497825.1 Candidatus Acidiferrum sp.
GGTGCCACCGTCATTGCCACGGCAAGCGGCGACGATGAGGCGTACCTCAACTCCATCGGAGCCAGCCGGGTTATCGATTATCGAGAGGCGCAGTTCGAGAAGGTTCTGCGAGAGAAGGTCGATGTGGTCTTCGACTTGATCAGTGGCTGTAGCTCGCCAAATCGTCGTGCACCACTACACGCTGGCTGTTCCGCGTCGCATGAAATGCATTACGAGAAGGATGATGCCCGCAACCAAGGCAACGTGGATGAAAGAGGTGGTAACGTGAAATGCAAAAAATCCCAACAACCAAAGCACAATCAAAACTGCGGCAATTGTCCCAAGCATGTTTCAGCTCCTTGTTTTCGATTCCGAGAACTATTTCGATTTCGTACTTTGAAATGCGCAGTGCCTCCTGGTGGGTGGAAGAGATCCACGGAGACGCTACTTTAATTGCGGGGAAGACTTACAACTGTCCCTTTGTGCAACTTCCGCCTTTTTGATTCACATTGGGTTAAATCGAGCCAAGGCTGATGGAGAGGGGGAAGCGGTGGATTGGCGCGGAATTGGAAGCTGGCACTCTCCCCTACTGTCACTTCGCTCTCGACCTGCTCGCGTCCTGCTGTAAACTATGGCCATGCATCGCTTCGCTCGAGTGCATCTCCTGCCCGTGATTGCTTTCCTTCTACTCTCCTTCTGCCTGACATCAACTTCCGCGCAGGCACAAGTCGCGTCCACCACCGCACCCACACCCAGCGCCACGCCCGCCGCCATCGATCGCAGCGTTTCCCTGCGCCAACTCCCAGGCAATCTCCTTGCCGATCAGAAAGACATCTGGCTGTTCCCCACCAAGCTGGCCAAGGGCAAACACTGGTGGCCCACCATCGGCGTACTCGGAGTCTGCGCCGGCTTCCTCGCTTCCGACCCCTACAGCGCACCGCCATTCCGCACTACCAACGACTTCAGCGGATTCAACAGCGCTTTCAGTAGCACGAATTCCGCGGCGATAATCGTCGCTGTTCCCGCCGCGATGTACGGCGTCGGCTTGCTTCGCAAGGATTCCTACGCGCAAAATTCCGCGTTGCTTGCCGGCGAGGCTTTCGTCGACGGCCTTCTCCTCGACATTCCCATGAAGGCCATCACCGCCCGCAGGCAGCCGCTGCAGTACTCGGGCAACGGGCCTTACTCCGACAGTTTCTTGAACGGCTCGCACAACCCCTTTCACGACGGCGGCTTCTATTCCATTCACGCCATGGGCGCAATGGCTGTCGCCACGGTCATCGCGCGCCGCTACCACACTCATCACTGGGTGCCTTTTGTTGCTTATGGAATGGCGGGTGCCATCTGCTTTTCGCGCATCACCACTAGCAACCACTTCCTCGCCGACGTCTTCTTTGGCGGCGCCGTGGGCTATGTCATTTCGCGCTATGCCGTCTTGCCCGCGCGTTTCTGACCTGTGCGATTCCCGACTCCATGACGAACAATTTTCTTCTGGAAATCACGGTTGAATCCGTCGATGCCGCACTAGCCGCTGAACGCGGTGGCTTGCCCCACACCGCGTTAACTGCCAGCCCCGCAAGAGCAATCCACGCCCTCTAACCGCAGCGGGCAGATTCCGCAGCATCGGCCTTCAAAGCTGCACTGGACGTTAAGACTGCCAACTTTCGTTTTCGCCTCGCCAGCCAGGGCATATGTCCCTAACGAAAATTCCGTGCGGCCTGCCTCAGATGCCATTCCCCGAGGCGAAGCGAAAAGCGTTAGCAGATCGCGGCCCCGTCTGAGCCTAGCGAATGAAATTCGCCGATGCACGCGTGTGCAAGTGAGCACAGTCCGGAAACTGATTTCAAAACCCCGAGGGGAGGCAGCTCGCAGCCTGGTAGACTCTGGCTTTTCAGGCAGCCCGTCGTTCGTAGCGGTGATGCAACCCACCGACCTGCGGTACCGCCACGACGGACCCCATTTCCGGCGGCTGAATCGCTCGTGGCTCCGGTGAGTCCTTCCCCAACGATAGATGTGTTCGCGATCGGTGATAATAATCGAAATACGAATTGAGGGTTCGTCGTAACGAATTTTCATTGAACACAATCACCTGATCGAGGCACTCGCGTCGAATGGATCCAATCACTCGCTCCACATAGGCTCGTTGCCAAGGCGAGCGCGGTGCAGAGAGGACTTCGCAAATGCCCATGTCTCGCACTTGTTCTCGGAAGTCATCGCCAAAGATCCTATCGCGGTCCCGCACCAGGTAACGCGGGAGTTGGTCAAAGGTAACTGGTACTAGAATCTCCGTTTCCAGTGAGAACCAGTTCAGGATAAGTCGGTTTCTACGATGAAATCGACGTTCGCTTCGGTTGCACATGAGAGTTTGGCAAGAGGGGAGAGAGAGCAAGGTGGTGCGATGGGGGATCAACCCGTGGTGTATGAACTGCGGATTTATCACGTGGTCCCCGGAAAGATGGAGAACCTGATAGCCCGCTTACGGGACCAGACGATGAAGCTTTTTGCGGACTATGGAATCAAGAGTGTTGCGTATTGGGCTGCGCTGGACGAACCGGTGAAAAGCAGCACTTCTTTTACATTCTGGAGCATCCGAGCGGGGAAGTGGCGGCAGCGAACTGGAAGGCCTTCCAGGACGATCCGGGGTGGAAGAGCGTGCGACTTTTACGTATGCGTTAACTAAGACGACTTCATCCCCTTCGACTGCCACGCATTAGATTTGAGAAATGGTATCCTCACTTTAACTTGGCCTGTCGCGGAATCAGGCCGAACACTGGCCCTTAGAAACGCCGTCTCCCCACAAGCGGAAAAGGAAAACTGTTATGAAAAAAAGCTGGATGTTTTTGCTTACGCTCATAGCGCTCGGGCTGGTTGCGCTCGTGGCGATGAATGCTCGAGCTTCCGATGACGAAAACCAACTGATCCAGCTCGAGCGCGCTTGGAACCAAGCCGAAGCAGGTGCCAACCCCGCAGCCATCGTTTCACTTTTTGAGGAAACGCTTGTTTACGTTGATTATGACGGATCGCTGATGAGCA
>DASXIT010000218.1:0-49177 GCA_036497825.1 Candidatus Acidiferrum sp.
GGGAGATGACCGGGAAATGTGCGAAGCCGCCTGCCACTTGCCATTACTTCGAAGGGTCCACCAATGCCTGATAGACCGTCGCGTGGCTGCGGTAGAGCAACGAGTGATTGTCAGGATTGATCATTCGCTGAATCATGGCGACGAATACGATATCGTTGGTTGGATCCACCCAGAACCAGGTCCCTGCCGCTCCATCCCAGAAGAATGTTCCCTTGCCGTCCGGCATGCTCGCTTCAGGCGGATCGAAGATCACGGCGCAATTGAAGCCATAGCCAAAGCCCGGCCGCATGATGTGCTGCCCGATCCCGAATTCTCCGGTAAGAAGATTTGCCGGCAGATGATTCGACGCCAGCAGCTTAACCGTGGCAGGCGCCAGGACGCGGTTGTCTCCGAACTTGCCGCCATTCCCAAGCATCTGCGCAAAGTGATAGTAGTCCTCAGCCGTTGACACCAATCCGCCGCCGCCCGAAGGCACGGTGGGTTGGCTTGCGTAGTCTGACGGACCACCGGCTGCCGCCGTCGACACAAGCTGCCCCTGGGCATCTTCGCGGTAATTCGTGGCGAAGCGCGCGCGCTTTTCCTCAGGAACAAAAAAGCCGGCATCTTTCATGTCCAGCGGCACAAAAATGTGATCGCGCATAAAGTCCGGCAATGACTGGCCAGAGAGTTTCTCCACGAGATAGCCCTCAATGTCCATTGAGATGCTGTAGGTCCAGCCCTGGCCCGGCTGATAATTCAGCGGAATCGTGGCCAGCCTATTGATCATCTCCTGCAGGTTTGCCGATTGCATCGGCTTCTTCTCCTGGTACATGGCGTCGACTACCGAGTGGCCAGAGCCATAAGAGAATCCGGCGGAGTGCGTCATCAATTCCTGCATAGTCGGCGGATGAATCGGATCGACAAGGATCATCTTGCCGTCTGCGCCCACACCTTTAAAAACTTTCAGTTGCGCAAATTCGGGAATGTATTTCGCAATCGGGTCGGATGGCAGCCACTTTCCTTGTTCATACAGGATCATCATCGCCACGCCGGTAACCGGTTTGGTCATGGAGTAGTCGCGAAAGATCACATCCTTGGTCATGGGAGCACCGCTGGCTAAATCCCGCGTGCCATAGGTGCGATACTCCACCACCCTCCCGTGCCGCGCCAGAATCGTGACGGCACCGGCCAGTTGTTTCTTGTCCACCTCCCCTTGAATCAGGTTGTGCAGGCGCTCCAGACGCTCGCTGGAAAATCCGACGCTTTCCGGCTTCGCTACGGTCATATCGGGTGGACGAGGGGAAGACGTCTGCGCTCGACAGGGAAGTGCGGCCGCGAAGGCTAGAAGAATTGCCATCGCCATCGTAGTTGCACCCACAGTTCGAATGTTGTTCACCGACATCCTCCTCACATAGAGCCGCGAGTCCTCTGGCTTGCGCCGCGAAGATGCGACGGCCCGTCTCAATTTGCTGAGCTGTTGTGCGTGCTCATACAAAAAGAGACAGAGTATACCAATTGAGCGGTGAGAGTAGAACGCGCCAAAGGTATTGTGACGCGCTGTAAGTGTATGAACGTGTCGGCAATTTGCCACGCGAGACGCTAGACCCAGGCTCGAGAATCATCACGCAATTTCGCAATGTCCTTGGTTGGCGCACTTCCAAAGAAGCGGCTGTATTCTCTACTGAACTGCGAAGCGCTCAAATAGCCCACGCGCTGGCCCGCCGTACCCGCATCCATCATCGCGGACAGCATGAGACGCCTCGCCTCTTGAAGGCGCAGCACTTTTTGATAGTGCAGCGGGCTCATGGAAGTTACGGACTTAAAGTGCTCGTGAAACGAGGAGACACTCATGTGCACCAATTCGGCCAGCTCTTCGACCTTCATGGGTTGAGAGAAATTGGCGCGTAGCCAGGAAATCGCCTTCGCAATTCGGTGCACGCTGGACTCGGCAAAGCCCATTTGCGCCACGCGAAGACCAATGGGGCTGCGGAGCAGCCGGATTAACATCTCATCGACGATAAGTGGGGCGAGTAGTCTAGTATCACCGGGCTGCCCGAGACATTCCATTAATCTGATCGCGGCGCCTACAATGCTCAGGTCGACCGGAGCGATGTAAACTGCGCTCCTTTCTTGGATGGGAGGCACTCCGTGGGGATATACCTTCAAGACCAGCTCGGCAATCTTTTGTGGTTCAAGGTCTAGCCTCAGTGCTAAGTAAGGTTCGGAAAAGCTAGCTTGGGTGACCTGGGCAGCAACGGGTAGTGCAACGGAGTAAACAAGCATACGCGTAGGGTCATATTCGTAGACCTCCTGCCCCACGATGACGGTCTTCACTCCTTGCGCGATGATGGACAAACAAGGCAAGCGAAGCGCATGCACACACTCTCGGTTGATTCGAGAAGAACGGCTCGCGTGCAGGCCCGGAATGCGCAGCTCAAAGACGCCGTCATGCGGCGCATAGGCGGAAATCAGGCGCGCCAGCTTAGTCGTGTCTGTTCCGGGCGGCTGCTCAATTTTGTTGGGCCGACGCACAGACGCCGTTTTGCCGTTGATCATCACGCCTTTGAGAATACCTCCTTTGCGACCATGATGGCGCTCATTGCGTTCGGCCATCCTGCATAAAACGCCAGATGGGTGATTATCTCGATCAGCTCCTCCTTCTTAACGCCATTTTCCAATGCCTTACTGAGGTGAAACCGCAGCCTGTTCCGGCCGATACAAAGCAATCAGCGCCGCTACCGTTGCCAGACTGCGGTCACGTTTGGAAAGCTCCGGGCGCTCCCACACATCATCAAAAAGCACGCGGTCGGTTAATTCAACCAGCTTCGGCGCGAAGTCGCCAATCATCTTCTCGGCTGCTGAGGGTTCTTTACTCATACTGATTGCTCCTTCCAAATACGATCGCTTTCACTATGCGTTGCGCGGCAGGACCCTGACTGTCGCGGAGCGTGCGCGTGTACCGATCATCGGGTTGAGATACTGACTGCCTTTGTACTTCGCTTTGTAGGCGTCATCTATATGTTCAATAATCGGGCCGTCGACCGGCTCGAACGACACTTCCTTCGTGATGCCAGCGGACGTAATGCGCCCCGCCTTCTGTCGTATCGCAGCCTGATGCCAGCGAGAGTTTCTGCCGTTGTACGCGCGCACATAGAGCGCGCCATCGACAACCACGGACCAAATCCATGTAGGAGTGCCGTATGTCTTGCCGTCCTCACGCAACGGCGAGATATGCAGGTCATCCGTTTCGGCGATCTTGCTCAGTTCGTCTTTCGCCCATGTGCTCATCGTTCAGCGACCTACAAGCTTCGCGTGGAAGGCGGGGTATCTTTCCCCTTCCAGCTTGATCTTTGAGGAAGCGTCTTCGAGGGCGCGTACATCGTTCGGAGTTAGTTCAATCGCTGCCGCTCCAAGGTTCTCTTCCAGTCGCGCCAGCTTTGTAGTGCCCGGAATCGGAACGATCCACGGCTTCTTCGCAAGCAACCACGCGAGTGCGATCTGCGCGGGAGTCACTTTCCTCTGCTCTGCGAAAGAGCTGATCACATCTACCAAAGGCTGATTCGCTTTTCGATTCTCCACGCTGAACCGTGGCACGCTGCTGCGGAAGTCCGTGCTATCGAACTTCCTGTCCGAGTCGATCTTGCCCGTCAGGAAGCCTTTGCCAAGAGGACTAAAGGGGACAAACCCAATTCCAAGCTCTTCCAGCGTAGGCATCACCGTTTCTTCGGGCTCCCGCCAGAAAAGCGAGTACTCGCTCTGCAGGGCTGCGACGGGCTGAACCGCATGGGCGCGGCGGATTGTTTGCGCGCTCGCTTCAGACAGACCGAAGTGCTTCACCTTGCCTTCCTGAATCAAATCCTTTACCGCGCCCGCAACATCCTCGATAGGAACGTTCAGATCGACTCGATGTTGGTAGAACAGATCGATGGCATCGACCCTCAACCGCTTGAGCGCCCCTTCTGCAACCTGTTTGATGTGCTCTGGCCGACTATTGAGAGCGCTCCATTTGCCTCCATCGTTAGGGTTGGCCTCCCATCCGAATTTCGTCGCGATTACCACTTTCCCGCGAAACGGGGCGAGCGCTTCACCTACCAGTTCTTCGTTGACGAGCGGGCCGTATACCTCGGCGGTATCGAAGAATGTGACACCTCTCTCTACGGCGGCGTGCAGCAAAGAAATCATCTCTTGCTTGTCTTTAGCAGGCCCGTAGGACCAGCTCATTCCCATGCAGCCGAGCCCGAGGGCTGAAACCTCAAGATTGCTTTTTCCGAGTTTGCGTTTTTGCATTGTTTCTCATCCTTTACACGAAGTTGTGCATGCAATCATTTACCGAGGCGGCCTAGTAATGCTCCCAGGCAACTCTCCAGTGTTCATCCGGGCGAGTCGATTTCACGATGAGTTGTTTACCCGAGAACTCGAATGAGCGCGGCAGGTCTTTCCCGATCAGGGTCCGCACTAGTGCGCCATCAACGTGGAAGGTAAAGGTGCGAGCGCTTTCGTCGATCTCATATCTGCCAAAGGAGGCCTCGTACCCGCCTTGCGAATACTGTTCAGGCCCAGCAGGAGTTTGTGGCTGCGGGTTGCGTTCCATGACCTGGACCGACATGTGGCCGTCCCGTGTGAACACGAGCATTCCGGTAGAGTCGGAGCGGTGAACTTTCCCATCTGCTCCTTCTCCTTCGAGCGAGGCCAGCCGCCACGCTCCGACAAACTGGTCCTTGACGCCCTCATTTCCACCGCGATTTTGCGTGCCAGACAGCGTCATTGCCGTCATAGCGACTAGCACAGACACTAGGCCGAGCGAAAGCAGCCTTCTCATTTTCGGCACTCGTGCCTCCCTTCGTGGTCACTTTTTTTTTAGCTGCTCAGCGGCCCACCATTTTTTGCAGCTCTTCGGGGTACCGAGCACCTTGCACCACGATCTTGGAGGCTGCGGCCGCCAATTCGCGTAGATCTTCGGGCGAGTGTGCGACGTTAACGGCTCCGATGTTTTCTTCGAGTCGATGCAGCTTAGTAGTGCCCGGGATCGGCACAATCCACGGTTTCTGCGCAAGCAGCCAAGCGAGCGCGACCTGAGCAGGTGTCGACTTCTTCTGTTGTGCAAATCTCCCCACCAGATCCACCAACGCCTGATTCGCTTTCCGGTTCTCTGGCGTAAAGCGAGGGACGATGTTGCGGAAATCGCTTTTGTCGAACTTGGTATCTTCGCTGATCTTTCCCGTAAGGAAGCCTTTACCAAGAGGACTGAATGGAACGAATCCGATCCCAAGTTCTTCCAGTGTCGGGATCACCTCTGATTCAGGTTCTCTCCACCACAGCGAGTATTCGCTCTGCACTGCGGTGACGGGCTGAACTTTGTGTGCGCGACGGATCGTCTGCACGCCTGCTTCGGAAAGCCCGAAATGCTTCACCTTGCCTTCCTGAATCAGTTCCTTCACGGCTCCGGCGACGTCTTCGATCGGTACGTTAGGATCGACACGATGTTGATAGAACAGGTCGATGACATCGGTATGGAGGCGCTTCAGCGACGCCTCGGCGACTTCCTTGATATGCTCTGGCCGACTGTCTAGTCCCGCCTGTTTGCCAGTGATCGGATCAAGTTTGAATCCGAACTTGGTGGCGATCACCACTTGCTCACGGAAGGGGACGAGGGCTTCGCCCACGAGTTCTTCGTTTGTGTACGGGCCATAGACTTCCGCAGTATCGAAGAACGTGACGCCGCGCTCCACGGCTGCCCGGATGACCGAGATCATCTCCTGCTTATCTCCGGCCGGACCGTAGCCAAAGCTCATGCCCATGCAGCCGAGCCCGACAGCCGAAACTTCCAAGTTGCTTCTTCCAAGTTTGCGCTTTTGCATTTTTTCTCCTCGAAACGTGTTGAACGGCGAAGGCCGAATCGCTTCTCGCCGGTTCTCAGCGATAATTACAAAATGCTGGGATCAACAATCAGGAGTGTAGTCTGCTCATGCTTCGGACGCTTGCCTATTCCGCCAGAGTATTTGCCCGATCCTCCGATACTCCTGCGCCTTGGATACAGACCAAGGACTGAGCTACCGATTTCCGGTAACTCGGCTTACCGAACCCGTGGAGGTTAGTACCTATTGGCCTGATCTTATTCTTTGAGTTGTTGTTTGAGGCGAGTATTACGCTGCTTGTGGATGGGGCGCGTAGGGTGACTTCAACGCGTATGAGCGGTACAGCGTATCGCGCTGGGCAGGCAAGAACCCTGCATCGATGATGATTCGGCGCAATTCTTCTTCATTCGTGCGCCGCCTTACTCCGGCGGCAAACACCACATTTTCTTCAATTAGAATGCTGCCAACGTCATCGGCGCCAAACTGTAATCCGATCTGGCAAACCTTGATTCCCGGCGTCAGCCAGCTCGATTGAATGTGATCGATATTGTCCAGATACAGCCGGCTCACCGCCAGCGTCTTCAGATAATCTACCGCTGTGGTCTCTTGCACTTTCTTTCCCCACGCCGTGTTTTCCGCTGCAAAAATCCAGGGAATAAATGCGGTGAAGCCGCCGGTCTCTTCCTGAATCTGACGGATACGGTCAAAATGGTTTACGCGGTGCTCGAGCGTTTCTCCGCATCCAAACATCATCGTTGCCGTCGTCCGCAATCCCAGCGAATGCGCAATTCGGTGTACTTCCACCCAATCGTCGCTGGTACATTTCAGTCGGGCGATCTTGCTGCGAATCTCATCGTCCAGAATTTCCGCGCCGCCGCCGGGAATCGATTGCAGTCCCGCTTCCATCAATCTCTGAATCGTCTCGCGAACGCTGATCTCGCTCACTTCCGCGATGCACAAAATTTCCGGCGCGGAAAAGCAGTGCAGATGCACCTGTGGATACCGGCTCTTTAGAGAGCGCAACAGATTCTCGTAATACCCAATCTGCAGGTCAGGGTGCAATCCGCCTTGCAACAGTACGCCGGTGCCACCCAGCTGCAGCATCTCTTCAATTTTTTCGTAAATCGTTTCGAACGACAGGATATAGCCGTCTTTCGCGCCCATCGGCCGGTAAAACGCGCAGAACGAACAATACTCCGTGCAGAAATTTGTGTAGTTGATATTGCGGTCAATCTGATACGTCACGATGCGAGGATCGTTCTTCTTCAATCGCAATTGATGCGCGGCCATACCGATGCCCACCAGGTCGTCGGACTTCAGCATCTCCAGCGCTTCTTGTTTCGTGATCCCCACGTTAAAAATCCTTCCTCTGCACTCGGCTAGTTTTAGTCGAAACCTGTGGAGCCTACACCTTCACCGCTTCTTCGGCCATCACGATTTCTCGCGCTTTCTCAATAATTCCAATTTCCGCCGCCAGATCAAAATACCGCCGCAGCCCCTGCAAATTTTCCGCATCCAACCGGTAATCAATATTCTCCGTCAGGTAGCGCCGCAATTCCGGCGCTGGTAAGTTCATCCCCGCAGCCGCTTCCTCGCTTATCTCATCCAGATGCTGCAGCCCGAACGCTAACGATTCCTGAAAATCGTGCACCACTTCTTTCGTGATCACTTCTGGCCGGCCAGCCCAGACCGCCAGCACCGCGGGCAAGCTGGTTAGCCCACGCCACTTTTCAACCAAGTCGTACACAAAAAGATTCGAGGCAACCTTCGCGGCATGCGATCCGGTTTCGTTCATGGCAAACCGCAGCGCGGGATCGCCAATCAGCAGCGCCGCATCCGCTGTTTCCAGCATCTCTTCCAAATTTGGCTTGGCCTCAAAAAACTCTGGCTCAATCTGCCAACGCTTTGCGCACAAAATCCGTGTCAAAGCCTGAGTACTTCGCGAACTGCGGTCCAGGGCAATTCTCTCCACATCTTTGATCGGCTTTTTCGAGATCAACAGCAGGCTGCGCACCGATTTTTTCGACGCAATCGACAAGTCCGGCAGCACCACCAAACCCTCGATGCGTTGATATTCGATCGCGGGGATAATCGCGACGTCCACTGTACCCATCCGCAATGCCTCTGCGCATTGCGACGGCACTGTAAAGGACAACTCGTATTTGCCCTTCAGCGGCCCATGCGTAAACCCACGCACCAGCGACGCCGTATTCAGATATTGAACAATCGATATCCGGAGCGATTTCACTTTTCTTAACCCTCTAAATCCTACCCAGTATAACAAAGCCCCCCTCGCACCCGCTTGACGTATCACCCTTGAAAATCGTTCATTTCCTTCAAATCGTTCAAATTCCAAATCTTCAGCCATGCCAGGGATGCCTGCTACAATCACGAAATGCGAGCCCTTTGGAAACACGCTGCCGTCTGTTGCTTCGCCATTTCAACTTTGCTTCTGTACGGCTGTAGCGACGCGCGGCCGGAGAAAAATATGGACAAAGTGACTTCACCACCTCTTGCGGTTGAGACGGAAGCCCTCCGGCAAGCCTACGCCGCATTCAATCGCAACGACATTCCGGCCACCGTCGCTGCTCTCGATCCCCAGATCGAGTGGACCGAGCCGCCCGAATTCCCGGGAGGCGGAATTACCTATCACGGGCACGCCGGAGTTCGGGCGTACTTGTCGCAATCGCGCGCAAACTGGGCCGAAGGAAGCAGCGAGCCGGAGCGGTTCATTCCCGCAGGTGACAAGATCGTTGTATTCGTTTATGCGCGGGCCAGGCTGAAAGGTAGCACGGAATGGCACGAGACGCGCCTGGCCGATGTCTTCACTTTCCGTAACGGTAAAGCCATTCAGATGCGTGCCTTCGCAGCTCGGAGCAGAGCCCTGGAATGGGCCGGCGTGAAAGCCTCAGATGTAAATTAGCACACCGGCACAACAACACTTTGCTTTGTCTTTCTTACCCGTTCTGTTAGTATTAAGACATCCTTTTTCTATCTTTTAAGAGTAGGAAGTGTAGCGTTATGGCATTGAAGTGTGATCTCTGCGGCAAAGGCCCACACTACGGAAACGTAGTCAGCCACGCCAACAATACCCGGCGTCGCCGCTGGAACCCGAATCTCAAGAATGTTCATGCCCTCGTGAATGGGGCGCGCAAGCAAGTTCGCGTATGCACGGCCTGCATTCGACTGGGCCGCGTGAAAAAAGCTGCCTGAGCTAACCTTGAATTTTCCTCCTAGTTCTTCTTCGATACGATGGAGAAACGGCGGATTCTGCCGAGCCGCGGTTCTCTTGCCCGCGGCGGGATTGCTCCTGTCTGTCTTGTCGGGCTGCAAGCAGGCGGAACACCACTCCCCAGACGTCTGGGCCGTGGTCAATGGCACGGAAATCAGGCGCGACGAAGTCGAAAAGTACTATCGCTCTCAGGTTCCTGCCGAAGGCCAAAAGCCTACTCAGGAAGACTCTCTTTCCCTCAAGCTCAATGTAGTCGAGCAGCTCATCAACAATGAAATCCTGCTCGAGCGCGCCAAAAAGCTGAACCTGGAAGCCAGCGACGGCGAAGTCGAAGACAAGTTCACGGAAATCAAGAGCCCTTTCACGGAAGAGGAATTCCAGCGCCAGCTCAAGTCGCGCAGCATGACTGTCGATGATCTGAAGCGCGATCTGCGCCGCCAACTTTCTATTCAGAAGCTGTTGAACCGCGAAGTGGCCGCGAAAATTACCATCACCGATCAGGATGTCGTCGATTTTTATAACACCAACTTGAATCAATTCAACGTTGCCGAGCCGCAATACCGAATTTCTCAGATCGTGATTACTCCGCGCAAAGAACCCCAAATTCGCAATCGCAAGAACGACGATGCGACCAACGAAGCGGAAGCCGTTCGCAAGTCCAAGATGCTCGTCGACAAGTTGAACAGCGGCGCAGATTTTTCTCAACTCGCGATGGACTATTCCGAGGACATGAACACTGCCGCGAATGGCGGCGACCTTGGGTACATTCCGGAATCGTCGCTCAATCAGTCCGATCCGAATCTCAAGAAAACAGTCCTGTCTCTTAAGCCCGGGCAGGTCAGCCAGCCCATTCTCTTGAAAGACAGCATCCGCATCTTGAAGTTGGTTGCGCGCGAACCGGCTGGCCAGCGTGGCGTCAACGATCCTCAGGTCCAGCAAACGATTCGCGACACTTTGCGCGACCGCAAAGAGCAGCTTCTCCGCGCAGCTTATCTAGCCGTTGCCCGCGATGAAGCCAAAGTCAGAAATTATCTTGCCCAGCAAGTTGTGGAAGCTGCCGGCAAACTCCCCGATGCGGCCAAATCCACGTTGCCCCCTGCTGCTGCCGCCCCTGCAGCAACGCCTGCCGCGCCCGCTCAGCAGCAGCCAGTTCAATAAGTAACCTCTAATTAATCGATTTACCTTGGCTAGATAGCGAAAGCCATCTGGTTCTAAAGTGGATGTGCGTTGTCATGCTGAGTCGCGGTGCATTTCCGCGTCGAAGCATCGCAACCTCAGAAACTAGCAACCCCTGAATGGAGTATTCCATTCTCCTGTAGAAACTAATCCACCCAAGCGAGTATCTCTCCCGCGCTCACATTCTGCCCTTCTTTCACCAACACTCTTTCGATCTTTCCGCTCTTCGGTGAATGAATTTCATTCTGCATCTTCATCGCTTCTATCACGGCGATTCCTTGTCCTGTTTCCACCGTATCCGCGGCTTTCACCAGAATCCGAATCACCTTGCCCGGCATCGGTGCAACGATCTGCTGGCGACCCTCCGCGTGTAGCGTCCCGTGTCTACGTCCCCGCCACGCGCGCGGATCTTCCACTTCTACCATGAACTCATGCGGCCCAGTCTGCAACTTCAACCGGCCATCCACTTCAGGCGAAACATGCACCTCAAACGATTGCCCGTTCAGCAGCACGGAAATCGTGTTGGGCGCCACTTGCACCGCGTCTGCATCTACCTGTTTGCCATCCACCACGGTGCGATAGCCGCGGCCTTCTCGCACAAGCTCCACGACCCGCTTCGCTTTTCCGCCGCTACCTTGCAGTTGTATTTCAAATTTCATGGCATGCGGTCCAGTTGCTGTCTGCGCCCATCACGCTTCCATTCAGAGATCTCTTCCGCTTCCGCCCCCCGCGTGGAACTCGCAGCCGAATCGCTTTTCTCGCTACTCCACAATGCCGCGGCAATCACCGCTGCCTCTTCTGTCCCCGGCCGCGGAGCAACCGCCGGCGGATGTGGTCTTGCCAGTAATTCATCCAACCAACTCGTATGGATCTCGGAACTCAAGAATTCCGGCTCTCCCAGGATTCGTCGGAACAAACTCACATTCGTCCGAATTCCCGTAATCGTATATTCGTCCAACGCTCGCCGCAGCCGCGCAATCGTTTCTTCCCGGCTGTTGCCCCACGCGATCAATTTGCTCAGCAGTGGGTCGTATTCCATGGGCACGGTATAGCCCTCGTATACGCCTTCATCCAGGCGAATTCCCGGCCCCGTCGGAGCGTGCCGCGCCAGGATCTTACCCGGGCACGGAAAAAAATTATTATCTGGGTCTTCCGCATACAACCGCACTTCCATCGCGTGCCCGCGTGGCGCAATGGTTTCCCAGGCAAACGGCAGCCGGTGTCCCGCGGCAATTGCGATCTGCAGTTTCACTAAATCCAGCCCGGTCACCTGCTCGGTAACCGGATGCTCCACTTGCAGCCGTGTATTCACTTCCAAAAAATAAAAATTGAGCTGTGCGTCGACCAGAAATTCCACCGTGCCCGCATTAACATACCCACCTGCACGCGCCAGCCGTACCGCGGCATCGCCCATTTTCTTGCGCAAATCCGGCGTCACGATCGGTGATGGCGCTTCCTCGATCACTTTTTGGTGTCGCCGCTGCACGGAGCATTCGCGTTCACCCAGCGACACAACCCGTCCATGCGCATCCGCGAAAACCTGAATCTCCACGTGCCGGGGCCGTATCAAGTATTTCTCCAGGAACACCCGCGAATCGCCGAACGCATTCAACGCTTCGGAGGCCGCATCTCGCCAAGCGGCAGTAAACTCCGCGTCATTCGTCACCACGCGCATTCCCTTGCCGCCACCGCCCGCCACCGCTTTCAGCACTACCGGATAACCCATGCTGCGCGCCAGCGCCTGCACTTCCTCGGGATTATCGATGGACTCGCTCGTGCCCGGCACGGTAGGCACTTCCGCCCGCCGCGCCAATTGTTTCCCCGCCGTCTTCGATCCCATCGTCTCCATGGCTTCCGGAGGCGGCCCAATGAACGTGATACCCGCATCCTTGCAAGCGCGCGGCAACGCTGGATTTTCCGCCAGGAATCCGTACCCAGGATGCAGCGCATCGCAACCCGCTCGCCGCGCCACGTCCATCAGCTTATCGATGCAAAGGTAACTTTCCCGCGAAGGTGCAGGCCCGATGGGATACGCTTCGTCGGCCAATCGCACGTGCAACGCGTTGCGATCCACGTCGCTGAACACCGCAACACTGCGGGTGCCCAGCTCTCTGCAGGCGCGCAACACACGCACGGCAATTTCACCGCGATTAGCGATCAGGATTTTCTTAAACATGGCTCTCTTTTTCTGGCTTGCCGGATTTTACCACGCGCGCTGACACCTCTCTCGCCGACATCCCCCTTGCGTGTCCAATTGTTTGCGGTGTATGAAAGAGGCCTCGCGAGTGGAAAATGGAGGAGTTCATGAAGAAGCTTGTGTTGCTGTTCGCCGCCTTTGTTCTTTCCGTGGGTTCGAATTCGGCGTGTTGCCAAGATACCGCGATTGCCACGATTGCTCCGCCGGAAGGCATCGTGTCCGACGGAGTGCCGAAAATCCCTGTCACGCTCGTGGACAAGGCCGGCCCCTACAGCGAAAATCGTTCCGCCTTCGTCACCGATTGGCATCCGCAGCGGCGAGAGATGCTGATCGGCACGCGTTTCGGTAACACCTTTCAAACCCACGTCGTGAAAATACCCGGCGGGGCGCGCCAGCAACTTACCTTTTTCTCAGACCCAGTCTACGGCGGCAGGTTTCAGCCAATTACCGGCGAGTACATGGTTTTTCAAAAAGACATCGGAGGAGGCGAGTGGTATCAGCTTTATCGCTATGACATGGCGACTGGAGAAAGCACACTTTTAACCGACGGTAGGTCGCGTAATCTCCAAGGTCCATGGTCCACCAAGGGCGACCGGCTCGCCTACACCTCCACGCGCCGCACTGGGCAGGACAACGATATCTGGGTGATAGACCCGGCCAACCCAAAAACAGATCGTCTTCTCGCTCAACTGCAAGGTGGGGGTTGGCAGCCAGAGGATTGGTCCCCTGACGATTCAAAAATTCTCGTCAGCGAAGGCATTTCCATTAACGAAACTTATTTGTGGCTCATTGACGCGGCAAGCGGCGGAAAAACCGAATTAACTCCTCGAACTGCCGCAACACAAAAAGTGGCCTACTCCAATCCGCGATTCAGCCGCGACGGCAAAGGTATCTACTTTACTTCTGATAACCAGTCCGAGTTTCAGCAGTTGCGTTATCTGGACCTCGCCACCAAACAGACTAAAGTGCTCACCGGCAACATTCCCTGGGATGTGGACGAATTTTCTCTCTCATGGGATGGCAAATACATTGCCTTCCTCACCAATGAAGACGGCCTCAGTATCTTGCACTTAATGGCCGCCGCCACTGGAAAAGAATTGAAAGTTCCCAAACTTCCGGTTGGCTTGCTGAGCGGTTTGCTCTGGCACAGAAACAACAAAGACCTGGCCTTCAGCCTTACTTCGGCTACTTCGCCCGGCGATTGTTACTCCTTCGATGTTTCCAATGGAAAACTCGAGCGCTGGACTGCTAGCGAGACCGCCGTGAAGACCGACGGATTCCGAGAGCCTCAACTCATCCGTTGGAAGAGTTTTGATGGAAAAATGATTTCTGGTTTTCTCTATGCGCCACCAGCCAAATTTACCGGCAAGCGGCCGGTGCTGATTGAAATTCACGGTGGTCCTGAAGGTCAGGTGCGGCCGGATTTCATGGGGCGCTACAATTACTACTTGAATGAACTGGGGATTGCCATCATCGAGCCCAACGTGCGCGGTTCCACAGGTTATGGCAAAACGTTCACTCTGCTCGACAATGGTTTTCAGCGCGAAGATACCTACAAGGATATCAATGCGCTCTTCGACTGGATTTCTGGGCAATCGGAATTGGATCCGGGCCGCATTGCCGTCATGGGTGGCAGCTACGGCGGCCACATGACCCTCGCCGTTTCCACCTTTTATAGCGATCGCATCCGCTGCTCGGTCGACATCGTCGGCCCCTCCAACCTCGTTACCTTCCTCGAACACACCGAAGCCTACCGTCGCGATTTACGTCGCGTGGAATACGGCGATGAACGCGATCCCAAGATGCGCGCCTTTCTCGAAAAAATTGCCCCGATGAACAACGTCGAGAAAATAGAAAAGCCTATGTTGGTGATTGCTGGCAAAAACGATCCTCGCGTACCAGTCAGCGAAAGCGATCAAATTTTTGCCGCCCTCAAGAAGCAGGGAACTCCCGCATGGTACATCATGGCCAAAGACGAAGGTCACGGCTTTCAGAAAAAAGCTGACCAAGACTACCAATTCTACTCCACGGTCGAATTTTTGCAGGAATACCTTCTGAAATAAAAAAGTTTCGACCCATTGTCATCCTGAGAGGCGCGCTGTTTGCACCTCGAAGCATCTCACCCAAAACACTTAGCAAGTTTTCGAATGGAAGGAGGTTATTTGTCGCTCCTGACGTTCAAATCTGCTGCCTCTTCCATCGCCCGCGCCGGAACAGCAACACCCCAGCTAGAGCAATCGAAGCCTCCGCAAACACAATCGAGTAGTACACCCCATTGCTCTGCAGTTTCAGTGGAATCACCAGCGCGTAAGCCAACGGAATTTCCAGCAGCCAGAACCCAAAGAAATTCACTATCGTGGGCGTGACCGTGTCGCCTGCGCCATTAAACGCTTGAAGCATCACCATCCCGTATGCATACCCAATATTTCCGTAGCTCAGAATGCGTAGGCAAGAGACCGCCATCGGTACAACCGCGGGATCGTTGGTGAACAAGCGAATCGCCGGCCCAGCGAAAATAATGAAGAATACTCCCACTCCGCCAAGAAACAGCATGTTGTACAGCCCAGTCCGCCACACAGATTTTTCCGCGCGTTCCGGTTGTTTCGCGCCAAGATTCTGTCCCACCAGTGTCGCGGCAGCGTTGCTCAGCCCCCAACTTGGCAGCAGCACGAAAATCAAGATGCGAATCGCTATCGTATAGCTGGCCAGCGCCGCCGATCCAAAAACACTTACTATGCGCACCATGCCAATCCAGCTCACGTCGGCAATCGCAAATTGCAGAATGCCGGTCAGTGACACCCGTAACAATCGCAGCAGCACTCCCAGATTCATGTGAATCTGGCTGACCAAAATGCGTATGCGTTCTGTCCCTCGCAACAGTCGATAAAATTGGTACAGCACGCCGATGCTTCGCCCGGTCAGCGTTGCCAGTGCTGCACCAGTGACGCCAAGTTTTGGAAACGGTCCCCAACCGAAAATGAGGCAGGGATCAAGCACCAGGTTAAGGATGTTCGAGACCCACAAGAGTCGCATCGCCACCGCGGCATCTCCCGCGCCGCGAAAAATAGCGTTGTTCAGAAACAGCATAAGGATCGCGCCGCAGCCACCCAAAGCGATGCGTGCATACCCGGATCCTACGCTCACAACTTGTGGCGAAGCCCCCATCAACTCCAGCAATTTTGGCGCATAGAAGATGCACGGTATCCCCGTCATCAGCGACGTCCCCAGTCCGATAAAGATTGCTTGCACTCCGGCGATTGCCGCACCTTCTTTATCCTTCTCGCCAATGCGCCGCGCCACCATCGCTGTAGTAGAAAGACTTAGGCCAAAGCCCACCGCGAAAACCAAGGCAAGCAGCGATTCCGTCAAGCCCACCGTGGCCACAGCGTCGGCTCCCAGGCGTCCAACCCAGAACACGTCCACCACCGCGAATAGCGATTCCAGCACCATTTCCAGAACCATGGGAATGGCCAGCAGAACAATGGCGCGATTCAAGCTTCCCGTCGTGAAATCCTGATGCGAGCCACGAATGGCTTCACGAACCGATCCCCAAAACGTTGCAGGTGGCGACACTAGAACTATTTCCGGCGAATCCATAAGATACCGTACATTTCTGCCCGAGCCCGTTTACAAAAAAGCGCCCGCGCTGCCAATACCAAATAGAGGATTGAGAATGAATAAAGTCCAGGTCTGCGTCAGGAGCGGATCAAACAACAGAGATGATGGTAGGTTGTTGAAACATGTTCATATCCAGATGCCAGCCGAGCGAAACACCCGCATCAGTGCAAAGAATTGTACACCACGACTTCACAGCCTGTCATGCCAAAGCGCAATATGTGCCATCTGGGAGAAGCCATGCTGACATAACGGGACGAAATCTGTGCAGAATATTGCCATCCTGAGCGGAGAGCCGCGAACTCTCCGGCTCGCAGTCGAAGGATTGTGGCTACCAATCCTTCCCAAACGCTTAAACCAAGATCCTGCACACCCTAATACCAAATCTCCATCCGCAACCCGGTCGAATCGATTTCTTCCGCCTTGTCCGGCAACTTACAAACGGTCCCGCGCAGCGAGTCCTTCGCTACCGCAATTCCCGCAAGCGCGTCCAGCAAATCATCAATCGCGGCCGCTCGGCCCAGAAAATCCTTCCACCGCAATATTCGCTCGAGCTCCGGCACAAACTTGCGCAGCACCTTCTTCCGCTCCGCAATCCCTTCCTGACTATGCTTCGTCTCCAGATCTTCACCGGCCAAGCGAAACCACGTCAGCTCCGGATGAAACTCCACAATCCGCTTCTGCAGTTCTGCAGTCATCACCAGATTCGCTTCGCGCACTTTCGCCAGAAATCCCCACACCGGCAGCCCAGCCCCCACGCCTCTTGCGATTCGATGCAACCGTTGAAAATCTTGGGGCGTTTCTGCGGAAAGTGTTTCGCGCGGAGGCGCATAAAAAAGCGCCGAAGTATTGTGTCCCGAAAGCATTTTCTTCGCTTCCAGGTCGCATTTCCTGATTCGCTTTCCCCGTGAAAGTCCAATGGGGATATCCACAGCAACTTTCTTGCAATCAGTCGTCAGCGCGATCACCGACGCGAAATTAGGGCAGATCGCCAGCACGGGTACTTTCTTGCACGGCCAAGTATCGCACTTCGCCACTACCCAGCCGCCTTTGCATGCATCCACGCCCGCAAACATGCTAAAGGGGAATATTCCCGTGCTTCTTCTTTGGAATTGTATCGACTTTGTTTTCCAACGCCCTCAGCGCCGTAATAATCCGCGCGCGCGATTCCGCCGGCTCGATCACGGCATCCAGGTACCCGCGTTCCGCCGCGACAAACGGATTCGCAAAACGGTTGCGGAATTCTTCCACTTTTTCCTTCCGCAATTTCGCCCGCTCCGCTCCCTGTGCCGCGCTTAACTCTCTTTTGTAGACGATATCCACAGCGCCTTCCGGCCCCATCACTGCAATCTCTGCCGAAGGCCACGCAAAATTTGCGTCCGTGCGAATATGCTTGGATGCCATGACGCAATATGCGCCGCCATAAGCCTTCCGCGTAATCACCGTAATCTTCGGTACCGTCGCTTCCGCAAACGCAAACAGCAGCTTCGCCCCATGCTTGATGATTCCGCCATATTCCTGCTGAGTTCCCGGCAAAAATCCTGGCACATCTTCAAATGTGATCAGCGGAATATTGAACGCGTCGCAGAACCGCACAAATCGTGCCGCCTTCAGCGAAGCATTGATATCCAGCGTCCCTGCCAAAAATGCCGGTTGGTTCGCGACGATTCCCACCGGCCGCCCCTCCATGCGCGCAAATCCCACTACGATATTTTTTGCGTAGTGTTCCTGCACCTGGAAAAAATATCCATCATCTACAATCGCGTGGATCACATCCTTGATGTCATACGGCTTCTGCGGATCTTCCGGAACAATCGTATTCAGTAATTGCTCTTGCCGGTCCCACGGATCATCTGTCGCGCGTTTCGGTGGATCTTCACGATTATTCGACGGTAGAAAGCTCAGTAATTCCCGCAGCATGCCGCAACAATCCGCATCATCCGCCGCCACAAAATGGGCCACTCCGCTGGTGGCGTTGTGGGTCATTGCCCCGCCCAATTCCTGCTTGCTCACTTCTTCATGCGTCACCGTTTTGATTACGTCCGGCCCAGTCACGAACATGTACGAAGTTTCCTTCGTCATAAAAATGAAATCCGTAATCGCCGGCGAATACACCGCTCCTCCCGCACACGGCCCCATAATTGCGCTGAGCTGTGGAATTACTCCGCTGGCCAGCGTGTTGCGCAAGAAAATATCTGCATATCCTGCCAGCGAAGCGACGCCTTCTTGAATACGTGCTCCCCCGGAATCATTCAATCCGATGATCGGAGCGCCATTTCGCATGGCCAGATCCATCACCTTGCAAATCTTCAGCGCGTTCGACTCCGAGAGCGAACCCCCAAATACCGTAAAATCCTGCGCGAACACGTACACCAGCCGCCCATCAATCCGTCCAAACCCAGTTACAAACCCGTCCCCCGCGGGACGATTCTCATCTGACCCAAAATCAACGCAACGATGCCGCACAAATTTATCTAGCTCTTCAAAAGTTCCTTCATCCAGCAGCAGATCGATTCGCTCCCGCGCAGACAGTTTCCCAGACTTGTGCTCCTTCTCCCGCCGTTCCGCTCCTCCTCCGGCCTCTGCTTCCGCGGAAATACGCTTCAACTGTTCCAATCGCTCCTCATTTCGCGGCGATTCCCACGTCACATGATTCTTCTCGGCCAATCCGTCCTCCATCAATCCGTCGAATCCTGTTTCGGGGCAAATATCAGCACGGCCAGATGTGTCGCCAACCATACTGTCCCCAACAACAACACCACTCCAAGAAGAAGCTCTGCGCCGATTGCGCCGGCTCGCGGCAATGGCGACTGGATCGAAGTCACGTAAAGCGTCGCACGCACCAGGATCACCACGGCGCTCAGCGTCATCCCCACAATCAAGATTGTGGTCATTAATGAAAGCAAAACGTGTTTCATGAATTTCTCAACAGGTTGTCACACCCTGCAGCCAAAGGATAACGCATTCGCAGGAAAAGCAGAACTTGTCAACGTTCAGGGAAGGGAATTGCGAATCTGCTGCTACCGCAGGCCGGACCAGTCGTCAGCCACCAGAATCGAGTCGCTCGGATTCGACGGATCGTATTTCACACTCGCTGGATACCCGGCCACCAGCCGTTCGAAACGTACCTGGCTTTCCAGCCCGGTAATATCCTGCGCGGTCTCGTATGTTACACCGGATATCGAATAGATGTAGGAAACCAAATGTCGTGGTCGATCATCGGCCAGCGGGCGAGCTTTCGTTCCCAGCAATCCGCGCTTCGGTTCCACCACTGGTGCGGGATGTTGCGCCAGTTCCACCACCTGGCCTTCCGCGATTCTTCCGATATGATTCAGATGCAGCCGTCGCTTCCGTTCATCCGCCTGCGGATCGCTGGCGGGCCGCGCGAACGCATAGGCAAGCAGGCCGATAGCCGCTATGCTTCCGCCCGCTATTCCCAAAACCAATTTCCAATCGGCGAGCAGCTCTTTCAAAGCGCCACTCCTCACAGAATTCCAAATTTAATTTGAATGGCGAAAAGTCTCGGCGCCTGTTAACCAGTTCTTCCGAGCACCTTACTCCCCATGTGCCCTTATTCTACCGAAACGCGAGGGATTCTGCGAAGCTACACCGAAGAAGATTGCACCGGATTGCGCAACACGCCAATCCCCGCCACGGAAACCTCTACGGTATCTCCGTCTACCAGTGCCCCCACACCGGCTGGCGTTCCGGTGGCAATCAGGTCTCCCGGCATCAAGGTCATCATCCGTGATATCCACTTCACCAGGTGAGCCACCGGAAACGCCATCAACGAAGTGCTTCCCGATTGCCGCAACGCCCTATTCACGTGCGCTTCCACTTGCACATTCCGTGGATCGAGTTGCGTCTCAATATGCGGCCCAACGGGACAAAATGTATCGAACCCTTTCGCTCGGATGAACTGTATGTCCGCTTTTTGCAAATCCCGCGCCGTCACATCATTCACACACGTGTATCCCAGCACATAGAACAGTGGATCTTCCTCATCTCCCAGGTGCGAGCAGGTTCGCCCAATCACTACCCCAAGCTCAGCCTCGTGCTCCACTCGCTGCGAATATCGCGGAAGCATGATCGCTTCGTCCGGCCCAATCAGTGACGAAGGTGGCTTCAAAAATATCATCGGCTCCTTCGGCATTTCATTCCCAAACTCGGCCGCATGCGCCGCGTAATTCCGCCCCACGCAGACAATCTTGCTTGGCGTCACTGGCGCCAGCAATTTGCTTTCCCCCGTGGCAAATTTGCCTTTTCCCCGCGTCCAGTTCTCCCACGGAGCACAACTGATCTCGAATACAGAGTCATCTTCCATTAGCCCGAACATAGGCAGTTCGGACCCCTTCTGTAAAAATCGGCAGAATTTCATTTTTGTGGATCTTTCCTACTAACGAAGATGTGATCTGAAATCGATTCGTGCTCGCCAAAATATTGTACCAATCCACGAGACCGTTGCAGAAAGCATATATCCCAGCGAACCCAGCACGAATATTTGAAAGGGAATGTAGTCCTGATTAAGAAGGCTAAAGAATATGCCCAACACCCGGAACGCCAGCCAGAGAATTGTCCACGCAATTAAACCGCTCAGCAGTTGATTATAAGGAGATCGGTAAAACCGCAAAACGGGAAGCAACGCTACAAAGCCCAAAACCGAGAGTGCCGCAAGATTTCGCCCTGGAGTCCATTGACCTAACTCCGGCATTCGCTCGGCTGCCACTACCCAAGCCGAAAATAATAGGGCCAGGCACGAGCCCGTATAGATGCCCATCCGAACGGGCACGTTCTTTAAGAATCCAAACCAACGGTACCCGGGCAGTGGAATTGAGTCTGGCAAGGCACTACTCCCCCACTATCTTTGACATGAAATTCACGAAGTTGGTTGCAATAACTCCACAAATATTTGCTCGCTTGGCGCACTCTCGTTACCTGCGTGGTCCACTGCCGTCACGGTATACCAATGGTGTTGCCCGGCCGCCACCGAACTGTCCCGGTAAGCCGGGGTCAGCAGCAGCTCAGGCGTGCTCAGTGTTCCCCTCTGCCCTTGTTGGTCGCTTCGATATACCCGATACCCGGCCAGGTCCGCTTCCACGTTAATCGACCAGGACAAATCCACCACCAATTTCCCGGCTTCTGTCCCCGGCAGCACCGCCGCCACAATTCCCTGTGGAGCCGCCGGCGGAAACGTATCTTTGGGCGTCAGAATCACGCTGTGTGAGTCATTCGACTCCAGTCCAGCCGCCGCCCCGCTCAGCGACCCTCGAACCACATACACGTATGTTTTCCCATAATCAAAGGCGCTGTCGCGATATTCCGCAGTCGTTGTCGACGCAATCTGCACCAAGGGCGATTTCCATGTTGCGCGATTGATGTCTTTTTCCACCGCTTCTGCCGCCGATGGGTCAATTTCTCCCCGGTATACGTGGTACTGCTCAAATCCCCCAGTTGGCTCCCCGCCCGACATTTGCTCTGGTGACGTCCAAGAAAGTTCAATTCCATTCGCGGTCAAATTTGCCCGCAGGTTCTCAACTGCTGCGGCCACTACAAACAATTTCACGCTGGCATCATTGGAATTCGCAGAAACCTTCTTGTTGGTGACCCTTGCGCGAACGCGATACACGGCTGTCGCTCCCGGATGGGCCCGAATCTCTTCCGGCGCAACCGGGTCCAGAAAACGCACTTTGCCTTTTTCCGTGTACGAAGCGATCATCGCTCCCGGCACTGTATCCACAACATGAAACGACCTGGAGTCGACAGTCCCATCCGTCAGCAACGACCCGCGAAGGATTTCCATCGTCGGCACTTCCGGCAAGGTTTCTCCGACCACACTTTTCCTCGGCATCGTGAAGCTCAGCATCACTCCGTCGCCCGCTTGCGACGCGCTCAAATCCGTGATCGCCGTAGGAATGGGAGGAGTAGGAGGAACCGGCTCGCCTGGTGCCCCGCACCCAACAATCAACAAGCCCAGCAAAATCCCAATGTAGGTGATCTTAATGTAGGTGCCGGGCCTTAGCCCGGCATGATTTTTCAACGAGTAGATACCCTCGCCAATCGGCCTGTTCACTGTTTTGATTTGTCCGTGTCGAAAGCCCGGGCTAGAGGTGTCCATTGGGCTCAATAAAACTACAGAATGTACCGGCTCAAATCCTGATTCTTCACGATGTCCGCCAATTGCTTGGTGACGTACGCCGCGTCCACCTTCACATTCTTCTTCTTCATGTCCGGCGCTTCAAAGGAAATCTCATCCAGCACTTTTTCCAGAATCGTGTGCAATCTCCGCGCGCCGATATTCTCCGTCTGCTCATTTACGCTGGTCGCAAACTTCGCGATGCATTGCACCGCATCCTCGGTGAAGAGCAGCTTCAACCCTTCCGTTTCCATCAAAGCGATATATTGCTTGATCAGCGCGTTCTTCGGTTCCGTCAAAATGCGCACAAAATCTTCTTCCTTCAACGATTGCATTTCCACACGGATCGGCAACCGCCCTTGCAGTTCCGGTATCAGGTCCGATGGCTTGGTAACGTGAAACGCGCCCGCCGCAATGAACAAAATATGATCCGTGCGAATCATTCCATAACGCGTATTTACTGTCGTGCCTTCGATAATCGGCAGAATGTCCCGCTGCACTCCTTCACGCGATACGTCCGGCCCGTGCCCGGCTTCTCGTCCCGCCACCTTATCGATTTCGTCGATAAAGATAATTCCCATCTGCTCCGCGCGTTCCACCGCAACGCGGGTCACCTGCTCCATATCCAGCAGCTTGTTTTCTTCTTCCTGAATCAGATACTCAAACGCATCCGCTACGCTCATTTTTCGTTTTTTCTTTTGCTGCCCGAAGAATCCGCTCAGCATGTCCTTCAGGTTCACATCCATCTCTTCCAGGCCCTGGTTCGAAATAATCTCGAACGATGGCATCGCCCGTTCGCGAACTTCCAGGTCCACCATCCGCGCGTCCAGTTTTCCTTCGCGCAACTGTACTCGCAATTTTTCTCGCGTCCGCAGCGATTGTTCTCTCTGCGCCGCCACTTCCGCTTCTGGTGTGCCCGCCGCCGGCGCCGGGGATGGCGGCAGCAGCAAATCGAGCACCCGCTCTTCCGCCGCCTGTTCCGCGCGATCCGCCACTTCATCCAGCTTTTCTTCCCGGATCATGTCGATCGATGTTTCCACCAGATCCCGCACCATCGATTCCACATCGCGCCCAACGTAACCCACTTCCGTATATTTCGAAGCTTCTACCTTCACAAATGGGCAGCCCGCCAACCGCGCCAGCCTCCGCGCTATTTCCGTTTTTCCAACGCCGGTCGGCCCGATCATCAAAATGTTTTTTGGCAGAACATCTTCCGCAATCTCCGGTGGAAGCTTTTGCCTCCGAACGCGATTGCGCAGAGCCACCGCTACCGCCCGTTTTGCCGCGGCTTGCCCCACGATATATTTATCCAGTTCCAGCACGATCTCGCGCGGCGTCATGTCATCCAGTGCGGGCAATGCTTCCACCTCTTCCGTGGGACCTGCCCCATTCCCGCCTGGAAATAACGTGATTTCTTTTTCAATTTTTGTGGCCATCGTCTTTCAATTCCTTGCGCGCAGCTTCCGTCCGCTAACGCGTTCCCCTAAATCTCTTCTATCGTAAAGTTCTCATTTGTGTAGATGCAGATTTCGCTGGCGATGCGCATCGCTTCCAGCGCCAGCTCTTTCGTTCCTAGCTTCGAGTGTTTCAGCAACGCGCGAGACGCAGCCAAAGCATACGTTCCGCCGGATCCAATCGCGCAGATTCCGTCATCCGGCTCGATCACGTCGCCGTTTCCCGAAAGCACGAACGTCACCTTCGCGTCCGCCACAATCAGCAACGCTTCCAAATGCCGCAATGCGCGATCCTTCCGCCATTCCTTGGCCAGCTCCACCGAAGCCTTTTGCAAATTTCCCGAGTGCTCCTGCAGCTTTCCTTCGAATCGCTCGAAAAGTGACAGAGCATCTGCGGTCGACCCCGCAAATCCCGCCACCACTTTCTCGTTGTACAAACGACGCGTTTTGCGGGCTGTATGTTTCAATACGTGATCGCCCATGGTCACTTGTCCATCGGCAATCAACACTACCTTCCCATCTTTGCGCACACACAATACCGTTGTGCCGTGCATCGGCCCGCTTCCATTCGCATTTCCCATCCCATAAGTATACCGCGATGCCCCCATGCGGTCATTTGAAGCCGTGGCACAGTCACTCCTGACTGTGCTGTTGGGAGGTTTGGAAATATGGGAAGAATAATCTTTGCCAAATTTCTAAGCCAGTTAAGGGGCCACTCGTTCGCGGAACGACAGTACTTTGAACGTCGTTGGCCTCAGCGCAAAACTAATCATGCAGCTGTTGTAATAAATCCCATAGCCTCCAGTATTGGCGGCAAAAGTTACTGAAGACGGTCCCAAATTCGGATCCGGCAGTACGTTTCCTGAAGAGTCTCGCGTTGTGGCCACTAGCATTGCGCCGTCAATTCTCCCGATGCCCCCATGAGAACCCTGGAACGTTCCTTTACCGATTACCAGCACGACCCCTTCCCATGAAGCATCAGGGTCATAGGTCAGATTTCCTGTTACTACCAGAAGCCCATAACCAATATTGTGCCAGGACGTCAAATCTAAATCTCCATCGACAAAAATAGTCATCGGATTTGTCGTGGTCATCGCTGAAGCAGGAAGCGCGCTTCCCGGCACCGTTGTTGCTGGTGCTACAGGAGCCAGAACGACGTCTGCACTCTGCCTTATGTTTTGCAGAAGCATTTCCAACGTGCTCGGCTTCTGAAAATTTGCCGGCAGCGTAACTGGTTCAATGCTCGCAGTTGCAGGGGGTGGCGGCGCAGCGACAAAACCGAAGCCCCAATAATAGTCAGGATGTAAATTCGTTCCATTCTTCACATTCACCGCACTCTGGTCAGTAGAATTTGTATACCCGATGGCCGCAACAGGAGGCAATGCCGGGGATGCACACGTCCTCCCGGTTATCGGGTCAATTCCATCAACGTAGAACTGTGTCGAATCCGGTCCGGTATAAGTCACTTGGTTTCCCGCAAGCGTTAGGGCTGCTGGAAAACTGATATTCAATGAGCCACCCGGTGTCACCACGTATTGCAGCAATTTCTGGGTGTTCGGAGGCACTACAGCCAGCGCCGTGATCTCTAGCACCTGCCCCAGCGGCTGTCCCGTTGCGCTCACCGGGTTCTTTACTATTCCAGGCTTTATCACTCCCCCCGCTCCGACGTGCGCTGGGTCATAGTAAAGAAGCGAAATGCCGTCGGTCGTATTCCCGTCACCTGCAACGTCAACTCCTAGCGAACGTACCGTCGCTGGACTGATTCGCACCCATTTGTACGATGGGCCAGGACCGCCACCAGCTAAATAAACGGAATTTATTGTTAGCCAGTTCACCGAAGTTATCGGTGTCCCATATTCAGCAAAATATTCAGTATCGGGGTATGTCTGTGTATTCGAAAGGTCTGCTGGAGCAACAGTCTCACCCGCAGCCGGATTTATGATGTACAGAACATTGGTCAGCGCCAAGGTCGGATTCGTCGGATCCGGGAAATAATTTGGACTCGCGATATTTATGTTGTCCGCACTTTTCCATAACAATCTGCTTCTTGCTTCTTCCGCGCCAGCCATTGCCGCATAGTATGCCGCCGTAGATGTTCTGTAGTTGCTAGCCAGCGCGCTGTCCGTTCCTGTCGACACCAGCAGCGCAATCGCGATCACGCTAATCAGCAGCAGCGCAAAAATCGCAATCAGCAACGCGGCACCAGCCTCGCTTCCTTTCCTCTTCGATTTTGGGCAAAAACTCATTTCAATCTTCTCTATCCATTATCAATTTGTCGGATTCAGCCGGTGCCCCCGCCCATTCAACTCGATTAGCTTTAGTTTTTGCGTTTGTGCATCCCTTACTGGTGTCGCCACAATCAGCGTGATATCCACATCCCGGATGTTCAGCGGCGAATTCGCCCCAACGGCGGTGGGGCAGGGAACTGTTCCCGCACCTGTGTCACAACTAAATTGAAAAATTGGAACCGGTAGCGCACCCGGAAACATCGTCGGATACGTTGCCGTTACCTCCGCTATTTGAGCACTCGATGGACTGTTCATTACGTTTGTCAAAAACGGCACTTGAACACCCGGCGCTGATGTGGCTGCTACAGGATCAGCTCCTGCAGTCTTAGGAACAACAGAGCGGTACAGCGTTCCGTTCTGCAGTTGATATCGAATCCACTGCACCGTACCCGTGCTCGAATTATCCAGTTGTGTCTCAATGATCAGATCAAAATCTCCGGGGGTTGAATTGCAGCCACCCCCCAGGGTGCACGGCAACGTCGGATAGGACGGGCTCCACGCCACCGGTCCAACGGCATAATTCGCTGCGTTCGGTGTAACAGAAAACATGCCCAATCCTGGAAATCCCGACTGGTTGAAGTCTCGCACGATCTGATCCATCGCCAGACGCGCTTCCTGAAAAGATCCAGACATCTGTGATTCGTTGGAATAATTTCTTTGCGATAGATTCAACAACCCAAACATGGTGGCGCAAATTACCAGGAATATCGCCGTTGCCACCAACAATTCCAGCAACGAAAATCCTTCTTCACGAGTTCTGCTTCTCCCGCCACTTCTCATTTCGACACCATCGTATCCAAGGTTACCGGCAGTGTTATGGTCTTCATCCCGCGCCTGAAGACTCCCAAAATGATTCGCTTGTTTGTCACGATCCCGTTGGTCACCTTCGTGATGATAGCCCACCGCACATCGTAGGTCGCTCCCAACGGATCGTTCGGATCCACATAATTGAAGCTATAATTCGCTACCGGCCCCGCCGAAAAATCAATGATTGGCGAAGTCCCCGTTGTATTTAGCGGGCTGCCCACCGGCGTTGGCCATGGCTGCGTTGGGTCGCCCAATGAGCACGTATTTCCCAATGGGCATACCACGCCTTGCGGATCAGTATAAGAATTCGCCGATAACGGCCGGTTGCGCATCGCTTCAAACACCCTCTGCGCGAATACCAGCGCCGTTCCATCGTTCCGGTTATTCGAGTTCATCATCACCGACACTGGAACGAGTTGTGCCACCGCCACCAGCCCGACCAGAATGATCACCGTGGCCATCAACATCTCCATCAGCGTGAATCCACGCTGATCGCTACGGCGACAATTAGCTCCCCGATTTGTATCCAGCTCTTTCATCTTCTTTTTTACCGCAATTGAATCCAGCTTCCAGTCGTATCACCGCTCCAAATCTGGATCGATCCCGCTGGCATCAACAACACCGCTCGATATCCTGCCTCCGGCGACTGCGTGCTCGCCACACAAAATACCGTGACATTTCCCGTGGCCACTGCTCCTCGTGAATCGAATCCAACCGTCATATTCCCCGGAGTTGCGAAAGCAGTTCCCGATGTCACGTTCGCTTTCGTCAGCAACGCCGCCGTTCCCGGTACTCCTCCTGCATCAACGATGTTCCCGCCGGGCCCCAACAAGATTATCTTTTCCGTTGGTCCAGGTAACGTGTCGCCGTTCACATCCGCAAACGCATCTGTCCTGGTTGGATCGATCGCATCGGGCTTAATCACGCAACTTATATTCTTGTTCTGCCGGATTGCTTCATACCTCGTCAATCGCAAGATGTCCGAAAGTTGCGAAGCCGCGGTTGTCAACTGATACGCATGGTACGCCCGCAAAAAAGACGGCATCCCAATCGCCATCAGAATCATCGCCACGGCTATGGCGACAACTGCTTCCGTCAGGCTGAATCCTCCCGCCTGTTTTCGCCTCTCTCTTTTCCACGAGTTCATAAAGCAATCCGCATACACCAATCGCTCCGCCTGAAATGGTGTTGGTCGCTTCCTCAGTTTAGCTGGGACCTTCTAACTTAGCAGGCTTCTTACTCAAACAGGTAGGACCTATCTACAACGATATTACCGATTCTCTTAATCCTTTTTCTTCCCGCCTACTTCCTTGAACCGCTTTTCCAGTGATTCTTTGGTGAAAAAATCCGACGGCAAATCCGGGTTAACCTGGCAGCTGTCAAAAAATGCCTGGCTGATTCTTCGCCCATCGCGGTGCCGTGAAACCTGCATCGGCATCTGCACACCTTCCTTCGGCTGAAAATTCGTGTAGATCGTCACATCCTCTTTGCGTTCCCGGGTTTCATTATCGACGGTCCTCACGATCGATTTCACCGGTAAGTGCGTCGACCGGTCCATCGCTATTCGGAACGTCCGCTCTTCCGTATCCGTCACTTCCACCCACTCCACTTCCTTTAACTCATCCACACCCGTTCCACCATATCGCAACAACAACCCGGGCTCATTCAACCGTACACGCAGCAGGTAATTTATATTTCGCTTTAGCCCTTCCTGAAAATCGGACACGGAAGTTGCAGGCTCCTCAGACACTCCCCCGCGGTCCAGCGTCCAGCCTTGATCGCCTGCATAGAGATCGACGATATTGCCCTTTTTTCCGTATTCAACTCGCAGCTTGTCCGGATAGTTCCAGAAATTCTTCGCCTGCGTATATCCAGAGGTCTCCCCGTTATGCCCGAAGTTCGCGTATCTGCCTTCGCACTGTGAAGATCTCATCTGCAAATATGCCGGCCCACCCATTGCGCCGATCAATTGCTGCAAGACCTGCTTGGCCTTCGCTGCGCTCGCATCCGGGTCCATGTACTCGGCGTGCTGTGCGCGTACCACCGGTGCCGCCAACATCAACGCTATCGTTAGCACCAAACAAATTGCTGTCCGCTTCGCAGGTGAGGCGAAAAATCCAAACACTGTCATTCCGAACCCCGTTCGCCTTTGGAACGGGGTTCGGAATCTGCTTTTTCTCTGGTAGAAAAGCAGATCCCTCGCTCCACTCGGCATGACAACAAATTACAATTTGTCTGTTCTACCCGCACAGCACCGAGCCTCCATTTACGTTCAATATCTCCCCCGCCATGAAATTCGCCAGGTCCGACGCCAAAAACAAGATAGGTCCGGCAATTTCCTCCGCCTTTGCTGGCCGCCCTACCGGAATCACTGTTTCCGCCATTTTCTTGCCAGCCTTCGTTTCCAGCACTGGGTTCGACATATCCGTTGCCACCCATCCCGGCGCCACGCTGTTCACCAAAATCCCGTGTCGCGCAAGCTCCGTCGCCAGCCCCTTCGTCAGGCTAATGATCCCGCCCTTCGACGCCCCGTAATGCACATGGAACGATTCCCCGCGCTGTCCCGCCGTTGAGCTGATCGGAATAATCTTCCCTGACTTCTGCTTGATCATCTGTGGCACCGCAAAATGAATCGCCGAATACACACTCTTCAAGTTGATCCGGATCATGTCGTCCCACTGCTTCTCGCTCATCTTTTCAATCGGCAGATCTTCCAGGTTCCACACCCCCGCATTCGGCACCAGAATATCCAGCCGCCCCAGGCTCGCAATGGTGTGCTCCACCAATTTCTTGTTGTCCAGGTGCTTTCCGCAATCTGCCTTGAACGCTTCCACTCGCGTCCCGTGCTTCCCCGCTTCCTGTTCCACTTGTTTTGCCGCTTCTTTAGACGAGTTGTAGCTGAATACTACGTCCGCTCCGGCTTGCGCGAACAGCTTCACCGCCGCCGCACCAATTCCGCGCGAACCTCCAGTAATCAGTGCCGCTTTCCCTGCCAATGAAATCATGATTCCCCCAAATGAGATCCGTAAACTCGTCGAGCGGTTGGTTCTCTTAACTTTTTGCCGTGACCATCTTGTTTGCTTTGCTCGCTTTTGCGGCCGTCACCAACTCCGCAAAAATCTTTTTTGCCAGCGCATCCCGCTTCATGCGTTCCGGGTGCCATTGCACCCCCATCACCCAATTCGCGTCACCCGTCCATTCCAGCCCTTCCACAATTCCATCCGTGGAAACGCCGGTCACTTTCAACTCGCGCCCAGGCTGCTTCACCGCTTGATGGTGCGAACTGTTCACCACCGCTTCCGTGCCACCCGCCAGTCGCGCCAGCAAACTCCTCGCTTCAAATTTCACCCTGTGTTGCGGGTCGTCCTTCGGCTCCGGCGAAACATCCTTCTTCCGGTGCGCCACAGACGTCCCAGTCTCGCTGCGAACGTCCTGGATCAGCGTTCCTCCCAGATACACGTTCAACAGTTGGCACCCGTAGCAAATCGCCAACACCGGCTTCTTCTCCGCAAACGCGTGCTCTAGGATCGCTCGGTCCGTCCGCTCCCGGGCCAAATCCGCTGGCTGAGACAGCCCCGCGTTCTTGGCCCCATATTCGGTTGTTTCCACGTCCGCCGGACTCCCCGGCAGCACAAACCCGTCCAGTCCTGCAAGCCGGGGCGCAATTCCAGCTCCCTCCATCAAAGACAGCAACACCGGTTCGGCTCCTGCCTTTCGCACTGCATCCTCATAGCTCCTGATTCGAGGACGGTTCTTATCCGCCTCCTCCTGCGAAGTCCGCCAGGGGATGCCGATCTTCACTCTCTTTGTCTTGAAACCAATCATCACGCAGTCAGTCTCGACCCGCCTCTGTCCCGCTTCTCTCGGACGCGGCCTCTGTTCCGTCAGTCTTGACCTGGCTCCTATCCTGTTGCCTTGAACCATCGCACCAGAAACAAAGCATCCTAGCACCGCCCGCCACCCCCGGCAACCAACCCCCAGTAGCACAGGCTTCCAGCCTGTGTACCCGCTAAGCCCATCCCATACCAACCGTCCGACCGCAGCTCCGCCAGTGGCCCTAGCTTTTCTGCCAGCTCCCGCCCCTACACCCCCATTTCGCGGGCAGTTGCCAACCAGTCGACGACAAACAGCGCCAGCGGCGCGCCAGAAGATAGCCCACGGCGTAAGCCGGGGAGATAAGTGAAAAAGACCAAGCACCGTAGGCGCGACAGAGAGCCCCAGGCGCAGCATTAACCTACCATGGCCATAGGACGCATGAAACACGCTCGGCTAACGCAGAATCAGCTGTTCAAGTCGTAAGCAACGCGGAGCCACTTCTTCAGCTCCCCATCGATTTGCTCGATAGCGGCAACTTCGATGCGGTGGGTAATTCGATCTTTTTTAGCATGACCCCCAGTGTCGATGAGTCGTTTAGCTAGCTTGCCTTTGTAGGTAGTGAAGCAGAGCCCGAGATCAATTCGTGAGTTGGTCGTCGGCTTGATTTGCGCAAAAACGTGCTCGCGATACAGCGGCACCATCGTTTTGCACGGACACGCCTTTACATCAGCCCTAGAGATTTTCCGAGCAATAGAAGTTGGTCATAAATCGGGCGAAGGCCGGCTTTCTTGCCGCCGTATTGTTCCTCGACATATTTGACCGCCGTCTCGAGATATTTCTCGGGCGAATCTTCTTCACCGCCCTTGCCTTCCGCTCGGTCCGCGATCCACCACGCAGAGTTGGTGCCCAGTTTGTGCTTGGATTTGAGCCATTCGCGCCTAGCCTGGTAGTCCCTCGGCCCCTCCTTATTAACCAGCGCAATCCACTCTTCAAGAGAGCGCCCGGTTTTGGGCTTAAGCTCGGCAATCCACTTTTGCACCATAGCGACGCCGGGGTGAACATCATAGAGACTTGAAGTCTGAGCCGCAGATTTCGCCATGCAACCTCCCGAAAACAGGTAGAAGAGTTGGAGAGAGGATGATCATCTGAACTTGAGGGTTCACCCTGAGCTTCGAAGTGTGGGCTCTGACGATCTAAAGCCACAAAATTTCTTTTCTTCTCTTCTCTCTTCTTCTCTTCTCTTCTCTTCTCTTCAATCACCCCTTACCCACCTGTCCTACCTTCTCACCCACCACCGCCTCTAAACAATACTCCGGTCGCCGAAAAAACTCCGGTAACTCGGCCAACCGAGCCTTCAATTTCTCCGCCCGATCCGCTCTCACCGTCACATGACCCAGCTTCCGCCCCGGCCGCGCCAGCTTCCCGTACAAATGTAAATGCGCGTTCGGCACCGCTAGCACCGCGCTTTCTTCCGGAACTTCTCCAATTAAATTGATCATCGCCGAATGCCCCACCGCCGCCGTCGACCCAAGCGGCATCCCCAATATCGCCCGCAAATGATTCTCAAACTGGCTGGTCACCGCTCCTTCAATCGTCCAATGCCCGGAATTGTGAACTCGTGGAGCCATCTCATTCGCCAATATCCGCCCGCCCACCTCGAAAAATTCGATGCACAGCACGCCCACATATCCCAGCGTCTCCAAAACTTTTTGCGTAGCCTCTTCCGCCGCACGCTGCAATTCGCTCGTCACATTCTGTGCGGGTGCCACGGACAATCGCAAAATCCCCTCGCGATGATGATTTTCCACCACTGGATAAAACGCGATCTCCCCCGTCCGGCTGCGCACTCCCAGCATCGACACTTCGCTATTGAACACTACAAACTTTTCCAATATCAGCGGTACCTTCGGCAAAGCCTGCCGAGCCTTCTCCACATCTTCCTTCGTCCGCAGCAGCCATTGGCCCTTTCCGTCATATCCCATTCGCCGCGTCTTCAAAATGGCCGGCAGTCCAATCTGCTTCACCGCCGCATCAAATTCCGCCGCTGTCTCCAGCGCCGCAAACTCCGTAGTCGGTATTCCCAGCTTCTTAAATAAACTTTTCTCCCGCAGACGGTCCTGCGCTTCTTCCAGCGCATTCACCGGCGGATACACTTCCGTCCTTTCCGCCAACAATCGTGCAGCTTCTACCGGCACATTCTCAAACTCATACGTCACTACTTCCAATCCCTGCGCAAACCGCTGCAGCGCCTGCACGTCGGTATAGTCCGCGGTCACGCGATGCGCAATTCTCCCCACCGGAGCTTCCGGTGACGGATCCAAAAACCGGAAATGCAGCCCGAGCGGATATCCCGCCAGCGCCAACATGTATCCCAGTTGTCCGCCGCCCAATATCCCGATGGTCACTTCTTCTTTTTCGCTTTCTTTTTCACCACGGTCAGCTTCGCCAGGATTCCGCTAGCCGGATCAGGATTCGCCAGCACCTTATTCGTCTGCGAAGTTCGAAACGCGCGCAGCGCTTCACGAAATCGCGCATGCTTAACGCCCAGAATCGCCGCCGCCAGCAGCGCCGCGTTAATCGCTCCCGCTTTCCCAATCGCCAGCGTTCCCACCGGGATTCCTCCCGGCATCTGCGCAATCGACAAAAGGGAATCGAGCCCCTTCAACGCCTTCGATTCCACCGGGACTCCCAGCACCGGCAGCACCGTCTTCGCCGCCGCCATTCCCGGCAAATGCGCCGCCCCGCCCGCACCCGCAATAATTACTTCAATTCCGCGCCGCTCTGCCGTAGCCGCATACTCAAACAATAAATCCGGCGTTCGGTGGGCCGACACCACGCGCGTCTCGAATGGCACGCCCAAATCCCGCAACATTTTCGCCGCATTCTCCATCGTCTCCCAATCTGACGATGACCCCATAATGATCCCCACCAGCGGCGGCCCCTGTCCCTCCGAATTTTTCAATTCATCATTCATGCATTCTCTTCCTCAAAAAATCGCCTGATGCGGCCCCGCATTACCGTAGGGACGGCTTTGCGCCGCCCTCCGAGGTGGGAGCCTTTCGCCCATCTCGCAAATAATTTTTTCTCTTCAGGGGGTCGGAGCTTCAGCTCCGACATAACGCCCTCGCCTTAATGGGCTTTAGCCCCAGAAGACTCCGCCCCCGCCCCAATTTCCTCACCATCCTAGATAGAAGTGGCACTGTCACTCTTGACTGTGCTCTTGGGTTTCTCTTCTTCTCCGCGACCCCTGCGCCTCTGCGTTATCTTTTGCATTGCCGGCGCGCTCACTCCCCAATTTCCCCGCCATTTTAAATCTTTTCCGACCCCTGCGCGAATGCTCTCCGCTCCTTCCACACCTGCCGAATCTGTCCCACCAAATATAGCGATCCGGTGATAAATATCGCATCCTCAGGCTGCGCCTTTGCCAACGCCGCTTCTAACGCTTCCGCCGCATCAGGAATCACCAACGACCTCTCCGCATGATGCCCCGCGATCTCCTGAAGCTGCGCCGCGCTGATCGCCCGAGGCGTTCTTGCTTCCGTAAAAATCACTTCATACGCCAACGGAAACAAGAGCCCTGTCACCTCATCCACGGCCTTATCCCGCATTGCCCCGAACAACAAATAAATCTGCCGTCCCTGAAAATTCTCTTCCAGAAATTGCGCCAACTCCCGCGCCGCCCCGGGGTTATGCGCCCCATCTAAATAAACATCTGGACTATTCTGCAATCGTTCAATCCGTCCCGGCCATCGCGCCGCCGAAATCCCTTCCACGATATCTGTATCCGCAATCTTATAGTTCCTGCTCTGCAAAATCCGTGCGCACGCTAACGCATTCAGCGCATTCTGCAACTGAAAGCGCCCCGCCAGTCGTGGCGCAATTTTAAACTGTGTGCCGCTGTCCCTTTCCACCACTGTGGCGCGCACACACCCATCTTCCATACGCGATTCTTCAATCGCAAATGTCTCCGGAATCTCAACCACCGGACACTGCAATTCACTCGCGCGCGCCAGCAGCACTTCACGCGCCTCTTCCTGCTGCCCCGCAATGACAGCGGGCACTCGTTCCTTCAAAATCCCGGCCTTCTCTCCCGCAATCTCCCGCAGCGAATGTCCCAGAAAATTCTCGTGGTCAAAATCAATTCGCGTGACCAGCGATACCACCGGCGTCAGCACGTTCGTTGCATCCAAACGCCCGCCCAGCCCCACTTCCACAACCGCAAAATCCACTCGCTCTCGCGCAAACGCCTCAAACGCCACTGCCGTTACGCATTCAAAATATGTTGGGTGCGCTCGCAACTTCCCATCTGCCAGCAGCTCTTCCGTTGCCATTTGAATGCGTGTGAAAATCTCGGCGAATAATTCGTCACTGATCTCTTCTCCATTGATGCGAATCCGTTCATTGATTCGCTCCAGGTGCGGCGAGGTATTAAGTCCCGTCCGGAATCCCGCTTTCCGCAAAATCGATTCCACAAACGCCGCTGTCGATCCTTTTCCATTCGTTCCCGCAATGTGTATCGACGGGAATGCCCGCTCCGGCCGTCCCAGCCGTTCCAGCAAAGCCGTTATATTTTCCAGGTTGAATTTTGCCGCCGCAGCCTGTGTAGGCGCGGCCAATTCGCGGCCCAATGTCAGCAGATACCGGACCGCGCTTTCGTAGTTCATTTCAAGAGATCAATAGATCAAGCGTATTCGCGATGAAACACTTCATGTCTTTCCGGTGTACCACCGCATCCAGAAATCCGTGCTCCAGCAAAAATTCCGACCGCTGAAATCCTTCCGGCAATTTTTGCCGGATCGTCTGCTCAATCACTCGCGGTCCCGCGAATCCAATCAACGCCCCAGGTTCTCCAATATTCAGGTCGCCCAGCATGGCAAAACTCGCCGTTACTCCGCCGGTCGTCGGATCCGTTAGCACCGATATGTATGGCAGCGTTTCATCATCCAGTCGCGCCAGTGCCGCCGAAACTTTCGCCAGTTGCATCAGGCTGATCGTGCCTTCCATCATGCGCGCGCCGCCAGAACAAGACACCACGATCAACGGCTGCCGCGTCGAAATCGCCATTTCAATCGCACGCGTCACTTTTTCTCCAACCACCGCGCCCATCGATCCGCCAATAAACGCAAATTCCATTGCGCAACAAATCACCGGCCGCCCATTCAATTGCCCTTCAGCCGTGATGATCGCGTCGTTCACTCCCAGTTTTTTCTGTGCATCCTTAATCCGCTTCGCGTAGGGTTTGTTGTCCACGAATTTCAGCGGGTCCGTCGAAACCATACCCGCGTCATGTTCCGTCCATCTTCCATCCAGCAGCAATTCCAGTCGCTGTTTCGCATTCATTCGAAAATGAAACTGGCATTTTGGGCAGACCAGCAAATTTTCTTCCAGGTCTTTGCGAAACACGATCGCCCGGCACGATTCGCATTTCACCCACAACCCTTCCGTCCGCACCCGCCGCTCTTCCGGCGGTGTCGCCTGATCAATCGATTTTCTTTCTCTCTTAAACCAAGACATAGTGAAGTTATCAGTACTAAGTTATCAGTTCTAAGTAAAACCTGCGAATTCCCCTGGGAATGGAAGCTCTCATCAGCTGTCTTCTGATTTGTTTTTTCCGTACTTACAACTGAAAACTTACAACTTACAACTTATTTAATAGTCGATTCCCCGTTGCGCCAGTATACCCTTCGTATACGGGTGTTTCACTTCTTTCATCTCCGTTACCAGGTCTGCTTGCTCCACCAGTAACGGATGAGCGTTCCGCCCTGTGCAGATCACGTGCACCTGTTCCGGCCGCCCTTTCAACGCTTCCACCACTTTCCCCGCATCCAGCATCTTGTAGCTGATCGTGTAACTGATTTCGTCCAGCACCACCAGGTCATAAGTCCCGCTGTAAATCGCCACGCGTCCCGCTTCCCAGCACTCTTCCGCCAGCCGGATATCCTCCGGATCCGTTTCCGCTCCGCCCACTTTCACAAATCCCCGCCCCATCGGACGAATCTCAAACTTGTCATCTCCTAGCATTTTCGCCGCGTCCAACTCCCCGTAATGCCACGATCCCTTGATGAATTGCACCATCAACACTCGCAAGCCCTGTCCGACCGCGCGAAACGCCGTTCCCAGCGCGCAAGTTGTCTTTCCTTTACCCGGCCCGGTATACACAATCAGCAGTCCCTTTTCGTTCGCCATCTACCTTCCTCTTCTTATTTACCCGGCCCGCTACGCGCAAAATTGTTAAGTAAGCCCCAGCCTCTTCACAAATTCATCCAGAATCGCTCTTGCGTGCTCCATCGCTGATTCGTTCAACGGTTTCTTCGCCACCGATTTTTTATCCTTCAACACAATCCACAGTCCAGGCCGGTACACTTCTTCTTCTCCCGGGCAAATCGCTCCCGTCAATTGCGTAATCTCAAAATCGGGCAGGTGATTTAGATCGAGATCGGTCAATCCAGAGGTATTTCCCAAATGGGGGGGATTAGCTATCAATTCCGTCAGCACTCCTCGCGCATCATCTACCAGATCGCGAAATCCCTGCGACACCAGCACCCCATCAATATCTCTCGGCGTCGGCAGTTCCACTTCATGCAAATCGTAATCCGGCAGCAGTTTCTTCAGCGGAATCTCAATGGCCACCGATGGTTGATCTTTATCTGGTGAAATTCTCATGTTTTGTCCGTCGCCAATTCTTGCACATTACACCGCAAACAGCACATCTCCGGGCCGCGTCCATAGAGTCGCTGCACATGAGCCATCTCGTTAGGAGGCCGGGGCTTCAGCCCCGGCGCAACCGACTCCCTAAAGAATGGGCTTTAGCCCCTGAAGAAACCCGGTGTTCAACCGCCGACGGTCCAGAGATTGTGCGAAAGAGAATCCACAAGAACCCATCATTTTCGAACGAAGAGCAGTGCAGGCCCGCAATGGAGAAATCCCTTTTCGCTCTCAACCTCACCACCAAGCCCTACTTCGGGTAGGGGCTCCCCGACAAAATCGCGAACGCCCGGTAAATCTGTTCCGCCAACATTACCCGCGCCAATTCGTGCGAATACGTCATGTTACTCAACGTCACTTTCGACTTCACTCGTTCCCGCACCACTTCCGGAAACCCATCCGCATCCCCACACACAAACACAATTTCCCGCGTCCCTCGATCCCGCTGCTCCCCAATCCATTTCGCGAACACTTCTGAATCCATCGCTTTTCCGCCCACATCCAGCAGCACCGCCGTCGCTGCCTTATCCGCGTCCAGTTTCTTTACCGCCGCCGCGCCATCACGCACCTCAGTCACTTCAATCGGATTCGATCTGCCAATCCGTTTCACATAATCTACCAGCACCGCAGACATCTCCGGCCGCCGCGTTTTTCCCAGCATTAACAATCGAATCTTCATCGCAAGAGTCTACCGTGCCAAACACCAATTTCCCATTTCATCTATCTCTTCTCTTTTGAAAATTCCACCTTCGCCTTATGATTAGCCATCCATGCCCACCCAGAAACTCGATTCCAGCGCCTTACGCCTCGCGGAACTCCGCAGCGAGCGCGTTCGCATTTTGGGCCTTTTAGTCTTCATCGCCATCTTCTTCTTTGTTCTTACCTTCCGTCATTTCCTCCTTCACACCACCCTGTACACCAGCCACACGGGCTGGAACATCGCTCTTTCCCTCATCATCGCTACCTACGAATACCTGATGCTGCGCCTCGTTGATCGCGCCATCCGCAATGGCGAAAACTTCCCCATATTCCTCTGGGTTACCACCACCATCCTCGAAACCTCCATTCCTGCCATCGGAATCGCCTGGCAGAGTACCTCTGGCATGGATTCTGCCTATCTCCCCATCGCCGCTCCAGCGACACTCCTGTTTTTCATCTTCATCATTCTCTCCATCCTTCGACTGAAGCCGTGGATCTGCTGGCTCTCCGGAGTTACCGCCAGCATTTCTTATCTGATCGCCGCGATTTATTTGGGTTGGCGTCCGCCCATTCCCGGTATCCCCGCGCCGATCACTCAAACCGATGTCAGCCTCTACGCTGTAATTCTTCTGATCGCCGGACTCATTGCCGGCGCTGTAGCCGGCGAAATTCGCAAGCACGTTCAAGCCGCTCTTCGTGAAGCGGAAACCAAACAGCACCTTGACCGCCTCCAACACGACTTGCAAATCGCCAGCGAAATTCAGCAATCGCTTCTACCCAAAGAACCTCCACAAATTGCGGGCTACTCCATCGCCGGCTGGAACAAACCCGCCGATGAAACGGGCGGTGACTATTACGATTGGACAACTCTTCCTGATGGCCGCTTGGTTGTGTCGCTCGCCGACGTTACTGGACACGGCATCGGTCCCGCCATGCTCGCAGGAGTTTGCCGCGCCTATTCCCGCACCAATTTTCGCGGGAATAAAACTCTCTTCGGAGCCTTCAGCGCAATTAACAATTCTATTTCGCGTGATCTCGACTCTGGACGCTTCGTCACCTTCGTAGCCGTCGCCTGTAAACCCGGCACTGGTGACTTGGAAGTTCTCTCCGCCGGCCACGGCCCACTCTTCAGTTACTCCGCTGCGAACGACCAGTTCACCGAAGTCGATTCCCAAGGCGTCCCTCTCGGTATTCTCCCCGACTTTACTTCTGCCCCGTCCACACCTCTACACCTGGAGCCCGGCGATTTATTCCTTCTGATTACGGATGGCTTTGTCGAATGGGAAAATCCAAAAATGGAAGAGTTCGGCGCCGCTCGCCTCAAGCAAGTGATTCACTCCTCGCGAACCCTCTCTCCCGAAGAAATGCTCAACTCTCTTTACGATGCCGTCCTATCTTTCTCCAACGGCACCAAGCAACAAGACGACCTAACCGCCGTCATCATTAAACGCACCTAAAGATCTCCGCTACGATTTGGTAATCATCGGCATTTGTGTTTTTCCGTAGGGATAGCTTTACGCCGCTCTTCGACACGCTTTACGCAATTCAGCCATTTGTAGGGGCACGGCGCTGCCGTGCCCGTCCCGGGTCAGCCGCTGTAGCGGCCGCCTTTTCCGCGAACTCCTCGCACCGACCGCAAAATTAAAAACACCGTCATCCTGAGAGGCGCGCCGTTTGCGCCTCTCAGGACCTCAACCAAAGCCCCGTTCCAAACGCACTCCTATGGCGGCTCTTTTTTTATACCCTACTTCATCCCAAACTTCTTCCTCTTCTCCAGCAACGTCTTCCGGCTGATCCCCAGTATCTGCGCGGATTTTCCGATCTGATATTCCGTCGCCTCCAGCGTCACCAGAATCGTCTCGCGTTCCACATCTTCCAACGCCCGCAGGCTTCCGTTCCCGTTTCCGTTATGCCTTCCCGCCGCCTGTATCTCAGCAGGGAAGTCTTCCGGCTCCAGCGTCTCACTCTTCGTATGTACGATCGCTCTCTCGAGAACGCTTTCCAGTTCCCGCACGTTTCCGGGCCATCCGTATGCCTGGAAAAGCGTTTTCGTTTTCTCCCCCAAGCGTACCAGCGGCTTTCCGTGCTCCGTCCGCAATATTTCCAGTAGGTGTTCCGTCAGCGGCAGAATATCCGCCTGCCTCTCCCGCAGCGGTGGAACCCAGATCTTCGCCATGTCCAATCGTTGATATAAATCGCCGCGGAATCGTCCATCCTTCACGGCGGAGTTCATATCCACGTTGGTCACCGCGATCAACCGCGCTTCCACCCGAACACTTTCTTTCCCACCAAGCCGCTCCAGCTTTTGCTCTTCCAACAAACGCAACAATCTTTCTTGCGTCTGAGGCGTCAACGCTGCCACTTCTTCCAGCACCACGGTGCCTTTCAGGCTCAACTCGAAAGCTCCCAGTTTCCGTTCTCCGGCTCCGGGAAATCCTCCGCGTTCATACCCAAATAGCTCCGCCTCCACCAGTTTTCCGGGCAGAGTGGTGCTGTTGATTTGTATAAATGGTGTATCGCGCCGAGGTCCTAGTTCATGTATCAGGCGCGCAAGATACTTTTTTCCGGTGCCGCTCTCTCCGTTGATCAGGATCGTGGTAGGTACAGGGGCAACTCGCTGTGCGAGTTCGAAGAGTTTCTGCGACGCCGGATCTTCTCCGATCCAGGGCAATCGCTCGCTTAACATTACTGCTTCTCCGGCCACCCTCGTTTCCCGGGGGCAGCATTCCGGGCTGGGACAACTTAACTTACTTTCTCAGAGAGTTCCTTCCTCCTGCTCTCCGATTCATCTGCAATTTCGAGTTTAGGCGCGGCCCTCCATAACCTCTCGAGGTCGTAATACTTCCTCGCCTGTTCCCCGAAAACGTGCACGATAAATCCACCAAAATCCAGCAGTGCCCATTCCGCCGAGCGGTGTCCTTCGCGGTGCTCCGGCGAGCGCTTCATTTCCTTATATAAAACTTCTTCCACCTCATTGCAGATCGCCTGAATCTGCGGAGTGCTGAATCCCGTGCATATCACGAAGTATTGCGTAAAGGCAGCATGTCCGTTCAGATCCAGCACCGTAATCCCGCCTGCTTGCTTGTTCTGTGCCGCTTCTACTGCCAGTCTTACACCTTGTGGTAAATTTTCAATTTTCAACGGTACAGTCCCTGTTTCAAAATATATTCCTCCACTCTTGCCGATACCATTCCATGTATTGATTGCCCGCGATTCGCTTTCTTCCTTATTTCCGTTGCGCTCACTTCGCTCGATACGTTCTCTAGCAAATACACCGTCGTCTTCTGCAATCTTGCCACTACTGGAGACCCATGCGCCACCGCATCGTCGTCCTTCTCCCTCTTTGGGGCGCTCGGCCCTGCATGCAAGTGCGGCGGAATCACCAACCGCAGCGCTTCCAGCCTTATCCCCGGCCGGTTCGCTATGATGAAGTCACAGAGCCCCAGCAATGTCTCGTATTCCTTCCACATCGGGATGTCCAGAAACGCGTCTGCCCCGATAATAAAGAAGATCCTATCTCCGATACCATTAAATGCATGACGGAAGTACCGAACTGTATCCACAGAATAGTGTAATTGTGTGCCACTGAAGTCTTCCCCGGCCTCGGCCAGCGATGGCACAAAATGGGGATGCTCCGTGCAGGTCAGCGCCACCATCGCAAACCGGTGGGGGAATGGCGCCAAATGCTGCTTCAGCTTGTGCGGCGGGCGGCTCGCCGGTATAAAGTGAATCTCATCAAAATTGAATCGCCGGTCTGCGGCTCTCGCTACCGCCAGATGTCCCGAATGGATGGGGTCAAATGACCCACCAAATAGCGCAATGCGCCTGGGATGGTACTTGGCTGCGGTGCGGTGCGCCTGCGCTGTCGTCAATCCGCCTCCGGGGTCCTGTCCCACTCCCATTCTCTCACGAATTTTCAGGGTTTTGTCTCGCTTCCTTGGTCGGCCTCTAAATCGTCGTCCGCTTCCATTGCTTCCGACGCCGCAAACTCTGCCATATCCTCATCGTCCGATTCTTCTTCGGCGCTTTCTTCTTCCAGAGTCTCCCGCGGAATCTTGTCCAGCGCATCCGCGATCGACCGCACCAACTCTTTCACTCCTTCACCCGTCGGCCCGGAAATTGCGTGAAACTCCAATCGCTTTCTCTTGCAGAACGCTGCCAACTCTTCCAGCTTTGTCAGGTCCGGCGTCGCATCCACCTTCGTCGCCACCACAATCATCGGCTTCTCAATCAACTTCTCGCTGAACGCCCCCAACTCCCCTTCAATAATCTCGTACGCTTTAACTGGGTCCATATCATTCGCGTCGCTGGTATCGATCAGATGCACCAGCAATCGCGTCCGTTCCACGTGTTTCAGGAATCTTATCCCCAGTCCTGCGCCCTGGCTCGCCCCTTCAATCAATCCCGGCAAATCCGCCACCACAAACGTTCGACCCAACTCCGTGCCGTGCCCGCCCGTTCCGCCATCCGCATTCACCACGCCCAAATTCGGCTCCAGCGTCGTAAACGGATAGTTTGCAATCTTCGGTCTCGCCGCGCTGATCACCGAAATCAACGTCGATTTCCCGGCATTCGGGAATCCCACCAATCCCACATCCGCCAATAATTTCAATTCCAGCCGCAGCCGCCGCTCTTCTCCCGGCTGTCCTTCTTCTTTTTCCCTCGGAGCCTGATGCCACGGTTTCGCAAAATGTTGATTCCCCCGGCCGCCATGTCCGCCCTGCGCCACCAACACCCTCTGTCCCGGCTTGCTCAAATCCGCCAGCAATTCGTGCCCGTTCTCGTCATACACCAGCGTTCCCACTGGTACCTTTAGAATCGTGTCCTCACCGGAAACTCCCGTGCAGTTCGATCCTTCTCCGTGACGCCCGCGATCGCCTTTAAATTCGCGGTTATATCGATACCGCAACAAAGTATTGTCGTTCGGATTTGCTTCCAGGTAGACGCTTCCCCCGTTCCCGCCATCCCCGCCCGATGGACCGCCCCTCGGTACATACTTCTCCCGCCGGAACGCCACGCATCCGTTTCCGCCGTCCCCAGCCTTCACCCATATTTTCGCTTCATCAACAAACACGTTTCTCTCTCAATCTTTCCGGCTCTGCAGCGTCTCCGTCTGACTGTGGCACAGTCACTCTTGACTGTGCTCTCTTGGGTTGCTCTTTTCTCGGTGTTCTCAGTGTCTCTGCGTTAATTCTTTCTACTGCTGTGACATCGCCTCACGACCGAACTTGAGGGTTTACCCTGAGCCTTGAAGGGTGACCCATTCTTCGCGTCTTTTGCGAAAGGTGGACTCCGGCGATCCAACACCACCAGATCTCTTATCCTGCCGTTGCTTCTACTGCCCCACAAACAAAAAAAGCGGCCCCGGCATGTTCACCGGGGCCGCTGGAATCTCTTCGTCCTTAGTTCGCGGCCTTGGCAAGCTCCGCTGGCGTCACGCTTATAAAGCGTCCCCCACGTCCCTTGTCCTCGAACTTCACGTACCCGGTGACCAGCGCGAACAGGGTATCATCCTTGCCCTTCGCCACATTGACGCCCGGACGGTGTTTGGTCCCGCGCTGCCGAATCAAGATCGTTCCGGCATTCACCAACTGCCCGCCAAATCTCTTTACTCCCAGCCTCTGTCCGTGTGAATCGCGGCCGTTTGTTGACGATCCGCCGCCCTTCTTATGTGCCATGACTCAATTCCTCTCCACTCTTAATTCCTAATGTAGGCGCCGGGCTTCAGCCCGGCCAGCATAAAGTTTTTGAATATCTCTTAAATTATTACAGCTTGATCTCGCCGACCTGCACAGAAGTGTAATTCTGCCGGTGGCCACGCTGAATCTTGTACTGGTTGCCCTTCTTGAACTTCAGAACGGTCAACTTCTTCGCCCGCCCCTGGGACACAATCTTCCCGGTCACCGACGCATTCGAGGCATCGGTGCCAGCCAAGACCTTTTTATCTTCGGTGTGTACCGCGAGCACTTTCCCAAACTTCACTTGCTCGCCTACCGCACCTGCAACCCGCTCGATGCGGATGGTGTCGCCCGGCGCGACACGGTACTGCTTTCCACCGGTCTGTATGACTGCGTACATCACTCCTCCAAATTGCTCTAAGGGCAAACTCTAATTATACGGGTCCCCCTCCACACCGTCAACGCATCAATTCCCAATTCCTAAGTACATTTTTGCATTTTCCCAATGTAGGTGCCGGACTTAAGCCCGGCCATGCCTGCCTTCCGCTTACCCCTGAGCGAAGGGAGGCGGTCCGCGATCTTGAATCATGCCTCAACCCGTCTTTTCAAAGCAATCAATGCCGCAACCAACCGTGGCACAGTCACTCCTGACTGTGCTCTTGGGGTAGTTTTCTGGCCTCCTTTTCTCACCCGCCTCCTCCCGATACTTTCATTCTGGGCGAAGCAACCTGACCTTTCTTCGCGCCGCATTTTGGCCCGCTGCGCTGAGCCTTGCGAAGCGTCGGGTTGCAGTCGAAGAATCGCTCCTCAATTCCCCCGTCACCTACAACTCTACGCAATGCACACCTTGCAAATCCTCCCTCTCCCATACAAGATGATGCCCAGCTTCATGCCTCCCTCCACGGAATCCCCACGCCCCTCTATCCCTGTCTCGCTTTGGATCGTCGTCGCCCTTCTAGCCATCTCTTCCTTCATCAATTACGTCGATCGCGGCAACCTCTCCATCGCCGCACCCATGCTGAAAGACGAACTCAGCATTTCTCCCGCGCAACTCGGTCTTCTTCTCTCCGCTTTTTTCTGGACCTACGCTTGTCTCCAACTCATCTCCGGATGGCTCGTCGACCGCCTAAACGTCAACTGGGTTTTCGCCGCCGGGTTTTTTCTCTGGTCCGCCGCAACCGCCGTCACCGGCATCGTCCACACGTTCGCCGCACTTTTTGTGTTGCGTCTGCTTCTCGGCATGGGCGAATCGGTCGCCTTTCCCTCTTACTCAAAAATTATTTCTCTCAACTTCCCGCCAGAGCGCCGGGGGCTTGCCAATTCTGTCGTCGCTTCCGGACTGGTCTTGGGCCCCGGCTTCGGCATGCTCTTTGGCGGCCTATTGATGGCCAGATTTGGCTGGCGCTCCTTCTTCATTTTCCTCGGCCTGCTCAGCCTGCTCTGGCTCATCCCCTGGCTCACCTTCATGCCCAAAAAACATCACGCCGTCGTCACCGATTCGACTGGCGTGCCCACTCTTTTTGAATTTATATGTTTGCGTTCCGCATGGGGTACCTGCATCGCCCTCTTCTGCGGAAATTATCTCAACTATTTCCTGATCACCTGGCTGCCTTTCTATCTCGTCCGTCACCGCAATTTTTCCATGGATAGCATGGCCAAGATTGGCGGCCTTGCGTATCTTCTCGGCGGCTGTGCCACTATGCTTTCTGGCTGGCTTTCGGATCGCTGGATCTTCTCCGGAGCAACTCCCACACTCGCGCGCAAGACGTTCGCCGGTGGCGGGCTCGCGATCTCTGGCATTTTTGTTGGCCTTACCGTAATCGGTGGCCCTAAGCTTTCCATTGCCTCCATCATTCTCGGTGTCATTTTCTTCGGCGTCACCGCTTCCAATACCTGGGCCGTAACGCAAGCATTAGCGGGCCCCAAAGCTGCCGGCCGCTGGACCGGCTTTCAATGTTTCGTCGGCAATCTCTCCGGCATTGCCGCTCCCGCCATCACCGGCTACGTTCTCCAGCGCACCGGCCAATTTTATTGGGCCTTCGCCATCGTCACCGCCATCGCCTTACTGGGCGCCGCCTCCTACATCTTTCTAACCGGTCCTATCGAGCAAGTAGTCTGGGGCAGGAAACTTTCGCCATCCGCAATCCGCGCCGATGGGTGGCACAGTCACTCTTGACTGTGTTCTTGGGTTTCTCTTGCCTCCAGTACTCCGCCCTCAGCGTCCTCTGTACTAAATCTCTTCAACGTGTCACCACTGCCTAGGTTTTTCCTTGCTTACTCTTTTCTCTGTGCCCTCTGTGTCGCTGTGTTAAGTTCTTTCTTGTTTTCAATCCTTCCCGCCAACTCCGGAGTTTGCGTGCGGCTCTACAAAAAACTTCTTCTTTCCACCTTACTCTTCGCCTTCGGCTGCAACTCTCAACCTCCCGCCGATATTCTGCAATCCGCGCCGCCAATCGTTCCCCCGCCCGCATCGGTCGGCGGTTTCGACGCCGCACGCGCCTACGAGCACGTCCGTCATCTCGTCGAACTAGGCCCTCGCCCTCCTGGCTCCGACGCCATTCACGCCGCGCAATCGTACATCTCGGCCCAGCTAAAAAGTTTTGGCTGCCAAGTCGAAGAGCACGATTTTCAAGCATCCTCTCCTATCGGCAATCTCGTCATGAAAAACATCATCGCCAAAGCTCCCGGCACCAGCCCTGCATCGTTCTTTACGCCACCCACTATGACACCGTCCGCATTCCAAACTTTGTCGGCGCGGATGATGGTGGCTCCAGCACGGCCATCCTTCTCGAACTCGCACGAAATATCTGCGCTCGAAAAAATTCTGCTAACGTTTGGTTTGCATTCTTCGACGGCGAAGAAGCCCAAGGCAATTGGACCGGCCGCAACAGCGTTCAGTGGACCGATACCAACAACACTTACGGCAGTCGCGAAATGGCCGCCTCCATGGCCCTCTCCGGCGATTTGAAGCGTATCAGAGCCATGATTCTCGCCGACATGATTGGTCCAGCCAACTTAAGGATTAAGCGCGAAACAAACTCCACTCCGTGGCTCAACGACCTGATCTGGGCCACCGCCGCTCGCCTGGGCTTTAGCAATGTTTTCATCAACGAGGATTTTTCGGTCGGCGGCGATGATCATATGTCTTTCATCCGGCGCAACGTTCCTGGTACCGATATCATCGATTTCGATATACAGAATACCTACTGGCACACCCCGCAGGACACTTTGGAAAAAATTGAACCTCGTAGCCTCGCCATTGTCGGCCACGTTTTCCTCGAAGTCTTGCCCGAACTAGAGAAGAAATAAACTGTGCTCTTGGGTTTTTCCTCGTTACGACCGAGCGGTCATCCTGCCTGTCCCGAGCTTCGAGGGGAGCGAAGCAACCCGATCTCTTCTCGCGCCATACTTTGGCGCGCTTGCCCCGAGCAGCGAATGGTCGGGTTGCTCAGTCGAAGGATCTCCCCGCCATCGACAAATCGTCGGGGTGGCTTTACGGCGCCCTCTTGGGTTAGCTGCTGTAGCGGTCACCTCCTCAGGCGGGCGCTTTTGTTTCTTGCTAATGGCTTGCGAACGGGTCTTACCTGAAATATCCCTCCATCTTTTGCGCCAACCACCCGTCGCCCTAGTGATTCCCAAATGTCCAACTCAACCCTGAACTAGTTCCATAATCGCTACCAGAAAATCCAGGCGGTGGTTGATTATCCCAATTCCCATAGAACGAAACGCTCCACGTCAGATTGCTCCACAATTTCACGTAATACGACGTCGACAAATTGAAATGCACCCTCCCCGGTTCCGTCACCGCTGGAAGCAAGGAGGCGCTCAACGACAGTTTTGTCTTATTGAAATAGAAAAGTTTCACATCGGCGCCAACCAATGCCGAAGCCACATTCTGGGTTGCCGCCGGTACAATGCTTTCTTGATAGTTGATTCTCTGCCAAGCCATGCCGCCAATGAGCGACACCGTTGCATGGCTATTGTTTGCCAGATATCGCCCGATTCCTGCCCCTATACCGGTCTGCAATTGAATCCCTTGCGTCGAACTCTGCAGAAAATCCGCAATCCCCGCGTAATACCAGTTGTTCCACCTTAACAATCGCATGGCGTTGAAGGCGAGTTCATTGCGTGTCGATGTGGGAGCCCCTGTGCTCGAGGACAGGATCGAAGTAAAGGTCGATCCTACGGCCCATCGTTCTCGCGGATAATTTAGGTCAGTGTTCAAATTGTATTGCCCAGACTGATTGCCCTTGTTGTAGGTAGCGCCCATCCCGATTTCCCCGTTAAAGCGCTGCCAGAAATTTCCCGAGGTTTGATCCATTTTGATGATCTTCGCTTTTTCAATCTCCACTTTGTTCGACGATGGCTCCAGGATTTCGATTCGGATCGGTCGGTCTCCCGTAGTTGTGGGCGTCGAAAGTGTCCCCGAATACACCAAACCATTCTGCGTCTTTACGATGAATAGTTGATTGCTCTCCACGTGATCGACCTTCGCCCAGTTCACCGAAAGTGTGCTCAAGATGTAGTCCACGCTGATGTACAGTGTGTCTGAATCCAGTCCCTTGATCTCGCAAGTCAGGCGGTCCCCGTTCTTCATTACGAGCATGTCCGTCTTTTCCCGTGCAAATAGCAACGGTGCTCCAAGAAAAACACTGAGCAACAAACAACAAATTCCGCTTTTCATGCTATTTCCTTTTATTGCCGGTAATTTTTTCCTCTGCACTGATCTCGGAACCGAAGATCAACACAATGAAATTGAGTTGCCTCTGCACAATTATCGCCTTTTATTCGCTGGCACCCTTGCCACTATTCTCACGCTTTTGCCGTTTGTATATTGCCACCGATTAGAAGATCGAAACCTCAATTCAAACCGCCCACATTGTATCGGGTGGGCGAGTGCGGCCGATCTTCCAGGTCGCGGTTTGCACATAAATCCGGTGACGTCATCATGCTTCCCAAAAATTTCAAGCTTCGCGCGGAAGTCTTGCTTTTTTCCGTCGTGCTGGTTTTTGTCGCCACTCCATTTTTGGAAAACGATCGCACCGGAGAAGTCATCATCGTTTTAACCATGTATCTGACTCTAGTTACTGCGACTCTACAATTGTCTGGCCAACGCTTGCTCTTTTTTTTCGCCACTCCTCTCGCCTGTACCTCTATGCTGTTTATACTGCTCACCCATTTTCATCCCGAGGTACATCTTCTGATCGTGAATGGCGTCGTCTTGGCTCTCTTTCTTGCTCTCGTCTGCATTGGCCTGTTTAACTACCTCGGTAGAACCGGCCCGATCACCAGTGGCCGTCTTTACGTTTCTGTCAGCATTTACTTCCTTCTAGCTCAGTGCTGGTTTTCTCTTTACAACGTAATCAACAAAGTTCACCCCGGTTCTTTCGCGGTTAACGGCACACCTCTGCAGGCAGGAATTCATCCCAGCGTGCTTATGTATTTCAGCCTATGCACACTGACCACCGTCGGCTATGGAGATATCGTCCCACTCACCCCCGTCTCCAGGATGTTTGCCGCATTGGAATCCAGCGTTGGAGTTC
>DASXIT010000219.1:0-44394 GCA_036497825.1 Candidatus Acidiferrum sp.
CACCTCGTGCAACACCTTCAATCGGTCCCGTTCTCGTTGGCTCAAAGCGATTCGCTCCGTTTCCATAGGGCCCTCGGCCATCCATGGAAGCGGACATTTCTACTTTGCACAAACCGGACATTCTCATTTTGCAGCGACACAACTTTGTATTTTGTTGACAGGCCTTCCTTCGGCTCATAGCATACCCTTCAATGAAATTGCGCTATTCCGCTGGCCTCGTTCCTTATTTCATTGCGATCTCGTATAGGCGGCACAGGCTCTAGATGACCAGGCTGGCGCGCAAGCTGACCCTCGCGAATTATTTCGCGCTCGGCTTCGGCACAATGATTGGCACCGGCTGGGTCGTCCTGATGGACGATTGGCTTGGGCGCGGTGGCCCACTCGGCGCCATGTTGGGATTTGCAATCGGCGGCCTGCTGCTGCTTCCGGTTGGCTACATTTATGGCCAGTGGGTTCGCCGTCTGCCCGACGCCGCTGGGGAAGCCGCCTACACTGCGCGAGTCTTTCCACCCATCGTGAGTTATTTGACCGGTTGGATGATGCTCCTGGCCTACCTCATCGTTTGCCCCTGGGAAGCGGTCGCTCTCGGTAAGCTGGCCGCCTATATTTTCCCGCAACTCGACACCATGCAACTTTACGGGGTCGCTGGCCAACCAGTTTTCCTGCCCAGGCTCCTGCTCGGGATTTTCCTTACTCTCTTTTTGGCTTTCCTCAATTATCGTGGCATTCGGGCCAGTGGCACCTTTCAAAGCTGGGCCACTTCCGCCGTACTCTTCGTATTTCTCATTCTTCTTCTGACTAGTATCAGCACCGGGTCGCCCCAGCACTTTCAGCCGCTTTTCAGCCACGCTCCGCTCGCTTCTATCCTCTTAACTCTGCAAATCGTTCCTTACTTCGTCACCGGGTTCGAATCGGTTCCCAAAGCGGCGGAAGAAGCAAATCCAAATTTTCAGCCGAAAGACTTTTTCAAAGCCATCGCGATGGCACTGCTCGTTGGTGCCGGGTTTTACGTTTTGGCCGTAGGAGCGGTCTCATATATCGCTCCCTGGCAAGACTTGCTCGGCAAGAGGTTTGCGACGGCAATCGCGTTTGAACAAGCCACTCATTCCGTATGGCTGGTGCGGCTGATCTTCGCAATTTCACTGGTGGCGTTGTTTCAGGTGTTCAACGGCAATTTCGTTGCTTCCACTCGTCTCACGTTTGCGTTCGGCCGTCGCGGTACTCTGCATCCGGCGTTTGCCAAAGTCCACAGCCAATACCTGACTCCGACCGTGGCAATCCTAGCCGTGAGTGCCGCAACGCTCGTTGGTTTGTTTTTAGGCGATGCGATTCTTGTTCCCGTTACCGAGGTCGGTTCGTTGGCCTCTTCCTTGGGATGGTTTGCGGCCTGTCTCTCCTTCTTGTTACTTGAGAAATCCACTCGTCTCCGCCTTGTCTCGACCTTAGGCATTTTGGTTTCTCTCGCATTTATCTTAATGAAGATAGTCCCTGCAATTCCTGGCCATTTTTCCTTTGCGGAATGGATTGCGCTCGCCATTTGGCTCTTTTGGGGTTTGATTCTCCATCATTGGCCGCGCAGCACACCCTCCTGAACTTTGGCAATTCTTCCGCTCATGTATACTTTTGAAGGAGACCTTTAACGACCGATAGATGATTCCCTACCTCCACTTAGGCCCGCTAACCATTCCCACATTTGGCTTGATGGTCGCTCTGGCTCTGATTACCTCTGCTTATATTTTGCAAGCGGATTTTGACCGGCGTGGTTTCAAAGCTGATGCCTTCACGATGATTACGATCGCCGGCCTCGCGGGCATAGCCGGTGCCAAGCTCTATCATTTACTCGAATCGCCCACCGAGTTTTTTGCCAACCCCATCGGCCTTATCTTCACGCGCTATGGATTTGCCTGGTTTGGCGGCTTTCTTGGCGGTTTCGGCACCATGGTGTATCTCGGCTTGCGGGAAAAATTGCCATTGCGTGAATTTCTGGATGCCTGCTCTCCGGCGGCCTGTTCTGGTTACGCCATCGGCCGCATTGGGTGTTTGCTCTCGGGCGACGGAGACTACGGCAAGCCCACTTCGCTTCCCTGGGGGATGAGTTTCCCTAACGGTGTAGTTCCCACAACGGACCATGTCCATCCCACGCCTCTCTATGAATGTTTTGTCTGGTGCATTCTCGGCGCCATCTTGTGGAAGTTTGGTTCGAAGGTAACAGCAGGCAAGAAAACCAACGGTGAAATCTTCGCACTCTACTTGATTCTGACGGGCATTGCTCGCTTCCTGGTAGAAATCATCCGCATCAATCCTCCATGGCTGCTAGGCATGTCCAATGCCCAAGTCGCCAGCGTATTTTCATTTCTAATCGGAATCTTCCTGCTGTTCCGCTGGAGAACACCTGCCCGCACCTGATTCCTCCGTAGGGTTTTGGGGCGGGCGTCCTTCCCGCCCGTGTCTGCTTCGATTTAAGTGGCACAGTCACTCCTGACTGTGCTCTTGGGTTACTCTTCTATCTCGCGACCGTAGAAGGCACCTTTCTCTTCGCCAAACTCAATTTACCGCCGGCTTCCTTTCTTCCGCTTTTCCCTGTATATCAAACACGCTCACCGGCCCATACTTCTGCAACACCGGTGCAATCTTCTGCGCATCACCAACTCCCACCACCTGCATCGTCGCCGGATCGATATACTTCCGTGAAACGCGTTGCACATCGTCCGCGCTTACCGCGGAAATCTGCGCGGGATAATTGTCCCAATAATCCGCGGGTAAACCATAAATTTTCTGTTCTTCCGCAAAATTCAGCAATTGTTCCGGATGCTCCAGAGATAGGGCGAACCCCGCCACCACCGCATGGCGAGCATCGTCCAACTCCGCTGCCGGAGCCTTTTCGTTACGCATGCGATTGAATTCGATCCAGAATTCCGTCATCGCCCCTTCAGTAACTTCCGTGCGCAGATCTCCTCCGGCGCGAAACGGCCCGGCATACTTGACCGCCGTAAACGTGCTGTAAACCCCGTAGGTATAGCCCTTGGCCTCGCGCAAATTCAAAAACAGGCGTGCCGCCGCACCTGCTCCCAAAATCTGGTCCATCACCACCATGGCGGGATAATCAGGACTGGTTCGATCGATCGCGATGTTACCCATCGCCAGCGTTGTCTGCACGGAACCCGGCCGATCGACGACATACACGTGCGGCGCTTTCACTTCACTGGTCGCTGGAGTCGCCGGCACTTTAAACTCGCTCTTCGGCCACTTTGCAAACCATTCATTCAGTTTCGCAATCGTTTCTCTTGCGTTTACGTCGCCGACAATTCCCAGCAACGTGTTCTGCGGCGCGTAACGTTCCTTATGCCATTGCGTCAGCTTCTCCGAAGTCAACGCATCAATCGATTCAGGAGTCCCCGCTACTGTTGCCGCCGGATGGCTACCATATACCGCTTCGCTGAATCGCTCGTTCGCCAAAAAGTTCGGCTGTTGCCGCTGCTGCACCAACTGAACCTTCAGTCGCTGCTTCAGTTTCGCCAATTCACCGTCAGGAAAATTCGCGTTTAGCATTAAATCCGTAACTAGAGGAAACCAGGTGTCAAAGTTGTCAGAGAGTCCGGAACCCCCAACGCTAGTCGAGTCGTCCCCAAACGGGGCGCTGGCAAAAAACGAAGCACCCAGGCGGTCAATATCTTCATTGATTTGCTTGCTGGTACGCGTGGCCGTTCCTTCGCGCAGCATTTGCGCGGTTACGCCCGCCAGTCCGTGCTCATTTGCCGGTTCCCACAGAGCGCCCGCGCCATCAATCGTGAAGTCTACGGTCACGATCGGGAATCGGTGGTCCTCCAGAATTAGCACCGTCATTCCATTCGCCAATTTTGCTTCAACGGGTTTTGGCAGCTTCACGCGCAAAATCTCTTTTGAAACGGGCGCAAGATTCTTTCGTTCCACTTTGCTCGCAGAGATGGCCTTGGAGTCCCCCGGAGCCTGAGCCAACAGTGAGGCCGTAGACAACGTCGCGCACAAAATCGCCCCAATCAAAAATCTGCCGGTCTGCCGCATGTTCACAATCGCTATGGTTTGATTCATGTCTATCACCTAATTTCCTCCAGTGGCGCCGGCAGCCGCCTTTGGTTTCGGAATCGTCGTGATTACACTGCGATTCGTTGGGATCAGATATTTCTTGGCCACTCGCAACAAATCTTCTTTAGTGACCGCGTCCAGACGCGATTCTTCGGTATTAATGACTTCCGGGTCGTTCCAGGCCACCGTGTAATACGCAAGCTGCACCGCCCTGGAGAGCGTGCTCGACAACTGCGCCGCATGATCGTGCCGGTATTTCAATCGAACTTTCTCCAATTCCCAGTCCGCGACTGGCTCGGTCTGCACTTTATCCACTTCGCCATACACCGTGTTCTCCACGTCATCCATTTTCACGCCTGGCCGAACCAGAGCGATGATCGAGGCAAGTCCCGTCGCTCTTCTTGCTGCCGCGTTTGCGAACACATTTGCGGCCAGTTGTTTTTCTTTCACAAGTTCTTGGTACAACCGTGAAGATTGCCCCGAACCCAGAATACTCATCAGCACATTCAGCGGCATGTAATCTGGCGAGTTATACGCGGGAATCTTGTAAACAATATCGATCCGGGGCACTTGTGCGAATCCATCTTCAATGGACTTCCGGCGTTCCGCATTCTGTTGCGGCTCCGCCATATCCGGCCGTGCGGGAGCTGTTTGCGACGGAATACTTTCAAAATACTTTTTGATCTTTGCCAGCGCCTCTTCTTTCTTAAAATCTCCCACCAGCGCCAGCACTGCATTATTCGGCGCATAATAAATCCGGAAGAAATTCTTTAACTCCTCCAGCGAAGCAGCATTCAAATCGGCCATTGAGCCAATCGTGGAATGCTTGTAGCCGAAATTGTCATAAGCCGCATCCGAAATGGCTTCCGAAGTTTTTCCGTATGGTTGGTTATCGACTCGCAACCGTCGTTCCTCCTGTACCGCATTCCGCTGGTTGTCCAGGTTGGCCTGCGTTACCGCCAGCGACTCCATTCGGTCCGATTCAAGAAATAATCCCAGGTCCAGCTGATTGGCAGGCAGCGTCTCGAAATAATTGGTGCGGTCCGTATTGGTGGTTCCATTCATTCCGCCGCCATTATTCTCGATCAGGATGAAATGCTCGCCCTTGCCCACATTTTCCGAGCCTTGGAACATCATGTGTTCGAATAAATGTGCGAACCCGGTATGCCCCGGCTTTTCATCGCGCGAGCCAACGTCATACGTCACGCAAATCGAATACGTCGGAGCGGAATGATCTTCACTCAACACCACGCGCAACCCATTCTTTAGTGTGTATTGTTGGATGGGAATTTTGGCTGCAGACCGCTCTTGCCCTTTTTTCTGCACTGCCGTTGCCGCAGTGCCTTGCGCGTAAGAACTGCCCACGCCAAAACTCAGCGCTAGACCTGCGCTAATCAGCCAAGCATTTAAAACTCGTTTCATTGCCAACCCCTTATCTCATCATCTACGCGGGAAGCAGAAAGCCCCGGTCGATCGCGCGCCGGGGCTTTCCAATATCATTTATAAAGCTTTGCCATTACTCCAGCATCTGGCGCATTACATACTGCAAAATCCCGCCATGCTGGTAGTAAGAAACTTCTTCCGGAGTATCAATCCGCACGATGGCCGTAAATTTGGTTTCTTTTCCCCCGGCCGCTTTCGCGTGCACAGTGACATGCTTCTTGGGCGCCAACCCAGCCACTCCTTCGATGTCAAACATTTCGTGTCCCGTTAATCCCAGCGTTTCACGATTTTCGCCCACTTTGAATTCCAGCGGCAGAACGCCCATGCCCACCAAATTGCTCCGATGGATTCGCTCATAGCTTTCCGCAATCACCGCGCGAATTCCCAGAAGTCGCGTTCCTTTTGCGGCCCAATCGCGCGACGAACCGGAACCATATTCTTTGCCGGCCAGCACGACCAGCGGGACGCCTTCTTCCCGGTACTTCACAGCGGCATCGTAAATGAACATCTTCTCGCCGTCAGGAAGGTGCAAAGTCCAACTGCCTTCGGTTCCGGGAGCCAATTGATTGCGCAAGCGAATATTGGCGAACGTGCCGCGCATCATCACTTCATGATTGCCTCGACGCGCTCCATACGAATTGAACTCATGCGGCTTCACCCCGTGTGCGATTAGATATTTTCCCGCGGGAGAATCGACGGCAATCGAGCCGGCTGGAGAAATGTGGTCGGTCGTGACGCTGTCTCCTAGAATCGCTAGAACACGAGCGCCATGAATGTCGGCCAGCGGCGCGGGGTTCTTTGGCATGTTTTCAAAATAGGGCGGCAATTTAATGTAGGTTGAATTCGGGTCCCACTGATAAAGGTCGCCCGCGGGAACCGGCATCGATTTCCAATGCGCGTCACCTTCGAATACTTCGCTGTAAACCTTGCGATATTGCTCGCTGGTAACCGCGGCACGAACAGTGGCTTCCACTTCCTGTGGAGTCGGCCAAATATCTTTCAGGTAAACGGCCTTGCCGCTCTTGTCCAATCCCAGAGGCTCCGTTGTTAAATCCAGATCCATGCGTCCAGCCAAAGCGTAGGCCACCACCAACGGCGGCGAAGCCAGGTAATTCGCCCGCACGAGCGGATGCACGCGGCCTTCAAAATTGCGATTACCGCTCAGCACCGCCACCGCAACCATATTGTTTTCCTTAATCGCCGCACCAATCGCCTCTGGCAGGGGACCACTGTTGCCGATGCACGTTGTGCAGCCATAGCCCACCAGATTGAATTTCAGTTGATCAAGATATGTATTCAATCCAGCAGCCTTCAAATAATCCGTCACCACCTTCGAACCGGGCGCCAGGCTGGTCTTGACCCACGGTTTCACTTGCAGCCCCCGTTCTACCGCCTTTTTCGCCAGCAATCCCGCGCCAAGCATCAAGGATGGATTCGAGGTATTTGTGCAGCTTGTGATTGCGGCGATCACCACGGCGCCGCTGGAGAGTTCAAAAGCATCGCCATTAGTTTTCACCGCGACTTGTTTTCCAGCCACACCGTCCAGCACTTTTGTGAATGAACTTTTTGCGTTCTTCAGCGATACGCGATCCTGCGGCCGTTTCGGTCCCGCCAATGTTGGCTCAACTGTCCCCAAATCCAACTCTACTGTCTCGCTGAACGCGGGCTCTGGCGTTGCGTCCGTGCGGAACAACATTTGTTCCTTGCAATACGCTTCGACCAGCGCCACATGTTCGTGTCGTCGAGCAGTGAATCGCAAATAAGCCAGGGTCTCGTCATCAACGGGGAAGAACCCCATCGTTGCGCCATATTCGGGCGCCATGTTTGCAATCGTTGCGCGGTCCGGGACGCTTAAACTCGTCAACCCCGAGCCGTAAAATTCCACGAACTTTCCGACTACGCCTTTTTTGCGCAGGATTTCCGTGACTCTCAAGACCAAGTCCGTTGCTGTTGTGCCCTCTGGCAATCGTCCGTGCAATTTGAATCCAACTACTTCTGGCACCAGCATCGAAAGCGGTTGGCCCAGCATGGCGGCCTCCGCTTCAATCCCGCCAACTCCCCAGCCAAATACGCCCAGCGAATTCACCATCGTCGTGTGCGAATCCGTGCCGACCAGAGAATCTGGAAAAGCTTCAAGCCGGTTGCCATTTGGCATCGAGCAAACCACCCGCGCCAAAAATTCAATGTTCACTTGGTGGCAGATTCCCGTGTCTGGTGGTACCACTTTAAAGTTACGAAACGCTGTCTGTCCCCAGCGCAGAAATGCATAACGCTCAGAGTTGCGTTGAAACTCCAATTCCGCGTTCAACGCAAATGCCCCGGCATTCCCAAAATTGTCTACTTGCACCGAATGGTCGATCACCAATTCCGCTTCAAACAGAGGATTGATCCGCTTGGGATTTCCACCCATGTGCTGCACCGCTTCGCGCATCGTAGCTAAGTCAACCACCGCCGGAACTCCCGTAAAATCCTGCAGCAACACACGTGCTGGCATGAACGCGATTTCCCGCTGAACCCCATTTGGCGTCCACTTTGCCAGTGCTCGAATGTCATCGGCGCGCACAAATCGCCCGTCCTCAAAGCGCAACAAGTTTTCCAGCAGAATTCGCAGCGAGAAGGGGAGCTTTTCGATGGCGCTGATACCCTGGTTTTCTAACTTTTCCAGTCGCTGAATTTCAAATACTTGCGCGCCGACGTTTAATTTATCTCGAGTTGCGAATGAATTTGCCGCGGAGATGGGCATACTGTTGGTCCTTTCACGATTGCTGGAATCAATATAATAACCGAAATTCACCAGCGGCGTGGAGGCCCGCTATAATGAATCCGTGAGAGTTGTTCTGATTTCGACCTACGAGTTGGGCCGCCAACCTTTTGGCCTGGCTTCCCCGGTGGCATGGCTGCGAAAGCGCGGGCACGAGGTGACCTGTCTGGATCTTTCGCGCGAGCAACTGAACGAGCTCGCCGTCCGTGCCGCGCAGCTTGTTGCCTTCTATATCCCCATGCACACGGCGACGCGCCTGGCCCTTGAATTTCTTCCCACGTTGCGCCAGCTCAATCCGCAGGCCCACTTTTGTGCTTATGGCCTTTACGCTCCCCTGGCCGCAGAAAGCTTTCACGCGCTTGGCGTTACCAGTCTATTTGGTGGGGAGTTTGAGCAACCGCTTATCGACTTGGCGGAACATCTCGCCGGTCTGTCTGCTTTTCCCCAAATCCATCCGCTGGACTCCAACATTTCCCTGGCCCGTCTTCGCTTTCAGGTCCCTGATCGTTCTGGATTGCCCTCTCTTCGCACCTATGCGCATTTGATTCTTCCCTCGGGCCAGCACCGCACGGTCGGTTACACCGAGGCTAGCCGTGGTTGCAAGCATCTTTGCCGTCATTGCCCCATCGTTCCCGTGTACAAAGGCGTTTTCCGGATCGTCGATCGCGAAGTCGTGCTCGCCGACATTCGCCAGCAAGTCTCTTCCGGCGCGCAACACATTACCTTTGGTGATCCTGATTTCTTCAATGGAGTTGGCCACGCCATTCCTCTTGTCGAAGCCTTGCATCGCGAATTTCCCGATCTCACCTACGACGTAACAATTAAGGTTGAGCATCTTCTCAAAAATGCCGACCTGATTCCGACTCTACGCAACTCCGGATGCTTGTTCGTAGTTACGGCAGTCGAATCCCTCAACGACCAAATCCTTGAGAAGCTGCAAAAGGGCCATTCTCGTGCCGATTTTTTTCGTGTTGTCGAACTGTTCAGGAAGGCTGGTCTTGCTTTTCAACCGACATTCGTTCCATTCACGCCTTGGACTACCTTGGAAAATTACCTCGACCTCCTCACGCAAATTCGTCGCCTCAATCTCATCGAATCTGTCGCGCCCATCCAACTTGCCATTCGGTTGCTCATTCCTCCAGGTTCGCGCATCCTGGAGCTAGAAGACGTCCAGCGCATTGTCGGCCCCTTTGATTCCTCCGCCCTGGTTTACCCTTGGCAAAACGCAAATCCAGGATTAGATGAATTGGCCGCACAACTCCAAGAAATTGTCGCCGTCAGCGAAAAATTAAAAAAGTCGCGAGCCGCAACATTTGAATCCATCTGGCGGGCCGCCAATCTCGCCGCCGGCCGCGCTATTTCTGAGATCCCCGTGCCCCTTCCTGCATTACCCGCTACCGTCCCGTACCTCAACGAACCCTGGTATTGTTGAGCAGAACCTACCGGGGACCAGTTGGCCCCCATCGTGAAAGCTAGAGATTCCATTCGCAAATCTGAGTCCTTTCTCTGAGCTCACTTATCGTTGCACTGTCTCGGTGATAGAATTCTTCATAGGCCCAAGCGATGTCGCTTTCCAAACGCGTTCTTCTTTTTGCTTCCAAGCTCGGTTACCAGACCAGGGCGTTTAATTCCGTCGCAGACAAACTTGGTGTTCAATTAGTTTTCATCACCGATCGGTGCCACCGGCTGGATGATCCCTGGCGAGATCTGGCGATCCCAGTTCATTTCGAAAATCCTGAAGCCGCCGCTTTATCTGTCATTCATTCCCAACGTAGCCGTCCGGTAGATGGAATCTTGGCGCTGGGTGATCGTCCCACTCCGGCGGCCGCTTATGTTGCGCGCAGCCTCGGCATACCGTTCCACCATCCCGCCAGTGTCGAAGCCTGTCGCAATAAATTGCGCATGCGGGAAATTTTTCGCGATGCGGGTTTGCCGGTTCCCAAGTTCCGCTCCATTCCTCTCCAGCCTCTCCCAGAGCCATCCTTGCTCGGCATATCGTATCCATGCGTGCTTAAGCCACTTTCCCTTTCGGCCAGCCAGGGCGTCGTACGAGCCAATCAACGCGACGAATTTATTGCTGGCGCGGCCCGGTTGAAGCGTCTGCTCGATTCGCCCGAAATTCGCGCGACCCGAGAGCCGAATCTCGATGAAATGCTCGTGGAAGACTATTTGCCCGGCGGCGAAGTAGCTGTCGAAGGACTGATCACAGAAGGGGAGTTACTCGTTCTGGCGATTTTCGATAAACCGGATCCGCTCGAAGGTCCTTTCTTTGAAGAAACCATTTACGTAACACCTTCCCGCTTGCCCCTTGCCCTGCAAAAATCCATTGAAGCCAGCTTCCGCAACTCCGCCGCCGCGATTGGCCTAACGCACGGCCCCGTTCATGGAGAGTTTCGAGTCAATGAACATGGCGTCTGGCCGCTTGAGGTTGCTCCACGCCCTATCGGCGGAATGTGCGCTCAAGCGCTGCGCTTCCAATCAACCACCGGTGAATCATTAAGCCTTGAGGAATTGCTCCTGCGGCATTCTCTTGGGCTACCCGATGCAGACGCACCAAGGGAAAAGAACGCTTCCGGGGTCATGATGATCCCCGTTCCCAAGACCGGCACATTTGAAAATTTAGAAGGGCTCGATGAGGCTCGCCAAGTCCCAGGCATAACAAGCGTGGAAATTACAGTGCGGCTGCATGACCATATCATGGCTTGGCCAGAGGGCTCAAGCTATCTCGGTTTTATGTTTGCGAAGGGGAAAGATCCCAAGTCAGTGGAAGCTACAATTCGAGCCGCCCATGCCAAACTTCATTTTACCCTTGTTCCGCGATTGCCAGTCGAACATCCTGTTACTGGCACCCTGTAACCAATCGACCCTTTCAACCCTTGGCTTTCGGCGCTACATATCCTTCCGGCAACTTTGCGCCTTCGCCAAAGAAAAACTGCTCCATTTGCTCGCCCATGATCTTTTGCGAGTTTGGGTCTAGTGGGTTCAAGCGATATTCGTTCATGACCATTTTCGAATACTCAACCCACAGTTTCCACGCTTCTTTGGAGATGTTGTCATAAACCCGCTGCCCCAACTCGCCTTTCCAGGGGACGCGGTCCAATCCTGGCAATTCCTTGCCGATCTTTACACAGTGCACCATGCGCGTCCCTGGCTTCACTGGCTCGCTGGGTGCTGGCGGGGTTGGTCCGCAATTATCGTTTGCCATCATTCCTCCTAATGTAAATTCCATTCTCCGCTACGCAATCTTTTGTTGCAAGCAGGCGCAAAGTGTCGTAAGAATTTACTGAGAGATACCTTATAACTAATAATATTTGTTCATCCACAAGACCTCCCATGTGCTTGGACTCAATTCTGCAGCCGACTAGAATAGGGGAACTGGAGCAGTAATGAACAAAGTGGTTCAAGAAGTGCATGCCGGCCGTCTGCAGAACGTCTTCAATATTCAAAAAAGATAATTTAAAGAGGATGATCTCTTGAGACGCTTGTGGTCCAGAGACCCTTGTGGTCCAGAGACCCTTGGCCATCTAGAACTCCTCCGGGAGCAGGCTCTTCCCGGGCCTCGTTGAATTTTTATCCTTTTGTATCGGCCGCACATCTGATATTCCTCAAGGGCTTCTGGGAGGCTTGCGTTGACCGCGATCACTACGCTCTTTTGGGACATTGGTGGTGTAGTTCTCACAAACGGATGGGATCGCGAGGCACGCCGCCAGGCAGCCGAGGCCTTTGATTTGGATTGGGACGAACTCCAGGATCGCCACGATCTCTCATTTCCAGCTTTTGACACCGGCCACATTACCCTTAACCAATACTTGGATCGCACTCTCTTCTACCGTCCCCGGCCCTTTACTCGGGAAGAGTTCACTGCTTTCATGTTTGCGCAATCCCAGGAATACCCGAAATCCCGAGCCATACTGACCAAAGTTGCTTGCTCAGGCAAATACTTTATCGCTGCCATCAACAACGAGCCCCTCGAGCTTAACCAATATCGCATCGAGGCTTTCAATCTTCGCAAGGAATTTCAGGCTTTTTTCAGCTCCTGCTATGTGTATGCCCGTAAGCCTGACGAAGCCATTTTTCGAATCGCTCTTTCGGTCACCCAGCGCCCGCCGGAGCACTGTGTCTTTATCGATGACCGTTCCATTAACCTGGAAAATCCGCGCCGACTGGGTATGAATGTCATCCATTATCAAGGTGCATCAAAATTGCTTGCAGAACTTCAATCGCTGGGGATTGAGGTATAGTTTTAAGCGGTCAAAATTGGTATTGCGTTTGCTTGCCCGGAGGGTTCCATGACCGACGAAATTCGCTCCAGTTCAATGTATGGCGGTGTGGCAGATCCCTGCACGGTAGTCCTTTTTGGGGCTTCCGGTGATCTTGCCAAACGCAAGGTCTTGCCTGCCATGTACGATCTTGCACAACACAACTCTCTCGGTGAGCGCTACGCAATTGTTGGCTTTGCTCGCACTCCGATGACCAATGAATCTTTCCGCTCCATGGCTGGCGAGGCCGCCAAAACCATCTCTGAAGTTGGACCCATTGATCCCATCAAATGGAACGACTTTGCTTCCAACCTCTACTATTCGCACGGTGATTACGCGGATCAAAATTCTTACGCCGAGCTGGCCAAGTTTTTGCAGAGTCTCGATGCCGAAAAGAATCTCGGTGGCAACCGCCTGTTTTACCTTTCCACACCCCCCGAGGTTTACCCGCACATCGTCGAACAGCTTGGCCGTGCGGGCTTGGCCCGGCCTACCAATCCAAACTCCTGGGTCCGAATCATCATTGAGAAGCCCTTTGGCCGCGATTTGGGGTCCGCCAAGGAGCTCAACAAAATTGTTTTGAATGTCTTCGAAGAAAAGCAGGTCTACCGCATCGACCACTACCTCGGCAAGGATACCGTTCAAAACTTGCTGGTCCTGCGCTTTAGTAACGGCATATTTGAGCCTTTGTGGAATCGCAATTATGTCGACCACGTCCAGATCACTGCTTCCGAAACTCTTGGCGTAGAACGGCGTGGTGGCTTCTACGAAACTGCGGGCGCTCTCCGCGACATGATTCAGAGCCACGTTTTGCAGCTTACTTCGCTTGTCGCTGTAGAGCCGCCGGCTTCCTTTGATGCCACAGCGGTCCGGAATGAAAAGCTGAAAGTTCTCCAGTCTATTCGTCCCTTCAACTTGGAAATGGTTGCTCAATCGGTTGTTCGCGGCCAATACGCGCCGGGCAAGTTAGGCGATAAAGTCTTGCCCGGGTATCGCCAGGAAGCTAACGTTGATCCCAATTCCCGCACTGAAACGTTTGTCGCCATGCGTCTGCTCATCGACAACTGGCGCTGGGCTGGCGTTCCGTTCTACCTCCGCACGGGAAAACGTCTCGCAAAACGGACCACCGAAATTATGATCCAGTTCCGGTGCGCTCCACACATCGTATTTCGCGAGCGTGATGTCAAGCCCAACCGGCTCATCCTCAATATTCAGCCGGAAGAGGGCGTCTCCATTTCCTTCGGCGCAAAGAAGCCGGGAACGGAAATGAACATCGGTAATGTCACGATGGACTTCAATTACTTGAAAGGTTTTGGAAATGGTTCGCGCAGCGCTTACGCCACTCTTCTGAATGATTGTCTTCGCGGAGACGCCACTCTTTTTGATCGTGGAGACAGCGTCGAAGCCGCATGGTCGCTGGTTGATCCTATACTCGATGTCTGGACCGCGGCCAAGACCGCCGGCGTCCCCGTTTACCCTTCAGGCAGCTGGGGGCCAAAGGAATCCGACCAGCTACTCGAACGCGACGGCAGACAGTGGTATAACCCTTAAATCGGTTTAATGCTACCTTTCTGAGGGAGGCCCTGTGATCCTGGCCGGCGACGTGGGCGGTACCAAATGTAATTTGGCTCTTTTTTCAGAGAGCAACGGCAAGCTTGAGGTTGTTTTTCGCCAGCGCTTTGCCAGCAAGGATTTCTCTAAATTTGAACTGATCGTCAAAGAGTTTGCCCGCCAGGCTGCTCCTCACGTCGGCAACGAGAGGATTCTGGCCGCCGGCTTCGGTGTTGCTGGTCCAGTGATTAACAATCGCATCCACGCTACAAACCTTCCGTGGGTCATCGATGCCGACAGCCTCTCGGCCAGCCTGGACGTCAACCCAATCATCCTTATGAACGATTTGGGAGCTACCGGCCATAGTCTCAGTCATCTGCCTCCCGAAGAATTTTCTGTGTTGAATGTGGGCGAGCCTGTTCCGGGGGGAACTCGCGCGCTGCTGGCTGCCGGAACCGGTTTGGGCGAATCTATTTTGTTTTGGGATGGACATCGCTACCACGTTGTTCCCTCGGAGGGCGGTCACTCGGATTTTGCTCCTCACACCGGGCAGCAGATTGAGCTGCTCCGATTCATGAGCCACCGTTATCCCCAGGTCAGTTGGGAACTCATTCTTTCCGGCCGTGGATTTCGAACCCTGCACGAATTTCTCTCTCCCAGCGTGAAGCATCCTATTTTCGACGATCCCGACGCGGACCCCGCTCCATTCATCACCAAAAGCGGCTTGGACAAATCTTGCCCTGTATGCGTGGAAACATTGGATCTATGGTGTGCTGTCTATGGCGCGGAAGCAGGCAATCTTGCTTTAAAAGTCTTGGCTTTGGGTGGTGTCTATGTTGCCGGTGGCATTGCCGTCAAAATTCTCTCTAAGATTCAGGACGGCACTTTCTTTAACGCTTTCAGGGATAAGTGGCACTTCACCGAAGTTCTATCCAACGTTCCGGTATCCGTAGTCCTGAACGAGTCCGCCCCGTTGATAGGCGCCGCCTACGAAGCCCTGGCAGCCATCAAGTAACCTCGTATTTTTCTAACGTGACAACACAAAAATTCTTGAGGGCTGAGCATGATCCTCGAAAGGTGCCCCGACCTTTGCGAGTTCCGCAAAGGTCGGGCTCCGCCGATCAGAATCCTCACACCGCTTCTCCCGGTTTTTCCGAAACTGACAACTTATAACTTACAACTGACCACTACTCCCTCCCCTCGACACGTATCTCCAGCTTTACCCTTTCCGTTACCTTACTCATTTTTGGTAAACTGTCTCTCTGTTTGGTCCTCGGGACCTCCATCCTTCATATCGCAAGCCCTGCCGGATCGGCTCCGGAGGCACGGAGAAATTTTCATGAGCAGTACCCCAATCACCGCCCCCATCGATGTCCTCAATTACGTCAATGGCGGCTGGAGCAAATCCTCCACTACCACATTTTTTGATGTTACCAATCCCGCCACTAACGAAATCGTGGCTCGTACTCCTGTCTCCACTAAAGCCGACGTCGACGCCGCTGTTCAGTCCGCCGCCGAAGCATTTCCCGCTTGGCGCCGCACTCCTCCTGGGGAGCGCATTCAATATTTGTTCAAGCTCAAATATCTTCTCGACGAGCACATCGACGAACTTGCCAGGATCATCACGCTGGAAAATGGCAAGACTTTTGGCGAGGCTAAAGCCGAAATTCGCCGCGGCATTGAAAATGTCGAGGTCGCCTGCGGCATCCCCTTAATGATGCAAGGCTACAACCTGGAAGACGTCACTCCCGGCGTTGACGAAACCCTCATTCGCCAGCCCCTCGGTGTTGTTGCGGCGATCACTCCTTTCAACTTTCCTGCCATGATTCCGTTCTGGTTTCTCCCGTACGCCATTGCGTGCGGCAATACTCTGGTAATGAAGCCCAGCGAGCGCGTTCCGCTCACCATGCGCCGCGCCATGGAGCTAATCGAAAAAACAGGCCTGCCCAAGGGCGTCGTCAATCTCGTTAATGGTGGAAGGGAAGTAGTCGACGCGCTTTGTGATCATCCAACAATTCGTGCGGTGAGTTTTGTCGGCTCCACACCAGTGGCCAAGCACGTCTATCAACGCTCCGCTGCCAGCGGCAAGCGCATGCAATGCCAGGGTGGCGCAAAAAATCACGTCATCGTTCTTCCCGATGCCGACATGGATCTCGCCAAGCAGATCATCAGCGATTCCGCGTTTGGTTGCGCGGGCCAGCGTTGCCTGGCCGTCTCTGTGGCGGTCACCATCGGTGAAGCGCAAAAAACATTTCGCGATGCCATTGCGGATGCAGCGTCCTCACTCAGAGTAGGCTACGGTCTCGACACCGGCATTCAGATGGGCCCGGTCATCACCAAGCAGAGTAAGCAGCGCATTGAATCCCTAATTGCCACGGGTGTTTCCGACGGTGCCAAACCCATCGTCGATGGCCGCAATCCCAAAATCGGCAATTACGAAAATGGCAATTTCCTTAAGCCCACGATTCTGGACGGCGTGCCCGCTTCCAGTTCTCTCGTCAACACAGAAATCTTTGGCCCAGTCCTAAGCCTGATTCACGCTGATTCCATCGACGAAGCCATCGATTTCATTCGCAAGAGTCCCTACGGCAATCAAGCTTCGCTTTTCACCACCAGCGGCGCCGCCGCGCGCAAATTCCGCTACGAAGCGCCCGCAGGCAACATCGGCATCAACATCGGTGTCGCCGCTCCTATGGCCTATTTCCCGTTCAACGGCTGGAAAGAAAGCTTCTTCGGCATCGTTCACGCCCAAGGCAAAGACGCCGTAGAGTTCTACACCGAATCCAAGATCGTAGTAGAACGCTGGTCCCGTCAGGAAACTCGCAAGTTCTAATGTGAGGGAATTCCAGACGGGGAACGCTGTGGCGCCAGAACGTTGACATCCTTACCTTGCACCGTAACGTTTAATTCCGCGCTCTCTTTAAGTCGGCCGCGCATGCGATATTTCAGCAAATAAGAACTCCGCACGGCAATCTGAATCTGTTTTAGTGCGCGTTCCATATCATGCACCGAGTCGATTTTGTACGCCGCTCCGCCTGTTTCTCCCACTTCGATTCCTAGCTTCTGGCCCTTCAGGTCGTGGGGCCAATGCAGATCATCCAGCAGCACAAAAACCGAAGTCTCCATCTCTTGTAGATGTGAAATGATCTCTTTCAACTTATGATCACCCATAGTGTCTCGAAAATCACCAAACACGACTATGATTCGGCGTCTGTCTTGTTCTTGTTGCATGTTCTGAACCAAGGAAAGGAGGGAATCATAGAGCAGCGTCGAGCCATGCACTTCCGCATCGCTGATCGCTTTCACGCCCTGCTGAAGCTCTTGGATATTATTCGTAAAGCTCGTAACGTGTCGCTCGTCGTCCGAAACCCCAACAATAATGGCCTCGTCTGGTTTGCTAATTACACTTGATAGGAATGGCGAGAGGGTTTGCAATTTCTCTTTGCGGTCATTTCCCACACTCATACTTCCACTTTCATCGATCAGTATCCCAACGACGATAGGCATGGCCCCAGCCGGTAACGTTTCAACGATTTCCTGAAAAGCCCCGTTTGCTCGTAAGGAGAAATCTTCTCGCTTCAGCCCCGACACGGGAGTTCCATTCGTCTCGGCTACGGTGACGAAAACTGTCCGAACGGTATCCTCTTCCTTTCCTGCCGCTAGCACAGGTACTGCCTGTCGTCTGCCCAGTGTCGGCATCACGCCGAGAAGTGCAAGCAATAGCAAAGAAATCCATCGCATGTCGGGTCTGTTCGCGCTGCTTCGCGGGACTACGGCAAGTGCGCGCAGGGGACGGAGGTCGGAGAAGCACATGAGCTGTTTGCCTTCGCAATGAATCTATAACGGTTTATTCCTGAGAACAATTATTCGGCCACCTTCTCGATCCACTTTCGGCTTTGAACTTTCAACTTTGAACTGCTATTTTCTTGCCCATGACCAGCAAGCCGCTTCATCTCGACATGAATCCCCAGGTGGAGTGCGCAGAAACTCTTGCTTCCCACTTCTATACCGATCCCTCCATCCTTCTCCGCGAAAAAGAAAAAATCTTTCGCCGCACCTGGCAGCTAGTAGGCACGCTCAGCCAGCTATGTGGCGAAGTCAACGGCGCAAAACGCACCATTGCAGATCCCGAGTCCTATTTCACTGTGGAAGTTGCCGGTGAGCCGGTGGTCATCACTCGCGACAAATCCGGCACTCTCCGCGCCTTCAGCAACGTTTGTCGTCACCGCGCCGGACCCATCGCTCAGGGTTCTGGTTGCAAGCACGTCCTGCAATGCGCCTATCATGGTTGGACCTATACACTCGACGGCCGCCTGATCGGAACTCCCGAAATCGATGGGATCGAATTTTTCGATCGCTCGCAATTCGGCATGGTTCCGCTTCGAGTGGAAACCTGGCAGCAATTCATCTTCATCAATTTTGACGCCGCGGCCCCGTCGCTTTCCGCCTATCTCGGCGACATTCCAGATCAAGCCAAGGAATTTCCGTTCGACAATCTAAGCCTCGCCGAACGTCGCGACTACATCGTGAATTGCAATTGGAAGGTTTACGTCGACAATTATCTTGAGGGCTATCACATCCCCATCGTCCATCCCGGCCTGATGAAGGAAATCGATTACCCGCGCTATCGCATTGAAACTTATCGCTACCACTCGCAGCAATTGGGCCCAGTGAAAGAAATTCACCCCGGCGACACGACTGACCGCGTCTATCCTCCTGGTGTGGGCCTCAAGGAAGCTCTCTACTTCTGGGTCTTCCCTAACCTCATGCTGAATTTTTATCCCGATAATATTCAAACTAATCTGATCGTGCCGCTCGCTTACGATAAAACGCTAACGGTCTTCGAGTGGTATTTTCACGACGCGGAATCTTCCAAAACAAAAGAACGCGCGCGGAAAGCCATCAACTTCAGCGAAGTTGTCCAGCAAGAAGACATGCACATTTGCGAAGCCGTGCAGCGTGGCCTGAATTCCGCCCTCTACGATCGCGGTCGCTATTCCGTAAAACGCGAAAACGGCGTTCACCATTTCCACATGCTTCTCAGCGAATTCCTTCGCTAGTTCTCATCTCCGGAATAGTCCAGGATGTCGGAGCTTCAGCTCCGACACAAGAGTGCCAGCATCACTGGGCTTTAGCCCCTGAAGAATCCTCTGCTCTTGTGCGCGAATTACGGGTGCGCAGGCGCGGGCGCTGGTGCCGGTGTAGCCGCTGGCTTGTTGTAATCGAAATTAACCTTGGGAGCCTGTCGTGCCCCCTCTTCGGTCTTGAAGTACGCATCATTCCGCGCAAATCCAGCGAAGCTGGCAATCACGCTGTTCGGGAACAGCGAAATGTATGTATTGTAATCCTGCACCGTTTCGTTATACCGGCGCCGTTCCACCGCAATACGGTTTTCGGTTCCAGCCAGTTCATCCTGCAACCGCTGGAAATTTTCATTCGACTTCAATTGTGGATAATTCTCCACAATCACCAGCAAACGGCTCAACGCCGAATCCAACGCACCATTCGCCGCGATTTTGTCCGCGGGAGTCTTCGCTCCCACCAACGCCGCGCGTGCCGCCGCGATATCTCCAAACACTTTTTGTTCCTGCACTGCATAACCCTTCACCGTCTCCACCAAATTCGGAATGAGGTCGGCGCGGCGTTGCAGTACTACATCTACCTGAGCCCATGCTGCGTTCACCGCTTCCCGTTTAATTGCCATCTGATTTCGGCGGCCCACATATACGCTGCCCACGATCACGGCTACGATCAACAGCAAAACTAAAATTACCAGTCCCGCTTTCATAAACACCTCGAGGATTTAATGTTCACAAATTACTGGTTCACTCTTTGCCACTCCCGCTTGGGAATCTTTGTACCCAGCGCCACAATTACCTTCTCCAGTGCATGCATATAATTGTCGTACGCATGGAAGGAATCTTTGGCCCACACGCTGCTTGTCCTGAAATCATACACTTCACTGAACGCTTCCGGATTCGCTCCCGTCAATCCGCCTACTCGTTCAAAAATGCTCTTTGCTTCCAACGGCGGCTCGTCTCCAAATGTCAAAATCGTATGCCGCAGCAGCGTTTTTGCTCCCGAAATCGTTCTCTTCATCACCGCGGTCAATTCCATCTCATTCATGCCCGCATGCAATACGTGCTGCCTCAGCTTCAACAACAAGTCGCGTAGATTGCGCTCCACTTCCACACGGTGCAGGTTCATTGGAATTTCCAGGCCCGCCACCACGTCCTTGCCGAACAGCACCCGGTGCGACCTCTTGATATCCAGGCTCTCAATCGCATACACGTCCGTCGAATTCTCCAGCTCTTCCGTCAGGAAGAACAACGGCGCCGGTTCCTTCACTTCACGCACCCACCAGCTCACCACCGGAGCCAGCCGATGTAACTCACTCACGTCAATCAATACCAGCGTGCACAGCACGTTCAGGTCTGAGGTGCCGGGTTGAAAATCTCCGCGGGCCGCTGACCCATACAGAATCACCGACTCTAGATTTTTTCCCGCTGCTTCCTTCAATCTGCTTACCAACTCGCTTAGTTTTCCGTCCATCGTTGCCACCTGCATTCACGAAAAAGTTTCGACTCCAACTACCAGCCCCCGCTAGCTCCCCCGCCACCGCTCGATCCGCCGCCAAATCCACCGAATCCCCCCCCACCGCCGCCCCAGCCGCCTCCACCACCAAAGCCCCCGCCTGAGCCACCCCAACCGCCGCCTCTTCTTCCCATCGTCGCGCCGATCACCGGTCCCACCCACCAACCGCTGCCTCCCCCGCCGCGGCCAGAACTGGATCCGCCGCGACTAGCCAGGACCATGAACAGAATCACCGCCAGAATCAGCCACACCCACAAACCTCCAGAGCCATCATTGTCCTGACGAACCTGCTTGATCTTCGGCTGGCCAGTCAGCGTGACTCCCTTGTCGCCAGCAACATAATTCGCAAGTTGCCATGCGGCAGCGGAAATTCCCCCGCTGAAATCACCGGCTCGAAAATAGGGAACCATTAGTCGGCCTGCGTCGCCCGCGCGTGCATCATTAATTACCGGCTCCAGGCCATAGCCGATTTCCGGTCGATATTTCCTATCATTTGGGGCAATCAGGAGCAGTATCCCTCGATCATCTTTCTTGGCCCCTATGCCCAAGTGCTTATAGAGGTCGCTTGCGTACTGTTCAATACTGTTCCCATCCAGCGACTTCACCGTAACAATCGCAAGCTGGGCTCCGGTTTTCTGTTCCAACTCCAGGCACATCGCTTCCAGTTGCGCCTTTGTGTCTGGCTTGATCACTCCGGCCAGATCGATCACGTAACCGGTCGGCTGAATTTTATTTACATCTTCTCCGCGCGCAAATCCCACTGCGCATAGCAGCACGAACGCGAGGCAGAACTTCAGGGCTGAGGTTCTCTTCTTCATCTTCTATCGATTGAATCCCGCGACGATGACGGCGGCTTCGCTGTTCCTCGCCAAGTTAAATAAATCGGCGGACGTTCGGGCGGATGTTCTTCCTCTGGAGGCCAGCAAAATTCCCCGGCCGCTGCGCGAATTCTCTCACAACTCCCGCAATAAAATCCTCACATTCCTTTTGCAACTGCGATCATCGGGTGCCGCACCCTTCGTTCTTAGGGGTGCGGGTTTTGAACTTTCCTCCATCACAAGATACACCTCGATTGTCATCCCTCACTCGCGTTGACCCTGAGCCTCGAAGGGTCCTTTTTGCGATTGCGTGTGGAGATCTGTTTTTTCCTTGCCGATCAATTCAGAAAACATAGGGTGCCCCACGCGCCGTATTCGCGTGTGGGTCTTGGGCTTCTCCTTCTTTTATTTCCCCGCATCCCATCGGAATTTTTTGGGCGATCGGAGCTTTCTTGCCCTGAGGCACAAAGGGAGCTCCGACATCAGATTCTCAAGAAACTTTGGCGTTAGCCCTGAGGAAACAGATTCCTTCCTATGAATTAGGCTGTATCTTCTTTCCTGATTATTTCGCGGCGAACTCCAACTCAGAGTAGACTTCTCCAAGCCACAAAAGCCACAAACCATCCGGAGGTATTCTGCGCCGTGCTGCTGCAATACCAAGCCGTAGCCAATAATCCATTCGCGGTGCTCACCGCCATCGTCGCTCCCGCCATCCTCACTAACGCCTCTTCTGTCCTCGCGCTTGGCACCAGCAATCGCCTCGGCCGCGTCGTCGATCGCACACGCATCGTCGCAGACGACGTTGCATCCTACGACACAAATTCCCCCGAGTACCTGGCATGGAGCTCTCAACTCACCGCTCTCGAAGGCCGCGCCCAAATGCTCATCAAAGCCCTGCGTCTTTTCTATGCCGCACTGGGATTGTTCGCCGCTTCCGCTCTCGTCTCGGTTGCGGGTTCCTCTGCCGCCTATTACGGCTTCAAATTCGGATTTGAACTCTGTGCCGGTCTCGCCATCCTCACTGGCGCGTCGGCGGTAATCGGCCTCAGCGTCGGCTGCACCGTGATGGTGCACGAAACCCGCATGGCCATCCAAAGCCTCGCCGAAGAATCCAAGCTGCGCCTCTCATTCCACGGCGCCCGCCCCCCACGCTAGATTCGATTTTTGTAAAGCATGTGGTCGGCGTGATGCGAACTCCCCCAGCGTGCCAGAGGACCGCGAACGCGCACTCAATTCGTCTTTCTGAGTTGCGCTACTTGCTCACGAAGTTTCTTGTTTTCCTCCACCAGCTCCTGCATCTGTCTCTCTACAGGCTCCATGGCTTCCCGAATTTCTTCCTCCGTGAAACGCGGAATAATGTGCTGTTGGCAATTCCAGTCGAATGCCTCGATATGAATCACGTACACTCGTTCCGTCGTCGCCTTGTATTCAGGATCGCGGACTTTCGCCAGCCAGTCCTTCGCCTTTTCTCCCTCGAAGATCTCGACCCGGCCCAGGATTTTCAGCCGAAGTTGCCTGGGGAAATCGACCAAGATCATCGCAACTCGATTGTCGGCCATCAAATTGCCCGTGCTGATGTATTGCCTGTTCCCTCGAAAATCCGCGAAGGCGATCGTATGGTCGTCAATTACTTTCAAGAAGCTTTTCGGCCCGCCACGATGCTGCACATAGGGCCATCCAGTCGCTCCCAGGCTCGCCATGAAGAAAGTGTCCTGCTCGCCGAGAAAATCCCGCTCCTCGGGGCCCAGGCCACGGGGTGCACCGCCCAGCTCCTCCAAGCGTTCATACTGCCGGCGGCTGCCATACCGCTCTTGCAACTCCTTTATGACTGGTGTGAAAACAAGTGAGCCAAAAGTCTTTGTCATATAGGAATTCTCCGGTACCGCGGGCTGGTGAAGTCCTCAGCGCGGCCCGCAACATTCCGGAAAGTTTAGCGGGTTATTTTGTTCTTCGTAAGAAATGTCTCGATGCGGCTGGCGATCTCTTCGCCGTGCGTTTCAAGTGCGAAGTGTCCGGTATCCAGCAGATGCGCCTCCAGATTCTTGAGATCGCGGCTGTATGGAGCCGCACCTTCCGGCGGGAAGATCTTGTCGTTCTTTCCCCACACGATCAAAGTGGGTGGCTGATTCTACCGGAAGAAATTCTGAAAGTCCGGGTACAGCGGCACGTTCGTGCGATAGTCGCGTAGAAGAGATCCATCTGAATGTCCCGATTCCCGGAACGATCGCGAGACCTATCTGATCGAGTGCCCAGGTTGTGGGATCGAGCAGAGTCAAGTCACTGACACCATTTTCATACTGCCAGCGCGTTGATTTGGCGTCGACGAGGAAATGGAGTGCTGCTCGATTCTCGGGCGCGGCGTCTTTCCAATATTTCTTGATTGGATCCCAAAACTCCAGCAGCCCCTCGTCGTAAGCATTTCCGTTCTGCACGATCAGCGCCTGCACCCGCTCGGGATGACGCAATGCCAGGCGGTATCCCACCGGCGCCGTAGTCCATTACATACGCGAATATTTGTTGACGACGAGTTGCCCGGCCAACTTATCCACGATGTCGGCATAATTCTCGAATGTGTAGGCGTAGGACTTGTAATCCGGCATGCTGCTCTGGCCAAATCCAGGATAGTCCGGAGCGATCAACCGAAATGAGTCTGCGAGACGTGGAATCAGGTTGCGAAACATGTTCGACGAAGTGGGGAATCCATGCAGCAGCAGGATCACCGGGGCATCTTGAGGGCCCGCGTCTCGATAGAAGATGTCCAGGTCATTGATGCGAGCGGTCTTGGAATGCACGGCGTTTTGCTTTTTCGGGGAAGTACCAACGCTAGCCATATGCTTTCCTCCAGATTGGTGTGTTGGCCGCTTGGACTTTCGTGAGGCTCCTCGTGTCGGAGCTTTTTACAGGATTCAAAAACACAAAACCGTCAAATTAGTGAGAAACAAAGCCGTGCGTTATAGCCTCAGCGTCCGTCTCAGGCCAACCGTTGGTTGATTCAGGTGTCTGCCGGAATCATTTAGATCTTGTTTTTCTCGAGTGTTCTCGGCCCGGCCTGCCGGTCCCTCCTCTTTTAGGGAGCAGGCAGCCTGGCTTGGGTTTATGGGTCGTTTCCTAAGAAATCCTGAAACTTACTCCTATCGAGCGTCATCGGAGATAACGTAGGAGTGATTTCGTCCCACGCCTAGGGCGTCCGCTTATCACGGAACAAACTAAGAAGGAGCCATGCCATGAGTACGCAACCCCAGGTAAGTTTGGTCCCGCCATTTACTCGAGAGTCAGCAGCGCAAAAAGTCCGGAAGGCTGAAGACGGCTGGAACTCGCGTGATCCCCAACGCGTTTCGCTTGCCTATACGGTGGATAGCAAGTGGCGCAACAGGGCGGAGTTCATTAACGGCCGTGAAAAGATTATCGAGTTCCTCACGCGCAAATGGAACAAGGAGCTGGACTACCGCTTGATCAAGGAACTCTGGGCATTCGACGGCGACAGAATTGCCGTCCGCTTCGCCTACGAATGGCATGACGATTCCGGCCAGTGGTTTCGTTCCTATGGCAATGAAAATTGGGAGTTTGATGCGGCCGGAATTATGCACCACCGCTATGCTTGCATCAATGATCTGCCGATCAAAGAGTCCGACCGCAAATTTCATTGGCCACTTGGGCAGCGGCCGGAAGGGCATCCCGGATTAAGCGACCTTGGCCTGTAACAAACATTTGTAATCGGGATTCTAGAGCTGCCGACTTGTTTTAGGCACGCCCATATCAAGTGTGCAAACGGAGCCAAAGAGATTGGAAATAGGAGTTACGTATGATCACCAGATCGTCAGCCGAACTCTCACGCCGTCAGTTCCTCGCCGCAGGAGGCCTGACTTTTGCAGCAGCTTGTGTAACCCCACGTCGACTGTTTGCGCAGGGAGGCGACCTTGTTGAAACTGCAATACAGGAAGCCGCCACCGCAAAAATTACGGTTCAACCACTTCGCCGCAATATCAGCTTTCTTCTGGGCGCAGGCGGAAATATCGCTGTTCTCACTGGACCCGACGGAAAGCTCCTTATTGATGCGGAAATCATCAGCGCGCGTCCGAACGTTTCTGCAGCTCTCGAGAGCATCAATGCGGATCCCATCAAGCAGTTGATCAACACTCACTGGCACTTCGATCACACCGGCGGTAATGAATGGCTTCACCATGCAGGAGCCACCATTCTGGCGCAAGAGAATACCCGGAAACACCTTCTCAAAGACACCCGCGTCGAAGGTTGGAAGCACACTTTTCTGACATCTCCCGCCGCAGCGATCCCCTCGACCGTCTTCAAAGAAGATCACACCGTGCACGCCAACGACTCAACTTTGGTTCTTGAGCACTATCCGCCCGCGCATACGGATTCAGACATCTCGGTACACTTTACCGAGGCTGATATCTTCCATACCGGAGACACTTTTTGGAATCGCAATTATCCCCTTCATCGACTATTCCACCGGAGGCAGCATCGACGGACAGATTCGCGCCGCCGAAGCCAATCTCGCAAAGGTAACCGACAAAATGATTGTCATTCCCGGGCACGGGGCAGTTGGCGGCAAAGCCGATCTGACTCTGTTCCGCGACGTCTTGGTTGGAATCCGCGACAAAGTTGCCGCACTCAAGAAGCAAGGTAAATCTTTAGAGGAGATTGTGGCCGCCAAGCCCGGTGCTCGCACCGATGAGGAATGGGGCCAATCGTTCATGTCACCCAGCGCATTTATAGCCTTGGTCCACCAAGGCGTCTAACAGAGCGAGCAAATCTCTGATACCCGCACCATCGTCAACGAATTCCTTCGCCGCCTCGGTGCCATGGACGCCGACGGCGTCGCCGCTCTCTTTGCGGAAACTATAGTGCCTGGCCCCAAAACTCTTCCAATTCAGGCCAGCCGCAGCAACACCAGTTCGTCATTCCGACCAAAGGTCCGCACCTCTCAGCGGGCTGTCGTGGAGGATCGCTGCCCCCAACTCAACCCACTGTAACTGTTCAGTGACAAGCGGGCTCGGAGTCCTTTATCCCCTCTTGGCACTTTTGGAACCTCTGTTCGTGATTCTTCTTACCAACCAAGCCGCCCGCTTCTATTCTGGTTCCTACTCTCGCGAGGCCTGAATCTCGATTTTCGCTCAATCTGTATTCCTGGCCGTGTCGAACGAAAGCAGCCAAAACTTAGTTTGCTCATTCTATGAAACTCAAAATCAGAAATTTACTCGCATCGCTATGGTCGCGTCCCGACCCTGTACTGGCCCAGGCAGGTGTGGCCGGCGAACTTTTAGTCTCAAAAATACGATTGTCGCTGGCAACGTTACTGCTGCTGATTCCGGTGATCGATTCGATTTTCTTTCCTCAAGATGTAGATCCAAAGGAAGGGATCGTTGGGCTGAGCCTGGCCGCCGGAACATTCTTTCTCTCCGTCACCATGTATCTGCTGGTTTCGCGAGGATACAACTCGTCGTGGCTCAGATTTGTCAGCAGCGGTTTTGACATCACGCTGGTGAGCAGTGCGTTGGCGCTCTTTCTTCTGATGAACCAGCCGCACACTGCGGTGAACAGCAAGGTTGTCTTTGAAGGTTATTTTCTGGCGATAGGGAGCACCAGCCTGCGCTATGACAGGCGCATCTGCATCACCGCGGGTTTGCTTGCGTTTGGTGAATATTTGGCGATTGTCAATTTCGCGGCGACTCATTGGGAGCTCAACAGCCAAATTTACTCGCCGTTTCCTTACGGATTGTTCTCATGGTCCGCACAAATCTCACGATTGATCATGATGCTGACCGCTTCGGGATTGAGTCTGGCCTTGGTTGCGCGCAGCCAAAAGCTTCTGCAAATGGCCACCAGCGATCCGTTAACGGGATTGTTTAACAGAGGCTATTTGGACGATCGCCTGGCCATTGAATTCAGCCACGCGCGCCGCTACGGCAAGCTGCTCACGATCGCCGTTGTTGATGTGGATCGCTTCAAGTCTCTGAACGACACGCATGGCCACTCAGCGGGTGATGTGGTTCTGCGGGAGATCGGCGCGATCTTGCGCAGCTCTTTCCGGCAAAGCGATACCGCCGGACGCTATGGCGGGGAAGAATTCGTCATCATTCTTCCAGAGACCGATATAGAGTCAGCGCAGCAAAGGCTCGAATCCTTGAGAGAGTCGATCACGATGACTCCCATTCAATTGGGCGTCACCGGCGAAAAGGTTCAGGTGACGATCAGCGCTGGCTTAGCCAGTTTTCCGCAGGATGGCAACAACGCCGCGGAACTGTTCGCGCTTGCTGACGAAAGAATGTTCGTAGCAAAAAGAGAAGGGTGCAACCGCGTCGTCGCCAGTCCCGAACCCGTTCTCTCCTAAATACTGGGCGGGTGGCCGTAGTGAGAATTCTAGAACGAGCGAACTGAAGAAACTTGGCCAGAGGTAAGAGAGGAGGAGGGTGCCCCATTCTCGGTTTTTGAGAGTGGGTCTTGGGGTTGACGTTTTTTCTCAAACCAGGAGATCGATCCTAATCAAACCCGTTTCCTTCTTCATATAAAACGACCAGCTGCTCCACTGCCATTCCTTGGGATGCTCCACCAGTTTTCTCTTCACCGGATTCGCGCTGTAGACTGATAACCGCTTCCCCTAGGGGTGGCGCAAACTTCTTCTCTACGTTATTCTTAGTTGTACACGCCCCGTCGTACACAAAAGTTCCCCAGATACTGGATGACGCCTATGAGTGACACGAAAATTATTGCGCCTGAAACCAAGGCTGCACGTCCCACCTGGAAGCCCGCGGGCAAAGTCCACGCTGGCGAGCAGCCATTCACCTATCCGCTGAAGCGGGAATTTGTCGAACCGGACTGGCGACGCTTTCCCGGCTACAAAGACGTCACTCAGGAAGAGTGGGAAACCGCTCTGTGGCAACGCCGCCACACCGTCAAAAACCTCAAAGAACTGAAAGCCGTTTTCGGCGATTTGATCCCCGATTCGTTGATGGCCAGCGTGGAACGCGACATCAAAGAACGCGCCACCATGTCCATTCTCATTCCTCCCCACATGCTCAATACCATGGACGAGAAGGACCTATGGAACGATCCCGTTCGCCGCTACATGCTTCCCGCGTTCGAGGATCGTCACCCGGAATGGCCCAGCCATCCGAAGGCCAGTCGCGATTCGCTTCACGAAGCCGACATGTGGGCCGTTGAAGGCTTGACCCATCGTTACCCCACGAAGGTGCTTGCAGAGTTGCTTTCCACGTGTCCGCAATATTGCGGACACTGCACGCGCATGGACCTCGTCGGCAATGACGTACCTCAAGTGGTCAAGCTGAAATTCCAGGTTCCGCAAAAAGATCGTTATGAGCAGATGCTCGATTACTTGCGCGTTACTCCTTCGGTTCGCGACGTTGTAGTCAGTGGTGGAGACATTGCCAACACGCCCATCGCGGCCTTGGAATCGTTCGTGTCGCAATTGATGGACATTCCCACTATTAAGGATATCCGCCTGGCGACCAAGGGCCTGATTGCCATTCCTCAACACTTTCTGCAACCCGAAGTCCTCGCCGGACTCGAGCGATTGGCCAAGAAAAGCCGCGAACGCGGTGTTGATATTGCCGTGCACACTCATGTCAACAACGCGCGGCAAGTTACCCCGCTAGTTCGCAAAGCTGTTCAGGCTTTGCTGGATATGGGTTATCGGGATGTGCGCAATCAGGGTGTGCTGTTGCGTGGCGTAAACTCTTCTTCAAAAGAACTTTTGGATTTGTGCTTCATGCTGCTGGACCACGGCAAGATCATGCCCTACTACTTCTATCAGTGCGACATGATTCCCAACGCCGAGCATTGGCGCCTGGCGATCCACGAAGTTCAGAAACTCCAGCACGACATCATGGGTTATCTTCCAGGCTTCGCCACCCCTCGCATGGTTTGCGACGTTCCTTTTGTGGGCAAGCGTTGGGTCCATCAGGTGAAGGAATACGATCGCCAGTTGGGTATCTCTTATTGGACGAAAAATTATCGCACCGGCATCGAAACGGATGATCCGGAAGCGCTGTCTCGCCGCTACGAATATTACGATCCGATTTACACTCTGCCGGAACAGGGCCAGGAATTCTGGCGCGACAAGCCCATGCAACAGACGCTGACCAAGTAAACTTTTTGCGATTGTTGAAAAGCCACAGGCTGAAGCCCGCGCTACAAAATGCTGCGGCTCTTACTTCACTAGCTTCTGCTTCATGGCAAAGCGCAAAAGCTCCGAATTATTTTCAAGTTTGAACTCTTCCATGATGCGGTACTTGTGAAATGCCACGGTTCGTGTCGCTACATGTAATTTAGCCGCAGCTTCTTTCATGGTGTTCCCTTCGGCCAAAAGTTGCAGAACCTCTCGCTGCCTGGGGGTCAGCCCTCGCTGGTTCTCTGATTTCGGCTCTATTGGCGCCACATCTTCGCTTCGTTCCAGTTTTACGGCTGGCGTCACATAGGTCTGGCCCTGGAGCACTTCTCTGACCGCCTTTACCAATTCGGATCCCGCCGACCTCTTCAGTAAATATCCAGACGCCCACTTTCTCATTGCTTCCTCGGCAATGTCAGCGTCTTCCGTCATCGTCAGCACGATGATCTTCACCCCTGGAATCAATTCCTTCAACTGAGCTCCAGCGTCCAATCCATTTAGCAATGGCATATTGAGATCAACCAAGGCAAGATCCGGCCGTAGCTCCACGGCTGCACGCAGAAGTGCGCGTCCATCTTCTACGGTTCCAACTACATCAAATTCTGGTTCCAGAAGTCTCTTAAACGCTTCGGCGACAAGAGTATGGTCGTCAGCCAGAAGAATGCGTGCCTTCGACAAAGGGATCCTCCCAAGGATTCCCCGACCACCTGGAGCTGTTGTTTGAGAATATACCTTATGAATGCCCGTATGAAAAGTGGACATCGACGAACAGTCGTCAGGCAGAAAAATGCCAGTTAACAAAAGGCTGTGCCTGTTAGATACAAACTCAAAATATGAATTGTTCTAGTTTTCAGCGGTGCTCGGTGCGGCCATCACCAGATCTTCTTCTAGGAATTTCAGCCGCTTAATGTCCCAGGCTAATCCGACCAGTGACATTGTCCAGATCCCGTACCAGTTCATGTCCATCTCATACCAACGCAATCCGTGACGAGCAGATTGCGGAGAGTAGTGGTGATTGTTGTGCCAGCCTTCGCCGAATGTCAGGACGGCTACCCAGAAACTATTCGTCGAGGTATCACCAGTCTCAAACCGCTGCGAGCCCCACATGTGCGTTGCGGAATTCACCAGCCAGGTAGCATGCATGCTGAATACGGTACGCAGGAAAACGCCCCAAAATACAAAAGGCCAGCCACCGATAAAATAGAAAATCACGGCGATAATTACAGAGGGCACCCAATGGTACTTGCTTAGCCACAGGTGATACTTGTCTTTACGGAGATCCGGCACGTAAGGCAGCAGTTCGCTGCGGTCCCGATGCATCGCGCGGCCTGTGATGATCCAGCCCATGTGCGCCCAAATACCGCCATCACGCGGTGAATGCGGGTCGCCTTCCTTGTCCGTATTCTGGTGATGGATGCGATGCGTGGCTACCCATGAAATTGGGCCACCTTCGATCGCCATCGTTCCGCAAGTGGTCAGGAAATATTCCATCCACTTCGGAGTTTTATATCCGCGGTGCGTCAACAAACGGTGATAGCCCATGCCAATGCCCAGGCTGCCCGCGACCCACCACATGAAAATTGCCAGGATCAACGCCTTCCAGGTAAAGAAAAATACCGAAGCGAGAGCCAGAAGATGCAACGCAATCATGATGAGGGTTACGCCCCAATTGACCGGCTGCGAAAAAGTTTTATCGCGTTTAAAGATAGAGAGTGTGTCCATAATCACAAACAAGTGTAGCACCCCTGACGCAGATTTATCGTGACAACCGTCACAATAGGTTGCGAATCAGTTCCCCCTCGGGTTTTGCTTCGAACCTAAGCTGAAAGATTCTTATGGTTTTAGGGTGAAAACGTGCTAGTATCGAGTTGCGTTTGTTGCTCTTGTATCACCTTTAGATTCGACTTTAAGGGGCTGCGGGGTAAAACCTGCGGCTTTTTTAGTTTACGGCTGGAGGCAGTCGGGACGCACCAAATAGCTTTGTTGTAAAAGAATAGGAAACACAAGTGAAAGAACAAGGAACAGTAAAGTGGTTCAATGCTAGCAAGGGTTTTGGCTTCATTCAACGCCAGACCGGCGAAGACGTCTTCGTCCATTTCTCGGCAATTATGTCGGATGGATACAAGTCGCTCAACGAAGGTCAAGCGGTTGAGTTCGAGGTCACCAAGGGCCCCAAGGGTCTGCAAGCTGCGAACGTGACTAGCCTCTAGTCTGCTCGGGCGGGCCGTGCTAATTGCCGGCTCGCCCGTTTTTTTTTGCCCGGAACGCCGATCTCCCGATTCGGTTAATTGTAAACCCTCCCCCGACACTTCGAAGCAAAATCTAACGTCAATTCTCAATGTTGCTATCACGCTTATGGAGCCGGATTTGCGGCTGTCATTTTCTAATGAGAAAAGCAAAAGTGTCATTCCGGAGAATGGCGTTCCTCATCATGCAACGCCACGCCTCCTCAAAAATTTGTGGTTAGTCGCAGCGAATAGCTTCTGGGCGGTCCGATCGCGTTACCGGAAAACAGGCCGGCAAAATCAACTACATTCAATTGGTTATTGAGGTTTACGGCGTCAGCTTGCACTCGCATGCTTAGCTTATCATTCTTCCAAATTTCCGCCCCCACCGATGCATCGACGGAAAAGGAAGGGCGAATGCGCCCGCGCGCAAAATTCACCCGGCTGACTACTTCTTCCCCGTACTGTGCCAGAGCATCTTGCTCTGTGCCCGAGAACTCAAATGGCAAGCCACTGCCGTACTCCAGTCCTACCCCGGCCCACCATTGCTTCGTAATTTGATAGTGAACCCGCGTTCTCACCGTATTTCGCTGGTCCTGCGAATCCCAGAAACGTCCGGTAATGTTGTTGAGCGCATTGCTTGCGTCTGTGCCTAAGAACAGGCCACCGGTTGCCGGAAGATACGCAGAACCAACAATGTACGAGTAGCTGACGAATCCGCTCCATTGTTTCCAGTGAGGGACTTCGATTTTTGCTTCGGCGCCGTAAATCGACGCCTTTTCAAATGCGATCGGAAAGCTCACCGCGGTGCTCAACAGTTGGTCATCATCGGCAAAATTATTCATCCTGCGGCTGAATACGGTTGCTTCCAGCCGCAATTGGCCCAACAGTGCTTTGCTTGCTCCGAGCTCAAAAAAATTTCCCAGCGAGGGCCGGACCGGCAAACGCAGCACTTCCGGGTTCAGCGAAATCACCTCTGGCGAACTCGACAGCAGGATATTTCGAAACGATGGCGTTTGGAAGATTCGATCGTACGAGGCGTGAAGCACTAAATTCCACTTTGGAAAAAACTTCGCTACTCCTAATCGCGGGCTAACCGCATTTTGATTGACGATCAACTGGTAATGATCCCACCGCAATCCCGCGCTAACGGTCCAGTTGCCCAGGCGAATCTGGTCCTGTACGAACGCGGATTGGTCCAATTCCGGCTTGCTCCCCATAAAACTGAACGTCTGTGGCGTGCCGGGATCGAATTGCGCGGGATCCGTAATGATGTAGCTGAAATTCTCGTGCAGAAATGTGTTGTCCGATTCAACCCCCGCTTTGATCTCATTCGCATACCGGTGAATCGAAACGCTGCCTTTGAAATATCCCTCGCGAAAATAGTTTTGCTGATCAGCAATCACGGGTATGGAATAGGGGTTCGATTGCAAATGATTGGAATTGTCTCGCACCATTCCGCGCACATCCAACACTACGTTCGGCGAGAAAATGTGCTGATAGGAAGCGATCCCCATCGTTTCAAAATTGCCGGCGGTCTGCAGTTGTGATCCGAACGGCTGCAATGGATCGATAAAATTCTGATGCGGAGTCTGCTGCACAAACTCGTTGGGAATTTCATACCGCGCCAACTCGTGACGCACCGAGAAGCTGATCCTGTCCACGCCGGTCAAATCCCGTTCATATCGGGCTGAAAAATCACCAGTAGTGCCCGTATTTGTGAAGTTTTCAGGCACCACCGGATTCAGATAGTGGCTGGTCATGTCGCCGCTGGCGCTCACTTCCAGCGTGTTCTTTCCCCATAAAAATTGCGCCATCGCATAGCCTGCCGCTGTACCGAAACTGCCTCCCGCGAGTACGACTTCACCGTGCAACCCCTCGCGAGTGTCGCGCGCTGTATTCAGCTCGACGACTCCTCCCAATTGCCGCCCGTATTCTGCTGGAAAGGTTGCGGTGTAGATACCAACCGAGTCCAAATTGTCCGCTTCGATTTCCGGGCCAGAGCCGGGCGACCGATTGTCCAGCAAAGGGATCCCGTCCACCACTACTTGCGTTTGATACTCCGAGCCACGCGGATGCAAGACCGCATTTCCTTCATAGAGCCAGCCAGGCTGCGAATTCACCAAATCCTGCAACGACCGCCCCGGAATGGAGGTTGGCCTTTTTTCGAGCGTATCTTGCCCGATATGCTGAGCATTCCCCACACTATGCGGATCGATCAAGGTTTCATAGTCATTCACAACTACCGAATCATTTGCGGTAGCCAAAATCAACTTCACTGCATATTCCGTGGGAACGGCGGAGCGAACTTCGACTGAATTGGTGGCAGAGATAAAACCATCTCTTCGGATCTCTATTTTGTAGACACCGAAGGGAAGCCGCTTGGCCGTTAGTCTTCCTGACTCGTCCGTCGAGTAGCTCTCGTGAAACTGATTCGCCTCGCAAATTAATTCGACTGAGGCGCGCACACCGAGATTTGCCGGATCGCTCACCTGCAGGCGCAACTCACCCGTATTGCTCTGGGCGCAGAGGGAAACGCCGAACAGAAGGAACATCGTCAAGAACTTCCTCATCGATCCAACATTCCTTTTTCCTGGCTACTGCTCATCGTTTCGAGTCTTTTCCTAAAATACTTTGGCTGTCTCTGTGAACGCGGTGCGAGTTTTGTAAGCGTGCGAAAGCCTAAATAGGATGGTCGGTTGTGGCAGAGTGCTGCCTTGGCTGGGGTCGCTCGCACGGTTGCGGCTTTTTCTCGCGGAATTTTCTACTTTACCGCTGGCTTATTGAGTGGTTTCCCGTTCTTTATTGTTTCCACAACTTTTATCGCCGTCAATTTCTGTCGTTGAACGCCTAGAGGGTTATCCGACAGAATCACCAGGTCGGCCACTTTCCCCACTTCGATCGATCCCTTACTCGCTTCTTCAAAATGTTGAAGGGCCGGCCAAATCGTCATCGCCTCCAAAGCGGTCAACGGGTCAAGCCGATGCTGTGGCCCTAACACATAGCCCGTCCGAGTCGTCCGGTTCACCGCGGTGTTCAGCACCATTATCGAGTTTGGAAATGTTACTGGCGCATCGGAATGAATGCTGAATTTCATATTGTTTGCCAGCATCCAGCCTGTGGGCGAAATATTCTCGGCGCGTTCCGGCCCCGCAACCGATTGCCGGTGCCAGTCTCCCCAATAAAATGTGTGCATGGGAAAAAGAGCAGGGAAAATGCCCAGGGTTTTAATTTGGCGCACCTGATCCGCTCTCAAGTATTGTCCGTGGATCAATACCGTTCTACGGTCATATCCCGGAACCGCCGCTTGCGCCGCCTTCACTACACGGATCAATTGATCAATCGCAGCATCTCCATTGGCATGCACCAGCACTTGCCAGTTGTTCTGATACGCTTTGATCATCAGCTCCAGCGCATCCGCATCTTTCACGAATATCGGATAGCCGCGATAGTCCTCCCCCTGCCCCCTTGGTTCCACGAAATAAGGCTTCGTGAACCACGCGGTTTTCCCCTGCGGAGATCCATCCAACGTCAGTTTCACTCCTCCCAAGCGCAGATGATTGGTGTAGCTGCGTGACGTCAGCGGCCCATCCAGTACCGGATTGTTCTGGTTCATCACCAAATCCGGATACACCACCACGTCAATCTTTAGTTTGCTCGCTTGCGATGCTGCTATTAATGTTGCCAGAGTTGAGGGATCAGCGCGGCCCTCTTGCGCCGTTGTAATTCCGTTGGCGATGTAAATGTCCTGCGCCGCCTCCAACAGCCCGATCGCCTGCTCCGTCGTAAATTTTGGCAGCGTCTTCAGCAGCATTAAGTTGTGCGCGTTCTCTTCCATCACTCCGTTGGGCGCTTTTCCATCGGCTTCCCGTCCGATTACCCCTCCCTCCGGATTCGGAGTATTCGCGGTGATTCCCGCATTTGCCAAGGCCTTGCTGTTGTAAACGCCGATGTGTCCAGACTGGTGAATCACCATGATCGGAATATCCGTTGAAACGGCGTCTAGCTCTTGGCGCGTTGGTGAACGCTTTTCCGCCAACTGCGAATCGTCGTAATCGAATCCCATCAACACGCCATACTTTTTGGGGTTCGGCGAAGTCGCCAGATAATCCCGCAACACCTGTTGAAGTTGCGCAATGGACTTCACAGGGCCGTCGGGAGGAGGTAGTAAATTCGCGGAAATCGCCTGCAATCCGACCATTGCGAAATGACTATGCGCATCAAAAAACCCCGGGATCAAAGTTTTTCCCCCGAGGTCCACCATCTCCGTTTTTCGCCACCTGTGCTGTTTTTCGATATCGGCCAGCGCCCCAACCGCTTGAATCTTCCCACCCTTTACGGCCACAGCTTCCGCCCGCGGCTGATCATTGTTCATCGTCAGGATTGGCCCACCAAAATAGATGGCATCTGCTCGCTGCGACGGTTCCGGTCCGCCTTCCTTCTTGCATCCACCGATGCTCAGCAGCAGAACGCAGAGGATCAGCGCAGTTTGTTTATTCATCCGCAGTTAACCGCCCTTCACCTGCTTGGCGTGCCGATCACCGTTCCTTTGCGAGTCTATCAAATCACAGCTTCCCCAATCGTCAATCTATGACGCGCGCCGCCGGTTGCGCTTGACGAGGCTCGGCTATTGACAATCCGGCGCTGGCGGAGGCAATCTTCAGATGCTGCGTAGGGCGCATCGGTGCAGATCGAAAGGGCAACGCCCACCTACGGTAAGTAAACAGCACTGCGCCTATGCCGAATATCGAAAACCTCAAAAAGCAAGCCAAACAGTATCTGCGCTGGCATCGTGAACGGTATTATCCCGTTGCAGCCCAAATCAGGGCCGCGTTACCCCGATTTCGCGACGTCGGAGACGTGCAGATACTGGAGTCAAGCTTCAAGCTCGCAGACGCTCAGGAGCTTGTCGCGCGGCAAATGGGGTTCGATGGGTGGCAGGCGCTCAAATCAGGAGCGGATGCCATGACCGATGAACCCAGGCAGACGACGCCACGTCCCATTCTCAGCTCAATCGAGGCACAACTCTTCGTTGCGAACATCAAGAGGTCTTGTGATTTCTATACAAACAAGCTCGGCTTTGCGGTCGAATTCGTCTATGGCGATCCGCCATACTACGGGCAAGTCATCCGCGACAATGCCCGACTCAACTTGAGGCTGGTAGGCGAACCTGTGTTCGCTGGCGATGTTCGCAAGCGCGAACATCTGCTCTCCGCTTCCATCACGGTTGCCAGCGCGAACGAAATCAAACAACTGTTTCTGAGTTGTCAGGCCGCAGGCGTCTCCTTTCATCAGGCACTTAAGAAGGAACCCTGGGGCGCCAGAACTTTTATTGTGTCGGATCCGGATGAGAATCTCATCCTCTTTGCCGGCCCGACAGCCGGCTAAATCCGGCTAAATCCCACGGTCCAAGTCGCGTGCTCGTGGTACGATTCACCGCATGACGTTCCCCGCTGCTGTCCCGGAGATCCCCGCGGCTAATGTCGACAAGGCCGCAGCCTACTATGTCAAGGCGCTAGGCTTCACCCTCGATTGGGGGGACGACCAAGGCGGTATTGCAGGCATCTCAAGAGGGAATTGCAGACTGTTCCTAACCAATCGCTCCTTCCGAGAGTCCTACGGCAACATGGGCCCTATTCTTTTCTGGCTCAATCTCCATAGCAAGGCTGAGGTGGACGAACTCTTTGCACAGTGGAAGGCCGCGCAGGCGAAGATCGTTTCCGAGCCCGAGGACAAACCGTGGAAGCTGCGCGAGTTTATGGCCGCCGATCTTGATGGCAACCTCATTCGTGTCTTCTATGATTTCCGGAACGACACGTAAAAGAACGACACATCGCGCAAAGTCGGGAGGGTTCCTAACGGGAGGATGATATGCGTGTCAAAACGCCAGCCTCGATCGTCTTGTTTGTCTTATTGACCTTGAACTGTGGTGCGCGCGCGCAACAGTCTGGGAAATCCGTGGCAGGCTCCGCTGCATGGAATGACAATTCTCTAATCGCTATTCAGAAAAAAGTCGGAGACCCCACTCGACCAGGCGATGTCAAGATCAAGTTCTATGGACACGACGCATTCAAGATCACATCGCCGGTCGGTTTGACGGTTCTGACCGATCCTTGGCGGAATGACTCAACTGGCCTCTACCCAAAGTGGTTCTTGAACGAGTTTCCGGCCGTCCGGGTCGATATAGTTCTCTCCACTCACTCTCATTTCGACCACGATGCCGTCGAGAGGCCGAACGGACTGATGGTGCTGGAACGTCTGGTTGGGCAGTTTACGCTCGGCGACATCGAAATAACGGGTCTCGCTGACAAACACAAATGCGAACCGGCGCCTCCTAATGAGCCGGGTAGTGGCCCTGCACCCGCACAGGTAGAGACATGTCCACCAAATAATGTGATGGCGTTCGATAACGCGATTCAGATCATTGAGACAGGGGGGTTACGAATCGCCATCTGGGGCGACAATCGTGCAGCGCCAAATCCCTCTCTCGATCATTACTTGAAAAATGTTGACGTGCTCATTCTGCCCATCGAGTCGGTACTCACGCGCGCTGAGGTCGATGCAATCGTCGGGAAATATGATCCAAAGACCGTGATTCCATCCCACTATTTTCTGACTGGTCTGACGACCGACGTCTCTGGTGTGGAGTCGGCCGATGAATGGGTGAATGACCAAGAGAAGGTCCATCATGCAGATGTTCGTCGCCTCGATAGTGCGGTTTTGACGCTTAATGCAGCCGAGCTGAAAGGGTCCCATCATAGGGTGTATTACTTCGGGGACCACTTTGAGAAGAAATAGAGCTATGATGGGCAAAGCCGAGCCGAGTTCCATCGCGATCTAACTGCCACCTTCCCATCTATCCAAGTGCCAATGGACTTCCCTGAATGACAAGATTTGCATGCACGCCTAGCCAGCAAACCAGACCCATTATTCGTGGCGAATAGCGAGTAGGGGGTCGATGGAGGCGGCGCGGCGGGCGGGGAGCAGGCAGGCCGTGAAAGTGACGGTGAGGAGGAGGGAGACGACGGCTGCAAGGGTAAGGAGGTCGGTGGGGGTCACGTGAAAGAGTAGAGCGGATAAGAGGTGGGTGAGAGCGACGGAGAAGGCCAAGCCGAGGAGAACCCCGATGAGCGCCATTTTTGCGGCTTGGCGAAGAACGAACCCGAGGATGTCAGCGTGCTGCGCGCCGAGAGCGACACGGATACCGATTTCGCGGGTCCGCTGGGAGACAATGTAGGAAACCACGCCGTAGATGCCGACGCTGGATAGAAGAAGTGCGAGAGCGGCGAAGAGGCCGAGAAGGATCATGGAGAAGCGACGATCGGCGAGTGAGATGGCGATAATTTCGTTCATGGTTTGCGGGGAGAAGACCACTTGCTGATTGCTGATCTGCCGGTTGATTTGCCGAATGGAGTCGAAGACCTGCGCGGGCTTCTCAGAGCGCACGAGTACGCCGATGCCGGAGCCGGCGCGAGACATGTTGTCATTATCGAGCTGCATAAAGGGTACGTAGAGTTGGGCGCGTAGCTCCTGGGTTGTATCCGAGTCCAGTCCCCACTGATTGATGTGATTCACGACGCCGATGATTTCGGTTGTTTGGTCGTCGTTGTTGAGATAAAGGCGCTGACCGAGGGGATTGATGCCAGGAAAGAATTTTTTGGCGAGGACCTCGTCGATCACGGCAACTTGAGGAGCATGCTCGTTGTCTTGATCGGTGAAAAAGCGACCGGATTGAAGAAGGATGCCCATGGTTTTGAGGTAGTCGGGGCCGACGACGTAATCGAGAGCCCAATTCATTTCGGTTTTGCTGGCCGGTTTCGGATGGCCGTCGATCCAGAAGAGCCACTCGTCGTCGTAGCCGAGAGGGAGAGCGCCCCAGGAATAGGCGACGGACTGGACACCCGGCGCGGATTCGAACTTTTGCTGAACCTGGCGGAGCGTGGCGCGAACGGCGTCAGGACTCGCATTCATCATGGTGGGAGGAAGAGAAAGGCCGAAGGTGAGGACCTTGTCGGCATCGAACCCAGGATTCACGTTGTGGAGGGCAGAGAGAGTACGAATCATCAGGCCCGCACCAACGAGCAGGACGAGTGCCAACGAAATTTCTGCGGCGACGAGCACTCCTTGCAGACGATTACGCTGGCCAGTGGCCCCACGCCCACCTTGCTGAAGAGTTTGCTGCGGGTTGCGGCGGGCGGTTTTCATAGCGGGGACAAGACCGAAGAAGATTCCAGCGATGAGAGATAGCACCAGGGCGAAGAGGAAGACGCGGGCATCGATGGAAATTCCGTCGGCTCGCGGGAGCGTGGTAGGTAAGGTACGAAGAACGGCTTGGGTGCCGAAGGCGGCGAGGAGAAGACCGGCGGCACAACCGAGGGCGGCGACGACAACGCTTTCTACCAAAAGCTGACGAATGATGCGCGATTGACCTGCGCCGAGAGCTGAGCGGATAGCGAATTCGTGTACGCGAGTGATGGAACGAGCGAGAAGAAGATTGGCGACGTTGACGCAGGCGATGAGTAGAACGAAACCGACGGCACCAAATAGAACGAACAGATAAGACTGAACGAAACCGAGATTCCACTCGCGAAACGGGATGAGGGCGGCACTGATGTTCTTGTCGGTATCGGGATAAGCGGCAGCGAGATTTTGCGAGACGCGCTGCATATCGGCGCGAGCCTGGTCGATGGTGACGCCGGGCTTGAGGCGCCCAAGCACACTGATGCCAAGGCCGGCGCTGCGGCTAAGCAGAGCAGTGTTGTCCCATTGACCGATGGGCTGATAGACGTCGATGGAACGGAAGGCGCCGAGGAAATCGAAGGACGCGGGGACGACGCCAATGATGGTGAAGTCCTTGCCATCGAGAGTGAGAGATTTGCCGAGGACTTCGGGCGAAGCGGCGAATTTACGTTTCCAGAACGCGGCAGAGAGCATGACGGTGGGCGCGGCGCCGACACGCTCTTCGCCTTCGGTGAAGGTGCGGCCGAGGATGGGATTCACGGCGAGTTGTTCAAAAAAACCGGAGCTCAGAAGCATGGAGTTGACTTGTTCGGCTTCACCGGCGCCGGTGAGGGTGAGTGTACGCCCGCCGCGCATGACGGCCATGGACGCAAAGGTGCGATTCTCTTTTCGCCAATCGAGGAAGTTGGGGAAGGAAACGGAACCGGTGGCGAAATTCGGTTTGCTTTCGCGAAGAGTGACCAGTTTCTCGGGCTGCGGATACGGAAGAGGACGGAGGAGAACTGCGTTCACGATGCTGAAGAGGGCAGTGTTGGCGCCGATGCCGAGAGCGAGGGCGAGGATGGCGGTGAGAGCGAACCGCGGGTCGTGGCGGAGTGAACGGAGGGCGTAGCGGAAATCGGCGAAAAGGATTTCGATGTGGGATTCCCAGTGGGCGTCACGAACTTCCTCTTTGACCCGCTCGACACCGCCAAGTCTAATAACGGCGTTACGACGGGCTTCTTTGGGTGTCATCCCAGCGGCAAGGTAATCAGAGATCAGTTGATCCAGGTGGAAGCGCAGTTCCCCGTCGAGCTCGCTTTCAGCGCGAGATCGGCGAAAGAGTCGGCGAAGCCCGTGCATCTAAGACTCCTTTTCCGGGGCCCCTAGTACGAGTGCGACCGCGTCGCAAAGACGCTCCCAATCGCGGGCTTCCTGCTCCATCTGTCTGCGCCCCTTCTTCGTCAGTGTGTAGAATTTGGCCTCCCGGCCGGTATCCGAGTCTTTCCACTCGGCCTGTAGCCAACCGCGGTCTTCCAGTCGGTGGAGCGCAGGGTAGAGGGAGCCCTGATGGACTTGGAAGAAGTCCTTCGATATCTGTTGAAGGCGTTGCGCGATCGCATAACCATGGCTGGGGCCCAGGGCAACGACCTTTAGAACCAACATGTCGAGCGTCCCTTTGAGAAGTTCGGCTTGTTCTTGACCCATACCGACACCTAGGACTTCGACATATAGTCTAGCTTCAGTGAAATGTCAACGGCCTCGTTGGAGGATTGGAAGACCAACGGTACTGATTCGCTTCGCGATCCAGAGTATTCGATGTGGGTGGTGAGGTCTCGGCGGAGGTCGCTGGCGTCGTCATCTCATCGAACACCGCTTGCGGATCGTGATTGGCGACTTCCGGATTGGGACTGAGAGCGTGATAGGATGACTTGTTGGCCGTTGCCATGATCGGACAAACGCTGGATCATTACAGAATCCTTGCACAAATTGGCGAAGGCGGCATGGGTGTGGTCTACCGCGCGCGGGATGAAGTGTTGAACCGCGATGTTGCGTTGAAGTTGCTTACGCACGGAACGCTCGAAAAAGTTGGCCCCGACCATTTGCTCCGCGAGGCACAGACAGCCTCATCCCTCAGTCATCCGAATATTTGCACCATTCACCAGGTCGGGCGGACCGACAACGATTTCTATGTGGTGATGGAATTGATTGAGGGGCGCTCGCTCAGCGACTTGATCACCGCAACGGGCCTGTCGATGGAAACGGTAATGCGTTACGGCACGCAAGTTGCGGATGCATTGGCGCACGCGCATGACCGAGGAATCGTGCATCGCGATCTCAAAGGCTCAAACGTGATGGTGACACCCGAAGGCCGTGTGAAGGTGCTGGATTTTGGGCTGGCCACTCGGCTTGAACGCGAGGAAATCAGCGATGTCACGCTTTCTCACACTGCTTTGGAAAGCAAATTGGTAGGAACCCTGCCGTACATGGCCCCGGAAGTTTTGCGCGGGGAGAAGGGTGATCACTTGAGCGATTTGTGGGCGCTGGGCGTGCTCCTCTATGAAGCAGCAGCAGGGAAGTTGCCGTTTCGCGGAAACACCGGTTTTGAGGTGACCTCAGCGATCCTGCGCGAGCCTCTTCCTCCGCTGCCCGCAACGGTTCCTTACGGGCTGACGGCAGTGATCCAGCATTGCTTGATGAAGCAGCCTGCGGAGCGGTACCAGCGCGCGAGCGAAGTACGCGTGGCGCTTGAGGCTGTTCAGGGTGCGGTTATGCAGACCCGGCACCCGTCGGAAGAATCGCGGGGACCGCGAACGCTGGTATTGCGCGGGATGCAACACCTCGCGGTGAAGAACGGAGACGTGCTGTTGCTGGTGGGCACAAATAAGGGCGCGTTTTTGCTGCGGTCATCAAAGGACCGCGCGAAATGGGATGTCGCGGGGCCGTATTTTCACGGCCAAGGTGTCTATGCGATGGCCTATGACGGGCGAAACGGCCGGCGTCGTTTGTGGGCTTCGACAAACAACATGATGTGGGGCACGTTTCTGCGATCGAGCGACGACTTCGGAAGAACTTGGACCAATCCGCTGGAAGCGACGATCAGATTTCCTGTAGAGTCAGGTGCTTCGCTGAGAAACATTTGGCAGATTTGCCTGGGTCGAACCGGGGAGCCAGAGAAACTTTACTGTGGCGTGGAACCCGCGGCGTTGTTTGAATCGCGGGATGAAGGGGATTCCTGGTCGGTGGTTCGAGGACTGCTTGATCATCCGCACCGGCCACGTTGGATGCCGAGTAACGGCGGGCTGATTCTGCACACGATTTTGCCGGACCCGTGCAATAAAGATCGGATGTACGCGGCTGTATCTTCGGGAGGCGTGTATCGCACCGATGATGGTGGGAATAGTTGGCAGGCGCGCAACAATGGAATCCGCGTGGTGTTCCTACCTGAGAAATATCCAGAGTTTGGTCAATGCGTGCATAAGATTGTGCTCCACGAATCCCGGCCGGAGCGCCTGTTCTTACAAAATCATGGGGGATTGTACCGTTCGGATAACCGTGGTGATTCGTGGCAAGACATCGCGATTGGATTGCCCTCTGATTTTGGTTTCGCGATGCTGATGCATCCGCATGATCCGGACTGCGTGTACATCGTGCCGGTGGAATCGGAGGAGTTTCGCTGCACCCCGGAAGGCCATTTGCGCGTTTATCGCACGCGAAATGCCGGTGGTTCGTGGGAGGCGCTGGGTCGCGGCTTACCCGAGAAGGGTGCGTACGAAACCGTGTTACGCGATGCCTTGTCGTCGGATTCGCTTGATCCGGCGGGAATTTATTTTGGAACGCGGAGCGGAAAGCTTTATGGATCGAGAGACGAAGGAAAAACCTGGAAGAAAATAGTGGAGGGACTGCCGCAAATCTTGTGCGTGAAGGCTGCCGTTGTCCAGATGGATGGGGTACCGACCGCAAAATCTAACTTGAAGTCGAAGCCCGCGAAAAAGCGGAAGACTACGCGTACGAGCAGCGTCAAGAGGCGGAGGCGACGCTGATGCAGGTCTTGTTCAATATTCAGGGTTCGTTGCGCGAGTTCACGGAGAATCACAGCGCTGTGCAAGTTGAAGTGAAAGCAGGCGTAAATCTGTTCCAGGCCTTGCAGGTGTTGTTCGGCGCATACCCAGGGCTGCGCGATAGGGTTATGACCGAGGCAGGCGAAGCGCGACAACACGTAAATATTTTTGTGGCAAACGAGAACGTGCGTTACACCGGTGGACTTGCAACCGCCATTCCTACCGGGGCAGAGATTTCAATCGTGCCCGCGATC
>DASXIT010000220.1:0-3246 GCA_036497825.1 Candidatus Acidiferrum sp.
CACAAATCCGCAAGTTCGATTTGCGAACAGGCGATACCGTTTCGGGACAGGTGCGGCCGCCAAAGGATGGCGAGCGCTACTTCGCTTTAATCAAAGTGGAAGCCGTCAACTTTGAAGATCCGGAAGTTGCGCGCAATAAGATCTTCTTCGATAACTTGACCCCGCTTTATCCTCAGGGCCGTCTGAAGATGGAGACCACCAAGGAGAATTTAACGGGACGCGTGCTGGATTTACTGTGCCCAGTTGGAAAGGGTCAGCGCGGATTAATCGTTGCGCCGCCCCGCACGGGTAAGACCATGATGCTGCAGTCCATCGCCAATTCCATTACTACCAATCATCCGGAAGTGGCATTAATCGTGCTCCTTATTGATGAGCGCCCGGAAGAAGTTACGGACATGCAGCGCACGGTGAAGGGCGAAGTCATTAGCTCGACATTTGATGAACCACCCCAGCGCCACATCCAAGTTGCCGAAATGGTACTGGAAAAGGCCAAGCGCCTGGTGGAACACAAACGCGACGTGGTGATTCTCCTCGATTCCGTCACTCGTCTCGCGCGTGCTTATAACGCCGTTACTCCGCCTTCGGGCAAGGTGCTTTCCGGCGGTATCGACGCCAACGCCTTGCAGAGGCCGCGGCGCTTCTTTGCGGCTGCTCGGCACGTGGAAGAGGGCGGCTCGTTGACGATTATCGCCACCGCCTTAATCGATACAGGCAGCCGTATGGACGACGTCATCTTCGAAGAATTTAAGGGCACCGGCAACATGGAAATTAACCTGGACCGCCGTTTGTCTGACAAGCGCGTTTTCCCGGCGATTGATATTCAGCGCTCTGGCACGCGTAAAGATGAATTGCTGCTGCCACCCGACGAATTGAATCGCGTTTGGGTATTGCGCAAGGTTTTGAGTCCGCTCTCGACGGTTGAAGCAATGGAATTGTTGCTCAGCCGCTTGGCGAAGTCGAAAGCGAATTCTGAATTCCTCAGCTCCATGGCTGCACCTGCCTGAGGAAATAGTTTTAGATGCAACTTCCCCTCCCTGTGGGCTCTTGATTGAGCCCCTCGCACTGCTCGTGAAAGCACGCTTAACTCAGCGTATGGACCAGAGGTTCCATCCATGTTCGTGAAGTTTATTGCTCGCCAACCGATCCTGGACACCAAGCTGCGCGTGTTTGCCTACGAACTGCTGTTTCGTAGCGGCCCGAATAATGCCTATCAGCCATACGCGAACGCGTCTTCCAGCGTGATCGCGGATTCCATCACGCTCTTTGATTTGGAAATGCTGACCGGGCAAGCCCGTGCGTTTATAAACGTAGATGAAGTTGCGCTTCGGCTGGGGGCGGCGCGACTTCTGCCTGCGGACAGAATCGTCGTGGAAATCCTGGAAACCGTTCGGCCTACCGAAGAAATTGTCAGCATCTGCCGCGAACTTCGCGCGGATGGTTATCAGCTCGCTCTCGACGACTTCCTGGACGAGCCAGCGTGGGCGCCCCTGGTCGACGTGGCCCAATTCCTGAAAATTGATTTTCGACTGATGGATCAGCCTGCGCGCGAGCGCTTGACAAAAAAATACGCCGAACACGGCATCGCTCTGCTGGCGGAAAAAGTGGAAACGCGAAAAGAAATGGAAGAGGCGCGCAAGCTGGGCTTTCACTATTTCCAGGGCTACTTCTTCTGCAAGCCTGCCATGATGGAGACGCGGGATATTTCCGGGAACAAGTTGATTCATTTGCAGCTCCTGACTGCTGTGGCGAAGGAGGAACTGGACTATGAGGAAGTCGAAGCATTGTTGAAACAGGATCCTTCCCTGCTCTACCGGCTGCTGCGTTATCTGAATTCACCCGTGCTGGGGCTTCGCTCGGAAGTGAAGAGTATTCGCCACGCCATTGCTATGCTTGGCGAAATTGAATTCCGACGCTGGGCATCGATTTTCGCGGTAGTCTCCATGGTAAACGGCAATTCGCCAGAGTTGATCCGCACGGCTCTGACCCGAGCTTATTTCTGCGAGGAATTTTCTAGCCAGTCTGGTTTGCGCGAAAAGAGCTTCACGCTTTTCTTGATGGGCTTGCTCTCCATTGCGGATGCATTGCTTGACCGCCCGCTCAAACAGGTGCTGGACTCGCTATCCGTGCCGCAAGAATTAAAAACCGCACTCTGTGGCGGCACCAACCGCCTCAGCGATGTGTATCAGCTCTTGCTCGCGCTGGAACAAGCAGAGTGGCCCAAACTGGCGAACTGCGTCACTCGCCTGGGCTGCACCGAAGAAAAAGTCCCCGACTCCTACCAACACGCCATCCAAAAAGCGGCCACCATCGGTGCATAACCTTCGGGAACGCCAATCTCCCGATTGGCGACCTTCCCAAAAACAGATCCCAAGGCTCTGCGTCCCTCAAGAATTAAAGCCGCACTATCTATTCGAAGACGCCCTGGCCTGCAACTCCCGAACGTCCATTGTAGCCGTTCCGTCAAAATAGCTTTGCGCCTTAGCCCATGCACGATCCGCGACTAGGCGGCCGAGTTTTTGCCCGCAACATCGGCACGGGCAAAATGAATGCCTTCATAGCGGCGAGACATTCCAGCCTCCACAGCAGCATCGGTGATCTTCTCCCATTTCAAAGTGATCGGTTTGCCAGGAGTGATTCCCGGCTCGATCCTCGAACTTCCTGTTGCAAGTGTTACCGAATCCCCGAAGCTGTCACTTCCCGTCCACAGCTCCAACACCCGCGCAGCGGCGGCGCTGTAAGTGCTGTGGCCAGAGACATACTCGGAAAACGGTGGCGTGGGAAACGTGGCCAGTTGATAAGGCAGCCATTGCGAGCCGTCCATCTCCACGTGCCCTTACCAGGGCCGCCCCAGGCGCGAGTCTTTTTGCCTTTGTACAGAAGCTCTATCGCTGTAACTGGTCGAACAGAGTCATACGTGTGTTTGGCGTCCCACGCCGCAATGCTGGCATCCAGCATCGCATTCGAGAGAGCAAAAAACATCTTCACGTCGTCATCCAGCGTGTGGTGGTCGGCGCGGAAACAAATTCCGCAAACTGCGCCCAGTGGCCAGGAGGCTGCTCGGAATACGGCCCATCCGACCAATACTCGATCATCTCCTGCTTATCAGTGCCGGTTCAAACGGTTGATGCAACACCATCTGGTATAAAGCAGCTTTCAAAGGTGGTGTTTATGAGACTAGGGAGACGGTTTGGGCTTTCCGCAGAGCAGAAGTGCGACGTGTGGCGACGTTGGAAAGCGGGGCAGACG
>DASXIT010000221.1:0-50096 GCA_036497825.1 Candidatus Acidiferrum sp.
CCCCCTGCAGGCTCGCGAGTTTCGCGGTTTCGGACGAGTTCGAAGGCGCACATGCCGCCGAGCGCGCGAACTTCGCCGATTAAAGACCATTTCTTCTGCCAGCCTTTCACACGCTCTTCGAAACGCTTGCCGATGGCCGTGGAACGAGCCAGCAATCCATCTTTTTCGATGGCTTCGAGAGCGGCGAGGGCAGCGGCGCAGGAAGCGGGATTGCCCGCAAAGGTGCTACCGAGTCCACCGGGAAGAGCGGCATCCATGATTTCCGCGCGGCCGGTAACGCCTCCGATGGGCAAGCCGCCACCGAGAGATTTGGCGGTGGTGATGAGATCCGGCTCAACGCCGGAATGCTCGATGGCAAAGAACTTTCCAGTACGGCCGATGCCGCTTTGCACTTCGTCGGCAATGAGGACGATGCCATATTTGTCGCAGATTCCGCGAAGTGTGGGGAAAAATTCTTTCGGCGGGATCACGAAACCGCCTTCGCCGAGAACCGGTTCCGCAATGATGGCGGCGACGGAATCGGCACCGACTACGCGGCGAAAGGTATCTTCAAGATGCTTGACGCAATGCATCTCGCAAGAAGGATAGGTTTTACTGTACGAGCAGCGATAGCAGTAGGCATACGGAATGCGATAAACCTCTGGAGCGAACGGAGCGAATCCGGCTTTGTAGGGAACAATCTTGCTGGTGAGGGTCATAGTGAGGAGGGTGCGGCCGTGGAAGGCGTCTTCGAAGGCAATCACGGCGGGACGCTTGGTATAGGCGCGGGCAATCTTGACGGCGTTTTCGACGGCTTCGGCGCCGGAATTGATGAACATGGTTTTCTTCGGGCCGCTAATGGGAGCGAGGGCATTTAGTTTTTCGGCAAGTGCGATATAGGACTCGTACGGAGTGACGCCGAAGCACAGATGGAGAAAGCGATCGACTTGGTCGTGGATAGCTTTCGTGACCAGTGGATGGCGGTGCCCAACATTGAGGCAACCAATGCCACCAGCAAAATCGAGATAGCGATTGCCATCCACATCTTCAATCCAAGCGCCTTCGGCCTTCGCCGCGAAAATAGGGGTGACGAGTTGTGGCCCGCGCGGAATGGCAGATTCACGACGGGCGAGCAATGCGCGGGACTTGGGACCAGGAATTGCGGTTCGGATTTGTATCGTTTTTGTAGCCATGTGTTTCCCTTTCAAGATTATGCGAAATTCCAGAAATTCTTAGTACCAGCCGATCGGAGTTTCATCCAGATTGACGAAGACCTGCTTGGTTTCGAGATATTCTTCCAAACCCCACGGACCAAGTTCGCGGCCGAAACCGGATTGTTTGTAGCCACCCCACGGAGCTTCCACATAGGTTGGTTGCATATGATTAACCCAGATAATTCCAGCACGAAGGGATTTCACAACGCGAAACGCTTTGTAAATATCGCGCGTCCAGACGGCCCCGGCGAGGCCGTAGGGAGTGTCGTTAGAAATGCGAATGGCATCGGCTTCGTTTTCGAATGGAATGACCGTGGCGACAGGGCCAAAAATTTCTTCGCGAGAGATGCGCGCAGAGTTATCGACATCATAAAAAATCGTGGGCTCGACGTAGTAGCCTTTCGCGAATTGCTTGGGCCTACCACCACCGGAAGCGGTCTTGGCTTCCCTCTTGCCTAGTTCGAGGTAGGAGGAGACGCGATCGTATTGTTCCTTGCTGACCAGGGGACCCATTTTTGTTTCGCGCTCCAGCGGGGGACCAAGCTTGATGCGCTTCGCTTTTTCGGTCATGGCTTCAACAAATTTACTGTAGATTTTCTTTTCGACAAGAATACGGCTGCCTGCGGAGCAGACTTCACCCTGATTAATAAATACGCCGAAAAGTGCACCGTCTACTGCGGCTTCCCAATCGGCATCGGCGAAAAAGACGTTTGGAGATTTACCGCCGAGCTCGAGGGTCACGCGCTTTAGCGTGTCCGCAGCACCCTTCACAATAATTTTTCCAACGGAAGCACTACCGGTAAAGGCAATCTTGTCGACACCGGGATGAGCCACAATTGCCGCGCCGGTGACTTCGCCCATTCCGTTCACTACGTTGACTACGCCGGGTGGAAGGCCTACTTCCTCAAACCAGTTGGCAAATTCCAGCGCGGTCAGAGGTGTTTGCTCGGCTGGCTTCAGAATGCAGCAGCAACCCGCAGCAATCGCAGGAGCCAATTTCCAAGCGGCCATCAGCAGCGGAAAGTTCCACGGGATGATTTGGCCAGCGACGCCTACAGGTTCGCGGAGAGTAAAGCTGAGGGCGTTTGCAGGCACGGGATTGACGGCACCGGAAACTTTATTTGCGAGGCCACCATAATATTCGAAACAACTGGCAACATCCGCAACGTCGTATTCGGCTTCGACAATGGGCTTGCCGCAGTTGCGGGATTCCAATTCGGCGAGCATTGCAGTGTTTTGGCGGATCTTTTCGGCAAGCTTAAAAAGGATGCGGCCGCGATCGACGGCTGTAGTTTGAGCCCAAGGGCCCGAATCAAAGGCGGCGCGTGCAGCTTTGACGGCCTTGTCGACATCGGCTGCGGTTGCGGAAGCGACGTGCGCAATGACTTCTTCGGTGGAAGGATCGTATACGGGGAATGTTTCACCCGAGGAACTGCTTACCCATTGGCCGTTGATGTAGTTCTGGTAGGTTTTGACTGTAACTTTTGCGGTGCTCGACATACTTACTACCTCCAAAAATCAATTTGCTAGGCCGCGCGAGAAGCGGTGGCCAATTTTTGTGCAGCTTTGCGGCTGCCATAAATATAGAAAAAGAATGCAGCGAGGCCGATAAAGCCGAGAGTTCCACCAAACATCCATATTTCGTAACGGACCAGCGATTTAATTTGCTGCGCGGGGAAAAAAGCAAGAACAATACCCAGGACGGTGGTAACAAAGCCGCTGGCGCCAGCAAAAATCAGAGTACCCTTGCCATAATGACCGCGAACAAAATCCCTAGCAAAGGCAATTTTAAACAATGCTGCGAACATATAGAGAAAAGGAATCAACTGGAGAACAACGGCGAGTGAGAGCAGTGATTGGAACGATTCCTGCACACCGCCGGTAGCGACAAAATTGAGAATGACTAAAATCAGCGACACAGAAGCGTGAACAATTAACGCGGCATATGGGGTCGCATACTTCGGATGAATTTTGCCCAGCCAGGCCGGCATGTAGGAATCCAGGCCGGCTACGAATGGAATGCGGGCCGAGCCACCAAGCCAGGCGGAGCCAATGCCCGCGATGGACATACTCAACAAAAAGGCGAAGGGGATAATAATCCAGGTAACGTGGACTTTTTCAGCCATGTGACTGACGGCCTGCACGATGCCCTGGAGAACGCTGATGCTGCCTTTGTCCACAGCGATTAATAAAGTGAGAGTGGCGCCGATATAGAGCAACCCAGAAAGTAATCCACCCCAGGCGACAGCACCGGGAAGAACTTTTTGTGGATTGTCGATTTCATCTCCCATGATGGAAGCGAGTTCGAGTCCAACCAGTCCGAAGCAAATTACACCAAACGAATTGAGAACAAATTTGGGGTTTGCGGGAATCTCGAAATCGGCCCATTGAATGGAAGTTCCAAATTTGAGAAAAACCACGACGCCCAAGCCCATCAGGAGAAACGCAGCGATGAATGTGCCGATGCCGCCGAGATTGTTAATCCATTTGCCGACACCAAGGCCCACAACGTTCAAAATGACGAGCAAGCTGAGGAGAACGACCGAGGCAATCAGTGCAAACGCCTTATTGTCTGCAAGAGCTTCGTGACCCGGGCCAAGAACGAAGACGGAAACACCCACGAAATAGAGCATGACGGTTGGCACGTACATCATGTTGTTGGTCCAGTAGCACCATCCAGACAGAAAACCGTGCCAATCGCCAAAAACTTCCTTGGCCCAAAGATAAACGCCGCCTTCGCCGGGATAACGATGCGCAAGTTCGATGACGGCAATGCCTTGTGGCCAGAAAAAAAGAGCGAGGGAGATGATCCAAAGCCAGATGGTAACACCGCCGTTTGCGGCAATGGATGGCAGAACGTTGAGATTGAAAACGGCAACAACAAAAAGAAGAATGAGGTCACGACGGCCAAGTACGCGTTTTAGATGTGGCTGGGCATCCTTTCCAGCCACTGCGCGCTGATTCGTGGTGACCTCGGTGCTCAAACGATTGGCTCCCGACTAATGCCCCGCTGCTCCGACAAAAGCAATGCCGCGCTCGGCTTGAGTTTTTGCGAGGCCCGGAGCGATTTCTTCAAATACGGCAAGATGCCTGTCGATGTCAGCTTCAGTGTGCTGGACGGAAATGGTCCACTGCTCGTCCCACCAGTAGGGCATAGCGAGAACACCGCGGTTGACCATGCCGAACCAGAACTGGCGCCAGAGGTCGACGTCGATCTTCATCCAATCGCGATAGTTGCGAATTTCCTGGGGATAAAGCATCAGCGCGCCGTTCACTCCGGCGCTGGCAACATAGCCCTGAATTCCAGCTTTCTTGATGATGGAGCGATAGCCCTCGGTGAGTTTCTTGCTGAGCTTGCCGACATGGACGTAATTTTCACGAGTGAGAACTTCACGGAAAGTGGCGAGACCCGCGGCCATAGCAAAACGGTTGGTGTTGTAGGTTCCACCGTGAAAAACCTTGTGTTGGACGATTAGGTCCATCACTTCGCGGCTGGCGCCAAAGGCGGCAAGAGGAACTCCGCCACCAATGGATTTTGCGAGGGTGATCATGTCTGGCTTCACGCCAAAATATTCGCTGGCACCGCCCCAGCCGAGCTTCGCGCCGGTCTTCACTTCGTCAAAAATCAGCAAGGCACCATTCTTGGTGCAGATTTCGCGCAGTCCTTCAAGGAATCCGGGCTGAGGCATGCAAACACCGACATTCATCATGATTGGTTCAAGGATGATGGCCGCGATCTGACCTGGGAATTGCTTGAACCGATTTTCGACGCTGGGAAGATTGTTGTAAGTGGCAACGGTAACATTGTCGAGCACGGCTTTAATAACGCCGAGGCCACCCGGTACGGAATTGGGAGCGTTGATATCGCCGAAGTCTTCTTCTTTAGGCTTCACGCTGACCAACGCGGAGTCATGCAATCCGTGATAGCCACCTTCGAAGCGCAGGAGTATGTCGCGACCAGTGGCTGCGCGGGCAATCCGAACGGCGTGCATGGTAGCTTCTGTGCCACTGGAGCCGAAACGAACCATCTCGACCGGATAGCGAGCACAGATTTCTTCAGCTAATTCAGTTTCCATACCGTGAGGCATGCCAAAGGTGGTGCCACGGTCAACAATGTCCTTGATCGCTTTGACGATTGCCGGGTGAGCATGACCGGCCATCAAAGTGCCAAAACAAAGGTTGTGGTCGATGTATTCGTTGCCATCGATATCGGTGATTCTGCTGCCGCGACCCTCCGCCACGAAGATTGGATAGGGATCGTAAGCGCGATAGTTGCTGGCGACACCGAGGGGAATCCGCTTCTCGGCTTTCTTGTGAGCTTCGGCGGATTTTGGAGTGCGCTTCTGGTAAAGAGCCAGTTCCTTCTGTAAAGTGTCGTGCATTTTGGTACTCCGTCCAGCTTGGCCTTCCTAAGGTCATCTGGGGCAGGTCTGTTCCCTGCGGTCAGTATCAGCGAGGAAAACTCCGCGGATTAGGGCGATTACAACTGTTAGTTTACGCTTTTCCTCGACATTCATAAACGCTATGACAAACGCCATAGCGGCTTGCTCTTACCTCTCGACAAAAAGCGCAGCCCTTGCGGACTGCGCTCTTTATCGCTGCGCGCAGATTCGTTAGAACAAGAACTTCAAGCCAAACTGCATAACGCGTGGATCTCTGGCCTGTAAAATTTGTCCAAAAGTGGAGTTAGTAAAGTTGCCGTCGGGATTTTTGAATTCCGTGTGATTCCAAGCGTTATAGAATTCCGCGCGGAACTCGGTATTCAGTCTATCGGTGATAGGCGTCGACTTGGCAATTACTAAGTCAGTGTTGCTGAGAGCCGGACCGCAGCAGAGAGCGTGGGGAGTGTTGCCGAACGTGCCCAACTGCTGAGGGCAAGAGGTCGACACGACGGGGTCACAGAATTGGTTTGGATTAAACCAATAATTCCCAGAAGTGTTCTTTGGATTCAAACGCTGAAGCACTGGCTGGGTATTATACGGAGTGTTGGTCGATTCAAAGAAAATACTGGATTGGAGTTCCGAATCGTTTTGGTCCTGGACACGAATCGGGAAGCCACTTTGATAGACGATAATGGCGGAAACTTGCCAGCCGTTTGCGAACTTGCCAGCAATCCCCTCCTTCTTGGGAATGGGAAGTTGCCAGACAGGGCTGAACACGAAACGGTTTTTGGCGTCAAGTAGAGACAAACCACGTGTTGCATTTTGATTGACCGGATTCAATTCGTTCTCAAAAGATGCGCCTTGATCGATCGCCTTGCTAAATGTGTAGGAAGCCTGGAACATCAAACCTCTTGAGAAATTGCGCTCGACGGAAATTTGCAACGCGTTGTAATTGGAATTGGCGTTGGTATTTTCAGCGAAAATGTTACTGAAAATGGGAACGCCGTCGGCCGGGCAACCCGAGCCACTCAAAGGATTGCAGTTGGGCGAAGAGTAGGGACGAAGACCGACCAGATTAATGGGGGTGGGAGCCGTAGTCGTGATAACGCAGCCAGAAGGATTATGAGGATTGGCGTATGGGCATGGAATATTTGGTGACGTGGGCGTGGGACCTGGAATATACGGCATGTGGAAAGTCGCACCGGCAGGCAGCGTTACTTGGTATTGGTTGTCGGAACCAAATGTACCGCAAGTCTGTGACCCAATATATGTATTGAGATCCTGACAAGTTGCGGTGTTTCCATAGTTTAAATCTTGCGAAGCAAGCAAGCGATGTGCTTGCGTGCCAACGTAGGCTACGCGAAGCAGCATGGAGGCAGACAATTGCCGCTCAACAGTCAGATTGTACTGCTCCGCATATTGGGTTCGAAGATGCGGCTGGAATTCCCCGAAGAGGAGAACCGAGCGGAAACTGGACCAATCCACACAGCCTGCCGGTCCAGCAGGATCAAAACAAGGAGTGGAGGGAGTCTGGGTGATAATTCCGCCGGCAGCGTTCGGGACTTGAACGCCGTTTTGCCCGATGAAGGGAGTGTTAAACATGGGGTTCGAAGAAAACGCGCTAACTCCAAAGGGGGGTTCGGCGCTGAATTGCTCCATGACCAGTTGTTCGATTGGGTTGTAGAAAAGCCCAAACCCCCCGCGAATGGTGGATTTGCCAGGTCCGCCGGCAAGTTTGCCTAGAAGACCGTCTGTCCAACCCGGGCTCCACGCCAAGCCAATTCGAGGCGCAAACGCCTTGTAATAAGTGGAGGTCAGGCCTTGGGGAACACCCTTATCACCCGGAAAAACCAGTCCTGTGGGGAAATATGCATAGTTCGCAGAAGTCGGGCCGCAATCACTTGAAGAGGCACCTAAACCTGCCGCGCTAGTTGCAGACAACCAGCACGGGTATTTCGTCGTATCCTGTCCCGGGCGGAAGGTCTGCAAACGATTGCCGCTGTCCACATATGGGTTATTCAATTCCCAACGGAGCCCATAATTCAATGTGACGTTCGGCTTAATTTTCCAGCTGTCCTGCGCAAACAGATATAGACCGTAGTTAGTGAGATTCAGGCCTTGAGCAGCACCCTGCGAATAGGACGACGGAAGACCGAGAAAATAGTTCGGGTAGGCATCATTCGCAGTGACTGCGTCGCCCGACCCGCCACCATTGAAGGAGAAGTCGCCATTGATGTTGTAATAGAGAAATTGATTGAACTTCTGCAACCGGAAATCTGCTCCGAATTTAAGACTGTGATGGCCGATTACTTTGCTGTAATTGTCTGAGAACTGATAGGTATTCCCGGTCTGCGGCAATTCACCTTCGAAATTGTTTCCGACGACAAAACCACCGGAAACGCTAACGAAAGGCACGCCTTCGCGGCCCGGAATGTTTGTGGTGATGCCTGAACTGGGATTATTGGGGTCGGCGAAACAATTGGCTGCGGGCACCAAGGTGCCGCAAGCGTCGTGGAGGCTGGCGAGAGTATTAACCGGGTGATTTAGTTTTGGCTGACCTTCGTGGAACCAATTGAATCTCACTTCATTTACAGCGGTCGAGCCAATCGTCGAAGTTTCACTGACGTTTACCTGCTGCACTTGGGTGTTGAAAACTCCGCCGAAACCAGGAACATTCGCGCCAGCCGCCTGGAAATTTGAAAACGGCTGTGTTTGGTCGACGGTGTTGTAATAGTAGTAGGCTGTGAAGTGTTGGGACGGCGAGAAATTGTGATCGAACCGCACGGTGGCCTGGTTGTCGTTTTCCACAAGTTTTGGCGTGTAAGAAACCGTTCCCGTGCCCACAGGAGCTACATAGTTCTTATAAAGGGCCACTGCCGTCGGATCAAAACAAGCCGTAGGAATGTTCCCCGTCGGGAAAAGTGTGCTGTAGTTCACCGCATTCGTTGAAGTTCCATTCGCAAGCGCGGTTAGCGCCGCGGCACCTCCCGGTGAAATCCCCGCAATCGCAGTCGTGCATCCAGGCCGGCTAGTGATCGCATTGGCGTAGTACTGGTCGCCGATCGCTCCACCGAATGACTGGGTGCCATCGGGGTTAGTTGGCAAAACACCAGAGAAATTTCCACCGGTTTCGTCAGCAGTGGGAAGGAAAACCTGGCCGGAGGAAATGCCCTGCCGCAGGCGATTCCCTTCATAGGAGCCAAAAACAAACGTCTTGTCCTTCTTGATCGGGGCGCCCAGGGTCGCGCCAAACTGATTTTGGTTGTAATCGGGAACAGCGGGGTCAAAGAAACCCTTGGTATTCAACACCTTGTTTCGGAAGAATTCGTAAACATCGCCGTGAACTGAGTTGGTACCGGATTTGGTCACAACGTTGACGACGGAACCGGAATTGCGCCCATATTCAGCGTCGAAGGTGTTGGTCAAAACGCGAAATTCTTCGATGGCATCGGGAGAGGGTTGAATCGCGGGTCCGTTGACAAAGATGTCGTTGCCATCTCCACCGTTGACCATATAGTTGTTGGAACGCCCGCGGCCCCCGTTCACGGAAACCACTCCAGGATTATTGCTGCCATAGAATAGGTCGGCGCCCAACTGCGATTGCACACCGGGCTGCAACTGCAGCAATTGATAAGTATTTCTGGTACTCAGAGGGAGTTCACGAACGGATTGATCCGTCATAACGGCGCCCAACTGCGTTGTGGTGGTATCGATAATAGGAGGAGCGCCGCTAACTTCCACTGTTTCCGTAGAGCCGCCCACCGTTAAGGCGATATCTACGCCGGCAATTTGATTTAATTCGAGCACAATCCCCTTGCGCTGGAACTTTTTAAAGCCTGCTTGTGTGACGTCGACTTCATAACTGCCCACTGGGACTTCAAGAAACAGATATTCACCCGTGGCGGAGGTCTCTGCGTCGCGTGTGGTGTTTGTGGCTTCGTTGATTAACGAAACCTTTGCGCCAGCAACGGCCGCGCCGCTGGAATCGGTGACGGTGCCGCGAATGCGGCCGCCGGTGCTCTGAGCATAGGTGGATTGACAAATGAGGAGGAGAGAAAGAGCCAGGAAGGATCCTAAAAGGACTGTGTGACAGCAGATAGACTTCAACTGCGATAGGCGCAGAGATTGATTCATAGAATTCACCCCTAGTTTTGAAGGAAGCCACCCTGAAAAGCTTCTCTTCGTTGTTGCTACCCTCGAGGAAACCTTACTATAATCCAGCAAACTTAGAGAAAGCCGGCACCCGTGTCAAGCAGAAAGAATTTGTCGAAAGCATCGGAAAATTTGTCGACGCCCCGACTGCTGCGCATCAGCGAGGTGGCGCAACGCGTAGGTATTTCGTCTTCCGCGCTGCGTGCGTGGGAAGCGCTCGGGCTGGTTGTTCCAAAGCGCACCGAAAGCCGCTACCGGCTGTATACCGACGCGGACGTACGGCTGCTGCAACGCGCGATTTTTCTGCGCCGCGCGCGCGGACTAAATCCCACAGCGATCGTGCACGTGCTGAAGAAGCAAGGAGTCGTTACTGCTCCAGCCGATGTTCCCCAAGTTCCGGGACAACGGTTCCGGCGCTTACGGCTCCGTCGCAAGCTTTCGCTGGCCCAGGTGGCCCGCGCCACAAGCGTGTCCGTGGGATTCCTGAGTGCATTGGAGCGCGGCCAGATGAGATGTTCCATAGCCACGCTGCGGCGGATTGCGCGGTTCTACAAGACGAACATCATGTCGATGTTCGAGACCAATGGCGATGGACAACGGCACGTCAAACCCTCGCAGCGCAAAATTCTGGAAACTTCGCCGGGAGTCCGCATGGAGTTGCTGGCATGGGGAAATACCGCGATGGAGCCGCATCTATTTCGTATCAAACCTGGAGGCGGCAGCGGTGAATCCTATTCTCACGAAGGCGAAGAGTTTCTTCATGTACTGCGCGGTGAATTCGAAATCTCCCTGGATAAACGGGAACGATATTTACTGAAATCCGGAGACAGTCTTTATTTCGAAAGCACCACGCCGCATCGCTGGAGAAATCCAGGCCGCTCCGAAACCTGGATTCTGTGGGTGAATACGCCACCCACATTTTGAATTTCGTTTTATGAGCGAAGGCTCATGTAGGCCTCTGCTGAACGAGGGTGAGAGTGGAGTATCGATGGGTTCATAACTTGTTGCGATTGATTTTCGCGGTGATGGCGGTCACCGTGCCAGGTGTTGCTCAGCAGTCGGCACGCATTGCTCCTGCAGACATTCTGATTGTGCACGCGAAAGTTTATACGCTGGATGCACAGACACAGTGGGCGCAAGCGGTGGCCATTCGCCATGGAAAGATCGTTGCAGTGGGTTCGGATGAAGTCGTCGGTAAAATGCGGGGAATCGGGACAAAGGTAATTGATGCGGGAGGCAAGCTGGTGCTTCCCGGTTTCACCGATTGCCACGTTCATTTTCTGGAAGGATCCGTCGCGCTGGGACGTGTGGACCTCGCCGGATTAACAACGGTTACAGAAATTCAAAATCGTTTGCGGGATTATGCTGCAAGACATCCCGGAGATTCATGGATCCTTGGCCGAGGGTGGAATTATGCGGTGTTTGGTGAAGCTGCCCTCCCCCATAAAAAATATCTGGATGAACTTTTCCCGAACCGCCCTGTTTTCCTAGAGGGCTTTGACGGGCATAGCTATTGGGTGAATTCCAAAGCGCTCTCGCTGGCCGGCGTGACCAAAGATACGAAGGATCCGGTGAATGGATTTATTGTGCATGACCCGCAAACGGGAGAGCCAACCGGCGCGCTCAAAGAAGATGCGGATGCCCTGATCACAAAAGTAATTCCGAAACTGGAAGAAGTAGACAAACTGAAAGCACTTCGCGCCGGAATGAAATGGGCAAATCAGAACGGGATCACGCGCGTTCACAGTGCAGGTGGCGATTTTGAGGCGCTTCCTCTGCTCGAGCAACTCCGGCAGGACAAACAGCTTTCTGTGCGGTTCTATGTGTCTTATCGATTGGACGCGTACGAGCTTCGCAAGGAAGATTTGGACGCCATTGAAAGTGCGCGGAAAAAATATCATGACGATTGGATCGATGCGAATGCGGTAAAGATGATGCTGGATGGCGTGGTGGAAACGCACACGGCCGCATTACTGGCGCCATACGCGGATCAACCGTCTACGAAGGGGGCTCTTTTCTGGGAATTGCCGAAATATCAGAATGCGGTCATTGAACTGGACAAGCAAGGAATGCAGCTATTCACACATACGATTGGGGATTACGCTGTCCGCACGGCTCTGGATACATATGAATTAGCGGAAAAGAAAAATCACGACAAAGGGCGGCGGCCACGGATCGAACACGTGGAGACCATAGACGTCAGCGATATACCCCGCTTCGGAAAGCTTGGCGTGATCGCCAGCATGCAACCGCTGCATTCCTACCCCGATGCCGACACGCTGGATGTGTGGGCGCGGAATCTGGGACCGGAGCGTGCTTCTCGTGCATGGGTATGGAAAAGCATCGCAGATGATGGCGGACATTATGCATTCGGCAGCGATTGGCCAATCGTCACAATAAATCCGTGGGAAGGTGTGCAAACTGCGGTGACTCGGCAAACGGCGGACGGTAAACCTGCCGGCGGCTTCGTGCCATCACAACGCCTGACCGTGGCACAGGCCGTCGAAGGGTACACCATTGACGCGGCATACGCAGGGCGGCGGGAAAAAACGGAAGGCTCCATCGAAACAGGAAAAGTGGGAGACATCATCATTGTCGATCGCAATATTTTTGAAATTGAACCGCATAACATTGGCGAAACAAAAGTAGTGATCACGATAGTGGGCGGGAAAATTGTCTATGAAGCGGAAAACAAATAAATACGGTTTGAAGTTGCTGGCAGTGTGCGTTTGCGTGTTTCTTCTTGGCGCTTGCCAGAAGCGAGAGGAATCGCTGAGCCTGCTGGTCTGGGAAGGGTATGCGGATCCTTCCTTCATTCGCGCGTTCGAAGAAGCGCATCACTGCAAGGTCGCGGCTTCCTATATGGGTTCGAGCGACGACTTGATCGCGAAATTGCGTGGCGGCAGCGCATCAAACTATGACGTCATTTCTCCTTCAAGCGATGTAGCCAGCGCGATCTCGCATACCGGGCTAGCGGAATCGCTGGATCTGAGCAAACTGCCCAATTATTCGCAACTCGCCCCGAAACTGCGCGATCTGCCATTGGTGAAAGCGGGCGGGCAAACATTTGGGGTGCCGTTCATGTGGGGGCCTAATCCCTTGCTATATGACACGACGGCTTTCCCCAAAGCTCCCGATTCCTGGACGATTTTCTGGGATACGAAATACAAAGGGAAAATCTCTGTGTGGGACGACCTGTCCACTTTGTACATGGCGGCACAGATCCTTGGCTACGACAAGGCCGATCCCTCGCAACTCTACAATTTGACTGATGACCAACTCGCTGCTGTAAAACAAAAGTTGATTGCTCTAAAACCGAACATCCGCAAAATTTGGTCAACAGGCGGAGAGCTTACAAATTTGTTTGAGAATCATGAAGTAGTTGCCGCCATGGGTTGGCCGCTGATGACCAATCAACTGCGCGCAGCGAATTTTCCGATTGGCGAAACGATACCGCGGGAAAACACAACCGGATGGATCGATAACTTCATGATTACCAAGGCCAGTTCCCACAAGGAACTTGCGTACGCGTTTCTGGACTACATGATCCAGGCACAGACACAGAAGAAGGTCAGCGATGTGACTCATTACACGCCTGCGAATCCTGGCGCTGCGCAGTTCATGTCAGTGGAAGAACGCAAAGGATTGCACCTGGATGATTCTGACGCATATATGCAGCATATTTATTTTTGGCAAGACGTGCCGCGGCGGGCGAAATATATTGAAATCTGGAATGAGGTGAAGGCTGCGCAGTGACGTCGACCACCTCCAGTTCGCCGGTAAGAGATTTGGAAGGAGCAGATTCCGCTCGCGAACACTTATTGGAAGTGCGTAATGTTGCCAAACAGTTCGGGAAGCAAAAAGTATTAAAACATATTTCTCTTCAGGTGGCTGGGGGAGAATTCCTGACACTTTTGGGGGAAAGCGGATCCGGAAAGACTACGTTGCTGCGCATCATTGCGGGATTTGAGCAACCGAGTTCAGGAGAAATCTGGATGAACGGTGCGCGCCTGGATTTGCTCCCACCGTATAAGCGGCGCGTCAACACAGTTTTCCAAAATTATGCGCTGTTCCCACATTTAAGTGTGCAGGATAACGTTGCCTATGGGCTGCGCGTCACTGGAACTCCTGCGGCCGAAATTCCGGGTCGAGTTTCAGACGCTCTGCGCATGGTGAAAATGGAAGATTACGCGGAGCGCTGGCCGGCAAAGCTTAGTGGCGGCCAGCAGCAGCGAATAGCACTGGCACGGGCACTCGTCAATCGGCCGCAATTACTCCTTCTGGATGAGCCGCTCTCGGCACTCGATGCAAATCTGCGGAAACAAATGCAGAATGAATTGAAATCGTTGCAACGAGAATTGGGAATCACGTTTTTGTTTGTCACGCACGATCAGGACGAAGCGATGGCACTTTCTGACCGGATTGCGTTGCTGAGGAACGGAGAGTTGGAGCAAATCGCTTCTCCCCGAGAAATCTACGAACGCCCGGCTACCGTTTATACAGCGCAATTTATCGGACAGACCAATATTCTTAAGGTTGAGATTCACGATGGCCAGGCTTGCTGCGGTGCGCTTCGTTGGCCAGCCGAGCTACCGGATGGCCCACGGCTATTTTCTTTGCGGCCTGAAGCAATTCGATTGGCCCCAGAATCATCGGCGGCGGCGCGAGATTTAATAGAATTTCGAGCAAATGTACTGCAGCAAGTCTTCAGCGGAGCGAGTGAACAGCTGGAGCTTGATTGTGCCGGCCAGTTGCTGCGAGCACGGATTGCAGCACGTGGGACGATCAGCGGGGAACACAAGTTCGTGTTTGCGGCGAGTGACGCGATCCCCGTGAGCGACACGAAAGCAACCAATTAATGTATTCCAGAGCATACAAATTCGTCGTCAGCATTCCACCGCTGCTCTGGGTGGCAATCTTTCTTCTCTTGCCGTACGCGTTGATGCTGGCGCACAGCTTTTGGCTTGTGCGTAATGGAATGCTGGTTCACGAATGGAATCTGCAGAACTACGCCAAACTTTTTCACAATCCTATCTATGTCGAAGTCCTGCTGCGGTCCGTACGGATCGCTGCCAGTGTCACCTTGCTTTCACTGTTACTCGGTTATCCGCTGGCTTATTACATGTCTTTTCACACCGGCCCGCGCAAGGAATTGCTCTATCAGTTGGTCATTATCCCTTTGTGGGTAAGCTACCTGGTACGCGGCTACGCATGGAAAACAATCCTTGGCTCGGAAGGTGTGCTGAACGGTTTTCTACAATACCTGCACATCACGACGCAACCAGTGAGCTTTTTACTCTATAGCCCGTTTGCGGTGGTTCTAGTGCTTACGCACATTTACACGCCATTCGTGTTTTTACCGTTGTACGCCTCGTTGGAACATATTCCGCGCAATCTGGTGGAAGCTTCGCAGGATCTGGGCGCATCTCCACGAAGAACATTCTTTCGAGTCATTCTGCCTTTATCGCTTCCGGGGCTATTGGCAGGAGCAACTTTTGCTTTCGTACTGTCGCTTGGTGATTTTCTGGCGCCCATCCTTGTTGGTGGCCCATCGAGCATCATGATCGCCAACATCGTGCAGAGCTTATTTGGCACGGCATACGATTGGCCACTGGGAGCAGCGATTTCCGTTTGTATTCTACTTTTGACCGTTTCGCTTCTGTATTTGACGGAACGGCTCGAAAAGCGTTGGTCGTTCACGTGATCGGCAACTCTGAAAGGACGAATCGCTCAACCCTGCTTGGCGCGTATGCCCTGCTGGTTTTTGCATTCTTGTACCTGCCGATCGCGATACTCATCTTGTATTCATTTAACCAAAGCGGGGTGGGAGGATTCCCTCCTAAACACTTCACACTGATTTGGTACCGGAAACTTCTTGTGGATGGCGCAATTTGGGATTCCGTGCTGAATAGTCTTTTGGTTGCGGCCGGCGCGGTGATTCTTTCTCTGGTGATTGGATTATTGGCAGCATTGGCGCTGGATCGTGCGGATTTCCCTGGAAAGTCACTATTCCGCCGAGTTGTGCTGCTGCCACTCATTCTGCCAGGAATCATTACCGGACTTTCACTTCTGATGTTTGCGGTCTTCGCCGGAATACAACTAAGCCTGCTGACAGTATTTCTGGGACATGGCACGGCGCTAATTTCCGTAGCCACCACGGAAATCTTCGCAGGTCTGCAGAAAATGGATCGGGCACAAGAAGAAGCATCTCTCGATCTGGGCGCGACGCCGTGGCAGACGTTTTGGAGGATTACGATTCCGAATCTCAAGCTTTCGCTTGTCGCAGCGGGACTGCTGATCTTCACCCTCTCCATGGATGAAATCGCGGTCAGCTTTTTTCTGATTGGCCGGGACAATACGCTGCCGCTGGAGATTTTTGCGCGGCTTCGCCAGGGGATTACACCGGAAATCAACGCGATTTCCACGCTTATCTTTGCGGTATCAGTTCTGCTGATTGTGGTCTGGTATCAGATTCGCATGCGAACGGTTGGCAGACAGGCGCAAGAACTGCTCGAGCGGCCTTAAAGTTTTTGGAGGAAGGGACTTCCATGTCGCATACCCGTCGTGACTTCATCAAGTTTGCAGTGGCTGGATCCGTTGCCGCAGGCTGCCCGATAGATAAAGCACTTTTCGCTGAACCTGCAGATAAAACACCCGCGCCTGTTGTCGAGGGGGATCACTTCAAAATTGTTCATGAGTTGCGGGACGGGCATTCGTTTCCCAAGCCAGAATCTTCCCGGAAAGTGGATGTGCTGATCATTGGGGGAGGAGTTGCCGGATTGTCTGCGGCGTATTTCCTGCGCGGAAAGGATTGGCTGGTGCTGGAGAAGGAAGAACATTTTGGAGGCAATGCGTATCAAGAAGAATATGAAGGGCAGGTCTATGGCACGGGGTCAGCTTACTGCTATCGAGAAGACGATGCCGATCAGTTAGCCAAAGAAATTGGTCTGAACATGCCATTCGTGGGAATGCCAGACCCAGTTATAGACAATGGCACCTATACGGCCGACCCGTGGAGATCGGGACTTGAGCATCTTCCTTACCCCAAGGAAGCAATCGCCAGCCTGAGAAAATTTCGGGATGACGTCCTGAAGATGGATCTTAAAAATGGGATGGCGGAACTCGACAGCCAGCCGTTTTCCAAAGTTTTAGCCGCATACACGCCCGAACTCACCAAGTGGTGGGATGCATTCGGGCCTTCGAACTGGGGTGCCACAACGGAAGATACGTCGGCATTTATCGGCCTCTTTGACGCATATTATCTCTTCTCAGGAGGAGATGATCAGCGGGTGATTCTCCCCGGTGGACTTGGATGTATCACGCACAAACTGGTTGAAGTGATGAAGCCGAAGTATGGCGAAAGAATGTTAAACGATGCGACTGTTGTGTCGGTTGCGCAGGATGCTGATGGCGTGCGGGCTACCTATATACAGGGCGATAAGCCAGTAACCGTTTCCGCAAAAGTAGCGATCATGTGCACGCCAAAATACGTTACGGCGCGAATGGTTTCCGGGCTTCCTAATGGACAGAAACAGGCAATGAGGCAGATACGCTACGCGCCATATCCGATGATCAATATGATTTTCGATAAGCCGGTTTACCGTCGCGGATATGATAACTGGTGCCCGGGAAAATCGTTTACCGATTTCATCGTGGCGGACTGGACGATTCGCAATAGTCCCGGTTATAAGCCCAAGTACAACATCCTTACGTTCTACACACCTCTGCGCGAATCAGAACGGTCGACGCTGCTGGAAGTGGAGGATTGCAAGGCCCTGGCAGGAAAAGTCTTAAAAGACTTTCAGCAATGTTTGCCGGAATTTAATGTCGATCCAATTGAGATTCGGCTCTATCGGCGCGGACATCCCATGTTCATGGCGGTTCCCGGTCAGTACACAAAAAATCGCATGATCGCGTCGAAGTCAATGGAACGAATCTTCTTTGGCAACTCTGATTCCGGCGGACCAGAGTCGCTGACCAGCGAGGCAGTGCGCATTTCCCGCGCGGCGGCCGAATGGGCGGAACTCGTCCTAGCCGGGAAACCGGGCGCGGGTGATCTGGCGCATAAGGCGCTAACCGAGGTGGTCCTTTAAGTGAGTGAATCCAGCGGAACGTTAGTTGTGACCGGAGGCAGCCGTGGCATTGGTGCAGCTATCTCCAGGCTTGCTGCGGCCAGAGGCTATTCTGTCGCCATCAACTATTATTCCGACAAAGCATCTGCGGAAGCGCTGGTGAACGAAACCCGAAAGTGTGGAGGACGAGCCGAAGCGATTCAAGCCGACGTTGCCAAGGAACGCGATGTTCTGCGGCTCTTCAAAACCTCTGAGGAAGCTCTTGGACCGCTCACAGCGTTAGTCAACAACGCCGCGATTACGGGAGGATTCGCAAGAGTCGATTCCGTCGAGGTGGCGATGCTCGAACGGCTCATGGCCGTAAACGTCACTGGCGCCATTCTATGCGCCCGCGAAGCGGTTCGACGGCTTTCAACAAAACATGGTGGACGTGGAGGGGCAATTGTGAATATCTCGTCGCGTGCAGCGCAGCTGGGGTCTGCTGGAGAGTGGGTGCACTACGCAATGACCAAAGGCGCGATCGACACGCTGACCATCGGGCTGGCGCGGGAAGTTGCCACCGAAGGAATTCGCGTCAATGCGGTCGCTCCCGGACTAGTAGATACGGACATTCACGCTGCGGCAGGCGATTCCACCCGGCTCGCGCGATTAATCCCAACGATTCCCATGGGTCGCCCCGGGACACCAGAAGAAATCGCCGAAGGCGTACTGTGGCTTCTGTCGCCCGCCGCTTCGTTTGTTACTGGGTCCATCCTGGGCATGGGAGGTGGACGCTAGATTTTCAACAGTCCGCCGAGACTCACAAAACGGGTTTTGGATGAGCCGCGAGTGCATCGCGGAAAGTTTTGACGTTGTTCTTATCGACGACCGCAGTGCCGGTATCGACCCATGTGGGAAGCGGAGGAGTCGGGGCGGTGCGCCAATCTTTGAAGTCATGTACGGCGTTATGGTGCAAATCGTCGGCAAACCTTACGCCGTAATAAGCCATAACGTAAGGCTTCTGCGTTACCGTCGCGGTGATCACGCCGCGCTCGATCCATTCCAACGTTTCCGGATCTTTGTCGAAGGCAACAATGGCAATTTTTCCGTCCATATCCTGACGATGCGCGGCTTCTGCCGCGCCCTCTCCACCTGAGGCTTCCAGGCAAATGATGCCATCGATTTTCGTTTTGCTATGAAGAAGGTTAGAAGTGCTGTCATTGGCCACGCGGGGGTCACCGTTATCGTCGATCGTCTGCACAACTTTTATGTCAGGAAATTTTTTGAGCGCGTCGGTTACACCACGCAAACGTTCTTCAAGATTCTGCTGACCAGGAAGGATGATGAGAGCAATCGAGCCTTTGCCTTGCAAAATTTGTGCCATGCGTTTTGCACTCTCTTGTCCTGCACGATAGTTATCGGTGCCAATGAAGAGCACGCGCTTGGAATCCGGCGCATCGGCATCGATAGCGATCACGGGAATGCCGACGGCGATCGCTGAATTGATGGCATCCTGGAAAAGCTCTGGTTTAGCGACAGAAACGAGAATCCCAGAAGGCCTTGAGTCCATGGCCGCTTTAAACGCAGTTAATTCCGCCTGGGGATCAAGCTTCTCTGGCCCTTCAATCTCGGCTTTCACGCCCATCTGTTTCGAAACGTCCTGCAAACCTGCTGCCGCTTCCTGCCAGTAAGGCAGATTGATATTGGTCGCGATGAGGACGTAACGCTCCTCCTGTTGATGGTACGGTGTCTGACAGGATACGAGTACCAGCGCCGAGGCGGAGAGCAGAAGCAACAATGACAATCGATGGATTTTCATGGAAATCCTTCCTCCGGCTGTTGAGTTCAACGAAGAATGAATGCTTGGAAAATATGCCGGCCAAGGTTGGTCGGCCTCAGCCTACCACAAGCGAGGCTACTTGAAGCAAGGAAGTGAAAAAGGGGAAGCGCGCTTGGCTGTCTACCTCCATGTTATCTTCTGGTCGCTTCCGCCATCAGTTCAAGCGCGGATTTTGAAAATCCGGGGGAAACTAGGGCTCATGTCTTGCCAAAAGTTCTTGGTGGTTTGCTTTTCAGCACTGATGTTTTGCTTTCCATTGCTCTCTTTGTACTCTGGGCAGAAGCAAAGTTCTCTTCTTATTGTGAATGCGCAACTCGCCGATGGAACGGGAGCGCCCCTGCGGAAGGCGAACGTGCGCATCGCCCTCAATCACATTGTGGGAATTGGCGAACTAGAACCCGAGAAGGGCGAGCCAACGATAGACGCGAAAGGCCTGGTTCTCGCTCCTGGATTTATTGATATTCATAACCATTCGACCGATGAACTGCAAAAGGATCCACTAGCAGAGAGCCAGATTTCGCAGGGTATAACTACGCTGATTGTAGGCGCTGATGGAGATTCGCCGTGGCCGCTGATTAGCTGGGTTCGCGCGATTCAGCAAAATCTTCCCGCGGTGAACGTTGGGGTGTTTGCGGGGCATGCAACCATTCGGGAACAGGTTATGGGGAAAGACTTCAAGCGCTCGGCAAGACCAGAAGAGATCCGCCAGATGGAGACTCTGATTGGGCAGGCGATGAACCAGGAAGCTCTCGGGCTTTCATCTGGCCTTGAGTACGAGGTGGGGAGTTATTCGGAGACAAAAGAACTGGTGGCCATGGCGAAAGTGGCGGCAGAAAGTGGCGGAATCTACATGACGCACATTCGCGATGAAGCGGACAAAGCATTCGCAGCATTAAGCGAAGAAATCGCTATAGGCCAACAGGCCCACATTCCCATCGAGCATTCGCACATCAAACTTGGCACAGTTGGCGTGTGGGGCAAAGCTCCGCAATACATCGAGATGGTTGAGGATGCGCGAAGGCGTGGATTAGATTTTCTAGCTGATTGCTATCCCTACGACGCATGGCATTCCAATCTGAAAGTCATCGTGCCGGATAAACAATATGAGAATCCCTCGAGCGTAAAAAAGGCTCTGGACGATATTGGGGGAGCATCACATCTGACAATCACGCAATTTACGGCGAACAGATCGTATGAGGGCCATACGCTCGCTGACTTGGCCAAATCCAATAAGGTCTCCGTAGTGGAGATGTACATTCGACTGGTTCGTGAGGGTGATAAAGCAGATACAGAAGCAGAAGTAATTGGGCAATCGATGATCGAAAGTGACATGAAAGCGTTCTACCAGCAGCCCTGGGTAATGGTGGCCAGCGATGGTGGGATTAACTCCGCCCATCCGCGAGGTGCGGGAACCTTCCCACGCGTTCTAGGAGTACTTGTGCGCGAAAAGCAATGGCTGACCTTGCCGGAAGCGATCCGTAAGATGACTTCTCTACCGGCTAAGCGGTTGAATTGGCAGGATCGTGGGGTTGTTCGCGAGGGTGCGTTTGCCGACCTGGTTCTCTTCAACCCAGATACGGTAATTGATCATGCCACGTTTGAGCACCCGTACGAGCTTTCAACTGGGATCGAGAAAGTGTTCGTGAACGGAACGCTGGTATGGGATAAGGGCAAGCCGACGGGGAGTCGCCCTGGATGGCTAATAGGGGTGAAAGGGGTAGTTTCTGTGTTACTGAATTGAGCGATTCCACTATCTGTGCAATTGATGAGGTAGACCTTGCAACGTGATGTAGAATATGTCGCAAGAAGCCATGAGCATTACGCCTACAACGATAACATCGACAACGCAGGTAAATACGCTGCAGCGCCTAAGAAATTCCGTGGGTGCAGGAGTATTCTTGCTGGTACAACGATTCCCGCTGCTGCTGAAATTCCAGCGGAGTGAGAGTTCGTGGTCGCTGTTCCGCCTGCTGTTGGGATGTTTCGGAGCAGCGCTCGTGGTTCTGCCGCTAAGTTTCTGGGTCGGTTGGATAACAGGCATTCTTGCCCCTCTCCTTGGCATGCTGTTCTTCATTGCGTCCATTTTGCTGCCACCGCCGGAAATGGAATCAGATACAGATCGCAAGGCTCGTGAACTGGGTGCAACCACGATGGTAAGTGGCGGAGAGTACCAGCCGGGGAATGCCCCCTCGACTCACGCCCGGCTGTTCATTTCCCCGGGCCACATCTGGGCGTTAGACAAGCATTTTGATCCCTTACTGGTCATTCCAACCGCAGAGATTTCAGCGATTTACGTGGACTCGTTACTAGAACGCTGGGTGCTAAACATTCAATGGGCCGAGCACAAGGCCGAGTTCTCATACGACGGCATGTTTGCGGAGCGTTTTGCTCGTTTGGCGGAGGAATCCATTCGAGCGGCACTGCCCGACGGAAGAATTAAGATAAAGCGCCGCGCAGCAACCATTTAGGGCTGGGAACGAATTATGAATTGAGCGGTCGTTCTGAAGCCTCAAGTGTGCGAAAATAGAGCCTATGGCAAGAGGATGGGAAAGCAAGGACGTAGAAGCACAAGTAGAACTGAAGAAGACCGTAATGGAAGCACAGAGTAAGGCACTAAAAACTGCAGAGCAGGTTCGTCGCGATAGCGAAAAACGGGACCTACAGCTTTCGCGTACTCGAATTCAAAACGACCTCCAAGTAGCTACTAATCCAAATCACCGCAAGTCGCTGGAAGCCGCCCTGGCGTTTCTGGATAAGAAGATTGAGGATCTGGTAAGAGTTTGAGGTTAGAAGTTCTACTGCGAATTCGTAAGAACTAGTTTCAGTCTGTAAACACGACACCAACAGCGGTCGTGCCTTTTTCCGCGCCTTCTTCGATTCTGACTACATAACCGCGCAATTGCATGGCTTGCAAGCCGTCGGCTGTGGGGGTTTCCATGGTCACTTGCAATTCCGATTGCATCCGCGGACTGTGCTTCAAAGAGATTAACGCGCCCTGCAGCGATAAATCCCTGACCAGAGTAGCTTCATCAAATTTTTGGCCTTCCGCGGTAATGCCGGAGACGCGAGCCCGGAATTGAGCCTCCCGGCGCAGAGCGGTCCGTGAGCCAGGCATGTGCGCCTGAACCGGTTCATTGGCAGAACCAAGAGTGATAATCATCCCTTCGCTGGCTGCAAACACCGAGTCGAACTCTTCGCGTGCCTGCTGAAGAATTTCATCGATGAGGCGATCGGTTGAATCGGGGTCATGGTGAAACAAGACCAAGGTTTTGGCATTCACTTCACGGGCGACATTTACACCTTCACGCCAGGAGGAATGTCCCCATCCCTTGCGATTGCCGGCAAGCTGCACAGGTGTAAACTGGGCATCATTGATGAAGATATCGGCATCCGCGGCAAGTTCTCTCAAGTTTTTATCCAGCAGAGCATCACCTGGTTCATTATCCGTGGCGTAGACGACAATTCCGGCAGGTGTTTCAATCCGGAAACCAAGACAGCCTTGGGGATGATTCAGCCAACGAGTTACAACTCGATTCTCGCCAATCGTGAAGCTCTCACCGCCATCCAGCTCGCGGAATTTTCGTTGAGCATTCATGGCGGAAAAATCAACCGGGAAATAAGGCAAGGCCATTTGGGTCTCTAACACCTGACGCAGTGAATCGGGCCCGAGGAATTTCGAGCGGAAGCTATAGAATTGAAAATGATTTTTTTCGTCGTAAAGGGGAGCAAAAAAAGGCAACCCCTGAATATGGTCCCAGTGGTAATGGGTAACGAATATATGAGCATGCTCACTCTGCGCGACTGTACCGTTTCCCCAACGGCTTCCTAACATTCGCATGCCTGTACCACAATCCAGTATGAATTGCGTACCATCAGGAGCGATCAGCTCCACAGAGGGTGTGTTTCCACCATAACGCCAAGTAGCTGGATCGACGGTAGGCGTGGAGCCACGCACACCCCAAAAGCTCAGTTTGGCGATTGGACTAGTCATTTCCATTGACCTGAATTCCGGCGCTCAGCCGGGACACCAATACGCAGCACTCCTTGACCATTCCTGATGTTGGCAGTGGATACCCGAAGCGTCAACGAATTCGCGGGAGAGTGTTGTCATACTTTCCAATAACCAGGCCTGTGGCGCGGCTGCAAGGAGAGAGGCAAACTCGTACAATGGGAGTCAGCCATGCATATAGAAGATCATTCGCGTGAGCACAACCACACTTCCGGGCACGTGCACGGACGCGGGCACTCGCATGACCACCATGGGCATGCTCACCCCGTCATGCAACCCTCAGTGCTTGCTTGGGCGATCGCGGCCACACTTGGGCTGGTGGTTGCGGAGGTCTTTGGGGGGATTTTAGGGCGTTCGGTCGCGCTGCTGAACGACGCAGTTCACAATCTGTCGGATGTGCCTGCGCTTGGTCTTTCCTGGCTGGCGATGCGCTGGGCACAACGGCCCGCCGATTCTGACCGTACGTACGGATATCACCGCGCAGGAACTCTGGCGGCTTTCACGAATGCTGTAGTTCTGGTTTTTCTGTCGCTGTGGTTAGCGTACGAAGCGATCGAGCGATTGCGCTCTCCAGTTCAAGCGGTAGAAAGCTGGATGATATGGACGTCGGTAGCAGCTTTGATGGTGAATGGGGGAATCACGCTAGCGCTGGTGCGCGGGCGGGCAGATTTGAACCTTCGCAGTGTTCTGGTCCACAACTTTGGTGATGCACTGTCCAACATCGCCATCATCGTTGGGGCGTTGATCATGGGATTTGTTCATGCGCCGTGGATCGACCCGATTCTCGGTCTGGCGATCGGATTTTTGGTCCTCTATTCATCGATTGGGATATTGCGGGAATCGACGCACATCCTATTGGAAGGCCGGCCGAGGGGCGTACGTGTCGACGAGGTAGCGCACGCAATTTTGACGGTGGAACATGTGCAAGAGGTTCATGACGTCCACATCTGGTCCTTAGGAGGTGGGCATAACGCGCTCAGTTGCCATGCCCGCGTTCCCGACATGCACATGGACCAATGTGAAAAAATACTCTCGTCGATTCAGAGAAAAGTTGCCGAAGAATTTTCGATTGAACACACTACCGTACAACTGGAACGAGCAGGCTTGCCTTCCACGTCCGGATATGTAATGCCGGTGCCCGCAGCCAAATCTTGATGCATGCAAAATTCTTGATCAGAAGTAGAAGAGGCGCACTGGGATGCGCCTCAAAGGCAAAAATCGCAGTTGCGGATGATACCGAAAAACCAGTCAAGCAGGTGAATGAAAAGCGACGCCCCTCTGCTCATTGAATTGAGTGGTCGCATCGAGGTCAAGTGTGCTCTTTGACGTCAGTTTACGGATGCCATCCTGTGTGACGTACTGCAAATTGCCATTGACCCAGGAATAAGCGACCGCGAAGAATACGGTGCCGTCACGACGAACGAAAATATATTCAGGGCTAGGAGGAACAGGAGTGGGCTTCGTCCGAGCGTAGGGAACGGCAGGCGCTTGGTCCTGTGGTGCTTCCGACTCTGCAAGGTCGGCCGATGGAGCTGGCTGCCCGTTCTGGTCTACAGGCACAGACTGGTCTGGAGTTCCAGATTCTGAGTAGTAACCGCCTTCAGGAAAGTAGTATCCCCCTCCGTAAAAGGGAACGATGCCCCCGCCTCTAAAATGATCGTGTCTTGCATTTGGATGAACGGCAGCGTAATGCACATAGTCAAAACCAAGCCCTGGCGCAGGATAATCGTCGTAAGAATACGAGGAATTGTAATTCGAATTGTAGGTTGAGTTCGGGCGCGACGGGTAGGCCCGAACCGACGGCTTAGATCCAGCCGGGTGCGCAGCAATGCGCGGAGCGTTAGGCCGACTGCCCGTAGAGACCGAATGAGCTAAAGTCGAATGGGGAGCTTGTGCTGCATGGCTGGGAACATGCATGGCTTGCGGTGCGGGCATAGGAGAAATGTGGGGAGCCCCCATACCTGCTGGACCACGTTGAGCCATCAGAAAGGTGGGTGAGAGAAGTGCGGCGATGGCGAGACTAACTTGAACAACGAAGCCTTGACGTTGACTCATGGTGTCACCTTCATCCTCGGCCGAGCCACCACTTCTACCATATGAGACGCGAAAACCCCGCGCAAAGTTACCCGGTCTTTCGAGGAGTCATTCTCTCCCGGAAGCTTCCCCCTGCGCATGTGGTTGTGTTATAACCGGAAGGCCGTGAAAGCTATCTGGAAGCAGGAAGCGAATCTCGCCAAAGCACAGGGGAACGCCAGCGTGGAATCAACCAGTGCGCAGAGCGCTGCTGGAGAAATTTCCGGTGAATACGCCTCTACATTTTGTCCAGTGTGCTCGCAGCGGCTGGAATCCCGGCGATGCAAGCTTGTTTGCAACGTTTGTGGATACTACATGTCCTGCGCGGACTACTACTGATTGAGAGTGGTCCACGTTATAGAAAGAATTGCAATAAGACCGCTTTGCGGAAAATCTGAAAAGCGGATATGCTCTGCGGTTCCGGCCGGGGTTGCCGCCGGATCTGCGATCGACTAGGAGGAAATTCCTGTGGCATTGAAGATGACATCGAGAGAAGTAGATGGCGTAACCGTGATCGCCATGGACGGCCGTATCGTGTTGGGCGAAGAAAGCAATGCCCTGCGCGAGAAAGTAAAGGCCTTGGTCGCCGAAGGAAAGAAAAAAGTTGTCATGAATATGGACAACGTGACATTTATCGATAGCGCCGGTTTGGGCACACTAGTGGCAGCTCATCACAGCGCCAAGAATCAGGGGGCTTCCCTGCGCTTGTGCCACCTGGGCACGAAGTTCCAGGAAGTTCTACAAATCACGAAATTGATGACCATTTTTGAGGTTTACAATACGGAAGCGGAAGCAGTGGCCAGCTTCTCTAAACCATAACCGACTTTAATACATTTTCTTAAGTGCAGAGGGGCAGGCATTGACCTGCCCTTTTTTATTCCTCGACTCGATACATGGTGATGCCACTCATTAGTTTGGGGAAAAAATCAGTGGACTTTTGGGGCATAGTTTCTCCCGCTGTGGCCACTCGCATTACCAAATCCACATCGACCGGATTTAGCAGAAACACAATCTGCGCCGTTCCGCTATCGACGGATTGAATTGCGGCCGAAGCTTCGCGCTCGTAACTAAGATTGGCTTCCGAAGCGACCGCATGAGCAGTGATCCCAAGAGCCGGCTCAAGTATTCCCTGATGAAGTAGGACCACGTCCAATTGCCTTTGCAGTGGTGAAGCGGAAGACAGAATTTGTGCAATATCCGCTTCCGGCCGAAGAGTCAAAAGATAGAATGCGCGCGATGCGGGATCCGCCGCCGGATATACGCCAATTGCACGTTGGTCTTTCTTGGATGCCAACCGCGCGAGAAATTTCTGCAGCACGCCTTCCCCTTCCGAGGTGCTGGAAAAAGGAAAGAACTCCGTTGCAAACCAGGGCTCAAGATAGCGGCGCACTTCGCGCCAGGAAAAGTCGCGCAGATTCGCAACAACACGGTGGGTCGGGAGGACGGTCAAGCCATCGCTCTTCGTGTTGATGAAAGTCATCATGGAACATTCGTACAAAGCGTCGGGGATAAGCTTTCCAGCCCTGGTGCGCGACTCATTCCTAAAATTCAAGGAAGTTTCATAGCGGTGGTGGCCATCGGCAATTACCAATTTTTGATCCGCCATTGCTTCCTGGATCGACTTGAGCTGCGTTGGACCCGATATTGCCCACAACCGGTGAATCACGGCGTATTCATCGGTCATTTGTGTCACGGGAGCCCCGGAGGATTCCACCTGATGAAGGATTGCGTCCACCTTGAATTGTGGATCGCTGTAAATGAGGAATAGCTGGCCGGTGTGGGTGTGAGTGTGACGAAGGAGTTCAAGCCGGTCCGCCTTGGGTCCAGACAAAGTTTGCTCGTGCCGAAAGACCACTCCGGCCGAATAGTCTTCCAGTTTGCCGGCACCAATGAAACCGCGCCTGGTAGCTGTTTGCGTGGTTCCCGGGACGGTATATTCCTGCGTATACAAATAAAAGGAGGGAGCAGGATCCTGTTGAACGATTCGGTTTTGAGTCCATTCCTTCAATTTTGCAGCCGCGCGTGTGTAGACGTTGTTCTGGGGAATGTCATCAGGAAGGCTCCGGCCTTTCTCAACTGCGATGAGGTTATGCGGATCAGCGGCATAGTATTTCTCCTGCATGGCCGGAGAGATTTTGTCATATGGCTGAGTGAGTACTTTCTCAAAGGGCACAATTTCCGGGTTGTAGCGGTACGCGCGAAATGGATAAACCAGGGCCATGATTACTCCAGGATTTTTGTCAGTGCGTGAACAGTCTTATAGTTTACGTGATGTTCGCAATTTCTTGTAAGCAGCTTAATTTCTAAAGAAATCATCAGCATGAAAACTTCGCGACACCCGTATTACAATAAATGCTTATGCCAAGCGCCTCGAGCCTGCCTATTTGTGCATTCATTTTTGATTTGGATGGGACACTCATCGACTCCAAGCTGGATATCGTGAATTCCGTGAACGCGATGTTGCGCAAAACGGGGCGAAGTGAACTTCCGGTAGAAACGATCTCGGGATTCGTAGGACATGGAGCGCCACAACTCATCGCCAGCGTACTTGGGGCGGAAGCCAGCGAAAATGACAAAAAGTCCGCGCTTTCCATATTTCTGGAGCATTACGAGCACCACAGCCTGGAACAGACCCGGGCTTATCCCGGCGTAAAAGAAGGACTCGCTGCGCTTGCGGGGTACCCAAAGGTGGTACTAACGAACAAACCGACCAAGGCTAGCATGCAAATTTTAAAAGGGCTTGGATTAATGGAGTTTTTTGTAGCCGTGTACGGTGGAGATAGCTTCGAAAGAAAAAAGCCAGATCCGGCCGGTGCACTGCACATCCTGAAGGAGCTGTCGGTTCCCGCGGAACAAGCTGCCATGGTTGGGGATTCCGAGGTGGACATCCAAACGGCCCGTAATGCAAGTATGCAGGCAATTGCGGTGACGTACGGGTTTGGGAATTACAATCGCGTAACCGATCCTGCTGATTCGTACGTAGGCAGCCTGGTTGATCTCTGTGCTCTTTCGCTGAGCAATCGCGCATGAGTTCTTGCATTCTTGCTGCTGTCTTTGTCAGACTCACCGCGTGCTGATTGGCCTTTTCCCCGAACTCGATGCTCCTGGCGGTATTCAGCGCGCCGGGCGGCATCTGGCGTTTGTTCTCAGCGAATACGCCACCGCCCATAAAATGGAATACCGCATTCTGAGTTTGAACGACACGCAGGAGCTCCACCGGATGCGAATTGCGGAACGCGAATTCGTATTCACTGGCGCTGCACGGGGCAAAGCGCGCTTCGCAGCTACAGCGATTCGCGCTGCCCGGCGTCGCCCCAAAATTGTTCTTGCGGCCCACCCGAACCTGGCGCCGATTGCCCGCGCAATGCAATTGATCGCTCCACGTACGAAGAGCATTGTTTGCACCCACGGAGTGGAAGTCTGGGAGCCTTTGTCATTGGTGCGACGAAACGCATTGCGAAAAGCCGACCTGGTACTTTCCCCCAGCCGCGCGACCGCTGATTTTGTTGAGTCTCTTCAGGGAGTTTCTCCCCGCAAGGTACGCGTTCTCCCGTGGGCGCTGGACCCGGACTTCGAAACTGTGAACGCTGCAGCAGGCTCCAAGTTGCCAGAGGCGTTCCCCAGTGGACCAGTGATTCTAAGTGTCGGCCGATGGGTTACCACCGAACGTTATAAGGGGATGGACACGCTCATTCTGGCTTTGCCACGGCTTCTTCTTCGGTGGCCTACGTTGCAACTTGTTCTTGTGGGCACGGGAGATGATCACCAGTGGCTGGAAACAATCGCACGAGAGAGTGGGGTACGACTGCACGTGCATTTCTTGCACGGACTATCCTATGGAGAACTTTCGGCTTGCTACGCGGCCGCTGACATCTTCGCGCTGCCTAGCCGGGGCGAGGGTTTTGGTTTCGTGTACCTGGAAGCAATGGCCCGTGGAAAGCCAGTAATCGGTGCCGCTCACGGGGGCGCCCCGGAAGTAATTCAGGACGGAGTCACCGGTTATCTCGTTCAGCATGGAGATTCCGTTCAACTGGCAACTTCGATCGATGCCATTCTCGCAAACCCTGAACTTGCCCAGAAGATGGGCCAGCGCGGGCGGGAACGGGTGGAGAGAGAATTTCGATTCAACGTGTTCGCTAAAGCATTCAAAAAAATAATCAGAGAACTATGCGGATCCTAAACGTTACGCAGAGTTACGCACCGTTCTTCGAATTCGGCGGCCCACCGGTAAAAGTACGTGCACTTGCAGAAGGGCTGGAGGCTCGCGGGCATCAAGTTACGGTGCTTACATCGGATTGGGGACTGCTCAAGCGTCTCGATGATTTGCCGAATGTGCCGGCGGCCGTGGCAGGCCCATTCGGCTGTAAATGGGAAGTAAATGGCGTGACGGCAATCTATCTTCCGAATTGGCTTCACTACCACGCGGTTAGCTGGAACCCGGCATTGGGACGATACTTGCGGGCTCGCCTCCACAACTTCGAGATTGTTCATATTTACGGACTGTACGATGTACTTGGGATTCGAGTTGCCTCCGAATGCCGGAAGCGGGGCATCCCTTATGTGGTTGAGCCCATCGGCATGTTTGTGCCGATCGTGCGCAATATTGCGCTCAAGCGGCTGTATCACCGCTTCTTCGGAGGAAAACTGCTGGATGGCGCGGCAGCGATTGTCGCGACCTCTGCGCAGGAAAAAGCAGAACTGGAGGGTGGAGGTATTGCGATCGGAAAAATTATAGTTCGACGGAATGGTGTTTCTGTTCCTAATTCGTTGCCTGCCCGCGGAGCCTTTCGCAGCTCCTTGCAAATCGCACCCGATGCTAAATTGCTTCTTTTTTTGGGGCGGTTATCAAAGAAAAAGAGCCCAGAACTTCTCTTGCACGCATTTGCGGAGGTTTTCAACCGACAGAAAACTCTGCAGGAGAGACTCCATCTTGCTTTTGTTGGCCCCGATGAAAGCGGGATGCGGGCAATCCTTGAATCGAAAACCAAACAACTTGGGTTGCTATCGCACGTTCATTTTGTAGGGCCCCTTTCGGGAGAAGCAAAATGGTCTGCGTATCGAGATGCGGATGTTTTCGTGCTACCTTCCCAAAACGAAAATTTTGGAAATACGGCAGCGGAAGCAGTGGTGGCGGGAACACCGGTAGTTTTGACCGACCGATGCGGGATAGCCCCATTGCTAACAAATATAGCGGGGTTGGCGGTTCCTTGCGATCAAGCCAATTTGAGCAGAGGAATTGAACGGATGATTGTCGAGGATGCTTTGTATCGTGAAATGAGAGAGGGATGTAGTGCAGCGGTTACTTCACTAGATTGGGAACAGCCGTTACAGGCGATGGAAGACCTGTATCGTTCTCTTGCAGGTCCCCGCCAGTCATAGGACAATCGACAGTCTGATGAGCAATTCAGAAAAGAGACCGACCGGCCATCCAGTTTTCCGCTGCATATGGTGGTTCAGCAATTTTCTGCTCATCCTTGCGCTTATAGCCAGTATCGGGTCGGGCATTTGGGAGTTCTCAGTTCGCCAATATTTGCGCGGATTTTCTGACGCGGTCATTCCTGAGGCAGCGGCTCCGGTTGACAAAGTCGAAGCGATTCTTGCCTGGATGCGAAATGGACCTCCCAGGCTTGAGCTGAATCCGCCATCCGCAGTTTCTCTCCGCGACCCGCAAAACACTTTGAATTACCGGCAGCTATTGGCCGTTTGCGGAAGCGCAACAAACGCGTTTCTGAACCTGAGTCGCAGTACGGGACTTGAGACTCGGCGATTGCTGCTACTCACCCCGGAACGCAATACCATGCACGTGGTCGCCGAGGTCTATCTGAACAATCGCTGGGTGGTTGTGGACCCCACTTATCGCGTGATGCTACGAGATGGCAACGGAAATCTGCTGACGCGCAGTGAACTTAAGAATCCGGAAATATTCGAACAGGCAACAAATCGAATTCCTAACTACCTAAAAGAATACTCATACCAGAACTTTGCACACGTTCATGTCTCAGCTCTTCCATTTCATGGTTTTCAGCTCCGACAACGACTTGATCGCTATCTACCTGGGTGGGATGAATATGTGGATTGGAGCCTCTTGCTCGAAAGGCGTTCGTTTCTGTACCTGTTTCTTTCGGTGAATTCCTTAATATTCCTGATGCTGATGCGGGTAGCGCTCGGCTGGCTAGCGGATCACCGATTGCGTATCGCTCGTTTTCATCTTCGGGAAAATCTTGCACGCGCTACGGCTGCCTTTTTCACTTCACCGGAGATTAAATAGCGGCGTGTGCGGCATCTGCGGATTCGCCAACGCTTCAACATCCAAGATTGCTGAGTCTTACGTTCGCTCCATGACAGCAGCGATGGTGCATCGCGGTCCGGACGAAGATGGCTTTTACGCAAACGATCCGCGATCTCCCGGGACGGCTCTCGGCATGCGCCGCCTTAGCATCATCGATCTTCCGGGGGGACACCAACCTATCTGGAATGAAGAACACAACGTGTGCGTCGTCTTTAACGGGGAACTCTACAATTATCGAGAGCTTCGGCAAAGGCTTTCTCTTGCAGGTCACCGCTTCGAAACAAAATCAGACACGGAAATCCTGGTTCACGGCTGGGAAGAATGGGGCGAAGACTTACTCCACGAACTGCGAGGAATGTTCGCCTTTGCACTGCTGGATCTTCGAAATCATTTCGCTACAGTACCGCTGCTGTTTCTGGCACGCGATCCTCTCGGGATCAAACCGCTTTATTACGCCCAAACTTCGGACGGAATCTGCTTTGCTTCGGAAGTGCGGGCATTGCTTGCTTCTGGTTCCGTTCCACGCAAACTTTCTTTGGATGCACTGACTTCCTATCTGCTGTTCGGGAGCGTGTCTGAGCCTGTCACCCTTGTCGAAACGATTTTTTCATTGCCAGCCGGCCATCGGCTGCTTTTGCATCTGCCTGACCGGCGGCGTACACCGCGGGCGCGGCCATGGTGGGATCCTTCGCGTTCACCCGCGGCCCTGGATCCGCATCGTCCCCGCGACTTCAGTTCTACGGCCGAGAGGTTATCGAAGCTTCTCGATGATGCTGTGCGCGCGCATTTGGTCGCCGATGTCCCTGTTGGCCTATTCCTGTCTAGTGGGCTTGATTCAAGCGCAATAGCCGCACTCGCCGCGCGAGCACAAAGAGGTATACAGAGCTTTACGCTGTCGTTTCCGGATACGCCGTATGACGAAGCACCTCTTGCGAGAGTTGTCTCCGATCGTGTTGGGACTCAGCACACAGAAATCCCTCTTCGCGGAGTGGATATGCTTTCGCGGCTGGATGAAGTTGTTGGAGCTCTCGATCAACCCTCCATGGATGGAATCAACACTTATTTTGTGTCGTGGGCTGCACGGCAGGTGGGTTTAAAAGTGGCACTTTCCGGACTTGGTGGCGATGAGCTGTTTGCAGGCTACTCTTCTTTTGCAGACACGCCCAAGCTTGCAAAGCTTAAGATGGCAGCAAGTTTCCTGCCGAGGCCATTTCGTCGAGTAAGTTCACCGCTCATGAAATCGTTTTTTGCTCGTGGCAGCTCACCGGACGCGGCAAAGAAAGTTTCAGACGCCTGGCAAATGCCGGAAGTCTTTCCTCATCCTTATTTTTTTACGCGATTATTGTTTCCGCCTTCCGAATTGCATTCGCTGACTGATCCCCTCTTTCACAGCAGTAATATTGGGCCGGATGGGGAATCATTAGATCCCACATGGCTGGCCTGGCTGGAACGCGCATCCGATCAAGCCCGCTCGATGGAGCCAGTGGCTGGGATTTCGTGGCTGGAGATGCGTACCTACATGAACAGCATTCTCTTACGCGACACGGATTCGGTCAGCATGGCGCGTTCTCTAGAAGTTCGCGTACCGCTGCTCGATACGCCCCTTGTGGAATTCATGTGTGCGCTACCAGACTCGGCGCGGGTGCAGCCGGGCAAAAAAAAAGCGCTGCTAGTCAAAGCACTGGAAGGAATGTTGCCTTCGGAAATTCTGCAGCAAAAGAAACGAACGTTTACGCTCCCGTGGGAAGAATGGTTGAGGACATCGCTTCGACCAAAGTTAGAAGCGAGTTTCCAAAATCTTGCACCAGCGTTGACCCCGCATTTGCATAGCACCGGGGTTAGCCGAGTGTGGGATAATTTTCTGAACGGTCAAACAACGTGGTCCCGCCCGTGGTCGCTCTACGTGCTAAATGAGTGGTGCCGGCAATACTTAGGTTGATGTCGATTGTCGGGGAGTTGGAAAATCACCCAAATCAACACCTTAAGGTAAGCTAGTTACGTAAATATGAACATTCTCGGAATCAACGCCTATCATGGCAACGCTTCCGCCGCACTAGTTTGCGATGGCGAATTGATCGCCGCGGTGGAGGAAGAGCGCTTTAATCGGGTCAAATATGCGGCAGGTTTTCCTGCGGCGGCGATTCGTTATTGCTTGAAAGAAGCGGGAATCGATCTGTCGGATATTGATCATGTAGCCGTGCCTCGAAATCCCTACGCCCGCCTGGCAACGAAATTGTTTTATGCCATCCGCATGCCTTCCTTCGCGAGGGAACGCGCAAAAGTCTTGACAAAATTCACCTGGATTCCGGATGCACTAGCTGCGGCATTTGACATTGATCCCCAGAAGTTGAAAGCGACATTTCACCGTGTGGAGCACCATCAAGCCCATCTCGCAAGCAGCTATTTTGTCTCACCCTTCGAACATGCGGCGCTTCTCTCCGCTGACGGGCTCGGGGATTTCGCCAGTTCCATGTGGGGCGTCGGTCGCGGGAAGCGAATGCAGATCGATGGTTCGATTGCTTTTCCGCATTCGCTTGGGCTCTATTACAGCGCAGTTACGCAATATCTGGGCTTTCTGAAATTTGGCGATGAATATAAGGTGATGGGCCTGGGAGCATACGGCGAACCAAACTATATCGAAGCTTTTCGCGATGTCGTTCGCTTCAGTGGGAATGGTGGGGAATTTGGATTTCGTCTGGGCTTAAAATATTTCACTCATCACATCTCCGGGCCGGAAATGTCCTGGGCCGAATCGGATAAGACTCCCGTGCTGGGCAAAATGTTTTCAGATGAGCTTGGCAAGAAATTGGGTGGAGCCGCACGTCAGCCAGATGAACCACTTGAAAAACGTCATCGAGACCTGGCGGCGTCGCTTCAAGCGCGCCTGGAAGAAGTTTATCTCGGTATGTTGAAGAAATTGGCTGCCCGAACAGGCGCGAAGGCCGTGTGTTTGTCGGGAGGTGTAGCGTTCAACTGCGTAGCCAACGGAAAGATTTTTGAGCAGACGCCGTTTGAAGAAGTTTATGTACACCCTGCTGCGGGAGACGCGGGTCTGGCAGTGGGCGCCGCCTATCATGTTTGGCACCAAAAACTGGGGAAACCACGATCGTTCGTAATGAGCCATGCTTATTGGGGGCCGGGATATTCTTCGACGGAGATTCGTAGTGCAATTCATGCCAGCGCGATTGCCCAGGGTGGATTCACGATTGCCGAATTACCTGACGATGAATTGATCCGGCAAACCGCTGCAATTATCGCCAACGCAAAAATTCTGGGTTGGTATCAGGGACGAGCCGAATGGGGGCCGCGAGCTTTAGGCAACCGCAGTATTGTTGCCGATCCGCGTCGCCCTGAAATGAAGGAAATTCTGAACAGCCGTATAAAACATCGCGAGATTTTCCGGCCGTTTGCTCCCTCGATCCTGGCCGAAAAAACGGGTGAATGGTTTTCCAAGTCGCATCCATCTCCGTTCATGACGTTGGCATACTCGGTTCTGCCGGAAAAACGAGACAAGATTCCTGCGCCTACTCACGTTGACGGCACGGGCCGCCTGCAGACAGTCACCGCGGACGCAAACCCGCGCTACCACGCGTTGATCACTGAGTTTGAACGGCAGACCGGCGTTCCCGTCGTCCTGAACACGTCGTTCAACGACAACGAGCCAATCGTCTGCCGGCCAGAAGAGGCAATCGATTGTTTCCTGCGCACCAAGATGGATGCGCTTGTTCTAGGCAATTTCCTCATCAAACGCCCATGAATATCTCCACACCCAAACTTCAGACTTGGGGCGTGCCTGTAATTCTTGGCATTCCACTCGATCATAATTCTTCGTATCTGCGCGGGCCTGCGCAAGCTCCACCGCTCATTCGCGAGGCCCAGACTCAGACTCCAGCAATCATTGGACGGAAACTCAAGTCCGATCTGGGACTCCTGGTTCTTTCAAAGATGTTGGCGATTTGCAGAATAGGGAAGCGCCCGATGCGTACGAGCGCATTGAAGCGACCTTAGCCCAAATTATCAAAAGTAAAAAACGGTCAATGAGCCTGGGTAGCAACCATTCGGTTACATATCCGATTCTTTGGGCAGTCGGAAAGAGATTTCCGGAATCCGGCTGGTACACTTTCGGGATTAACGGCAACCGTAGCCGCCAAAATACGGAAAGAGCTCTCGGCAAAATGATCGCCGGATGAGATTATTTATTGACGAGCACCTTCGCCCCAGCAACCTTCACGGCGATCTTTGGCGGATTTAAGAGGGTGTTGTGGACAAGACAATGTGAGACGGCATCTTCCATACCCTTCAACTGTTCCGCATTCAAATCCAGCGGCGCCGTAACCTCAACCATAAAGTCGGTCATACGCGGTATTGGCTTAGTGACTTTCTCGCTGGTCACTCGCACGGTTGTTCCTTCGCTGGCAAGTTTCTTCTTCCGCAAATATTCCGCCGCGTAGTAGCCCGCGCAGGAACCCAGAGAAGCAAGCAGAAGCTCCGGAGGGGTCATGCCCTCATCGAATCCGCCACTGTTAACGGGCTGGTCGCTGACGATGGAGTGGCCTCGCGTTCTAATCTGAAATTGCACAGCCCCCAGATGTTCCACAATGATTTCCATAGGAAAAGCCTTCGTTCTGGAGCGAATCAATGAGACGAAAACAACTGCGTATACTGCTCCAGCTATAGCAGAATGTTTTGTATACGCCAACAAAGAAGGGGCGCATTAGGTTGCGCCCCTCGTTCGCTTGATTCTGATTCGTTTTGTTTCAAACGGTGTTTCCTATTGCTTGCTTCGAGCCTTCTCGGCGTCCTGATACGCTTGGCGCAACTCATCTAACAGATGGCCGTTTTTCACCTTGCCGCCTTCGGTCTTATGAATATCACTCCATAGCGTGGTGTTGGTCTTGGGGTCCACCAAGGCGACTCGGGTATGCCCAGCCGGCACGGATTCTTCGGAAAATGCGTTCAATCCAGTTGTTCGTGGAAATTGGCCATCTGGAATGGCGTGGACATGTGTACCGCTACTGAGCACCAGCACCAGATCGGCCTTATCGCGGTCTGCTAGCTGGAAATGGCCCCATTTGTTCAATTCGAGGACAGCGGTGTATTCGAGTTCGGTGAATGTAGTTTGATTATCGACATAAACGGTGTGTGCGCCCAGAACTGACTGTGGCAAGACAGGTGGTTGCCCCGCGACGCTTGCTGCGTTTATGCACACAGCCGTAGCCAGAAAAAATATCATCAGTCTCCGATGCCCGATAGATTGCATCCTGGACCTCCTCTAAGCTGTCTTGAATTCCTCTAAAGGTAGAAGCAGTCTTACGAACGCGAAACTGGTCAAACGAACAGTTTTGGTCCAACTGTCCGATTTTGTAAGGAAATTGCAGCGACGAAAGACACAAGAATTGAATTCCGAGCGCCAAGCTTCTCTTGATATTTCGATTTTTGTACACTCGTAGCGTGCATGTTCTGCTACTGAACCTTTACTTCCCGCCCGATACTTCCGCCACTGCAAAAATGGCTCAGACCGTGGTCGATGCGCTTGCTTCTCCGCATGACGTTACTGTTTTGTGTGGCAGGCCATCGTACGATCCAACCGAACGTAGGCCATGGCATTTCTACCAAACGGAAATGAGTGGTCGCGTTCGAATCATCCGGGTTGGATCTACGGATTACCCACGACTGCAAATGAAGAAACGAATTTTCAATTACCTTTCCTATGTACTCCTCTCCGTTCCTCGCGCACTGTTTCTCTCTTGTGACCTGGTTCTGGCGATGACTGACCCACCTTTTGAAGGAATTATCGGAGCATTCGTCGCTCTTTTGAAAAGGAGACCATTTGTCTACAACATTCGCGACATGTATCCCGACATGGCGGTAGGCGGTTCAATCGTCAATCCTGGCTTCCTTTCCCGCATCTGGGAGAAGCTCCATCGTTGGGCGCTTCGACGGGCTACGCGGGTCGTCGTACTGGGTGAGGACATGCGCAATCGCATCAGTGGGAAAGGAGTTTCCGCGGGGAACATTTCCATTGTTCGGGATGGAGCCGATTTGCCTGCTGACAGTTCAATTCCAATCGTTCTTGACCATGATGTGATTCGCGCCATCCGAGGCAATTTTCGATTTGTTTTGCTGCACGCTGGAAATCTAGGATTCTATGGTGCCTGGGACACGTTGATTAAGGGTGCAGCAGAGCTTTCCAGGGATGGGATAGGCCTGGTTTTTGTTGGAGATGGCGCGCAACGTGATCGTTTACAGAGTGCCGCCAAAGACATTCCGAACATCCGCTTTCTTGACTTTTTTCCTGGCAGCAAAATCCCATCGGTCCTGGCGGCTGCGGATGCCCATGTGATAACCGTGAAGCGAGGCCTGGAGGGCGTTGTGGTGCCAAGCAAAATGTATGGGATTCTGGCTGCCGGTAAACCCATCGTGGCGGTTGCCCCCGATGAATGCGACGTCGTTTCGATCGGGAAAGAAAGAGGATTTTCCATTTCGGCCGATCCAGATGACGCCACTCACTTTGCGAATTGTGCCCGGCAGATGGCTGCTGATCCTGAAATAGTTCGCAAGATGGGCCAAGCCTCCCTCGCAGCAGCTCCCGAATTTGAGCGAAGCAAAGAATTGGTCAAACTAATTAGAATCATGGAAGAGATAGCACAAAGCTGAGGCATGGACGCAACGCAAGCCCGTTTAGGATATCTCCTCCCTAACCAAGAGTACTGTAGAGTACCGTAGATTTTATCGAATAATAAATACAGAGAACCTCTTATCGGAATCTTCTAGCGAAAGGTAACATTTCGCGCTATGTTATTTCTGTTGCGTGGGCAGCCATGGCGGTATCTCTCTACCGCTTTCCTAGCTGTTGACTTGGGAGCCGGAACCCAAAACCGGCAACGTCTCTGTTAAGGCACTGGCCATCTCGCCCGGACCAGTTTCGTCAGAACGAGCAATGAGGGCGTATGAGTGCGGGTCTGCTGGCATTTTTGATCGCGGCGTCAGCATCGCTGGTCCTGGTGGTGCCTGTGCGGGCGCTCGCAATCAGGGTGGGGATGGTGGACCTCCCTGGTCCCCGCAAAGTTCATCTGAAGCCAATTCCCCTGCTCGGCGGATTAGCAATGTACGCGGGAGTAATGCTGGCCATCCTGTTCGCTTTCGATGGTGCGGCGCGTGCCCAGGTGATTGGAATTGTAACCGGAGCCACGCTGGTGGCTGCGGTAGGGTTCCTTGACGATCGTGGTTGGCTCCATCATCAACTAAAATTATTCGTTGGCATGCCCCTGGCCGCCATCATCCTGTTAGCCTCTGGAATTCATACCCAAATCTTCAGTTCCCTGTTTGGCGGCCGAACGGGATATTGTCTGGACGCTGCGTTCACAATTTTGTGGGTAGTAGGAATTACCGCTTCATTCAGCATTCTTGATCACATGGATGGCTTGTGCGCGGGAGTGGCGGCCATGGCTTCTGTGTTCTTTGCATTGCTGGCTTATTTGAGTGGACAGACGTTGGTCACCACCCTTGCAGCTGCAGTCTTGGGAGCGGCGGCCGGCTTCCTGCGTTGGAATTTTAAGCCAGCCAAGATATTCATGGGAGACGGTGGAGCGATGTTTCTCGGCTTCCTGATGGCGACGTTGGCCTTAAAGCTGAGAATTGAGAACGCCACGCCGCTTGCCAATGTATTGGCTCCACTGTTGATCTTGAGTGCCACCATATTCGACACCACTTTGGTAACGATCTCTCGGTCGCGACGGGGACTACTGCCATTTGCGACTCCTGGCAAAGACCACTCCGCGCACCGTTTGGCCAATTTGGGATTTGGGCAACGGGGCGCAGTCCTTACCATGTACATGGTGGGAGCCGTTTGTGGTGGAGCCGCTGTTCTCGTGACTTATATCTCTGCAATAGGTGCCACAATCGTGGCGGCAAGCGTGGTGATTTGCATGCTTGTCGCGGTGGCATGGTTAGAGAAGGCCCCTTACGAACGGCAAACCAAGAAAATTGCAGCCTGAACTCTCTCTCTATCCGTGTTCCCAATTTTCGAGAAAATACAGACGTGAGCAGTTTTGTGACAACTGCAGGGTTTGGCTATACTGCTTGACACTGCTTGCGAGACGTTCTTGTCTCGTCTGCTCACTCCATTCGGCTAGAAAGCTTTGATCCAGGATCAAGCGGACTGAAGGTAGATGATTACGGTGAAGAGAACAGCATGAGCCGGCCCAGCCGGAAAAAAGAGGAGATTCTGGTCGTCGGCGGCTCGGCGGCAGGCCTGTACACTGCCGGGTATTTGGCACGCGGTGGCAAGGCTGTGCGCGTTCTAGAATCGCGTCCTACGCTTGAAGCTTCGGCTCGCACATTAATTGTGACGGATCATTTTCGCGGCCAGATCAGCGCTGAAGCAAGATCCTGCATAGTAAATGAAATTAACAGGTTCGAATTGTTCACGGATGGGCGCTCGGCACAGTTTTCACTGAAGAGACCCGATCTCATCATCGAACGCTCACGATTGATTCGGTCCTTATCACAAGAGGCAGTCGAGGCCGGAACACAGCTTAACTATAACACGCGCTTTTTAGGACTGCGTCCGAACGGCACAGGATTGAACGTTGCCGTGGATCAGGCTGGGGAGCGCATGGAATATCATGCGCAAAGCTTGGTAGGCGCCGATGGCGCTGTCAGCCGGGTTGCTCGCGCCGCAGGTTGGCCGCCAGTGGAAACTGTTCCGCTGGTACAAGCGGTGATTAAACTTCCAAAGGATTGCCCGGCGGACACTACCAAAGTTTGGTTCATCCCGGATGACACCCCCTACTTTTACTGGTTGATTCCTGAATCCTCAGAGCGAGCCGCGGTTGGAGTAATTGGAGAGAATGGCCAGGCTACAAAAATTTGCTTCGATCGCTTTCTTGCGAAAAAAGGATTTGAGCCGCTGGAATGGCAAGGAGCGAGGATTCCTGTTTATAAGCGGTGGGTGCCCGTGCAACGAACGGTGGGAAACGGCGAAGTTTATCTGGTGGGAGACGCGGCCGCTCAGGTAAAAGTTTCCACGGTCGGAGGCATTGTAACTGGGTTGCGTGGAGCAAGAGGTGTGGCCGATTCAATTCTGCGTAACGGTAAATCGGAATTGCGGGCCTTGCGGCGCGAACTAGGAACGCACTGGCTTATTCGTCGCACGCTGCATTATTTTCAACAGGAAGATTATTCCCGATTAGTGGATATGCTGAACGATTCGACGCGGGAATCATTAGGCGAAATTAATCGAGACGAATCGACCCGCTTACTTTGGAATGTGGTGCGAACCCAGCCGAAGCTGGTACTTATGGGACTTCGTGGATTGCTATTAGGCAGAAAGTAATCCAATCTCCGGTTAATTCTATTTTTTGATAGTCAATAACGGCTTGTTGAGTTGGTCCCTGCTCCCCGAAGCTGCTAATCTTTTTGGCTCTAGAAAAAGGAGAACGATAGTGCGTTTGACCGTTATCGGGTGTGGCTATGTCGGACTGGTGACCGGGGCCTGCTTGGCCGCTGCCGGCCATGAAGTGTTCTGTACAGATATAGACAGCAAGCGTATCGATCAACTGAAAGCCGGAAAAGTGCCCATCTATGAGGAGCACCTGGACGAAGTATTGAAACGCGCTGTCGCCGAGAAGAAAATTTCATACACGGCAGATCCGGGAGAAGCCATCCGCGCTGGTGAAGTGATTTTCATCTGCGTGGGAACTCCGCCAAAAGATACCGGAGAAGCAGATCTATCTGCCATCGATCACGTGGCGCGGCAGATTGCGCAGGAAGCGCGCTCGCCAAAACTGGTCGTTGAAAAGAGCACAGTGCCGGCTCTCACCGGCATGCAATTACAAAAAGCTCTTGCTGCCTATTCTCGCGGTGGAGATATGAAATTCCACGTGGCTTCGAATCCGGAATTTCTGAGAGAAGGAACGGCTGTAGGCGATTTCTTCCATCCAGATCGCATCGTTGTAGGTGTGGAAGATGAGAGCTCTGCTAAACAACTCCGAGAAATTTACACTCCGATTTTGGCGAGGAAATTTCACTGTCCCATCCATGCAGGAAAGTGCCCCACAGACCATCCGGGCGAGTTGCTGATTACCACGATTAACAGCGCCGAATTGATCAAGCATGCTTCAAACTCGTTTCTAGCGTTGAAGATAAGTTATGCGAACGTCATCGCGGACCTGTGCGAACGCATTGGCGCCGACGTAGAGGAAGTGACCCACGCGATGGGACTGGATCCTCGCATCGGAACACAATTCCTGAAGGCAGGATTGGGCTTCGGTGGATTTTGCTTTCCAAAGGACATCCAGGCGTTCATCCATCTTTCCTCTTCTGTTGGGATCAATTTTGAGATGCTGAAGGCGGCTGAAGATGTTAACAAACAGCGCATCGATCGGTACTTTGAAAAGATTCACAAAGCATTGTGGGTCGTAAAGGGTAAGCGGGTTGCTGTGCTCGGTTTGGCCTTTAAGGCAAACACCGACGATATTCGCTTTGCCCCAGCGCTTGATGTGATCCGTCGACTGCTGGAGGAGGGAGCCGAAATCCACGCCACAGACCCGGAAGCAATCTCACGCACGAGACCAATTTTTCCTAATATTGTTTATCATGACGATCCATACGAAGCCTTGAAGGATGCAGACGCAGCACTGGTCTGCACAGAGTGGAAGATTTTCCGTGAACTTGACTGGGAACGCGCGGGGAAACTGATGGCGCGTCGCCTGGTCATCGACGGAAGAAACTTGTATTCGCCACAAAAAATGCAACAGTTAAATTTTGATTACCATTGCTTCGGCCGGCCTCAGAGGTAAAGCCGGCGGAAACTCATTAGGGCTGGCGACAATATTGCCTATTTAGAAGCGACTGTTTCGCGAGCGAACTGCTGACGGAAATATTCCAGCGTATAGCCGAGGCCTTCTTCCAATTCCACTTTCGGTTCCCAGTTCAGTAGCTTCTTTGCTTTCGAAATGTTGGGACGGCGCTGTTTTGGATCATCTTCAGGCAGCGGCTCATGGATTAGACCAGGAGCGTTCGGGAAGTAGCTTAAAATGCGTTTCGCGAATTCGTAGATCGTCAGTTCAGTAGGATTCCCGATGTTCGTGGGGAAATGTTCATTGGACTGGCTGAGCCGGTAAATGCCGTCGATCAGATCTGAAACATAGCAAAAACTACGGGTTTGCTTGCCATCGCCGTAAATGGTAATTGGCTGGCCGCTGAGCGCTTGAAACACAAAGTTGGGAAGAGCGCGCCCGTCATTCAAACGCATGCGAGGACCGTATGTATTAAAGATGCGTACGATGTGAGTGTCGACACCGTGATGACGGTAGTAAGCCATGGTAGTAGCTTCGGCAAAACGCTTTGCTTCGTCGTATACGCTGCGCGGCCCGACGGGATTTACATTCCCCCAATATGTTTCCGTCTGCGGAGATACGCTGGGGTCACCGTAGCATTCACTCGTGGAAGCAAGCAGAAACTTGGCTTTCTTTTGCAAGGCAAGGTCGAGGGAGTGCATTGTGCCGAGCGATCCGACTTTTAAGGTTTCTATAGGAAATTTCAGATAATCGGGGGGACTTGCAGGGGAAGCAAAGTGGAATACGTAATCCACGTTCCCTTCGATATGGATGGGCTCATTGACATCCTTGGGCAGGAATTGGAATCGGCCATTGTCTTTTAGGTGAGCAATATTTGAAACTTCGCCAGTGATCAAATTATCGAGCGCCAAGACATCCCAACCCTCGAGCAGCAATCGATCACAGAGGTGTGATCCCAAAAAGCCAGCTCCACCGGTCACTACTGCTCTCATGCATTTCCTCCTCAGGCGCAAACCGCTATTTTATCGCGTAAACCGCCGACTTAACTAAATGAATATTTTGGTTGGAGCTTATCGCCGGGACGAGTTGGAGTTGCCCCCAGCGGAACCGTTATCGGTACTTCCCTGTATTTTTGAACCCGATAGCAGTACCCCTAGTCCCGAATCCCTGAACCAAGGTTATGCTTTGGTGTAGCATTGTGCACCCATTGAAATAGGGTCATCGTCGAAAAGGACCGCAAGGTGAAGACTTCTCCGCTCCGAGAAATCAGGACACCTCTCTCTCGGCTTTCGAGATTCGGATTCCGATTGGCTGGAGCGGCAGTCATATTGGCCGCTGCTGTCCTGAATGGGTGCCGGCACTCCCCGCAAGAACCAGTAACTTTGACATTTCTGGATCCGGAATGGTCGCATGACGCGAGGGAACGCAGCGTGCTTACCGATGCAAGGTTGGAGGAGTTCACCCAGCAAACAGGGATTCGAGTTAAGCATCTGCCTGCTCCAGAGACATCGCCGGATCAACTGGAGCTAGTTCGCGACTTGCTGGAAAAGAAGACTCCGACACCAGATGTTTACGGCATCGATGTCATTTGGCCGGGGATGCTGAACGAATATCTGGTCGACTTGAAGCCATATTTTGCGCCGGAGTTGTCTTCGCAGGATCCTGAGGTGGTTCGGAATTATACGATCCTCGGCAAACTAGTGGCTGTGCCTTACCACGCAAATACTGGAGTCCTTTTTTATCGGACAGATCTGCTACTCAAGTATGGATATAAGCAGCCGCCAAAAAGTTGGGATGAGCTGGAGAAAATGGCGGCGCGGATACAGGAAGGCGAGCGCGCCAGAGGTGAAAAGGACTTCTGGGGCTTCGTGTGGCCCGGGGCCGCGAGCGAAGGATTGACCTGCAGCGCTCTGGAGTGGCAATTCGATGAGGGCGGCGGACACATCATTGAAGCGGATAAAAGGATCAGCATCAACAATCCGAAGGCAATTCGGGCCTGGGAACGCGCAGCTCATTGGGTTGGCTGGATTTCTCCTCCAAGCGTACTTTCCTACCAAGAATGGGACGCAAGCAATACATTTTTGAATGCAGAGAGAGCAGCGTTCGGGCGCAGCTGGACTTCCAATTATTTCTTGCACCATCCGTTGGGCTTGCCGATTCAGGATCGCGTTGGCGAAACAAGCGTGCCAGGCGGCAAGTCCGCGCGCGTGGCAACCTTGGGAGGATTTGGATTGGCGGTCTCCAGCTCTTCGGCCCATGTGGGTGAAGCAGTTCAGTTAGTTCGATTCCTGCTGCAAAAAGAAGCGCAACAAGAGAGAGAACAATCGCGTTCCGCGTTTCCTGTACATCCTGAGTTACACGAATTGCCTGGCATATTAAAGATCAGGGATTCCGCAGGAGAGCCAAGTCGGGGCGACAGTGTCGTCGTCCGGCCTTCCACTGTTAGCGGCGCGAAATACGCGGAGGTTTCTCAGGCTTACGTTCAAGCTGTTCATTCTGTGTTGATGGGCAGAGTGAAAGCCTCCGACGCTGTGAAGGACTTGGAGAAAAAACTAGTGGCAATCACTGGGTTCGGGACGGGGCCACCGGTGAACTGAGTTCAAGAACAGAGATACCAAAATCCACATTGGTTTCGCAGGGGCGCACATTGGCGGAAAGATGGGCACAAAGTGTTCACCAGACTGATGAGAAAGCTATTCCCCTGCAGAAAATTAGCATCAGAAGGCGGCTGACACTCTGTTTTGTATTCATTTTTTTGCTGATGCTCGCGAGCAATGCGTTTCTCCTGTGGGAACTGCACCTGGTTCGTGTGCAAGCGGACCGGATGATGGCGGTGGACCAGGAACTAATTGCGGTCTTGCGTTTTCAAACCAGTCTCCGGACATTCCATGACCGGTTCAATGAACTGGCACAATCTAAAGATCCCACCCAGCTGCTGAAGGAATCGGAAGCACTCCGCACTACTTTGCTCGAAGATGCCAAACGAACTCAGGAGTCTTTTAGCACATGGTCTTCGGAAGGAAAACTGGATTCCGCAGTGATGGCCACTCTGGAATCTGTACAGAGTGCACTACCTCAACATCTGGATGCAATCCGGGCCCTGGCAATTTCGGGGGACTGGGTTGCTCTGCGAATGCGGGTAGCAAACCAAATTCAACCGCTTGAATACCTTAGTTCCGAACTGGTGAAAGATGTTGATCGCGAGGTGGCCGGCGAAAGAGCACAAGCCACCTCTAACATTCGTCACGCAGAACAACGCATGTTCATCATTGTTCCTGTAACCGGCATTCTCACCTTGCTAGTTGCCACAATTCTAGCTGTCGTCATAACTCGAAGTATTACACGACCACTAGGTCGTTTAATGGAAGGCTCGCGCGCCTTGGCGAGAGGTGAATTTCACCATCAGATTCCCGTGGCAGGGAAAGACGAACTTGCGCAATTGGGGATGGCCTTTAATGATACGGCAGAGAAACTCAGAGAACTTTACGGGAATTTGCGTAGCCAAAAGGAACAACTTCGAGAAAGCGAAAAAGAGCTCCAAAAACTTATAGATTTTGTGCCGGCTCATGTTTTCGTATTACGCCCCGATGGAGAAGGATTGTATGCCAACAAGAGGATCCTAGATTACTACGGATTCTCGCTGGAAGAATGGAAGGGAGCAGGATTTCTGACGAAAGTGGTGCACCCCGAAGACATGGAGTGCTATCTCGAGCAACGACGAGCGGGGCTTTCCAGTTCAGCGCCGTTCGAATTAGAAGCGCGAATTCTCCGAAAAGATGGACAGTACCGATGGTTCCTCGCTCGTTTTAATCCGATGAAGGAGGAGAGTGGTCACCTGTTGAGATGGTATGTGGTGCGGACCGACGTGGAAGAGAGCAAACAAACAGCGGAGCGAACCCGCAATGAAAATCTGGCTCTTCGCGAAGAAGCCGTTCGATCTTCGATGTTTGAGGAGATTGTGGGTTCTTCAGAGAGGCTGCTGAAGGTCCTGTCAGAAGTTCAGCGTGTGGCATCGGCAGATTCCACCGTGTTGATCCTGGGTGAAACTGGAACCGGAAAAGAACTGATTGCGCGCGCTATTCACAAGCAATCCAATCGGTCCGGGCGAGCGTTCATACGCGTGAATTGCGCGGCGATTCCGGCCTCGCTGATTTCTTCTGAGTTATTTGGGCACGAGAAGGGTGCATTCACCGGAGCAATTCAGCGACGATTGGGCCGTTTTGAATCTGCTGACGGGGGCACGATATTCCTGGATGAAATTGGCGATCTCCCCGCCGATACACAAGTTGTTCTCTTGCGAGTGCTTCAGGAGCGGGAATTCGAACGTGTTGGCAGTAACCAGTCGATTTCCGTTGACGTGCGAATCCTCGCGGCAACGAATCGCGATCTGAAGGCAGCCGTGGCCGCGGGGACTTTTCGTCAGGACCTTTTTTACCGACTGAATGTTTTTCCAATCCAAATTCCGCCGCTTCGGGAAAGAGCAGACGATATTCCGCTGCTACTGGAATACCTGATCGAACGATATGCAAAAAGAAGTCGCAAGAGAATCAGGCAAATCAAAAAGAGCACCGTGGAGTTGTTTCAGGCTTATGACTGGCCTGGGAATATTCGTGAATTACAGAATGTGGTAGAGAGAGCGGTGCTGCTCTGTGACGACGAAACGTTTTCCGTTGACCAGACTTGGTTGAAGCAAGAGACGCGGGGCGAAAGGCGGACTTCAACGGTACCGCCAAGGGGACTTGGTCGCCTGGACCCCGACCAAGAGAAGAAGTTGATTGAGGCGGCGTTACTGGAAACCAAGGGCCGGGTATCTGGCCCCGCTGGCGCTGCCGCAAAACTGGGAATCCCCCGGCAGACCCTGGAATCGAAAATAGCCATTCATGGAATCAGTAGAAGTAGATTTCAGAGTGGATGAATTCTGCATGCGAGAAGTGCCCGCCAATAGCGTCTCACGCATACCTACAAATAATTATGAATAATATTGAATAGCTGTGATTCCGAACAATTTGCAGCATCACACCGTGTTAACGGCCGTTCATAAAGTTGCCGGAAATTCGGCAGGCATGCCGAAAATCGGCATTTGCTGAATCTCGGCACGATTGCGCGCGGACTAACATCTCACTATTCAACATTTTGCGCTTGGCCGATCGATTGCCAAGAAGTACGCGTGAGTTTCAAAAAATGACGCTGAGAATCGAAAGGGTCTTGCAGGGGAAGCTCATAATTCTGAGATTAATCGGTCAAATTCGTACCAGCGATCTGGAAGAGTTGAAGGGACAGGTGGAAAAAAATGAGTCCCCGATGCGGTTCGACCTGGACGAACTGGCCCTGGTTGATGTCGGAGTTGTTCGATTTTTAAGCCAATGTGAGAACAACGGAGTTGGACTTGAAAATTGCCCGCTGTATATCCATGAGTGGATCAAGCGGGAACGGGAAAAGAAATAAATTGGGGGGAAAGACATGCAGATGCATCTAACGCACACGTCTCAGAACACGAAGATAAATCACAATCCTCCCGCCACGGAGACACCGACGAAGCACTTGGACTATCAGGCGCTCCTCACCGCGGCCCGAAGGGGAGACGCAAGCGCGTTCGAGCGACTATGTGAGAACGCGTCGCCTCGCATTTTCCGCACACTTACCCGAATCACCAAAAATCGCGAAGACGCCCAGGATGCCCTGCAGGAAGCTTTGATGCGAGCTTTTATTAACCTTCAAAGGTTTGACGGCAGATCCAGTTTTTCGACGTGGCTTACACGGATCGCTATAAACGCCGCATTCATGAAGTTGCGACGGAGCCGATTGACCCGTGAAGTTCCGATTGACGGACCAGATCTGTTTGGCAGAGAGCAGCCCATCTACCAATTCAGAGACCACGCGCCAAATCCAGAAGATAAGTACGCCGCGCACGAACAAGGAGAAATTCTTCGAGATGCGCTCAGCGGATTGCGCCCACGAGTTCGGGCGGCTGTCGAAATTTATCAGTTGCAGGAATGCTCGTTGAAAGAAACGGCAAAGCGGCTGGGAATCACTGTGGCGGCTGCGAAAGGCAGGTTGTTTCAGGCAAAAGCGGCTCTGCGAAAAGCTTCGAGAGTGAAAACGATTGGTGATCGATTCCGCCGTGCGGCGTGAATTAGCCGGGAGGTAATGCAAAATGAAAATGGCCTGCGTATTGCGATTTAGTGATTTTCAACTGGAAAGCGAGACCAGAGCGATGGCCAGGAATGATACGGCTCAATTGGAAATATCGTCAAAGGGCGAGGTGGAACCCACCGCCGATCGGCAAGCAGGGCGTGAGCGAAATATCGAATGGCCTTCGTCATCTGCTCGCCGACGTTTTCGTCCTGTATTTGAAGACAAAGAATTTTCACTGGCATATGAGCGGCCGGCATTTTCGGGATTACCACTTGTTGTTGGTCGAGCAATCTCAAACAAACTTCGCGATGACGGTCGGCATCGCGGAACGCGCGCGCAAAATCGGGGCACGCACGATCCGATCTATCGGGGAGATCACGCGGCACCAGCGGCTAAAGGACAATGATGTGTGGCCCCTGCCAGTATGATTGAGACTTGGATCGACCAAACAGAGCGAAGAACCTGGTTCCTTTCGGAAATCTGCCGCGATTTTTAGAAACTGCAATTGGGAAAGTGTCCAGGTAGGCATCCCAGGACATCCCAGTTGATGGGATTTTGGTTTTTTGATCGATCCACAAGTTCCATCGAAAAGGAGAATATCGCATGGCGACCATCACGTCGAAAGACGGAACGCAAATTTATTACAAAGATTGGGGAAAAGGGCCGGCAGTTGTGTTTAGCCATGGCTGGCCACTCAGCGCGGACGCCTGGGAAGACCAGATGATTTTTCTGGCCGATCGGGGTTACCGGTGCATTGCGCATGACCGCCGTGGCCATGGCCGTTCCAGCCAGCCATGGGAAGGCAACGAAATGAATACGTATGCCGATGATTTAGCGGAACTGGTCGAAAAACTCGACCTGAAAGACGCCATCCACGTAGGGCACTCCACCGGTGGCGGCGAAGTTGCTCGCTATATTGGGCGTCACGGGACGAAGCGTGTTTCCAAAGCGGTACTGATCAGTGCTGTTCCTCCATTGATGTTGAAGACGCCCGCGAATCCCGGAGGTTTGCCGATCGAGGCATTCGATCAAATTCGCTCCGGCGTCCTGACTGACCGGGCGCAGTTCTTCAAAGACTTGAGCGCTCCATTTTATGGAGCGAACAGGCCTGGGTCTAAAGTGTCTGCCGGCCTGCGCGAATCGTTCTGGCTGCAGGGCATGCTGGCGGGA
>DASXIT010000222.1:0-17003 GCA_036497825.1 Candidatus Acidiferrum sp.
CCACCCCGAATCGCCCAAAAAAGATCTGGATTGGAGTTCTGGCTCGCCTTGACTTGCCTCCCATCCACAGTCACCATTTGCGCCCGTATCAAGTTGTCGCACGCAGCGCCGCACTTCGACATCAACAACCCCTCTCCTCCGCCGAGCGTCAAGCCGGCAATTCCTACCGTTGGACAACCGCCTGACGTCGTGGCCAGGCCGAAGCGCTGTGTCGCATTGTCCAGATCGCGCACCAGTGTACCTGCCTCCGCGCGCGCCACGCGTTTGTTGGTGTCAACCTCGACCCGGTTCAGTCCTGAGAGATCGATCACTACGCCGCCATCGCACACGCCGAATCCCAATCGGTTATGGCCTCCGCCACGCACCGCCAGTGGCAAATTCTGGTTCTGGGCGAACTCCAGCGCCCGCGCCACATCCGGCGCGTCGGCACAGCGCACGATCAGCGCCGGACGCCGATCGAATGCGCGGTTGAACACCAGCCGTGCTGATTCATAGTCGGACGCCCCCGGAGTAATTACGTGGCCGCTAACCTCGGAAGTAAGCTTACGGATCGCCGCCGGATCGAGCGGAACTGCATTCTGTTCGCGTCCTTCGAGGATCCACCGCGTCCCGGCAAGCGCTTTAATCGGGTGCCAGTAAAGCACCGCAGCGGTCAACGCCGTTTGCCGCACGAACTGCCTTCGCGTAGTGAGCCCCATTTTCGCCTCCATCAACTCTCCATCCGTGGTCGTCGTTTGTTTCGCCAGTTATCTCTGCAATGGTTGTCCGCAGTGGGCCGGGAAAGGGTTGGACCAGATTGCCGGCGTCGCGTCCCGCATTTATCGCTCAGAGGAATAGTGAGCGTCAATGCTCGCGCGTTTCTCTCTCAATACTTTCTTAATCTCCCAGTAATCTGTTTATTCTCATTGTCTTCCTGGCAGCCTTCCCAAGGGACATTCCTGTTTTGAGTTTTCGTTTTACAACGAGCCGGATGTTCCGCACATTGAGCAACGGGCCGAAGGCGAGGGAAACTGTGTGAGGGCCAGCTATTTGCGAGCGCTGGTCAGAATCCGAGCACGCGCGAGGGCGAATTCCCGAAACGCGCCGCATGCTCCTTGCGGCTTGGGGCCAGTGCGCGAAACGATCGAAAAATGCCGGGCAATGCGCAGGTCCGGTACTTCGGCGACCTTCAGCAGCCGCAATTCCAGCTCTTTAGAAATGGCCCAACGCGAAACGAATCCGATGCCCAGCCCCGCTTCAACCGCGGATTTGATGGCTTCGGTGGAATCCAGATCCATGACGCTTTTAAAAGACTTGAGCTTGAAGCCGGCCTTTTCGAGAGCGCTTTCGATCACATTGCGCGATCCGGAACCCTGCTCGCGCATCAGCAGACTGGCAGAGAGTAGTTGTTGGCGAGTGAGGCGCTCAAACTCAAAATCCGCAGGCACGATCAATATCATCTCGTCTTCCATGAAATGTTCCGTGCGCAACTCGCGCCGCCGCGCCGGGCCTTCGATCAGTCCAATCGAAACTTCTCCGTCCAGCAGAAACTGAACGATTTGCTCAGTATTGCCGCTGTGCAACGATAGCTGGACACGCGGGTGTTCACTGAGGAACGCACCGATAAGTCGCGGCAAAACATATTGTGCGATCGTGGTGGAAACGCCAAGAACGAACTCTCCTGAAATATTGCCGACGCCAGAAGCAAGTTTTTGCTCGGCCTCGGCAACCAGCACCGCCGTTTTTTGCGCGTAAAGCAGCAAGAGCGAGCCTTGCGGAGTCAGCGAAACTCCCTTTGCCGCCCGTTCGAATAGCCGCACACCGAGATCATCCTCAAGCGCCTTAATTTGTAGTGTGACAGCCGGTTGCGTGAGAAAAAGATGTTCAGCAGCTTTGCGAAAGCTCAAATGCTGAGCCACTGTCCGAAACACCTTCAGACGAAAGTTTTCCAGTTGTGCCACCAAACGATTATCCACGGAAATGCCCAAAGAAGTGAGCTTATCCTCGCTCAGTTGAGTAACGGCATACTCCTGTCGTCTATAATTCTCGCGAATGATTCATAACCTAAATCAAACTCCACGAATCGATTTCCGAGCGGAGAAAGGATCCCTATGATCGCCAGGTTGGATGGCCCGAAAAGAAGTACGCGGAATCGAATTCTCTACAGGTGGCTTGCGTTGGCGGTTTTTTGTGGTCTCGGTTGCCACTATGTTCCAGCCCAACAGGAAGCTCCGAAGATGCCGATGCAGCCCATATATGAAGACGGCGCGGAGGCTCGCTGGTTGAACAAAAAGGTGCTGGACTCGCGCGAGCTCGATTCCATGGAAGATTTATCGACGTGGTCGTTCACCGGCGACGGAGAGATGGCCCTTGCGGATTCGCCAGTCAAAAATGGCGCGCACTCCCTGCGAATTCGTTCGAATCAAAACTTGGGTCTGGTCGGAGGCGCCGGCGAATGGGAGGATCTGGTGGCCAGCCGTAAATTTCCTTCCGAGAATTGGAGCCACTACAATCGCATTTCCATCTGGGTTTTTCCAGACGTTATCGGTGCGCCGGCAATTTCCGCTTCTCTAACCCTGCACAATGAAGGCGCACATCGCCTCCCCGATCGATATAACGAGGGGCGGCATGAGTCCATCATCCTGAAGAATCACCAATGGAATCACGTGGTATGGGAAATTGCACCGCTCGACCGGGACAAAGTCACGCAGCTCGATTTTGCCTACAGCCTTCCCAAAATGCTCCCAGACTTAGGCGATCAGACCATTTTGTATATCGACCAACTGGAGTTGCAGACGGTTGAGCCGGATCATGTTGAGGGATGGGATGTCGCACCGGGCAAAATTGCGTTTAGTCACCCCGGATATACTGCCGGCTCCACCAATACGGCGATTGCCAGCAACCTCAATGCGCGCGAGTTTTCGGTGATCGAGCAAGGCACCGGCAAGGTTGTTCTCACCAAAGCGGTGCAACCACAGACAACGCCGCTTGGGAAGTACACGGTCCTGGATTTTTCCGAAGTTCAGACGCCGGGTGAATATGTTCTTCGCGCTGGCCCCACGACTACTCGCCCATTTCAGATCGGTCAGGATGCATGGCGTGAAAGTATTTGGAAAGCCATCAATTTTATGTACAGCGAACGGTGCGGAACCGAAATTCCTGGTATCCACGGAATCTGCCATTTGGACGATTACAGCATCCATGGAAATAAACGCATTATCGTGAATGGCGGCTATCACGATGCCGGGGATCTTTCCGCGACCGGCAACACTCCAGGAATGGCCTACGCGCTGTTTTCATTCGCAGAACGCCTTCAGCAGCAAGGCGAAGATCCCCAACTGCGCGCTCGGTTGTTGGAAGAAGCGACATGGGGACTACGTTGGGCGCTAAAGACAACCTTCGGCGATGGATATCGCACCACTGGCCAACTCATTAGCTACTGGACCAATGGCGTCATTGGTGATGCAGACGATCGCAGCGGGGAAGCCGTGAATGATCCCGAATGGAATTTCCGCGTGGCGGCTGTCGAAGCGCTTGCTGCTCGTGTCCTGAAAGAGAGTAATCCCGAGCTTGCCATTCGCAGCCTTCGTACCGCCCAGCAAGACTGGAACTATGCCGTAGAAGGATTGAAGATGGCCACGCCGCTTCCGGAGGTTTATGGAGCAAAGGACGAGCTTGAGCGTATTTCGTTCGGCGTAATTGCTTCCGTGGATTTATTCCGCGCAACTGGTGAACAGCGCTACGCGGATGAGGCGTTCAAACTCAGTGAGCTGATACTTGCATCGCAGGAGCAAACGATTCAGCCATGGCGGATCCCCTTGACCGGCTACTTTTACACCAGCCCTAAGCGCGAGAATCTTTTTCATCGCTTCCACATCGGACAAGAGGAACAGCCCGTCATTGCACTGGCTCATTTGTGCGAAACCTTCCCCAATCACCAGAATTGGATGAAGTGGTACGCGGCGATCGTCCTGCATTGCAAGTACTACCAGCAAGTCGCAGCTGAGATCGATCAGCCCTATGACGTGCTACCGGCCGCAATCTACAAAGAGAGCGAAGCCAAGTTGTTGCCTCAATCGAAGGACTGGACGCCGCTGCGGGCGGCCGATCGCGACGCTTATGTCGAACAAGTCCATCGCGGGCTCCCTTTGGGAGGGGAATATTATCTGCGGAGATTTCCCGTCTGGTTTGACTTCCGCGGAAATTCCAGCGTCTTGCTATCACAAACAAAAGCTCTATCGGCCGCTGGACAGTTGCGCGGAGATCTCGAAGCGGAAGATTTGGCGCAGCAGCAAGCCGAGTGGCTCTTGGGACGCAATCCATTTTCGGCTAGCATTATGTATGGGGAAGGCTATGACTGGACGCCGCTCTACAGCGTGCGCTCCGGTCAGATGGTGGGCGCGCTTCCTGTAGGCATCGAGACAAAGGAATACAACGACGCGCCCTACTGGCCAACGCAGATTTGCTGGACATACAAAGAGGTCTGGACGCAGCCTGTCGGAGAGTGGATTTGGCTGATGCAGGATTTGCACGGTGCAGCGATGGTAGAAGGGGAGGCCGATGCCTCATCGCGTGAGCCTGTCGAGTTCCGCGACCTGAGGACGCAGCGCCTGACCCAGGTTACCGTAGATCCTGCGAACGGTAAATTTCGCGCCCAATTACCGCAAGGGAAATATATCGTTCGCCAGGGCACGACTCATACCACGCTCACCGCGCTCTCCGGCGGAGTCTATCCTGTCGAACTGCGCGGCACCCGCGCCTTTGATTTCAACGTTTCTGTGGAAGTGGCGCACGACAACGAACTCATCGTGCATATTCACGCAGAAGGTGCGGGTGTCCATACGCTGGAAGTAAAAACCTACAACCTCGAATCCCATGAGCCGGGCACGCCAGCGATTGAGCTGCGTCCAGGCCACGACGCCGAACTGGTCAGCCATGCCCACATTCTTTCATCCGCCACGCCGTGGGTAATCGTCGTGATCCCTGATGGCTCCCTAAGCGCGCATCAAGAAATTAGCGGAACCAACGCCACTCGCCATTGATTGCATCAACTGTAGCGATCAAGAGCCGCGACCCTCGCGTATCGAACACTACTGTGGCCTGGCATTCTGTCAGCGCTGGGTTCCTATTCCTTCTTTTCAGCCACACTCTTTAGTTTCTTCAGACCAGACTCCATATGCGTTTCAAATGCGGATTGCATGTTAACGAATATTCCGATCACTTTCATGACGTACAGATTTGAGGCCCGTATGCTCCATGTGACTTCTGTCTCGTCTCCTTGAGTATGAATCGTGAACTCGTTGAGATTGTGCGCTTCAAACGGCTTGAGCCAATCCACCTTGACTGAGACTTTGCTTGGCGCCAAGGATTCAGTGATCGCCATCTTAGCGGCTCCGGCGCGGCCGCTGCCGTGCCATTCGGCCACCGCATGCGTGCCACTCGCAGGACCGCTGTAGATCTTCTGCACCGTTCCGTCTCCTTCGTTGTCAGCGGACCACGCTTCCCAAGAGTGAAGATCGTTGATGAGAGAGAACACCTTTTCTTGGGAAGCGTGAATAGTAATCGATCGCTGCATTCGGAAAGAGTTAGGTCTGGTAGCGGCAAAGACGAGCAGTGCCACAATTACGACCAGGATCGAAAGCGCTATCTTGAAAACCATCATTTTTTCTCAGCTAACATTGCCATCCCACAGCAATTTGCTACCGGGAAGCCACGCGACTGTGAAGCCCCGCAATTCTACTTTGTTGCAAGGCCAATTGCGCACAATACATGAACCTCGACCCACGCGGACGCCGACGTTCGGTCTGAGGCGACTGCAGCTATGATTTTCGATTCTGTTTCCGAGTGGGTTTTCCGTCTCGCCTCATAGTCCGTGTACCCGGTATGTGTTTCTTGCCCCATCGCACAAACGCGAGCAGAACGTCGCTCAGGGCTTTTCCCTTTTCCGTTAGCCCATACGCGTAGCGCACGGGATGCTCGTGATAAGCAGACTTAGCAATGAGTCCCGCCTCCTCCAATCTCTTTAGGCGATCGGCAAGAATGTTGGTAGGAATGCCTTCGGGCGAATTCTGCAGCTCTCCATAGGTCAAATTACCCCGGAGTAAGTCTCGAACCACAAGCAACGACCACCTATCGCCAACCAGGTCGAGCGAGCATGCGACAGCGCAGGGCGAGCGCAAAAAACTCGCGTGCCTCCGCTTTCGGCTTTTTCTTTTTTGGTTTGCCCTTGGAGTGCCTCACTTGCATAGTGAAAGTTAGTCTGCTGCATTTCCATGTAACTTGCAAAGTGCAAGTGACTACGAAAAGGAGCGAAGTCATCATGGAAAACACCGTCATATCGCACGTCGATCAGCCCAAAATTCCAGCGGTTTCCGCCACAGGCGCTTTCGTCGCCGTCTTCTTTTTGGCTTGGTTGGCGCTCATCTTTGTCCTTGGCGCACGCGGTGCGTTCGTCGCGCCGCGCGGGGCGCCACCGCTCGAACTATTGATCGGCTTCTTGGCCCCCCTCAGCCTGTTTCTCGTTGGATATCGAACCATCCCGACGCTGCGGGAGTTTATTCTTTCAGCTGACCTTCGTCTCATTGTGGGGATACAGGCGTGGAGATGGGCCGGCTTTGGGTTTCTGACGTTGTACACCTACGGAGTCTTGCCTGGAATCTTCGCTTGGCCTGCCGGGCTGGGTGATATGGCGATCGGTGTGACTTCTCCATTGGTGTTGTACGCACTCCTGCGCCGGCCCGGTTTTGCGGCGGGCAAGAACTTTGTGGCCTGGAACATTTCCGGTATTTTGGACCTTACCGTGGCCGTGAGTATCGGGGCGCTCGGCACGCTGCTCGCTCCCAATTTTTACGGAGCTGTTTCAATGGCTCCCATGACCCAGCTTCCGCTGGTACTGGTTCCGACATACTTGGTGCCGACATTCTTGATACTGCACTTGACCGCGCTGTTTCAGGCGCGACGTCTCGGCAAATAAGCAACGCGCTACCATGCAAATTTCCTGACGAAATGGCGACTGGTTCACGCCGAGAAGTAGTTTGCGTGTTTCAGATCGGAAATCAACCCAGTTCCTGTCGGGTGCCACCCCAGCCGTTCTTGTGTTAGCGGGCTGGAAGCTGGCAGGTCGAGACCAACGAAGAGCCCGAGCCAGCCAAAATGCTCAGCTGCCTCCTACGGCGATATCTCGTGCCGGCACGCCCTCTTCGGCGATCGCCTGATACCTGGCTCCAGCCGCACCCTTCTCAAGCGCCAGTCTGTAGAGGCGGGCGGTATCAAGCAGGTGCACTGCGGACCAGCGGTTGAGCCCGTCACCGACATACGCCGAGACGCCCTTCTCGCGAGCTAGAGCGATCAGGTAGGTCACTAGGCCTTGCTTTACTCGGTCATGGACCTGCGGGAGGCGCACCACCGACGCTCGCACACCACTTGCCGCTAGCGACGTGGCCGTCACTTCCGACGCGCGGGGATACGAGGCGGAAGTAGGTGCTGGCGTATCTTCCTCGGTCGCGGTACGCCCCGACGCCAGGAGCGCAACCCCGGAGGTAACCAGCAGCAGCCTGTCGGATCCCGCGAGCGTGGAGCCGAGCGCCTCAATGGCGCGCTTGTCCATTTCACAGTTGGCCGCGAACTTCGAGAAGTCGTGGTTGAAGGCCGTGTGGATGACGCCATCCGATAGGGCCGCTCCACTGCGCAGACTCGTCGTCTCCCAAAAGTGAAGTTCGACGGACTCGGCCCGGTTGCGAATCGGTTTTATGAAACTCTCCAACGGGGTCGAGCCAACCGGCCGATCCAGTCGACTGCCACCAAATCACTGATCGCCAGAAACCGGAGCCGTACTCGGAAACGGGCACCTGTAGGCGCCATATAAGCCTCGGCCTTAGCTGTCGAGCCACGTCGGCGTCAGCATCTCACTCCGCAACAGTTTCTGGCGCCACTTACAGCGTCCCGCTGTCACCTGCTCGGAAGTAACCCAATACCAGCTATGCGGCGCAATCGGAAACTGACCCTGCTGCGCGAATTGAGGTAAGGTAGTGGATGTAGACGGAGTGGGCTATACTGGCTCGTTTTTACGAGGAGAAGAATGGCGCTGCGCAACCGAGTTGCTCTAGTCACAGGTGGAAGCAGAGGGATTGGAAAAGGTATCGCGGTGCGATTGGCGAAGGAAGGCGCGCGGGTCGCGATTGCCTACAGGTCGAATAAAGGCGCGGCACAGCTTGCCCTGCGTCAGTTGCAGGCCCTGGGCGCGGATTGCGTGGCCGTGGAAACAGATATTACCCACCCAGGCCGCGCGGAACAATTGATTCGCACTGTGGTGGACCGCTATGGCCGCATCGACGTGCTGGTGAACAACGTAGGCGATTTCAAATGGGGCACCTTGGCGGAATCTTCGATCGAAGATTGGGAGAGCATTTTTAATTCGAATCTGATGACCGTGATGCAGATGAGCCGCGCTGCATTGCCGCCGATGCGCAAAGGGCGCTGGGGAAGAATCATTAATCTGGGCGCGGTAGGCGCGGAACGAGCCTTTGGCCAAGCCAAGATTTCCGCTTATGCGGCGGCGAAAGCGGCGGTAGTAGCGTTGTCGCGCTCGCTGGCGCTGGAAGAGGCGAAGAACGGAATCACCGTAAACGTGGTAAATCCTTCCAGCATTGACGAAAAGGATCTATCCCTCGATGAAGCGCGAAAAATGCGCGACGCAAGATTTCCCATTGGCCGCCCGCCGACGGTGGAAGATATCGCCTCTTCCGTGGCGTATTTTGCTTCGGAAGAATCGGAATATGTGACCGGGCAAGTGTTGAATGTGAGCGGCGGCTGGATGCTGTGAGTTTGCGGGCGCCCAAGCGAAATCTAGAATGAAAGCGCTGACAGCGGCGGAGATGCGGGAAGTGGACCGTCTGACGACGGAGCGCTTCGGCATTCCCGGGTGGCAATTGATGGAAGCGGCAGGGAAGGCCGCCGCGAATGTCTTCCTGGAAGAATACGGACGAAGAAGCACCACGCTACCGGGACACGTGTGCGTGCTTTGCGGAAAAGGAAATAACGGCGGCGATGGATTTGTGGTGGCGCGGCATCTGAAGGAAGAAGCGGACCGCGTGGATGTGTATCTGTTCGCGAATCCCGAAGAACTTCACGGGGATGCCGCAAAGAATTTACAACGCTGGCAGGAAGCGGGCGGGAAAATTGTTTCGCTGGCCAGTGAAGCGGAGTGGGAAAAGAATTGGCCGGCCATTGCATCTGCTGAAGTGATTATTGATGCGATGCTGGGCACTGGGATTCGTGGCGGCGCTTCTGGCTTGATCGCCAAGGTGATCGAAGATGTGAATCGATTGTCGAGAAATGCGACGGCAGCCCGGCCGGGATGGGTTGTTGCCGTGGATACGCCTTCGGGATTGCCCTCGGATGGAGAAGCAGCCGCAGGACCGGTAATTCGCGCCCATCTGACGATCACCTTCACAGCTCCCAAGACTGGCCAGCTAATCTCGCGCGACGCGGTTTGCTGTGGCGAAATTCTCGTGCGGCAAATTGGGTCGCCCGGAGCGCTGGTGGAAGAAGTTGGCAAGGGCACGACTCGCTGGGCAGGCCCGGAGGAATTTGCGGATATGCCGCTGTTGCGCTCGTGGGATTCACATAAAGGGAAATACGGAAACGTGCTACTGGTGGCGGGGTCGGTAGGGAAGAGCGGCGCGGCAATTTTGGGTGGGCAGGCTGCGCTGCGAGCCGGAGCAGGCTTGGTGACGATTGGAATCGCCGAGCCGATTTTACCGATCGTAGCTGCCAGCCAGCCCGAATATATGACCGAGCCGCTGCCCGCGACTTCAGCGGGAACGATTTCAGCCGCAGCGATGAAATCCGAAAGGTTTGCTGAAATTTTGCGCGGCAAGACTGTTTTGGGCATGGGCCCGGGAATGGGAACGCACGCGGAGACACAGGATTTTATTCGCAGCGTGGTCAGCAGTGCGGAAATTCCACTGGTGCTGGATGCGGATGGCTTGAACGCATTCGCAGACCGTGGAGACGACCTGGCAAGACGTAAAACCAAACACTTGGTTGTGACGCCGCACCCGGGAGAAATGTCGCGGTTACTGGGAGTATCGATTCCCGATGTTGAGCGCGATCGTGTAAAAACGGCGAGCGATGCGGCGCGCAAATGGAATGCTTGTGTGTTGCTCAAGGGATTTCACACCGTTGTGGCTGCGCCCGATGGAAGAGTTTTCGTCAACACCACAGGCACGCCGGGACTCGCAAAGGGCGGCTCTGGAGATGTGCTCACCGGATTGCTGTCCGCGTTGATCGGACAATTTGGAATCGAAGACCTGCCGCGTGTAGTGGCATTGGGAGCTTACCTCCACGGAGTTGCGGCCGAGTTACTCACGCAGCAGTCCGACGCCTCGGGAATCATCGCCGAAGAGGTGGCGCACGCCATCCCGTATGCGCGCAGAAAATTGCTGGAGGAGTTGCAAGGGCGTGGCTGAAGTAGTGCTAACGCATTCCGCCGAGGAAACCACAGCGTGGGGACGCGAGTTCGCCAAAAACTTGAAACCTCCCGTGCTCGTCCTGCTTTCCGGGGAATTGGGCAGCGGAAAAACCACACTCACCAAAGGAATCGTTGCGGGGCTTGGAGCGGCCAGCGAAGACGAAGTAACCAGTCCCACGTTCACCTTGCTGCACGAGTACGGCGCTAAACAAAAAATCTATCACGGCGACCTATACCGAATAGAAAATTTCCACGATTTCGAAACTCTGGGCCTGGAAGATGCCTTCGCCGAACCCAGCATCATCATTCTCGAATGGTCGGAAAACTTCCCCCTGAAAGCCCCCTGGCCCCAGGTCCGTTTGCGCCTCGAACACGCCGGCGGCGACGCTAGGCGCATAGTTCTTTCGTAGAGGCCGGCCTTTAGGTCGGTGCACTTTCACAGCATCTTCGGTCAGCTTACTCTCTAGCCACCCCTGTACCTCGACTTCATTGCGACTCCTCCCCCGCGCTGCTACGGTAAAAATTGGTGACCAGGCGGCGGCATGGCTAATGGACCGGGCAGTACAGGTGTGACGGAAACAAATCGGAACGAGCTGACGAGCTATCGCGTGATTTTGCCGATGGGCACGCTTTCCATTGGCGTTGACAATATTCATTACGACGTATTCCTCAGCCCCAAGTTTGTCCAAACCACTCGCGATTACCTGTTCGACCTCATCCGCCAGAACGTGAGCTCTACATATTTTTCCGGAATTGATTTCCGCAGCAGCAAGCAAGTGGATTCCACCACGTTTCGCAAGTTGCTGACGGAGATGCTACAAAGCTCGCTGAACCGCGCTAAGCACCAGAAAAATATCGAAATCGATGTGCTGTTCCGGCTGGCAATCTTGAAATTTATGAGCAGTGAATTGCTCAACCAATTCGCCAACGTGATTCTGGATGGCAAGGAGTACATCCGGAAGCGCGGAGAATTCTTCGAACGCTCGGAGCAAGCCCACGTAATCAAGGCGAGATTATCGGAGATGCAGTCCGGCCGGCGCGATGTGCTGCGGCTGATCGGGCAATTGGTCGCACAGATCATTAACGATATCGACGAAAACGTTATTGCCAAGGCCCGCCGCGCGCTCTTCGGCGAAGAGTTCAATCCCTATTACGAATTACTCAAAAACCGGCTGGTCTTTCTCGATGGCGGCAAAGACGACTGGTATTTCCTGGAACATTACGTGCTCCTCGGCAATTATGCGCGCGACCCCGACCGCATCGAGGCCATGGACGAATTGTTCCAGCAATTCTTGCGGGAATCGGGTGTCAGTGTTCCGCAGGCCGTCGCCAGTTCGCAGGAGTCCGAAAGTTTCAAAAAGCTTTTTGCGGAAGCGGACAAAATCAAAAAAGAAATCGGCACCTTGGAGGAGCAACGCGAAAGCCTGACCAAGCGCTTGGAAAGCAGCGGCGGATTGTTCAACAAATTGTTGAGCAACGCTCCGGACCCCGCGGAAGCTCGCGCCTCACTGAATCAAATTGAGGGCCGTCTAAAAACTTTGCATGATCGCCTGGCGCAATTTGCGCCGCAACTCGACAACGCCCGGCACCATGTTGATTTTGTCAGCCAGGATTATCAAGGCAAGCTTGGCGATTATCTCAACGAACCGGAAAATGCCAAGCGGCTATTTGACGTAGCATGCGCAGCGGATGAAACGGATCGCTCAACCCGCGCGCGACTGCTGGCGCAACTGACGCAAAAGCTGGAAGAGCGCGAGTTGATGATGCACATTCTGGCGAGCTACGAAATTCGGCCCATCGCCAGCAATTTCTGTCCCCCGGTTCACTTGCAACAACTCCGAAAAGCTCTGGTCGCCAAAGAGGAAGCCAAACGCGTCGAGGAAATGCTCAAGCGGGTGCCGACCAAGCGGCTCACTATACGCCCGCTGGAAGAATTGACCAAACGCATGCGGCGCTATTCCAAAGATGAGTTGCAGGCCATGGTATTTCGATTCGCGGGTGACTTCCTGCGTTTGCGCCGCGATTTGCGCGACGCTGAACATCTTTCCACCTGCATGGAACGCATCAATCTGATCACTGCGGAAAAAGTGCGCGAACTTTCGCGCATGAATAACCGCCTGTATGAATGCCTGTTGCGAGAAGAATTCAAGCCCGAGCACGATCAAGTGGTTTCTCACGTCATCATCAAGGCCGACGTGCGCGGCTCCACAAAAATGACTCAGGATTTGCTTTCGCGGGGATTGAGCCCGGCTTCACACTTCAGTTTGAATCTGCACGAACCGGTGAAGAAGCTGCTGGATCGCTATTCCGCAAAAAAAGTATTCATTGAAGGGGATGCGATTGTGCTGGCGATTTTTGAAACGGAAGGCAGCCAGTCCTACGCACAGTCCGTGGCCAAGGCCTGCGTATTGTCACGACAAATTCTCGCGGTATGCAATTCCTATAATGATGGTGCGGCTTCCAGCCAGTTGCCCGCGCTGGAAATTGGCATTGGCGTGGCCTTCCAAGGCTCGGCGCCAACGTATTGGGTCGACGGCGAGTCCAAAATCATGATCTCGAAAGCCCTGAATCTGTCGGACCGGTTGTCGGGCTGCGCCAAACTTGCCAAACGCATGCTCGCCAAACAGAAAACCGATTTTGCCCTGTTCCAATTCTTGACCGCGATGGAAGGCGCCTCCGCGGAAGAGTTGGATGAATTCCTCGTTCGCTACAACATGAATGGCATTGAGTTGAATGAAGAGGGCTTCCAGAAATTGTCCGAAGAGATTTTGCTCGAGCAGGTGGACATCAGCGTGGAAATGCCATGGGGCAAAGAGAAAGTTTCGCTCTACGCCGGCGAAGTCCCCATGGGCGAGTCCGTGGAAGTCTTGGTGATCCGCAAAGGCCTGGCGCGTCAATTGCTGCCCGATGGAAAAGTGGGCGGCGCCTCCGATCACAATTATTACGAAGTCTGCACCAGTCCCACATTATACGAATTGGTGGCTTCATCAAAGCTGGCGCGCGGCGCGAACGCCGGCGTGGAATCCGTGCGAGTCTGAGCCGGCACACTGGAACTTATCTCATAAATGCTTCCTTAGAAGGTCGGGGCTTCAGTTCACCCTGAGTTTCGAAGGGCCCCGACGTACAAGCGATAGGAGAACGTGGGCTTTTAGCCCCTGAAGAGAGCTTCGGAAGGACTCGCGCCTATTTATGGGATGGCTTCCAATGGAAACGTAGCGGCGGTGGCCGATACCATTAGTGGTACCTATTCGCCATCAAGTCTGTCTGATGGCTGTGCCGCTACTATTTTCCTTCGGCGCGGCCCTATAGAGTCTTGATGAGCAGAACAGAAATAGTCACGGCTCTTCAAATTCATCCCTGATTACGCTCCTTCAACCCCACCGTCTACTCTGCCGTGATTATGGTTCTTCACATTGGGTCTATGGCGTGTGGCTGCGCTTTTAGGAATCAGGTGGCACATGGACGATCAAAACAATTCTGTAATCAGCGATCTCGAGAAGTTTGTTTTTATGATGCAACATTCAAATCTGGTCCATTGTGCCATTCCCGGCTGCACGTGGAATCTTCAATTTATTGGTCTTACTGACATAAACAAATGTTTCGTTTCATTCAGGGAACACTGCGTAGAGCAGCATCAGCTTGACCCGAATGATATGGAAGCGGTCCTATCGATAGACACAGGTGAATGGGTGATGCACGTTTACTAGCTAACTTGGTTGCTGGTGGGGTTCGTTCGCTTTGCGTACTCTGGGTACTGGGTGGTTCCGTATACAGCCAAATGACTTCCTACATGCTGCTAATCTGCCCATCAGGCTTCACCAACCATGTGCGATGTGTCTTTAAGTGGGTTATCAGATATTTGCAAGGCGACTTTTTCATAAATTCAGCTATCCTTACCGAGGCCGGCTGAATGTTGTCCACTGATGCCACCCAAATAACTCTATCGATAGCCTCCAACTTGAAAATGTCGATAGGTGCTAACATATCTAACTCTGACTTAATTCCAGACACGATAAATGGCTGCTTTCCAATCGTCCAAAGTGCGTGAGATCACCGCAAGTGGTAACCAGAAAATCAAACCATCGTTTTCCAAGTACGGTCCAATGAACTCATAACCCTGCATGACGCGCCACATGGACGGACAGAGTCACAACTAGAAACGAGCGTTGAGATAGTTCAGCATGTGGTCGTTAAGAGCTGTGACTCTGTCCTAACGCCCACGTTATAGCCGAAACGTTAGAAACTGAAATACAGAGTTTACCTGATAACAGGATTTTGGAGGATTGTACGGTTTCGTACCGTATCTCGTGTTGAACTCTCGAAACCGTCGTGATTTAATCCCCAGCCAATGTTGAACCCATTTGACATCTATAAACTGGATGAGCTCGATGCCACGGTTTGGGTTGACGCGGCATGGACTCTCGAAGATGCAAAAGCCAGCGTCAAAGAGATGATGGCTGAGAAGCCCAGCGAATATATAATCTTCAATCTTTCGACACGCGAAAGGATGTTAGTCAAACCGGGCGAGTTGGTGGGTTAGCGAGCCGCGCTGCCGAAACCGTACAACTTCGAACTCCCAATGTTGCCGCGATGGCCATTTCCGTTAAGGGGCTCACCCATCCCTTGCTTGAGTCGCTCCAATTTTGATTCCGGAATTACAAGCTCAGCATATCCGCAATCTAAACAGATCAAGACTCTATGGCAGATATAAACGGAAGTCAGATTGGTTCGGCTCAATCCCGGGAAAGTAAAGTTCAGTTCGGCATCACAATCCAGTTGCTGGAAAGATGAACACACCTTACAAGACATAAGTTCACCTGGTTGTAATTTGCAAGCGGGAGGTAGGATTGGCGGCCCGTAGCTCGAGAGACTCTACCATATGTTCGCAATTTCCAAACGCAAAACTTGTGAGGGATGGCTGCGTAGAAAGTAGGACACAAGAGGCTTGCCATGATCCGGCGCTACTCGCACTTGAGCATTGCAAACCTGCACGAAGCCATTTTCCGAATCTCAGCCGACACCCCAATAGCAGCGGAGCCAATTGCGAAAAGTGCGAAGATGGGTAACCTGAACTAAGCGATTTGTAATGATGATATTGTAGCGATGGAGGCGAATGGGGTCCGGTGACCTTCCCGGCCTTCAAAGCCGGCGATTCGGTCCTTCGCGGGTCGAATGGTGGATTCGACTTCCACACGCCTCCGCCATATTGTCTTGTGTAGAAGCGATTTAACTTAGGCACGCGGGGGCAGAAGTGGGCATTAAGCCCAGCACGATGGTCGGTTCTTGTTGGTGTAAACAAAATCTCGCGGTGCGGGTGGCGGGCCGACATTGTGAAAAGCGCACAGAATCTCCCTTGATCCGATACTTAGCTGCAGCGTGCGGATTTCGATACGGTCCTGCAAGCGCCTGGTCGCATAGCGTGTGATAAAGGACGTTATCCCTCTCGAAGGACGGAATGAATGTCAATAGGCGGCGATTTCTTCCAAAACAGCGACGGCATCCTGTCAAAGCAAAACCCCAGGAGCGGCCGCTCAACGAGAATCCGACTGTGCAAATTATGCGCGAGTTGAATCATCGCGAGAGACGAGTCTTCGCTACGTTCTGATTGCTCTTTTTTCTTTTCCTTCATCTGTTCGAGGGCGATCTGGCTCTCTTCGTCGTTCCCAGCCGACAGAGCTTGCTCAATCCCTTCTTCTTCCTGCTTCTGGATTTCCTCCGCTTGTTCTTGCTCGACCTTCGCAGCGGCTTCCAGCATTGACAGGGAACGCACGATGAACGGGGGGTGCGCCACGTCACATTGCTTTACTCGTATGGTCCAGTCAGCCAGCAACGGATCGCCATCTTGTTGCTGCCATCGCCGGTTATAGGTTTCGAGGAAACCCGATTTTAGTGTCTCTTTTACCAGTCCAAGGAGATTGCCGGAAAGAAGATGATACTGACTCCTCATGATGCGGGCGGCCTCGACGTCGGCGGCAACCTCGGTTCGTTGCTCTTCCGCCGTATGCCACAACTCCGCGCCGGCCTTGTGTCCAAGTCGGATGTGACCCATCTCGTGGGCAACCGCCCACTCCAGATAGAATTCGTAGGCATTCAGATCGTAGTCCGCTAGACCCGAGAGAAAGTCTCGATCCGTCGTTTCATTCTTCCATCTCCAAATCGGCCCCCATGCCTGCGCAAAGAACTCCCAAAACTGCTCACCGAAGATGATCACATGACTCGCGTCGCTCCGGTTCACGATCAGTCCCTTTGACCATAGAAATTGCTGGTCTGGATCGCGTGCAACAAAATAGATGTTGAGCGCACTCGGATCATAGGAAGACTCATCGCAGTTGATGTTTACCCTCAATCCAGGAAAGGCATAGGCGGCAAACTCATTGATCGACGTCAGGAATTCGCTGCGAAGCTCAGTATCCCGCTGGGACGCAGTATCTCCGAGAAGAACAGCGAGTTCAGGTGGGATCATGTTGCTTGGCAGGTCAAAGACTTTGGAGCGGCATCCTTGGTCAGCCAGCTGAGCCCAAGTAGACGGTTCATCCTCGGTCAAATGGTTGAG
>DASXIT010000223.1:0-2228 GCA_036497825.1 Candidatus Acidiferrum sp.
TCCGATCTTTCGACCATCGGCACCGTAAACAGCAGTTCCCTCAACTTTGTCGCTACCGATGAGCGAGGCTGTCTCGCGTCTTGCATCTACTCTTGTCGCCACTTTTTCCTCCTGCACGTCCCTTCAATTAGCGGCTTGACCGCTTGTCGTTGCTCGCTCGGTTATCCGGAACCCACTTGGTGCTTTGTCTATCGTATTTAAAGCCCGGTGCGTTGTTGAGGGCATCTTTGGTGGTGTTGAGCGTCAAGTAAGTTTTGTCGTCCTTTTTTGTAGGTTTGATGGAGTTGAAGCTCACAGCCACATCTTTCTCCCCGGCACCGAGGAAACCGCCTACGCCCACAATTGCCGCATCAATCTGACCGCTCTGGTTGACCAGAAGATCCATGATCTCTCCGATCTTTTGATCCTTCGGGTCATAAACGTTCTGCTTATACCAATCAGTCACGGTTTGGCTGTTCGCGGGAATGCTGGTCATCAGACCGCCAGAGGGCTGCTGTGCCAAGGCGGCGGTGCTGGCAATCAAGACGCCAGCGGCTGCTATTGCTAAAGCTTTCATTAGGTAGACCTCCTGATACAGAACACTGTTATCTCAATCCCGAATGATCCGGGCTCGCGTCACAAAGCAAAAGCGCCTGGCCCGATCACGTGGGACCAAGGCGCCTTTTGTTTCGCACCACCAACGATGGAGTTCAGGCTGAGTTCCTCGGACCATTTGTTTTTTCCGAGTGACATCGAGTGACATGTTGTCGCCGTTGGTTTTCAGAACTTTTTTGCGCTGTTGCTTTCAGAACTTTTTTGCGTTCCTTGCGGAACTCGTAAGTCCGCAGTCGGCGAGCGCACAAGATCGGCATGCCGAGCACCCGCCATCGCGAATAGCGAAGCCTGAGAAGTCGGCATAGAGCTTCGACATCATACGCGCCAGTACGCTCGTCATCAGCATCGGTTTCGCTGGGAACGGCCCGCATAGGTTCACGTATCGCTGAACCGACACCGGATTCTCAAAGCGAATTAAATTGGCCAGTTCCTCCAGTGCCAGGAACCTAGGCCCCGGCGGTCTGTTTATCGTTCAAGCGTACATCTGTCGTGATGGGAACTTCATGGCGACAAATCATCAACGAAAGCATCAACGGAGCCACGCCAAAGACCGGCTCGCAAACCACTATCGTGACATTGGAATTAAAGCCGTAGCTGCAACTGTGAAATCACCAAACAAAAGCGAGGCGAACAGACCCGATCCGGCACACCGGCGCTCGTCCGCTGTAGAAAACGAAACAGGAGGAAACCCTATGAATCAGGACGAAACCAGACGATTTGCCGATAAAAGCACTAAAGCGGCTCGCGAAACTATCGAACGAGGCGCCGGGGCAGCACAAGATGCAACGCGGGGGGCGCAGCAGAGCTATTCATCAGCGGTTGCCGGTGTGCGCGAGCTGAATATCAAGCTCATTGAGATGGCGCATGCCAACAGCGAGGCAGTATTCGAGTTAGCGCATGAGATCGCTAGTGCCGAAGCGCCCTCTGATTTAGCCGCCATTTGGTCAGCTCATGCAAAGCGACAATTTGAACTGATGACCAAGCAGACGCACGAGCTGACCGAACTCGGACAGAAACTTGCTACTAGCAGCACGCAACCCCTCGCACGCAGCGTCAACGAGGCGTTCGCACGCGGCACTACGTAAATTCAACCTCGCTGAGCTTCTATCCGCCCCGGTGTCGAAAGCCCGCATTACGAAAGCTTCTGCAATTGGCTGGAGGGCAGTGCCTCATAACGCGATCTTTTGCTGCAGTGCCGTTCGTCTGGTTGTGGCACTAGTCGGAAGTTACGCGATGTATTTTGGCCGCTCTTGGAGCCAAAGCGGGGCATCCGTTCGGGCAAGCCCAATCATCAGGAGTAGCGGGCCGAGGATGCCTCCTGCGCCGATGGCTCCGGCGAGCCAAGGTAAATCGCCACGAGACACAGGTACACCTCGGGTGCTCCCGTGACAATCGACGGCATGACGCGTCTTAATACCGCAAGGCCGACACCAGCCCCGCAATAGAGCAGCCCCGCAAGCGTCACCGGATGAATTGATCCGACTAAGAATTTCGCTGCAGGCGTGGACACGCCGAACAATCCGGCAGAAATCAATGCGTAGAGGACGGCCCTTCGGTTCATCACACACGTCCAACGGGAAATGCATACCGGAGCGCAGGTGTTGGGGAAAGCGCCTTCTCTTTCTAGCTCATGG
>DASXIT010000224.1:0-1736 GCA_036497825.1 Candidatus Acidiferrum sp.
GTGACGACCCACTACGCGACTTCAGCACCATCTGTCGCTGTGAACTCGAATCACTGTGGAAAGTTTTGTAACCGAAGAATCGGACCGATACATGCTCGACGCTCATATCCAAACTTCTAATTGGCTTCTCCTGATGACGGGCAGCGCCATTCGTAAACGTCAGCGTCGAAGGCTAAAAAGACGTATCAGAGAAAGCGTACAACGGGGGAAGGAAAACAAAGGTGAATGTTGGTGCTCCGCAGAGGACAAGTTAGATGGTGATGCCTTTTGACTTGTTCAGGGAAGAAGCTGAAGGAACTGTGCACTGGCTAGGAGCCGCCCTTGATGTCGCAGCTGCGAAAAAGAAAGCTCGCCAATTTATGAACCTTGCCCCGGGCAAATATTTCGTCTACGGCCAAACGACCGGCAATAAATTGTATATGGGAGCATCCCGATATTGAAGCAGGTGCAGAGTAGCCAAGATGAACCAATCCCAATACGACCTCGTTGTAATTGGCAGTGGCCCCGCGGGGCAGAAGGGCGCCATCGCCGCGGCAAAGGCGCGCAAGCGTGTCGCTCTGATTGACCGGACGGTCATGATGGGAGGCGTGTCCGTGCATACCGGCACTATCCCCAGCAAGACGCTCCGTGAGGCCATCTTTCAGCTTAACGGTATTGCCGTAAAAGCCTTATACGGCAACGGCTATCGAAACCGTGCCGATATTTCTGCCCAGGATCTTTCCTCACGTGTGAATGCCATTATCGCGCGGGAGACTGAGGTAGTTCGAGCGCAACTAAAGCGCAACGGGGTTGCCATCTATCAAGGCAGCGCAGTATTTTTGGATCCTCACACCCTGGAGGTTCGAGGAGATGGTGAAGGGACCCGAGTCAAAGCGGAAAAGATTCTCGTTGCCTGTGGCACGCGCCCGGCGCACAACCCGCACATTCCCTTCGACAATTATCGGATTGTGGATACGGACCACCTCTCCGACTTAGGCCGCATCCCTAAAGAAATCATCGTTGTGGGCGCCGGTGTCGTAGGTCTCGAGTACGCATCCTTCATGGCGGCATTGGGTGCTGATGTCACGTTGATCGATCAGCGGCCAATAGTTCTGGAGTTCGTAGATCACGAAATCGTCGAAGCGCTGTTCTACCATTTGCGCCAACTCGGAGTCACTTTCCGCCTAGGGGAAAAAGTTGCGCAGGTCGGGATTGACGCGGAACGCGATTTTGTTTTTGCGGAGTTGGAGAGCGGCAAGAGAGTGCACGGTGACGCGCTTATCTATGCTGTGGGCCGCCAAGCCAATGGTGATCAGCTCCAGCTGGAAGCTGCGGGATTAGCGGCTGACTCGCGCGGCAGGCTAAAAGTGAATGAATTCTTTCAAACCGAAGTTCCACACATCTACGCGGCCGGGGATGTTGTCGGTTTTCCAGCGCTCGCAAGCACTTCCATGGAACAGGGTCGGCTCGCGGCGAGTCACATGTTTGCAATTCCCTTTGGGCACCTGCCAGAGCTGTTTCCCTACGGGATTTACACCATTCCGGAAATCTCCATGGTTGGCCAGACCGAGGAAACACTAACGTCGAATCGAGTTCCATACGAGGTGGGAATCGCAAAGTACTCTGAACTTGCAAAGAGCATGATGCTTGGAGATGAAGCCGGTATACTGAAACTTCTGTTTGATCGGGAAACGCGCAAGCTGCTTGGCGTGCATGCGTTGGGGCAGCGCGCTACCGAAATTATTCATATTGGCCAG
>DASXIT010000225.1:0-25215 GCA_036497825.1 Candidatus Acidiferrum sp.
CGATTGCTTGAATCCACCAAACGGCGCCGCGGCATCGAACACGTCGTAGCAATTCACCCACACCGTGCCTGCCCGCACACCGTCCGCAATCGCATGAGCCTTGGTAATGTCCTGTGTCCACACCGCCGCTGCCAATCCGTACAAAGATTTGTTGGCGCGCTCCACTACTTCGCTCAAATCCTTAAACTTCAGGATCGACATCACCGGTCCAAATATCTCTTCCTGCGCAATCTTCATGTTGTCTTTGACATCCGCAAACACGGTTGGCTCGATGAAATAGCCCTTATCGCCAACGCGGTTTCCGCCTGCCAGCAGATTTGCCTTCTCGCTCTTGCCTGATTCGATGTACCCCATCACTTTATTGAATTGTTCCTGGTCCACTTGTGGGCCTTGTTCCGTGTTTTTGTCGAACGGATTACCAACGGTGCGTTTCTTCGCGCGCGCCACGCTCTTCTCCACGAATTCGTCGTAGACCTTTTCCTCAACATACGTCCGCGACCCGGCGCAGCAGCACTGTCCTTGATTGAAGAACAACGCGAAGTGCGCGCCTTCCACAGCCTTATCCATGTCCGCATCCGCGAATACAACGTTAGGACTCTTTCCGCCCAACTCCAGAGTTACGCGCTTCAGATTCGATTCCGCAGCAGCCTTCATCACCAAATGTCCAACTTCTGTCGAGCCCGTGAACGCCACCTTGTCCACATCCATGTGACGCGCAATCGCCGCGCCTGCCGTCGGCCCGTAGCCAGGCAGCAGATTCAGCACCCCCTCTGGGAAGCCCGCTTCCATCGCCAACTCTCCCACGCGCAGCGCAGACAGCGGCGTCTGTTCCGCCGGTTTCATCACCACCGTGCAACCTGCAGCCAGCGCTGGCCCCAGCTTCCACGCTTGCATCAACAAGGGAAAATTCCACGGGATGATTTGTCCCACAACGCCAACCGGCTCATGTTTCGTGTAGCAGAAATATTTTCCCTGCACCGGGATTGTCTTGCCCTGAATCTTGTCCGCCCAGCCCGCGTAATATCGGTAGCACGCAATCGTCAGCGGCAGGTCTGCCGCCAACGCCACGTGGTAAGGCTTTCCGTTATCCAATGATTCCAGTTCCGCCAGTTCCTCTTTATGCTTCTCAACCAAATCCGCCAGGCGGTACATCAGCAAACCCCGTTCCGCCGCACTCATCTTTCTCCATGCACCTTTATCAAAAGCGGCCCGGGCTGCCGCAACTGCTTTGTCCACATCCGCCGCATCCGCTTCTGCGACATGGGTAATTACTTCTCCGGTCGATGGATTTACCGTCGGGAACGTCTTTCCAGAGGCCGAATCTACCCACTTATTGTTGATAAGCAATTTCTTTGCACTGATTTGTACTTTCGGTTCGATGACAGTCGTTGCCGTGGCCATGATCGTTTCCTCCTTTTAGGGGATGAGGGGACAGGCTACACCTCAGCCGCCACAGAATCAACAAATGCTATTGGGTACATCGAAATCTTTGATTCACGCGCCGCAGAGCCTACGCTTATACCTGTTCTGCAGTCACCGTGCGATCCGAGCTCGTCACCATTAGCGCCACCAGCAATCCTGCTCCTAGCAACCCTGCAGCCAGATAGTAGGGCGCTCCCGGAACGCGCAGGATTGCCTTTGCTGAAATGGCTACTGCGAAAACCTGCGTAAAAATCAACGGGCCCATCATGCCCGTCAATGCCCGAAGGGAATTGATCGCTCCCTGTAATTTTCCTTGCGAACTTGGATCCACGTGTTGCGACATCAGTGACTGCATCGCGGGGCTCGCCACTCCCCATAACGCAATGAATGGAATCGCAGCAAACATGGCCAGAGACTTGGGCGCTAGCGCCATCCCCGCGAATCCCAAAACTCCAAACAGGAGCCCCGACAGTAAACTTGACCGTTCGCCAAATTTCTTCACGTACGGCCCGACCATACCCCCCGAAACTACCGCCGCACAAATCCCTACAGCCGCCAAGGCGAGTCCCACCTCGCGCTCCGTCCAGCCGTATCGATACTCGGTATAGAGCACAAATACGCTGGGCAGTGACTGGTGCGCCAAATAATGAATTGTGGTAATTACAGACAGCCAGCCTAGCTCGACATTCGATCGTAGCAGCGACAGCGCTCCCAAAGGATTTGCCATGTGCCACGCCGACTTTGCCCGTTTTTCTGCTGGCAGCGATTCTGGCAAGACAAATAGACCGTACAAAAAGTTCGCCAGGCTCAGTCCCGCCGCTGCCCAGAACGGCGCTCGTAAGCTATAGTGCCCCAACAAGCCGCCAACAGCAGGGCCAATTACAAAACCCAATCCAAACGCTGCGCCCAGCATTCCATATCTCTTGGCGCGATTCTCGGCAGGCGTAACATCCGCGATATACGCAAAAGCCGTCGAAACATTCGATGTCGTAATCCCGGAAATAATTCTGCCCACGAATAGCCAACGCAGCGAAGGCGCCAACGCCATGAAAATGTAATCGAGACCTAGTCCCAAGCAGGAAAGCAGAATTACCGGCCGTCGCCCATACCGGTCTGACCATGCTCCCAACACCGGCGAAAATAGAAATTGCATCGTCGCCCAGGCAAAAGCGAAATACCCGGTAACCTCAGAAGCCCGGGCCATGTTTCCGCCTTCAAACTGCTTGATTAGATTGGGCAGAACCGGGGCAATAATTCCAAACGCCAGAAAATCCAGCGTCACCGTCACCACAATAAAAATATATGCGGCGCGCGTGGTATTCGGAGATGCAGACCCTCCCGCTGGATCAGTAACAATATTTTCGATATTTGCCATGAGCGTTTGATTCTAGCCCAATTGTTCCTGTGGCGGGTGCCGCCATCCTGGTACACCTGTTCCGTTTATGTAGGGGCAGCCTTCTGAGGCTGTCCGCGCATTAATTTGGCAGGTTGGAAGGTGTTTAAACTTCCAAAATCACCGGCAAAATCAGCGGTCTCTTCGACGTATGTTTATTGATATACCGTTTCAAATCCACCCGGATCTTTTCTTTAATCACCGACCAATCCGCCCGCTCTTCCAGGTTCGACAATTCAAATGTCTTCAGCACAATCTCTCGAGCCCCGTTCAGCAACTCGCTTCCGTTCTCGCTCATCAATCCGCGAGACACGATTTCCGGTGCCGATTCCAACTTCCCAGTGTGTTTGTCGATGGCAATAATCGGAATCACCACGCCTTCCTCTGACAAGTGCTTGCGGTCGCGCACCACGATCTCTTCAATTTCTTCCAACGATCCCGAATCCACCAGAATTCTTCCCGCGCTCACTGGATCGCGTCGGGTCACGCCGTCTTCCGTGAACTCAATGCACTTGCCGTCTTCCAACAACAGAATCTCTCCTGTCACCGCTCCCAGTTGATGCGCCAGCGCCGCATGGCGGAACAAGTGCCGGTATTCTCCGTGCACTGGAATAAAGTATTTCGGCTTTACCAATCGCAAAATCAGCCGTTGTTCTTCCTGGCTGGCGTGCCCCGAAACGTGAATCGTTCCTGCGGAGTTATCGTAGTAAACCAGCGCGCGCCGTCGGAACATATGATCCAGCATCCGGAAAATCGCCTTTTCATTACCCGGAATAATTCGCGCTGACAAAATCACCGTATCGTTTTCATCCACCGACACAAATCGGTGATTGTCCACCGCAATCCGCGACAACGACGACATCGGTTCCGCTTGTGAACCGCTCGCCAAAATCAACAATTTCTTCGCATCGAAGGTGCGTATGTCCTGCGGCCGTACTACCATCCCGTCGGGGATCCGCAAATAATTCAAGCTGTGCGCAATTTCAACGTTGTCGACCATGCTGCGGCCTACGAACGCCACTTTGCGACCCACACGCTCCGCAATGTCAATCACCTGTTGAATCCGGTGAATGGATGATGCGAAGCACGACAGAATCACGCGCCGCGGCGCCGACCTAGCCAACTCTTCAATCCGCGGCACAATCGTCCGTTCCGACGGTGTAAATCCCGGCCGCTCCACGTTGGTCGAATCGCTGAACAGCGCCAGCACTCCTTCGCTGCCGTATTTCGCAAACGTATGGAGATCGAACGGCACATTGTCTACCGGAGTCTGATCCACCTTGAAATCGCCCGTGTGGATCACCACTCCGACCGGGGTGCGAATCGCCAGCGCCACGCAATCAATCGTGCTGTGGGTTACCGGGATGAACTCAATCTCGAACGGTCCAATCTCCACCAATCTACCCGGCGTCACTTCGCGCAATGTTGCCGATTGCAGCAATCCCGCCTCTTCCAACCGTTTCTTCACCAACGCCAATGTAAACCGCGTGCCATAAACCGGTACGTCCAGATCTCGCAGGATGTAAGGAAGCGCGCCGATGTGGTCTTCGTGCCCGTGCGTCAACACAATGGCCCGAACATTTTGCCGATTCTGTTTCAAATACGTGATGTCGGGGATTACCAGGTCGACGCCCAGCAGTTCGGACTCCGGGAACATCATTCCCGCATCAATGACAATGATGTCGTCGCCGTAGCGCAACACCATCATGTTCATTCCGAATTCGCCTAATCCGCCTAAAGGTATTGCCAATAATGATTTATTTGTCTTGCTCAAGGAATGAGTGCTCCACACTCAGAATGGAAAGCGTATCACACAGTCTGTGTTCTTACGCTGTTCCTTCAATCTCGCGAAACGCTAGCTTTTTGCGATAATCAGTTACATTTTTTCCGGCGCTTCGATTCCCAGCAACCGCAGAGACTCCTTCAATTTCTCTTCCACCAATCCGGTCAGCGCCAAGAGAAACGATCGTTTCTGCTCATCTCCCTCAGATAGGATGTGATGTTTGTGATAGAAGTTGTTAAACGCCTGCGCCAATTGAAACGCGTATTTGGCCACGAACGCCGGCTCCTGCGCATGGATCGCCGCATCCATCGCAAAGTCCAGTGAACCCGCATGCAAGAGTAGCGACCACACATCTTCGTTTTCCGCTCCGCTCAAGCTTTGCAACACTGTGCTTTCCGAAACCTCTAACTGAATTTCCTGTTCTCCCGGCCGGCCTTTGCGACGGATTCCGCGTATCCGCACAATCGCATACTGACAGTACGGCCCAGTCTCGCCTTCGGCACTCAGCGCATCTTCAAAATCGAAAGCAATAATCGTATTTCGCGTAAACTTCAGCAGGAAAAATCGCAACGCTCCAATCGCCAGCGCATTTGCTGTGCTGGTGAGTTCAACCGCACCCATATCTGGATGTTTCAAGCGAACTCTTTCCTCTGCCGCTTTCAGCATGCGATCGATTAGGTCATCCGCTTTTACGCCGAATCCTTTTCTCCCACTCACTTCGACATAAGGCTTCTTGAGATCCTCAGCGGAAAGTTGGTAACCGAGTTCAGCCGCACAGCGGGGCGTCAAAGCCACAATTTCGTATGCAAAGTGGATTGAGTTGTCCGCTTCCTTTGGATGTCCCAGCGCGCGCACTCCTTCCGCCACCACATCCTGCAAATAAGCCTGCCGCGCATCGATTACGTTATAGACCGTCGTCGCATCGCCAAAATGAGGCGCGCCAGGTTCATTCAGTCCGGCGGTAGTTGCCCACAATGCATGGCCTCCCGGCGCGTCGGCCCAGCGCCGATAATGGAAATCCTTTCCCAGCAAACCAAATTTCCAAAGTTGATACGCAATATCCTTCCCGACATAAGTCACGGTGCCATTAGAACGCACGATAATCTTGGCTTGATCGTCCTCGTCCGTTTCTTCGCCTCCCGGCGAACCGCCGTGATTCCATGGCATAATCCAGCACCCAGCGGTCTTGCCGGTCTCGGAAAACTGAATTGCTCCACTAGCTTTCAGCTTTTCAAATGCCGCATCCCAGAAATGCAAATGTAGAATTTCACTCTCGCGCGCCAGCAATTCGTAATAAATGTCCAGCCGGGACATCGTGCGTAAATGAAATCCTACGATCGCATCGGCGATGACTGTTCCCATTTCCGCGATTTGGCTTCCCCCCACCTCAATCGCCCGTAGCGTTTCTCCGCGCAACTGCCCGGCGCGTACCTTGTCCTCCGCGAAAAACTGCGTTGCCTTCGCATATAAATCCCAGCACAAATAATCAAACCCGGGCTTCTTCGACAGCTTCTTCACTTCATCCAGCGCCATCTTTTGCATGTAGTGAAAGGCGATGACCACATCCGCGACCTGTACGCCGGTGTTATCAATATAATTTTGCACCGCAACGTCTCTGCCACTGTGCCGCAGCACCCGCACCATTGTGTCGCCCAAAACCGCGTTGCGCAGGTGTCCAATATGCGCCGCTTTATTCGGATTGATGCTGGTATGCTCCACGATCACGCGTCCAGGCAAAGCTGCTTGAACGCCCGACTTCGATTCCCACGAAACGCTTTTCCAGAATTCTGCACGATCGAAGAAGGCATTCAGATATCCCCCGCCAGCCACTTCCACCCGAGCAATCCCCGCAATCTTCGGCAAGTTGCTTGCAATTTCCTGCGCAATCATCCGCGGGGCCTTCTTCAGTCGCTTGGCCAATTCGAAGCACAACGGAGAAGCCGCCTCACCCATTTCCAGCTTCGGTGGGCGCTCCAGCACAACGCTGATCTCCTCGCCATATTTTTCGCGCACATGCGCCGCAAGTGCTTCCCGCAAACGATTCAGAAGTGTCTGGTACACGAGTCCTCAGTTCAATCCAGATGACAACAGCAATTCTCCAGTATAGCAGCGACAATCCCGCCGAATAAGAGGCGAATGCGTTCTAACGTTGTGCGACCTCTCAGAAAATGTCACAGGAAAGAAATAAAGAAGTACATAGAAATGTTCACAACAGAGACAAGAGAATTACCGATCAGAGATATCACGATGACAACTCGCATTGGCCGTCGCACTACTCTCCGATGCGAAACGAGAGCGCTATCCAGTCTTCCTACCTGCGTTTTCGTTTACAAACCTACTGAGGAGGATTCAATGACACGTCCAGATGAAACTAATTTTGTGCGTAAACCATCCGATCGCCGTTCGTTCTTAAGGAGAGGAGTCGCGACCGCGGGCGCAGTTGGAGTCGGCGCTGCCCTGCTTTCGAACGGACTGCCTACGTTTGCCGAAGAAGGCAGTGGCCGCCTGACTAGAGGCGACGCTGCGATTCTGCGATTCCTGGCGGCGGCGGAAATTTTGGAAACCGATCTCTGGCAGCAGTACAACGAACTTGGAGGCGTTGGTGTAACCAGCGGCCCAACTCTGCTCTACGTCACCGCTCTTCAGCAACTCGACAGTGATATGCCGCAATACATTTCCGACAATACCGATGACGAACTCTCTCACGAAGATTTCATCAATGCGTATCTGGCATCAAAGGGCGCGGACACGGTAGACTTGAAGCAGTTCGCGAACTTGCCTCCCAGCAAGGCGGACGGCGCGATACAAGTGGGCCGCCTGACGAATCTCATGCACTTGAACGTTGACACCAGTTGGTGGACCCGTTATCGCAGCAGCACCAAAAATCCCGATTTCGGAGACACCTTTCCGCAGGCTGTGAATATTACAAATCGTACGGCCATCCCCCGGACCAACGCTGATCTGGTAGCAGATTCCAGCAAGGCCAGTGGAGTTTCCGACCGCACACAAGCGATTGCCAACGTTGCCGGCTTTCATTTTGGCACGATTGAGCAGGGGGGAAGCAGTCTATACCCGTCGCTTGCTCAACGCGTGACCAGCGTGGAAGTCCTTCGCATAGTTCTAAGCATCGGCGGCACTGAAATTGCCCACTTCCAAACTTGGCACGACAAGGCCGGCAATGCGCCTCCACTAACTGACGTGGACCCGGTCACTGGATCAAAAGTGATATTTCACGATTTGAATCACGACCCGGGCTTTGGCGGTGAAGCGTTCCAAACCAATCTTATCATGCCTGAGCCGACCATCTTTCTGAACAAGAATTTCCCGGCGTGTTCCATTATTCGTCCCACGCAAACCAAAGGAGCGGCCATGGGCGCTTTGAAAGCGTTGACGGCCGACAATTTGTTCATGGGACAGTCCAATGAATTCTTCGCGTATCTCAGAGATTTAGCTGAAGACGCGGATGAGGCTCGGCGCGATATTGATTAGCGGATCGGTCCGACCTTCAACCGGTAATGTTTTCCATCGCAGGTCTGCTGTTCCATGCCAGGTTCGGTTGGCCAAGATACCCTCAATCCTCTTAAGCCGGGTTCCACGAGCCCGGCTTATTTTTTCTTTGAGTAAATGCCTAATATCATCGTCGGCGGTGTAGGCGCATCGTCAGCCCGTCCTTGGGCCGCAAGGTAATTGAGAAAAATGGCGTCACTTGGGAGTCTGGTGGTAGCGACAGCGTGTATGGCTGCGCGATCGTCGCCAGCAGCAGCACTGCCTCCATCATCGCGAATCCGGCCCCGATGCACACTCGCGGGCCTCCGCCAAAAGGGAAATAGGCGAAGCGGGGCAACTTTCCTCGACGAATTGGATCATCTCTCCACCGTTCGGGATCGAAGCGCTCCGGCTCTGGAAAATATCTTTCATCCCGGTGCGTCAGCCACTGCATCAGAAAAACATTTGTGCCCGCAGGTATGCGGTAACCATTCAGTTCAAAATCCTCAAGAGCGCATCGTCCTATCCCCCAAGCCGGCGGATACAGCCGCATCGATTCTTTCACCACCATTTCTGTGTAAGGCAGTCGCGGGAGATCAGCAATAGTTGGAGGCGCCCCACGTAGCACACTGTCCAACTCAGCATGAAGTTTCTGCTCTGCATCTGGATTTTGTGCCAGTAAATACCACGTCCAGCACAGTGCGTTCGCCGTAGTTTCATGGCCCGCCATGAACAGCGTCATAATCTCGTCGCGCAACTGCTCATCCGTCATTCGCGTTCCGTGTTCGTCTTGCGCGGCCAGTAGCGTTTGCAGCAGATCATTACTCTCGATCGGATGTGCTCGTCGGTCGCTGATAATCGATTGAATGACTTTGTTCAACCGCCGCCGCGAACGCAGGAGTCGCGGGCCTTTCGGCAGTGGAAAGCCCTCCGGCAGGAGAAACGAAAGCGCGGCCTGAGACATGAACCGTTCCATCACTGTCGCAATTTCCGTACCGATAAACCGCGAATCGTGCGAAATCTTTGATCCGAATAACGATTTCGCCACGACGTCTAATGTCAGCGAGCCCATCTCATGGTGAACGTCGCGGACCTCCCCATCCTTCCAACTCGATAGCAATGCCGCTGCGGAGTCCGACATGATCTGGGCATAGACAGCGATATTCTCGTGGCGGAACGCGGGCTGAATCAATTGACGCTGCGATTGCCAGAAACTTCCTTCGCTGGTGAGCAATCCATTTCCCAGGAAGGACCGAATCGCCGCATAATCTCGCGACTTGTGAAAATTACCAGCATTGCGAACCAATATCGATTCAATCGCATCCGGGCTAGAGACCATTACGACCGGCACGTGAAAGAATTTGTAGGAAACCACTCCACCATATTCACTTGCACATTTCGCAGAATACCCGCTCCAATGTTTCACCAAACTTAAAGCATTCCCAAAGAACAACCTGCCTCCTGGCCCAGGCGGAAGAGGGAGCGCGGAAATATCTTTCTGGTTCGGCATCAAGTGCAGTGTATCTGAATCCCGGCATTTCTCTTTGCCGTTTTTTGTTCGCCGCTCGTAGGGGCACGGCACTGCCGTGCCCGTCTTGTTCTCGCCTTTGATGTTGAGTAACCACGTCCGGCCAGGTTTGACGGCAATTCAGCGCACCGATACTATCGATTCCACCGTATTTTGCGGACGGTACATCCTATGAAGCTAGCCTATTTCGATTGTTTTAGCGGCATCAGCGGCGATATGACTCTCGGCGCCTTGGTTGACGCCGGTGTCCCCATCGATCATTTGCGCTCCGAATTGAAGGGTCTAGAGGTCCCCGGCTGGCAAATCAGTGCGCAAAAAGTTTGGAAGAACGGCATGTCCGCCACGCACGTGAAAGTGAATACCGAAGATGCCCAAACTCATCGCTCACTCACAACGATTCTTGGCATTTTTGACCAATCGAAATTATCAGCCGCAGTCAAAACGAACGCTGCCGCCATTTTTCGCAAACTTGGTGAGGCCGAAGCCTCGGTGCATGACGTTCCGCTTGAAAAAATCCACTTCCACGAAGTGGGAGCTGTCGACGCGATCGTGGACATTGTCGGTGCATGCGTAGGCTTTGCAGTCCTTGGAATCGAAAAATTTGCGTGTTCGCCCCTGAACGTAGGTGGTGGCACCGCCAAGATGGCCCACGGAGTTTTACCCGTGCCCGCGCCTGCAACTGCAAAATTGTTGCTCGGCAAGCCGACCTATTCCAATGGCGTATTGAAAGAACTGGTCACTCCCACCGGCGCCGCCATTGTTGCCACATTGTGCGAATCGTTCGGCCCGCAACCCCCAATGTCAGTCTCAGCAATCGGCTACGGCGCAGGCACCACCGACCTTGAAGGCCAGCCAAACGTAATGCGCCTGATGATCGGCGATGCCGCGCAAAAAGACGCCTCGCTAAGCGACGAAACCATTCGCGTCCTGGAGGCCAACCTCGACGACATGAACCCGCAGATTTACGGCTATTTCCTTGAAAAGGCATTAGCCGCCGGCGCGCTAGACGTTTTTGCCATTCCAGTCCAAATGAAGAAGAATCGCCCCGGATTTCTCATCACAGTGCTTTGCGCACCGCAAGACGAAACGAAATTTCAAGAGATGCTCTTTGCCGAAACAACCACTTTGGGCGTCAGAAGCACAGTCGCCCAGCGCCGCATCCTGCCGCGCGAATGGGTAAAGGTTTCTACACAATTCGGCGAAGTGCGCATCAAAGTAGCGCGCGTCAACGGCCACATTCGTCAAGCTTCCCCTGAATTTGACGATTGCCGTAAACTAGCGGCAGAGAAAAATGTCCCGTTACAGCAGGTTTTAGACGAAGCAATGCGACAATGGAGCGCTCGCGAATAGCGCTGTTGCAGCGCCTGCACGACTCGCAACAATTCGTTTTAGGACATAAAATAACTAGATGGCTGAGCGCAAAGAAAAGTTCTATCTAACCACGCCGATTTACTACACCAACGGCCTGCCCCATATCGGGCATACGTACACCACCGTGGTCGCCGATATGATTCGGCGTTACAAGCGCATGCGTGGGTACGAAGTCGTGATGACCACCGGCACCGACGAGCACGGTGTGAACGTGGAACGTGCCGCGAAAAAAGCCGGCATCCCGGAATCAGAATACGTCGCGAAAATGGCTGAGACCTGGCGCGCTCTATGGGACGAACTCGGCATTGCCGCCGACGAATTCGTGCGCACCACCGATTTGCAACACGTGCGCACCGTGCAATGGCTCTTCAAACTCTTCTGCGAGAACGGCTTCGTCTACAAAGGCCATTACACTGGCCAATACTGCATTTTCGACAATGCATTCGTGAACGAACCTAAGCCGGGCAACCTCTGTCCGGACTGCGATAGACCTCTAGAAACCATCACGGAAGAAAATTATTTCTTCAAACTGTCGGCGTTTCAAAAGCCTTTGTTGGATTTCTACAAAAAAAATCCTGATTTCATTCAGCCGGAATCCCGTCGCAACGAGATCATCACTTTCGTTGAAGGCGGCTTGAAAGACCTCAGCATCACCCGTACCACCCTTCGCTGGGGCATCCCGGTTCCGGGCGAAGAGCCGCACGTCTTCTATGTTTGGTTCGATGCGCTGACGGCCTACTTAAGCGCCGTCGGTGGCCCCGACTACGAGAAGCGCGGCATGTGGCCCGCGGATTTGCATCTCGTCGGGAAAGATATCATCCGCTTCCATACCGTCTATTGGCCTGCGTTCTTGATGGCTGCGATGCTTCCATTACCCAAGCAAGTGTGGGCCCACGGTTGGTTCCTGATGGATGCAGCGAAAATGAGCAAATCCAAGGGGAACGTAGTCCTGCCGCGCCCCATCGTGAATATGCTCGGCATGGATGCGCTTCGCTATTTTCTTTTGCGCGAAGTGGTTTTCGGCCAGGACGGCAACTTCAGCTACGACGCGCTGGTCACCCGCTATAACAGCGACCTCGCGAATGGTCTGGGCAATCTGGTCAGCCGCACTGCTGCGCTCATCGAAAAGAATTTCGCTGGCAAGATTCCCAAGCCAGGTCAACATAAACCGCAGGACGATGCTTTAGCCAAGGAAACCCAAGCCGCCATAGGCGAAGTGCTGGAGCGTTACGAGAAGTTTGAATTCGCCCGCGCGCTGGAAGCCATCTGGGTTGTAATTGCCCTTGCCGACAAATATCTCACCAGCGAGCAGCCCTGGGCTTTGGGTAATTCTCCGGAGGAGCAACAACGCAAAGCGACGGTGTTATGGACAACTGCGGAGCTGCTGCGCATCGTGACCACCTTAGCTCATCCAGTTCTGCCGCCAAGCACCGCCAAGGTTTGGACGCTGTTGGGACAGGAAGGCTCAGTCTCCGCAGTGCCGCTAGATGGATTGCGTTGGGGACAGTTGGCGCCCGGCACTCAGCTTGGCAAGGCGCAGACTTTGTTCCCCCGCGTTGATAAAACAGAAGCGATCGAGAGGATTGAATCAATGGCAAACGAAGAATTGAACCCCACAACGGCACCGGCTCCTGCCGCAACTCCAGCCGCCGCATCAGCGACAGCCGCGGGAGCAGCCGCAGCGCCTGCAGGTATAGCGCAGATCGGCATCGATGATTTCGTGAAAGTTGAGATGCGCGTTGGCCAGGTCAAAACTGCCGAGCGCATCGTCGGTGCCGACAAGCTTTTGAAGCTCACCGTGGATATTGGCTCCGAAGTTCGCCAGATCTGCGCGGGCATCGCCCAATTTTACGAGCCCGATACTTTAGTCGGCCGCAAAGTCGTCGTCGTTACCAATCTCGCCCCGCGTAAATTGCGCGGCGTAGAATCCAACGGCATGATCGTTGCCGCATCCGTTGGTCCAGAGGGCCGCCCAGTTCTAGCCGGATTCCAGGAAGAAGTAGAAGTCGGCGCGCGCCTAAAGTAGTTTCGGACTCTCTACGCAGATGCGTGGCTTTGCGCGTTCTGGAAGATTTGTAATTAGTTGTGATCCCGAGCGGAGCGAGGGATCTGCTTTTCTCCGGATGCTGGGGGCGAAAGCAGATTCTCACTCCTTTCAAAAAACAAACGGGGTTCGGAATAGCGTGTTCTCGAGTTTTTCCGCTGACCCGTTAGCCATGCTAATGCTTCTTTTTTTGGACAAAAATGGACCTAATCGACTCCCACGCCCACATTGACGCCGAGCAATTCGCCGAGGACCGCGGCGCCATGCTGGCTCGTGCCCGTGCCGCAGGCGTCACCACCCTCCTGGCCATCGGCACCGGACCAGGACCTGAAAAGCTGGATGCCGCCCTGCCATACGCCGAATCTCACGACTGGATCTACACCACGGTGGGCATCCATCCGCACGACGCCAAGGAAGTTACCCCGCAACATCTCGATACCCTCGCAAAACTCGCCCAACACCCAAAAGTAATCGCCTGGGGCGAGATTGGCCTGGACTACTACCACGATCACTCCCCTCGCGACGTTCAGGAGAAAGTCTTTCGCGACCAAATGGCCCTGGCCCACGCTGCAAAGCTTCCTATCATCATTCACTGCCGCGATGCCTGGAGCGACTGCCTCAATGTCCTGGAAGATGCCTGGAAGCCGACTGGACTCGGTGGCATTCTGCATTGCTTCGGCAGCACCTTGGATGACGCCAAGCGTGGCCTCGACATGGGATTTCTCATCTCCTTCGCCGGGAACTCCACTTATCCCAAGGCCCAGAGCATTCGCGACGTTGCGAAAGATTTGCCCTTAGCGAACATTTTGATAGAAACGGATTCTCCGTACCTGGCGCCGCAACCCTATCGCGGCAAGCGGAATGAGCCTGCCTACCTTGGCGAGGTAGCGAAGGTCCTTGCGAATGTGAGAAACTCTACGCCAGGGGAGATCGCCGCGGCTACCGCTGCAAATTTTCGGCGTTTCTTCCAACTTACCCCGCCGAGTTAACCTCCGGCTGGGTTGTCCCGCTAATCAGGCAGCGGGCCAGGAGAATTTCCATCAGCTTACTAACGGCCAAGGAAATATTTGAGCTAGTTCGCGAAGACCTCTTCGAGGTCGAGCAAGAACTTTCGCGCCAGAGTGCCTCGGCCTTCCAGCCGGTTTCCGAAATCACCAGCTATTTATTGGGTGGGGGAGGGAAACGCCTCCGGCCCGCATTGTTGCTGCTCTGTCATGGTTATGCCTCAGGCCAGAAATCCAATTCACGAAGCGCCATCAAACTTGCCGCTGTTGTCGAACTGCTTCACAGCGCAACGCTAATCCACGATGATGTCATCGATAGTGCTGATACCCGCCGTGGCCGCCCGTCAGCCAATGCGCGTTGGGGAAATCACCGCAGTGTTCTAGCCGGCGATTGGTTGTACATGCAATCGTTCCAAATTGCCCTGGAGGAACGCAATTTCCGCGTGCTTGATATTTTGATCGACCTGACACAGAAAATGGTAGAGGGCGAACTCATTCAACTCAACAAGATGGGCCGCATGGATGTGACCGAGGCAGATGCGCTGAAACTGGCTACCTACAAAACGGCTTGCTTGTTCAGCGGCTGCGCTCGTCTGGGTGGGGTGCTTGGCGGCTTCGACGAATCCGAGGAAAAGGCGCTCGATGATTTTGGCCGTTACGCGGGACTGGCATTTCAATTGGTGGACGATTTATTGGATTTCACGGCATCCAGTGAGCAACTGGGTAAGCCCGTCTTGAGCGATCTGAAAGAGGGCAAGGTCACTCTTCCTCTTATCTACGCGATGGAAAATGGCCACCGCGAAGCCCGGGAACTAGTCGCCCGCGTTCTGGAAGAAAAGGAATTTAATTCTGTGCAGCCGGAAACGCTAGTGGCCCTGGTCCGCGATTCTGGCGCTCTGGATCGCACCCGCGACCTGGCCCACGAATATGCGCACCGGGCCAAGAGCTGCATCAATGGCCGTGGCGATTCCGAATATGCCCGAGCGCTGATGACTTTGCCCGATTTTATTTTGGAGCGCGAGAACTAAGCTTCCGTAGGAAAATTGGGTGCCCTACACGCCGTGTTTGCGTATGGGTCTTGGGCTCCGACTCCAGACTTAACACCAACCATGCTGCCTTTCAAACTGATCTACCATGAACGCTACGACCTGAACCTGGGCGCTCACGTTTTCCCCTCGCAAAAATACCGCCTCATCGAGACCAAATTAGTGAACGACGGAATTGCCCACCGAGACGATTTCCTGCGCCCAGAACCTGCAACCGATGAAGATCTCTTGCGCGTTCATACTCCCGATTGGATCAGCAAGCTGAAAACCGGAACACTCACCCTCAGCGACGTCATGAAACTGGAAGTCCCCTATTCGCCTGAACTAGTCAGCGCGTTTTGGCTCGCCGCCGGCGGGACGATTCTAGCTGCGCAGTCCGCCTTGCAGGATGGATTTGGCTGCAACATTGGTGGGGGATTTCATCACGCTCATGCCGGGCACGGTGAAGGATTTTGTGCCATTCATGACGTAGCGGTCGCGATTCGTCGCCTGCAATCCGATGGCGCCATTCGCAAGGCCATGGTGATCGACACGGATGTGCACCACGGCAATGGCACAGCCGCAATTTTCGCGAAAGACGATTCTGTTTTCACTCTTTCCATCCACCAATTGAATAATTATCCGGCGTACAAGCCACCTTCTAACATTGACTTGGACATGGCAGACAATGTCGGTGACCAAGAATATCTGGATAAGTTATTTCCTGCTATGCGGACCGCCATCAAATCTTTCTCGCCTGATATGATCTTTGCCGTTGGTGGAGCGGACCCATACAGGGAAGACCAGTTGGGTGGCTTGAAACTATCGATGGAAGGACTACAACTCAGAGATAGCGGAGTCTTCGAAGAAGCCCGCAAGCGCCAAATTCCAGTCGTAACCGTGCTAGCCGGTGGCTACGCCAGCCGCGTAGAAGACACGGTCCAAATCCACATAAACACGATCCTAGCCGCAAAATCCATAGCCGATAAACACCCGCACCAGAAAACCCTGGCCGCAGAATAAGAGCCTCCCATTTGTTTTTTCTCTTTCTCTGCGAACCTCTGCGGACTCTGCGACTCTGCGTTTCTCTGCCTCTTAACTTACAACTGACAACTTACCGCTGAGAACTACTTCACCGCCGTAGCTTCCGCGCCTGCCCCATGCAGCACCCGCTCAATCGCATCGCTCAGCGTCTTATCTACCGTGTCCGGATCAAAACCATCCGATCGAAACGCAATTTTCCCATCGCGTCCAAGAATCACCGTGGTAGGGAAGGAACTCACCGCAAAATACGATTCCAGATTGTCGGCAAACAGAATCGTCGTTTTTGGCTTCTCTTCTTCCAGATAAGGCCCCACCAGCGTCTCATCGTCGTCGCAATTCAACTGAAAAAACTGAATATCTTTGTCTCCCGCATAGTGCGCCGCTATCTTCTCGAAGTGCGGTTCCAGTTCTCTGCATGGTCCGCACCAGGTAGCCCAGAAATTCAGCACCAGCACCCTGCCTTTTGTATCGGCCATCGGAAAAGGCGCCCCGCTAGGAGCCCTGCGCAACACAAACTCATACGGGTTCTTTATCCCGGCATTGCGCACAGTTTTTGCCGGAGCTATGCTTGTGGAAACTTCGTCGAAAGAATGCAGCAGATAATCGCCCAATCCATCCTCAGACCCATGCGCAAGCCGCCAGACATTGCCAATTTTCTTCCGCAACTCCGCACGACTCGCTGCTCCGCTGCTATCCCCAGCCAACGCGAACGCCCGCGCATACTCTTGTATCGCCGTGTTTGGGTCCTTGCGAAGTTCCGCGATTTCTCCCAGCTTTGCCGCCGCTAAAGCCGAAGGCTGCAGCGCATAACTCGCTTCGTAGTCCTTCTGCGCGTTGGGCAAATCGTTCAACTTTTGATACAGCCGCCCGCGCACCAGCAGCACGGATGCCCTATCGCGCTTCCTGTCGCTCTCCCAGCTTTCCGGCGAAACGCGCGGCGATTTGTCGGTCACCGAAGTGCGACCGATCATCTCCAACACTCGCGTGCAATACGAGGTAGCCCGCCGCCAGCCAGCGGCATCTCCGTTTCGTTCGAGCAACTGGATCGCCAGCACATTGATCGAAGCATCGTCAGGACGTAGCGCCACCATCCGTTCCGCGTAATCCGTCGCGCGCGCGTAGTCGTCCACCTTCAAGCTGGATTCCACAATCGCCCGGTAAATCTGCGAACGTTGCTGCGATTCCGGATACGTCTTTAGAAACGCTTCCAGGTTGCGAACTAGCGCAGCCCGATCGTTTCCCGCCTCGTCGATCGCTTTTTGCAACTCTTGCTGCTCAGTTTGAGCTGGTTGTTGCGGGGGATTTTTTGCCGCAGGTTTTGCGGACTTCTCACTCGGAGCACTGTCCTGAGCGTACACCAGCGGCGCTGCCAAAACGCACAGCACCAGCGTAAAGGCGAAGCAGCGAACAGCTAGTAGGCGGAAAATCAGCACTAGATCATTGTACCGAGCAGCGGAGAAAATTGCAGAAGGACAGCGGTCTATGTGCCGTTTACTTGGATTTCGCCGGAAACCGTATGAACTTCCACCCGGCCTGAGGAATTCCCCACATGAGCCCGCAGCGAGTGCTTGTTCTGCTCTTCAATAATCACGGGAATGCTCGTTCGGATATCTCCGGAGGTCGCTTCCGCGGACAACAGGAAGCTGGCGGAGCGTGGCACCTGAATATCCACCGACCCCGACACCGTCTTTAATTCCCAGTATCGGTTGCTGCTGGGATTTCCGCTGACATTGATCGGTCCGGAAATTACCCGTGCCTTCACGTCATTGTCTGCGCCGGTAATTCTGATCGATCCGCTCACCGAGGATAAATCTACGCGATCCGCTGGCCGGTCCACTCGAATCGATCCCGACGCCGCATTGGCCTTGATATCTCCCTTCACGTCAGCGATCTCGATACTTCCAGAGGCGCTGCTCACGCGCACGTAGCCGCCCACGCCTCTGATCTCCACCGCTCCGCTAGCCGCCGTCACCTGCACTTCGCGCTCGATTTCATATATATGCGTGTATCCCGATGCTGTAGAGACAGTAACTGGCCCGCGCAGCTTGTTGGCCGTGAGCCCACCCGAGGCCAACCCGGCATCCAGTTGCGTATCCTTGGGGACTTCAATCTGGTAATCGATGGAAACGTTCTTCAAATAAGTGGAATTCTTCCCGATGCGGATGGTGTCTCCGCGCTGCTCCAGCGGCGGATTGGCCAAAATTTCCTGCACGCTTTTTTCTCCGTTGCCGAACAGCGACCAACCGCCAGGCGCTACTTTTGCGTGGATATGTACTTGGCCATCTTTGCCTACGTGAATATCTACGCTTCCGGATGGATTGTCCAATTCGATTCGCGTATTGGGGCCACTGACCGCAAAGGTCCGGTCGAAAGTATTGTCGGTGGCGACGGCCAGGTAGGGAGTAAATGCGATTGCAACCGCGAGGATTGCGCCCGCGGCAAAGCCTCTTTTTGTCTGGGTCATAAGATTGGCGCTTGCCCGTTGCATCAGGCCCTCCTGATGAAGATACGCAAATTGGCCCGTTTATGTTCCTGCACCCTTACCCAGTGCTTCGTTCAGGGAACCTTGCCGGTAGCCTTCCAGATCCAGCGATACATACGCAAAGCCTGCCGCTTTTAAGGCATTAGCTATAGCGCTAGCCATCTCTGGCGTCAGTGCTCGACCCAATTCCTCTGGTGCCAGCTCGATTCGCGCCAGTTTATCGTGCAGCCGCACGCGAAATTGGCGGAAGCCTAGCTCGCGAAGCGCTCGCTCGCCCTTTTCTACCAGCGTCAGCCGCTCTTCCGTCACCTCCGTACCGTACGGCAGACGCGACGACAGACATGCCGACGCTGGGCGGTCCCACGATGGCAGCTTCGCCCGCTCCGACAGAAACCGGATCTCGCTCTTGTGAAGTTGCGCATCCAGGAGTGGCGTCAAAACTTTGTGTTCGGCGGCCGCTCGCTGCCCCGGACGAAAATCAAATGTGTCGTCAGTATTCACGCCGTATGCCGTAGCCTCAATCTTGCGTTCCGCTGCGATGCCGTCCAGCACGGAGAACAATTCGTCTTTGCAGTAGTAGCACCGGTCCGCATTGTTTGCTCGATAAGCCGGATTCTCCATTTCATTGGTCTGCACGAATTCGTGATGGATTCCGGTGGAGCGTATGAAGATTTCCAACTGTTCGCGGTCGTAGGATGAATAGCTAGGCGAGATTGCAGTGACAGATACCGCCCGATCCCCCAAAACTCGATGCGCTGCCCAGGCCAGATAAGCCGAATCTGTCCCACCAGACAGGGCCACCAGCAGGGAATTACGCTCTGCAAGCTTCGCGAAAAGAAACTGTTCCTTTTCGCCGGCCACCACCGCCGAAGCCTCACCCGTGTGAATCCGCACCAGAGTTTTCATCGCAGATAGAGTATAACGCAGCAAGCGAAAAACTGTTCCAGAGGAATAGGAGTGCCCGAATTTCCCTGCCAAGATACAGCCTATTCACGGGTCTATGTAGCGGCCACTTCTGAGGTGGGCGCTTATTTCAAACGCACTGTTTCCTAATGTGGGCGCATGGCTTTAGCCATGCCAGCAATACTTTGACTTTCGTCAAAAAAAAACATCCTTGCCTTACTTGAAATCTAAAAGCACATCCACCGTGCCCTTCGCCGAATCAGTCTGCAGCCAATGCCCCACCGTGTCGTAATGAATCGGTAATTGCTTGAACACTGTTTCCCGATGGATTTGCAGCCGCGTCAGCAGGTCATCGAATATCCTTTTGTCGAACACGTCCCCAGGATTCTGTGGCCATGCATCGCGAATCAGTTTCTCGCCTGCTAGCGACATTCCCGTAATGGTCATCGTCGTAAAATGAAATTGTGGGCCTTCGACAATGGGGACCTTATAGGACACCTTGTGCGTCTGATCGTCATACACAGGCTCCGGATTCAGTTTTGCTTCCAGAAACCCCAGATGGCCGTACTCATCGCGCACCCGGTCCCAGCCACCTTCGATCTTATTTCCATTGGCTACTTCTCCGTCCTTCATCCCAACCGCGGTAGTTAAAGTAGTCGCAGAGAGTGCGGAGTTGCCGCTCCAGGTTACTCCTTGCCATTGATAGACTGCTCCTGGTCTGCATGGCACAAAGATCGGAATCTGTTCCGGCAATTTCTGATTGGGATTTCCAGAGAGCCGCACTTCACCGGGGCCTAGCGTTGCGCGCAAATTCCCCATATCCAGGTAAACCGGCCGGATCGCCTCGGCTAGAAAAATATCAATGGCCATGCGTGAATATGCCTTGCCTCGAATTTCCGGCAAATGTTGCAGGACCGTGCGATTGTCCTTCAGGTTGGGATCGCTGAATTCGATACTCGCAATTTTCGGCGCAACTCCTTCCGCATGAAATTGCTGCAGCGACCCGTCGGCCAGCGGATTTACGATCACTTCATGACCGACTGTTGCAACCGACCCTTTCGATGCTAGAAAAGCTGCAATCGAGTTGGCAGCAATATCGACAACCGTTCCGCCTTCCGGCAGCGTACCGTCGTAAAACGGCAGGTCCTTGCGAATCGCGTCGCTGATTTCCGAGTCGGAAAACCACGGGAAATTGTCGTAAGAAACCTTTAGCCGGGGATTTTCTTCTACCTTAAATGTGACGACGACCGCGTCGTTACGCGTAGCAAAGCTATAGTTGACCTTGGCGAACATCCCGGAGCGCAACAGGATGTCGGCCGCGCCTTGCAGGTCCGCTCGCCCAACTTGCGAGTCCATCGTCAAGCCCGTCAACTGCACCAGTTGCGGCTCGCTGAGCGTTTTGAGCCCTTCGGCATGTATTTCTTTAAGGGCGGCGGTTTGTGAAAATGTCGCTGGAGCGATGCACAGAAACGCGACGAGCAAGAATAGGCGGTGTCGCATATCGATAGTTTAACGGAAAATTACCAGAACTGTTCATTCCTCCGCAAGATTCCACAGCCGTCCAATATTGCGCTCGTAGGGGCACGGCAAGCCGTGCCCGTCTCAGGGTTTCTTCCACTCGCCGATTGCTGTCCAGGGTTTCTATGAATCAGCTTAGAAAATTGGCGCTTCCGCTGGTTGCCGTGGCAAGTTCTTATTCCGTTCATTCACCCACTGCGGAAACTCAGGCTCGTTGTGCGGCGGTTGGCCCCGCGTAATCGCCCAATGCTCGATCCACCCAGTCCCTTCTTCCCCGACATAATCATCCTGCATTCCGTAAGCGCCGTCGCCCAGCGCATCTTGCAACGTTACGAATTCATATCCACGCTTGCGCAACAAATCCAACAATTCGCCGATGTGATCCGCTTCCAGCCAATTCGCGTGTAGCAATAAAATCTGTTGTGGCTCGTACCCAATTAAGTTCTTTGACAACTTTTCGTAATAATCGAACACGGCCGTCGTATAGGAAAGATACGCACTGACCAACTGTTGTTGCAGCGCCGTGTCGCCGCGTTTTCGCGCGTCTTCATACACGCCTGCAAAATTCCAGTCCCAGGCATCCATGGTCACCGGTGCGATTCGATATCCCCGGCCTACCAGGAATGCCTCCGCTTCGCGCCTCGTCTGCAGTTCCCGGCCGGTAGCCAGGTACGGGTGCCGGAAATAGCGCATTTTCATTTTGTGCTGAAATTGCAAAATCTTTGTGACGCTCTCTCCGCGAACCACGTCATCTTCCCAGGCCTGCAAGGAAACATTGTTCAGCGATGTGTGCCCAAATGTGTGATTGCCCAGTTCGAATCCGTTATCGAGCCACATATTTAACGCTTTAATCCGCGCGTCAACTTCGCCGTCCTTGTACAGTTTTCGCTCATTCACAAATCCCACTGCCGGAACCTTCTGCTCTCGCAGAGTTGCCAGCAATTTTGCGGTCATCTCCGTAATTTCCGCCGCGGTCATCGAATTCGCTTGCCCAGCCGGCAAATCATCAATCGTGATTGCAATTTGGCGATGGACAGGATTCTGCGCTGGCACCGGTGCGCCAGCCATGAACAATCCCGCACAGATCACTGCCACTCTCATCAGCAAGTTAAGCCTCACGAATGTTCCTCCAAGTCTTGCGCATCAAATCTCAAGAATCCGTGTGTCTCTGTGAACTCTGCGTCCCTGCGATATGTTTTGTTTTGACCTACCAAACAATTATTCGACGGTCACCGACTTTGCCAGATTCCTCGGTTGGTCCACGTCGCAACCACGCCGTACCGCGATGTGATACGCCAGCAGCTGCAGCGGCACAATTTCCAGCATCGGCGACAGCAAATCTGGCGCCGATGGCAACTCAATGATGTGATCAGACGCCTCTTTAGCTAGATGATCCCCTACAGTAACAATCGAAATCACAATCCCATCTCTCGCCTTTACCTCTTTAATATTCGACACGCTCTTTTCATACAGCGTCATCGAAGCCGGGTCATTCTCATCCCGTGTCGCCAGCACAACCACCGGCAAATTCTCGTCGATTAGCGCATTTGGCCCGTGCTTCATTTCGCCGGAAGGGTAGCCCTCCGCATGAATGTAAGAAATTTCCTTCAGCTTCAACGCCCCCTCCAGTGCGATCGGGTAGTGTATCCCGCGCCCCAAATACAAAAAGTCCGTTTGCCGGAAAAATTGCCGCGCCAGGTTTTCATAGAAGCCGGTCTCTTCTGCCTGCAAAATCGTTTCAATCTTGTGCGGTATTCGCGTAAATTCCAGCATCAATTCACGCGCCGCTTCGGGCAATAATTTCCCGCGTACCTGGCCCAAATGGGACGCCAGCAGTAACAATGCCGCCAACTGCGAAGTGAACGCCTTAGTCGATGCAACCCCGATCTCCGGGCCGGCGTGCGTCAGAATCGTTCCCGCCGCTTCCCGCGTAATCATTGAGCCCTTCACGTTACAAATTGCCAGCGAAGGCGACCCTTTTTGCTTTGCTTCCCGCTGCGCGGCCAGCGTATCTGCCGTTTCTCCCGACTGGCTGATGCACACCGTCAACGTCTTTGCGCTGATGATGGGGTCGCGATAGCGAAACTCGCTGCCGTAATCCACTTCCACTGGAATCCGGGCCAGGCGCTCAATCATGAATTTGCCGGCAAGCGCCGCATGCCAACTGGTGCCGCAAGCCACGATTCGCACACTCTCAAACTCGCGCAACTGCGCTTCGGTCAACCCGATCTCATCAATGAATACTTTGCCGGTGTCTTGAGAAATGCGTCCAAGCATCGTGTCGCGCACAGCACGTGGCTGCTCGAAGATTTCTTTCTGCATGAAATGTTTGTAGCCGCCCTTTTCCGCCATGATTGGATCCCACGAGACATGGTGCGCAGGACGGTCCATCGGCTTTCCATTTAAATCGGTGACCTTCACTCCGGCAGGAGTCAATATCGCTACATCGCCGTCGGCAAGAAAAAACATCTCTCGCGTGTGCTCCAGCAGCGCCGGAATATCGCTGGCCACAAAATATTCACCGTCGCCGAGTCCAATCACCGATGGCGGTCCCATCCGTGCCGCAACTAATTTCTGTGGATCCTTCGCCGACAGGAACACCAGAGCATAAATCCCGCGCAGTTCCCGCAATGTTTTCCGCACCGCATCTTCAAAGGGCAAATCCTTCGCGTGCTTCTCCACCAGGTGCGCGACGACTTCCGTGTCGGTTTCAGTTACAAATTTGTGCCCTTCCTTCTGCAACATTTCTTTCAATTCAAAATAATTCTCGATAATTCCGTTGTGCACCACCACGTATTGCCCGGTGCAATCCCGGTGCGGGTGCGCGTTTTCCTCGGTCGGGCGCCCATGCGTGGCCCAACGCGTATGGCCAATTCCATAGGTTCCATCGATCGGCGAATTCTTGATTACTTCTTCCAGGTTGCGCAGTTTTCCCGGCGCGCGGCGCAATTGTAGCTTGCCGTCGGCTCCCACGACTGCGATTCCGGCGGAATCATACCCGCGGTATTCCAGTTTGCGCAGTCCCTCAATAATGACCGGAACCACTTTTTTGGCGCCGATGTACCCGACTATGCCACACATGCGTTATTTCTCCTGTTACAGACACTTCAGAGTATCACGGGCTTGCTGGCTGCCGGGTAAAAGGGAATTGAGATTACCTGAGAAGTTACGGAATAGGCTGGTTTATCGTGCGCTGAAGTTCAAAGGTATTAAGTTTTCCGTTGGCGTCGAAATAAAATGTGACCTTCGCCGTTACCGGCTCCATTTTCTCTGTGTCAATTTTGCGAATCACTGTCACTATAGTCCCTGGTTTTTCGCCTGCTTCTTCGGAATATCCCTGGCTTGCCAGATAAAAAGAAACGTTTGACCGAGGAGTTCCAGGCGGCAATTTCTCCTCCAGCATTTCCTGGATGGGTTTCAGCCCTGGGTCTTTCGTCACCAGCATCTTCTCGCACCCGCCCAATCCCGCCAGCAAAAACACAACCAGCGTTAAGACGCCGAGGCCTGGACGTCGACTCAACCTAATCCGGAAGAGCGAGAATTCTCGAATGGTCAAGAGCAGGAACCTATCCAACGATCTCGAACCGGTATTCTTCGATGACCGGATTTGTCAGTACATCCTTAGAGATTTTTTCAACCTGCTTCTGTGCTTCTTCATGCGTTACTCCATCCAGGTCCAGTACGAAAAATTTTCCCTGTCGCACTTCTTTTACCTGAGCAAAACCCAGGCCAGTCAGCGCGTGGTGAATCGTCTTACCCTGTGGATCGAGTACGGTGCGTTTTGGCATTACCCAGACGTGAGCTTTCATGTCCCAAAGTATATCAATTCCAAAGCGCCGGTTCACGCTGGCTGTTTCAGATAACTCGATTTTTCTTCCGCCGATAGAAACGCGCTCTGGAATCCTTGCGCTATCACTCGCTTCAACTCTTCCTCTTTAACGCCCATCGCATACACGTGCTGATATTCTTCAAGCAGTGTGGTGTGAAACATCGCCGGATCATCTGTCGACAGCACCACCGGAATGCCGTGCCGCACCAGTTGAGGAAATGGATGTGATGATAAGGTTGCTCCTTTGCCCCGCTGTATCTCCAGCGCGCCCGTCCGCAAATTACTCACCGGGCAAATTTCCAGGGTAATTCCTCGCTCCTTCAGCATGTCCATTAACGATTCATCGTGAATTGCACTAATGCCGTGCCCAATCCTTTCCGCCC
>DASXIT010000226.1:0-14495 GCA_036497825.1 Candidatus Acidiferrum sp.
GTGACAAGCAGCGCAGTTGGTTGCATAAAGTTTTGATCCTGCTGCGACCGCGCCTTGCTGGCCTGCATACGGACTCTTCTGCTGAGTGCTGGTCGAGGGGGCGTTATGAAACTGGGCGTCTTGGGCATCAAGCCGTGACCCCAGAAAGCTGCCTTGCATGGCACAGATTGCGAGCGCGGAAAAAAGAAAAGCGCGAATACGGTTTTTCAAGTATTTCCTCCTTCCGACCGTTGCCGATTGATTTCGATTCCAGCCTGCAATTCGAGCTGTGGATGAAACCGCCGGTCGGACTGCGTTTCATCTGCTTGGCCGGTTTGCGACGTACATCGCTAATCTAGAGAGTGCAAATCCCTTGCCATCACCGCAGATCACAGTTCAACTACGAAATGCTTGCCTCAGCTGGATTTGGAGCCTATTCGAACCCGATTCAACTGCTCCCTGGTGTCGAGAAAAAAACGCGAAGGCGAAATGGCGACGCCTTCCAACGACCGCACTGACCTGCGCCTCGGAAGCAAGCGCCGTAGCTTATCGAATCGCCACAACGGACGCCGGGCGCGAGAGCCCTAATTTACGCATCTTGCTGATAAGTGTCGTGCGTTTGAGTCCCAGCCGCATGGCGGCGCCGCGTGGTCCTCCCAAAACCCAATTTGTTTCTCGGAGAGTTTTCAGAATATGACTGGATTCGGCCTGATGAAGAGTAACGGCCGGCGGTTCTAGCTCGCCCAACCCCTTCAGATCGTCCAATGGAGCGCGCAAGGTGGTGCCGGTTGTCAGGATGACCGCTCTCTCAATGAAGTTTTGCAGCTCCCGAATATTTCCGGGCCAGGAGTACTGCTTCAATTGAGCCATAGTAGATGCAGGAATTGTGTCGATCTGTTTAGCCATGCGGCCGCAATATTGCGACAGGAAATACTCCGCCAAGAGGGGGATGTCTTCTTGGCGCTCGCGCAGTGGAGGAATAGTGATGGGAAATACGTTGAGCCGAAAATAAAGGTCGCTGCGGAATTGGCCTTCGGAGACCATCTCTGCCAGATTACGATTGGTTGCTGCTACCATGCGCACATTGACGCGCAGGGTCTGGGTACTCCCCAGTCGCTCGAATTCCTGCTCCTGCAACACCCGGAGAAGTTTTACCTGCAACTCGAGAGGAATCTCCCCAACCTCGTCCAGGAAAAGCGTGCCCTTGTCGGCCAACTCAAAACGTCCGATCTTCCGCGCTACCGATCCCGTGAACGCACCTTTCTCGTGGCCAAAAAGTTCGCTCTCCAAAAGTCCCGTAGGTATTGCGGCGCAATTAAATTTGACTAAATTGCGCTTTCTCCGCTGGCTGAGATTGTGAACCGCTCTGGAAATGAGTTCCTTGCCCGTGCCGGTTTCACCCTCGAGCAAAACTGTGGAATCTGTAGCGGCGACTGTTCTTACTTGCTCGATCACACGCCGGAGCGCCGCACTGGTACCGATCATGCCTTCAAAGGCTTCGCGTCCCGTATTCGCCTCGGAAGAATCAGAGCTAGTTGTTACGTTGACATCTTCAAACTGTGAAGTCAGATTTGCCGTCCGAAACCCGTTTTCAGAGTCTCCCTGCGACACCGCTGGAAGGGAAGGTATGTATTGAAAAACCGCGGAAGCCATTTGATCCTCCTAAAAATACTTACCGTTCGGCGGAAGTGGTTCCACCGGAACTTTTCGCACTATTTAACTCTCTTCACCGATTTGGGAAGATTGCGTGCGGGCAATTTCCCGGATTATCCATTCCCGAATGTACGGCGGACAGTTGCGCAGTGCGATTCCATCCCTTTCGCACCCCGCCAGAAACTCGATCACACCCCGATCGACGAGTTTGACCTCACGAAGATCCAGAACGACTTTGCGCTCTTCCTTTCGGATGAGTTCGCGCAGTTCGGAGACGTATCCCAATTGAAAATGTCCGCTGAGAGTGAATTGCACTTCATCTTGTTCAGCCTGCCCTTTTTGAATCTTAAACATGGTCCCGATCTGCGCTCTCCGACAAGAAAGGATGCAATGCTAGGGCCAGCCTTAAATAATTGAAAATAAAATAGTTAGTAATTTTGTGCGTGACGGAATTTTGGGAATTCGCGAAATTTCGCGCCGCGAGCTCACGAGTCGAGAGAAAAAGAGCCCTCAATTGCCTTGGAATTTTGCTTTCTTGATGCCAAGCGCTTTGATTTTTGATTCCAACGTGGAAGCGGGAATGCCCAACAATTGTGCAGCGCCAGATCTCCCTGCGACCCGGCCTTTCGTTTCGGCCAGAGCAGTTTCGATCATTTCTCGTTCCTGGTCTACAAGTCTCTTGTTTAGGCGTTCCGGCAAGACTGCTGGTAGGTCACGTTGCGCAGCGAACCAACTGGCATCAGCGGAAAAAACTCCCGAATCGCAAAGTATTACGGACCGTTCAATCACATTCTGAAGCTCGCGGATATTCCCAGGCCAGTGGTAACCACTTAACAGGTCTAATGTGCGCTTTTCTATGTTGGTAATGGTCTTCCCAACCTTCCCTGAATAACGGTCAATAAAATATCTGACCAGCAGGGGAATATCTTCGATGCGCTGACGCAAAGGGGGAACATCGATCGGGAAAACGTTCAGGCGATAGAAAAGATCCAGGCGAAAAGTGCCAGCGGCGGTGGCCGCTGCAAGGTCGCGATTGGTAGCGGCGATGACGCGAACATTGACGGAGATCGACTGGCTGCCTCCCACCCGTTCGAACTCGCGCTCTTGAAGCACGCGCAGTAGAGCAACTTGTGTCTCTTGAGGCAGCTCGCCAATTTCATCCAGGAATATCGTTCCCCCTTCGGCGAGTTCGAATCGGCCAAGACGCCGCTGGAGAGCTCCCGTAAATGCGCCCTTCTCGTGGCCGAAAAGCTCCGAAGCGATAAGCGAAGAAGGAATAGCCGCGCAGTTCACGCTGATGAAAGCGCGCCTGGCCCGCTGCGAACGCTTGTGAATGGCGCGAGCCACCAGTTCCTTGCCGGTACCGGTTTCTCCTGTAATCAAAACGGTGGAATCACTGGGCGCAACCTTGGCAACTCGGGAAAGAACTTCCTGGAGAGCGGGGGACGACCCGACGATTTCTTCAAACATCGAGGCCTGATCGATTTCTTCGCGCAAAGCAAGGTTTTCCTCGTAAAGTTTGTCCTTCAACGCTTTGATCTCTTCGAATGCTTTTTGCAGCGCAGCTTGTGAACGGTCGCGTTCGATCGCAATCTGCGCAACGTGCGCCGCCCTTTCAATCAAAGCTGCATCACTTTCACTTGGCTTGCGGGGCTCCGTGTAGTACATCGCGAGTGTCCCGAGCACTTCCTGATTTTTCGATATGAGAGGCCGAGACCAACACGCGCGCAAGTCATAGCTCAACGCTACTTCCCGGTAATCTGCCCATAACGGATCGCTGGCGATGTCTGTCACGATCACCGCTTGTTTCCGAAACGCCGCTGTGCCACAGGAACCCACGGATGGGCCTATCTTTAGCGGCGTAATTATCTTTGACCATCCTTCCGGAACGCGCCGTCCGGCCGCAGGCCACAAGCGCTGTCTGTCGGAATCCATCAACAGCACGGTCGAAATCAGATTGTGCGCTTGCTCGTCCACTGCGTCACATAAGGATTCCAGAACTCGCTTCAGTTCCGCTCCTGCCGCGATCATCTCCAGAATTCGTTTTTCGGCGGAGAGAAGCGCATCGGCGCGTTTTTGCTCCGTAACGTCCACCCCCGTGCCCACTAACTCTACGATCTCGCCCGCGCCATTCAACACTGGGTGACCTATAGTTTGGACGTGCTTCAACGTGCCATCCGGCAGAACTACGCGATACTCCATCTCGAAATCATGTTTTCCAGCAAGGGCCTTCTCTAGGCGCCTCATAAATTTCGGCTGATCTTCGGGATGAATTCGTTGAAACGCGGCCTGGTAGGACGATGGATCTTGTTGTGGATCAAATCCGTAGATCCGATACTGTTCGTCGGACCAATAAACATTCTCCTGTCTGGCCACATGCCAGGCCCAGCTTCCGGTGTGAGTCAGTCGCTGTCCTTCTGCCAGGTACGCCTGACTACGCCGCAGTGCTTCCTCTGCGCGGTTGCGCTCTTCACGCGCTCGTAGCGTGGTGATTCCGTATGCCAGATTGTCGGCCAACTCGACATATTGCTCCAAAGTTTCTTCATTGAATTTGTCGGGTTCCTCGGAATAGAGAGAGAGCACACCAAATATGTCACTGCCACCGGCAAGTGGCAGACCCAGCGATGAAGCGAAGCCGTGAGCGATTGCGCGTTCCTGCCACGGAGCAAACTTTTCATCTTCACGAGTGTTCCTGACCCATGCTGGCTTTCCAGTCCGCACGGCTATTCCCACAGGACCTTGGCCTCGTTCGTTATCTGCCCAGGTCACACCCGCATCTTGCAGGTAGCCGTCTTCATGTCCGGCGTGGGCCATAAGACGTATCGATTTATCTTCATCATATTGCCGGTAACCTACCCACACCATTCGGAGTTCACCAAACTCAACAAGAATTCGGCAAATCGAGTGCAACAACTCTTGCTCATCCGTTGCGTGAATCAAGGCAAGGTTGCACTGGTGAACTGTCTGCAGCGCCCGGCTCAACTGCACAAGGTTGTTTTCTGTCTGCTCCATCAGAAAGGTCCGCTCCCCGATTTTTATATACCTTTCCCCTGGGTTGGCAAAGCCCATGCGCAGGCACGTGCACCACAGCCACCCCGTTCGGAATAGGCCCGATGCGGCACTTTTTATTCGATGCTATTCGCCGCCATATTGACACGGTGTCAGAACTTCGACAGGCAACCTTACCTTCCGGCGCATTGTCATTTTCTACTGCCTCGTTAAGCAATTCATTCCAGAGGAAATCCAGTATCTTGGAGATAGGGCACGCATGGCCCGAGGCATGCTCTCTAAGAGCGGCTTCTATTATGGAAACAAGTCCAGTTGCCGAACTCGATTCTCCGAAGCACCGGCCATTGCCCAGAGAGGCTCAGCGCGCCACATGGTTTCGCGGCGAATCTGCGGACAAACAAACCTCCCGCCTGCTAACCAGGAGTCTTCATGCTTTGACTTCTTCCTCTTGGTGGGCTTCCGTCGTCGTAATTCTCGCCATTGCTTGCGTTGCTTACGCCGACAACAAAGTTGAAGGTGTTTCGCTCGGGTACCTGTATATACTCCCGCTCTCTTTCAGTGCCATCCTTCTTTCTGCGCGCGTCACGTACGCGCTTGTGGCCGTTTGCATTCTCTTTCACGACCTTTTTGGTCCACCTATCCATCATGTTCAAGGGCGCGTCCTGCATAATTTGTCGGCCTTTGTCGGCTTCATCTTTGTAGTTGTTATTCTTCAAAGGTTTGTTGCACAACGAAATTCTCTCAACGAACTCACTCGCCGCCAGCGCGATGAGCTGCTGAAGGAAGTGGAACTCGCTGCGGAAGTCCAACGATTGTTCCTTCCTGACTCCGACCCTGATATTGCGGGTTTCGAGATCGCAGGCACGATGCGTCCGGCAAGGGTGGTGGGAGGCGACTACTACGATCACATTGCTGGCTCGGATGGCAGTCTAAGGCTCGTTATTGCCGATGTTTCAGGGAAGGGAGTAGCTGCAGCCCTTTTGATGTCGGCGACAGCCGCAGCCGTTCAACTGGAGACCAATGAGCCTCGCAAGCTGTGCGAGGTCGCCAAACATCTCAATCACGAACTTTACGCTTTGCAAGATGACGGGCGTTTTGTCACCGTGCTCCTCGGAGAGCTAGATCCGTACTCTCGTCGTTTGAAATACATCAATTGCGGCCACAATCCCGCACTCCTATTGCGTCAGTGCGGAATGGACGCAACTTGGCTGCAGGCTTCCTGCACTCCAGTTGGTCTATCTCCAGATTTGAATTGCGCGCTCGAGCAAACCGCTCTGGCGCCAGGTGACATCATGGTTTGGTATACCGACGGGCTTTCCGATGCCACAGACCCAGAGGGCAAATATTTTGGAACCCGGAATATTCTTGAGGTGGTTCGACAGCACTTTGATGGCAGCGCCAGAGAGATTTGCGATCATCTGAGCCGCGCCGTTGCCGATTTCACGCAGCGTGATTCCTTGGACGACGACCTGACTGTCATGGTCATCAAGCTGAAAGACGATCCTAACGCTCTGCCTTTTCCTCGATTTCCTGATTGATTTGCACCCTAGACCGCATCCCCAATTCCCTGAAAGGCGAAAATACCAGAACGCCTCATCAATGTCGAACCGTCGTCACCAATGTCGGCGACGCATCCTAATTCACTGATTCGATTTTTCTCTGATCCGCTAACTCATTCGATAGAAAGAACCTATGCAAATTGGCTCGCAGATGACAATGGAATTCACCTTGCATTAACTCGGCGTTGAGAATTAGCTGGAAGGACAAGCCACATGCGAATCGCCATTCCACAAATTTTGTCAGCTCTCCGTTTTAAGACATCTAAGAGGTCTGTATGAACTTGTTCTCGCGAAGTACCACAACCCTCGCCTTCATAGGACTTGGCAACATGGGTAGCCGTATCGCGGCACGTTTATTGGCGGCAGGATATGGCGTTTCTGTCTTTGACAAGAATTCCGTGAAAGTCGCCGCCCTCAGAGGGAAAGGCGCGACACCGTCTGATTCTGTTGCCGAGCTTGCGAAATCTGTTCAGGTTCTTATCTCTTGCCTCACCGACGATCAAGCGGTTCGCGATGTCTATTATGGTTCCGCAGGCGTGCTGACAAACGCCAAGCCGGGATTGGTCATCCTTGAAATGAGCACCGTCTCGCCCGCTACTTCCCGAGAACTGGCTCACAAAGCCTGCGAGGCCGGTGTGCAGATGCTGGATGTTGCCATTTCCGGAAGTACTCCCGCTGCGGAAATGGGCACGCTTACTTTGCTTGCCGGTGGCAATCCGGACGTTTTCCAGGCGGCTTCGCCTATCTTTCAGACGATAGCGAACAAATATTTTCATTTGGGGCCTAGTGGCGCCGGTACCACGATGAAGATGGTTGTGAACGCTATTTTGGGCGTTGGAATACAGGCGATCGCAGAGGCCGCCGTCTTGGGGGAAAAGGCCGGCCTAAGTCGTGACGTTCTTCTCCAAGTCTTGTCTCAAACAGCGGTCATTCCTCCCGCTCTTACAGGCAAGCTCTCCAAAGTAGCGCGTGAAGACTACAGCGCTCAATTCCCGCTCCCGCTGATGAACAAGGACTTTCGCCTTATTCTCCACCTGGCGAGCGAGGTTCAAGCGCCTATGCCAGCTACAAGAGCCTCGTTTCAAATCAACTCAGAGGCATTGACGGTACATGGCGATCAGGACTTTTCCGTAGTCATGAAATTCATGGAGGCACTCTCTACCGAAAGTCAGCCAACCCCATAACGAGATGACGAGTTCTTCGAAGAAAGGTAGGTCACACGGATGGTCAAGATAAACGTGAATGGCGTGGACCACACATTCGACGGTGATCCGAACATGCCCCTTCTCTGGTATCTGCGTGACATCCTGGGGCTCACCGGAACGAAGTTTGGTTGCGGTATGGCGCTCTGCGGCGCCTGCACCGTCCACAATAATGGTGTGGCGATTCGTTCTTGCATCACCCCCGTCAGCGCGGCGGCGAATGGCAAGATCCGGACGATTGAGGACATTGGAGTGAACGGACTTCACCCGCTTCAGCAGGCGTGGATTGAAGGGAACGTTCCGCAGTGTGGATATTGCCAGTCTGGACAGATTATGCAGGCCATCTCCTTGCTGAAGAGCAATCCTCATCCAACGGACCAGCAGATTGACGAGGCCATGGCCGGCAACATCTGCCGGTGTGGAACTTACCAGCGGATTCGCCAAGCGATCAAGATGGCAGCGGAGAAGAACGTATGAGTCAAATCGAAAACGTAAGTCGTCGTGGATTCCTCAAGGGCATTCTTGGAACGAGTGCGCTCGTTCTTGGCGCACGATATGTCCCGGCGATTTTTTCAGCGGCCCCGCTTCGCAATGGAATGACCGACGCCGATCGCGCTACGTTTCATCCTAACGTTTTTGTCGGAATTCAACCGGACGGGACCACCTATATCGTTGCTCATCGCTCAGAGATGGGAACTGCTATCCGCACATCCTTGCCACTCGTTCTTGCGGATGAACTGGACGCTGATTGGACGCGGGTAAAGATCGATCAAGCCATCGGGGACCCTCGCTATGGGGATCAAAACACTGACGGCTCGCATTCCATAAGAAGCTTCTTTGACATCGTTCGAGAGTGCGGTGCCTCAGCGCGCTGGATGTTAATCCAGGCGGCGGCGCAACAGTGGAATGTTCCTGCATCAGAGTGTTCCACTGAACTTCACACGGTGGTCCACACCAAAAGCGGTCGCAAGTTGAGTTATGGTGCGCTCGCCTCTTCGGCCGCGAAAATCGAGGTTCCCAAAAAAGAGCAACTCCAGCTCAAGAAACCCGCACAGTGGCGGTATATCGGGAAGGGCGTGACCAGCTACGACCTGGAGAAGCTCTGCACGGGAAAGGCGATGTATGGGATGGATGCACGCTTGGATGGGATGGTGTATGCCTCCATCGAACATCCGCCCGTCTTTGGGGGAAAGATAAAGTCCGTCGATGATCAAGATGCGTTGAAAGTAACAGGCGTGCATCAGACAGTGAGCATCGATCCTTTTAAGCCGCCTGCTGCATTCCAGCCATTGGGGGGCGTTGCCGTTATTGCTGACAATACTTGGGCGGCCTTCCAAGGCCGAAAGAAATTGAAGATTAACTGGGAGAATGGGCCGAACGAATCCTACGACTCCGCAGAATACAAAAAGGAACTACAGGACACGGCGCGAAAGCCGGCAAAGGTCGTTCGAAGCGTCGGCGACGCGAATTCCGCGCTGGTCAGCGCGCCCGCTTCGAATATGGTTGAAGCTGAATATTATGTTCCACTCCTGGCCCACGCCCCCATGGAGCCCATGGTCGCGCTTGCAGAATTTAAGGACGGGAAAGTGACAGTGTGGGCGCCGACGCAGAATCCTCAAGCGGTCCAAGCGATTATCTCGAGTGAGCTTGGAATTCCGAAAGAGAATGTCATCTGCAACGTTACTCTTCTCGGCGGAGGCTTCGGAAGGAAATCCAAGCCAGATTATGTCGCGGAAGCGGCTGTCCTTTCCAAGAAGCTGGGCCGGCCGGTGAAGGTTGTTTGGACACGCGAAGACGACGTCAAGTTCGATTACTACAACGCCGTCGCCGGTATGTATTTCAAAGCCGCTGTGGATGCGCAAGGGAAACCAACTGCTTGGCTTCAGAGGTCGGTCTTTCCTCCTATCACTTCTATCTTTGATGCGAGCGCGATCTACGGCGATCCCCCGCATCTCGCACAGGGCTGGACCGACATGCCGTACGATCTGCCGAACATCAGTATCGAAAACGGACCAGCCAAAGCCCATGTTCGCATCGGTTGGCTGCGCTCTGTTGCGAATATCTATCACGGCTTCGGAGTCCAGTGTTTTACAGATGAACTCGCGCATCGGGCCCAGCGCGATCCAGCGGAGTATCTGCTGGATCTTATCGGGCAGCCACGCACTTTGGATTTCGCACACGTCGAATATCCGAACTACGGCGCGGATTATAAAACGTACCCCTGGGAAACCGGGCGGCTGCGCCATGTTACGGACTTGGTCGTGGAAAAATCTGGGTGGGCAAACAAGAAGAGTACAAAAGGCCACGGTTTTGGTATCGCTGCACACCGCAGCTTCTTGACCTATGTGGCGACCGTCGTGGAGGTTGAAATCAACGACCAGGGAGAAATTCGCATCCCTCGAGTAGATACAGCGCTGGATGCCGGGCTCGTCGTGAATCCCGAAATAACCCGAGCGCAATTTGAAGGCGCTGCTGTCTTTGGCACCAGTATCGTGCGAAGCGGAGAGATTACCGCAAAAAACGGCGTGATCCAACAATCCAATTTCAATGACTACCCGGTGGCGCGCATCAATGAGGCTCCTCAGCAAACCAACGTCTACATCGTCGATAGCTCCGCCCCGCCTGCCGGAGTGGGCGAACCAGGCGTGCCGCCGTTTGTTGCCGCATTCTGCAATGCAATCTTTGCCGCCACCGGCAAACGCGTCCGAAATCTGCCGCTCTCTTCGAGCGGGCTGTTCGGTTAGAAATTTTGCGGTAAAGGAAAGGAGTTCGTCATGCGTGATCAACAAAATAATGGCGGTCATGAAGGTTTGGACCATCGCCAGCCTTCATCAATTTCACAAGATCACGAGGCTGCGGGCATGGGAGTTTCCCGGCGTGAATTCCTCGGCCTTACAGCAGCGTCCATTTTCATGGCGCACGCTGGCCAGCAGGCCGTTCCATCGGAATCCAAAAATGGCATTCCGTATCGGACGCTCGGCCGTACCAAAGAAAAAGTTTCGCTCATCGGTCTCGGCGGCTACCACCTTGGCAAGCAAGCGGATCCCGAGGAAAGTATTCGTATCATTCGCACGGGCCTTGATGAAGGCGTGAATTTTCTTGACAACTGCTGGGACTACAACGGCGGCGAAAGTGAAGTTCGCATGGGCAACGCACTCCGCGACGGTTATCGCCAGAAGGCTTTTCTCATGTCCAAGATCGACGGACGCACGAAAGCTGCTGCAGCTAACCAGATCAACGAATCTCTACGCCGACTTCAGACTGACCGGATCGATCTCCTTCAATTTCACGAAGTAATTCGCGACACCGACCCGAACCGTATTTTTACCGAAGGTGGGTTGGAGGCGGCCCTGGAGGCGCAAAAAGCCGGCAAGCTCCGCTATATCGGCTTCACTGGCCACAAGAGTCCAGACATTCACTTGAAGATGCTGGCCACCGCTTCTCGGTATGGCTTTACGTTTGATGCTGTCCAGATGCCTCTGAACGTGATGGATGCGCATTTCAACAGCTTCGAGAAGAAAGTGCTGCCTGTCCTGCTCAAGAGCGACATCGGCGTGCTCGGTATGAAGCCCATGGGCGACCACATCATTCTTGAAAGCAAAACAGCTACCGCTGTGGAATGCCTTCACTACGCCATGAATCTTCCCACCAGCGTCGTTATCACCGGCTGCGATTCGCTCCCGATTCTTCGGCAGGCTCTCCAGGCCGCCCGGAGCTTTCAGCCGCTCGATTCTTCCCAAGTTACAGCGCTTCTTTCAAAAACCGCAAAAGCCGCCGAGGCAGGGCAGTTCGAGCTTTACAAAACAACGCACAATTTCGACGGCACCTACGCTAATCCCCAATGGCTTGGCTAAACACTACGATCCCCAAACAAACAACGAGGAAGGACAACATGCTGGAATACATAAATATTAAAGGCACGACTCTCATGAGTTCGCGAATCGCACTTGGCACCTGGGCCATTGGAGGCTGGATGTGGGGCGGCACGGATGAGATGGAATCCATTCGCACCATCCACGCAGCGCTCGATCAAGGCATCAACCTGATCGACACTGCCCCCATCTACGGTTATGGACGTTCCGAAGAAATCGTGGGCGAAGCTTTACACCAACGCGGTGGCCGCGAGAACATCATTCTTGCCACCAAAGTCGGCGTCGATTGGACCGCTGGCCAAATCGAGCGTAACTCCACGCGGCAACGGATTCTCCGGGAACTCGAGGATTCCCTCCGCCGCCTGCAAACCGACTATATCGATATCTACCAAATACATTGGCCTGACCCGTTAGTGCCTATGGAGGAGACCGCCGCTACGCTCCGCGAACTCTGTGAACAAGGTAAGATTCGCGCTATCGGCGTCAGCAATCATTCGCCGGAAGAGATGGCCCGTTTCGAAACCGTTGCCCCGATACACACCATTCAGCCGCCTTACAATCTCTTCGAACGTGAAATAGAAAGTGATGTCTTGCCTTACGCCCGTAACCGCCGTATTACCACGCTGACGTATGGCGCGCTCTGCCGCGGATTGCTGAGCGGCACCATGGGTGCCGATCGTCAGTTTTCTAATGACGACATGCGCAAAGTCAGCGACCCTAAATTTCGGCCGCTGCATTTCGCCGAGTACCTGAATGCAGTGAACAAGCTTGATGAATATGCTCGCGAACACTTCGGTAAACGCGTCATTCATTTGGCAGTTCGCTGGCTTCTCGATCAACCCGGAGTTGGCGTCGCACTCTGGGGCGCACGTCACCCCGAACAACTCGATCCAATCCACGAAGTAAGTGGCTGGCACTTGGAAAAGGCCGATTTCGTTGCCATCAGCGCCATTCTGCGAGAAAACATTCACAATCCAGTCGGACCGGAATTCATGGCTCCGCCGGTCCGGCAAGTCCGTCAGGTGGCAAACGTCTGAAATTCTCGCGACCGCTGACCGCTTGCTCTCAAAGCACCAGCAGTGATTGGCTCAGTCATTCAAACAGGATCTTTGCCATCATGCCTTTATCCTCATGATTCAGGAGGTGGCAATGAAAAACCGACATTCCCTTGATCACGGGATCTGTGAAGTCCATGATCACGTCGACAGAGCCACCATATGGAACATTCACGGTGTCGAGCCAAAGTGGGTCAGCGAGCGTCTGGTTGTTCTCCGCGTAGGCCAAAAAATGGACCTGATGAATATGCATAGGATGCAATTCTTTCGTAGCGTTTATTACTTTCCAATGCTGGTAACTGCCGACCTTTGCCCGGACTAACGGCTCAGCCTCGGGCTCGAACTTTTTTCCGTTGATGTAAAATCCGTTTTTGTCCTCCGTGAATATCATGACGAACTGCGGAGGCGCTTTCTCTTCCGTTGTGAGGTCCAGTGATCTAAATTCCGGCTTAATGGGCCCCGCGGAACTCTTAACCGGGGATGCTGTCGATTGCCGCGGAACGATATCAGCCAATACCATCTGAGGATTCGGATCTCCGTCTGGGCCCGTATCCACACAACGCGAGATCAGCTTGTGGGGTGAATCACCGGCCGGGCCAGTGACTATAGCCTCGACTCTACCCGCTGGCGGCAACAGAACGTGGTCCGCATTTCTTGTTCTGTGCTGGGGATCGTGTTCGGCGATGGGCATTCCATCCATCGCGACGATTTCAAATGATGCACCCTCAAGTTCCAGATCAACGTACCGATCCGCAGAAGCGTTCGCGATACGCCAAAACTGCCGCTCGCCTTGAGCGATTTCGATTTGCGGGCGCGCGAAGCCATTTACGGTCATAACTTCACGCGGATCTTCCGCCTCCCCGCCACAACTGTGGGAACTAAGGGCAACGCGCTTCTTCAATTCCGCAGATTGCGGATCGCCGGCAAGGAGTTCCCGGCCACGTACAAACAGAATTCGTTCCGGCAAGTTTGCAATCTCTGGAAAATAAGACTCCGCCCCTTCAATCACCAGAGCGCCGGACATGCCGTCCAGCACTTGCCGATGGCTCTCACCGTGAGGATGGGTGTGATACCAATACAATCCCGGCGGATGATCTTTGGGAATTTGCACCGTATAGTGCAGTGCTTGGCCAGGCTTAGCCATCATGGAAAGAACATTGTCCTGCGGCGAGTCTGGCGAGACTGACAATCCGTGGAAATGCAGATTTGTCATGTCCATGCACGGAGTGATGGCGCAACTCTCTTTCGGCTTCTTCGGCAAGTCGTCGATGTAAGTGATTTTTAGCCGATCACCGGGCGAAAGCCGCAGAGTGGGGGCGTTTGGTTGGCCGTTGAAGAAAAATGAGTTCTTTCCATCACTCGTGACCGCAGCCCGCAGTGTGATGGAAAGTGTGCCACCCTTCGCGCGAAGCTCTTGAGGATTCGAGAGCAGTCCAGTTGGCTTATCCGCCGCTCGCCTGCCGCTAGAGATCCCTAAAGACACGATAAGAGCGGCGGGAATCGTAATTCGCAGGAAAATTGTGATCCCAGACATCGACAACTCTCACGCAACGCTACAAAAGAATGGATTCTCAGGGTCGTTCAGAGGATGCAAGAATTTATTGGTGAACTGCAGACTGCCAGCACAATTTCCATGGCCCATACATCCGACGCACTCGCCGCGAGGGCTGCATTGACACGTACGTACCCGCGTTCATCCAGCAACACCTCAGCCTTGTCCAACCCCATGCCTGTGGTATTCGGCAAGCGGCCTGTCGCTGCCAAAATGTGTGTGCCATTTTCGTGCTGCGTTCCGGCAATGTCCGACTGTAAACGAACGCCTGATCCGGAAGTGCCTTCTACTTTTAAAACCTCTTATTTCGCGTGTTGTCATAGGATCCCTCCTTTAAGCAGAGGCTTGTTGGCTGCGTTGAAAAAACGCGAGCAGTTCCGCGTTGACCTGCTCCTTCAGTGTCGAGCACAGGCCGTGAGGCGCGCCCGGAATTACTTTCAATGTTGAGCCTTTCACAAGTTTGGATGACTGCAGAGAAGACGCGCCAATTGGCACGATTTGGTCATCGTCGCCTTGCATAATGAGAGTTGGTACATCGAACTTCTTTAGATCTTCTGTGAAATCTGTTTCAGAGAACGCCTTAATGCAATCGTAGACAGCCTTATGCCCGGCCA
>DASXIT010000227.1:0-2950 GCA_036497825.1 Candidatus Acidiferrum sp.
TCGATTCGAAGAGATCGCGTTGTGCGAAGTCAGGATCCTTACCGCGCATTGCATCAGCTTCTTCCCGCGTGAAGTTCTTGATTCCCTGCTTGGTCTTGAAGTGCCATTTGACGTAAAACAGTTCGTTGTTGCTGTTGATGAAGGAAAAGGTGTGGCTGGAATATCCGTTCATATGGCGATAGCCATAGGGTGTGCCCCGGTCACTGAACAGGATCGTTACTTGATGCAGCGACTCGGGAGAGAGCGAAAAGAAGTCCCATATCATGGTTGGCGACTTGAGGTTGGTCTGCGGGTCGCGCTTCTGGGTATGGATGAAGTCGCCAAATTTGAGTGGATCCTTGATGAAGAAGATCGGCGTGTTATTGCCGACTATGTCCCAGTTGCCCTCTTCCGTGTAGAACTTGACGGCGAAGCCGCGCGGGTCGCGCTCGCTGTCAGCCGAACCCTTTTCCCCGCCCACCGTGGAGAAACGGATAAACAAGGGCGTGATGTTGCGGACCTCTTCAAAGAGCTTGGCAGTTGTCCATTTGGACATATCAGGATTGGTGCAGACGAAGTATCCGTGGGCCCCGGAACCTTTGGCGTGCACGACGCGTTCGGGAATGCGCTCACGATTGAAGTGCGCCATTTTTTCAAAAAGGAGGAAGTCTTCGAAAACTATGGGGCCACGGGAACCGACTGTGAGAGAGTTCTGGTTATCGCCAACAGGACGTCCGGCGTTTGTTGTCATCGTCTTGCGTACTTCATTAGCCATGTGATTCTCCAAGATTTTGATAAGTAGAAGGTGGCTCTACCGGATGGAAACCCAATCGGTTCTCGCATCAGGAATCAAGATCCGGAAGAGGTTACGAACAAATTAATGGACGGCGGCAGGCTACCTGCGGATTGCCAGCGCGAGGAGAAAGCACTGTCACCGGGTGGCCTCTTCCGGATTGCAGCTAAGTACGCGAATAGCTGTTCTCGCGAGCCGTGACTTGCGCAGCTTCCGTTTGCTGTTGCGGTTGAGGAACATCTTCAACCGAATTGATAACCTTGAACGCACTTGCCGCCGCCGCCGCGCCGCCAAAATCAGCGATCATGTAAATCCAAATGTTCGACCAGGACGATAACCCGAGAACCGAGAGGGCCGCCGCGACTGCCGGGTTGAACGCTCCGCCGGAAATGTTACCGACAGAAAATGCGCCCACCAGCACCGTGAATCCTATCGCCAGCCCATAAAAAGAGTTGCCCGATGTGCCCTTGGCCGTAGCGACGTTGAGCACAACGTAGACAAGCGCAAAAGTAAAAAGAAACTCTGCCAAGAGCGCAGGTATAGTTGCCGGGTGGAGCGGCGTAACCGCATCCCCGGCCTTCAGAAACTTGACGGCAAAAGCTGCCAGTCCTGCTCCTATGGTTTGAAAGATCATGTAGGGCGCTACATCTTTGGCATCGCACTTCCCGCGCAGCCAGATGCCCAGCGTAACAGCCGGATTGAAATGCGCACCCGAAATATGCCCGCCTGCAAAAATCATCACCATGAGGGCGGAACCGATTGCTACTGGAGCAAGCGCGCCGGCCCCGTGGCCGATGACCGTACACCCTATGGTCAGAACCAGAAAGAAAGTTCCGATGAATTCAGCAAAGTATCTGTTCATGACCTATCTCCTTCGATTCTTGGTCAAGACATCTGCAGCTAACAATGCTCTGTAGGTTCGACTTGCGTCACAATGACCATCAGCCAGTGCTGTTGGCTACCAAAGCCGCAAATGAGTAAAGAGATGATGAGGTTGAGATTGCGATGGTTCTTCATTGCCGTTCGATATCATCAATGTGCTACCGGCAATGCGCGCCCCGCTAGAATCACCTCCCGGAGCTTCTCCAACGAGTCCATGATGAAAGCTAGCCCAGTCTCGTCGTTGTACTCGCTATCGGAAAACTTCGTATGAACGCCGCCGATCACGACCTCGTGGCCCATGACGAGGTGCGCGTGCATCGAAATCAAGGTTTCGCGCAACTGGTATTGCGCCCGGACTCCTCCGGTAAACGCGCGCGAAGAACTGATAATTGAAATAGGTTTGTTCTTGAAACACGATTGGAAGGCGGGACGAGATGCCCAATCCAATGCGTTCTTTAAAACGCCCGGAATGCCATGGTTGTATTCCGGGGTCGCGATGAGAACGCCGTCGCTTTCGGCGACCCTCCTTTTCAGGTTTGCAACGGCAGGCGGACCGGGTGAGCGGTCCAGATCTTCGCTGTAGAACGGGATCTCCTCGAGCGTCACCACGTCGATCAGCATGGAGGGCGCGGCCCTTCGAGCAAGGGTCTTGAGGATGGCCGTGCTGAAGGAAGCCCTGCGAAGGCTTCCGGAAATACCGAGAATTTGAACCTGGTCTTCTGAGTTCACATTACCTCCGGGTTTTCACGGCGCCGCGAGCGGCGCATTAAAAACGTGATGTTGACTCGAAAAAAGGCGGCCCGCCTCAATAGTTCCGGGCACGCAGCGACAGGTTCGCCTCTGCAGTGGCCCGGCGGGCCGCGCTCATCGTCTGGCAGAAGCAAAGGCGTCTGCTTTCCTGGTTTCAGTCGGCAGATCGGTGAGAATCGTTTCGTTTGGAATTCCGAGCTTCCTGCTGCCGCATGTTCTTTCGGATCTCGCGGATGTTGCGCTGGATCTTCGCAGTCACCGCTGCATTGCTGCTGGTGTAGCCGTCGGTCAGGGTTTTCATGAAGGCGACGACATCATTCTCATCCTGATCGCTGAGCCCGAGATTACCGACGGTCATATCCTCATTGGCCGTCACTTCAGGGGCTGGCCAGCACGCCTTCTTGACATTGGGATCGTTCGGTGTGGCGCAGGCGTTGTCGCGGGTGTTGTAGAAGTGGACCACTTCCTTCAGGCTCTTCAGGTATCCATTGTGCATATAGGACTTCACGAAGCCTGGATAGGGGCGCTGATCGACGTTACGCACGG
>DASXIT010000228.1:0-21862 GCA_036497825.1 Candidatus Acidiferrum sp.
ACTCGGCTAGGATGTCGGACCTTCAGGTCCGACATCGACGCTCCTCTCTTCTCTGCGAACTCTGCGTTTCTGCGTTATCTTTTTCCTCCGCTCCTACCCCTCAAAATCCACCTCCACCGTCTCAATCAACGGCATCAACCACTCCAACAATTTCTGATGAGGCGGATGAACCCCATACGCCTCCAACGCCGCCCGATCCACAAATTTCATCGTTCCCCCAAACGCATACCCCAACGACCGCGGCGAAAAATTCAATCCCACAAACGTCTCCACCAACCCGGGCACCTGCCCCTGCAGCGCCCGTATCTACCGAGTCGCCCGCCCCTTCTGCTCCTCCGTAATGCCCATCTTGTAGCGCTGGCTTTCATGCCAGCTCCTCGCGCTCTTCTCCGTTATCCAACTACCGGTGATTTCAACCGGCTAATCAACTCTTTCCGTAACTGTGAACTATCGACTGTAAACTGTGCACTCCCGCTAACTCCTTTGCCTGCCACTCTTACGCAAAAAGGGGAGGGGTAGGAGTACCTTTTAGCAATCAGTCCTTTCCCTAAATGAAACTAGCAAGCTCTCTCTCCGCCTCCGAAACTGGATACTGACAACTGTCAACTGAGAACTCGCATTCGTCCCATGACCTCCGCCTCATTGCATCTTGGGGCTCGCAGTGCCACAATGGCCAAATCCTGGCGGCTCCACTCTCCGGGAAACACTTCTTACCGCTCTGGTGTCTAATACTAAGAGCGGACAAAGGTTGGGCTCTTCCGGCCAACCCAGCTAGCCAGCAGGCTCCGGTGCAAGCGCTAAGCGGAGCTGGAAAGGCACCACGTGTCCGATTGGGCCAGCGCCCTATCTTGGGGCCAAGATGAGACCGAGCTTGTAACCGAACTGCAAGCTGGCTCGGAGACTGCTTTCGACTGGGTCGTTACCCATTACCACGCCCCTGTCTACAGCTTGATCCTCGGGATGCTGGGCGACACCTCGGACGCCGCTGACGCTTCACAGGAAGTGTTCTTGAAAGCCTTCAAGGGAATTCGCAGTTTTCGCCAAGGCAGTTCTTTGAAAACCTGGTTGTATCGCATTGCTATTCGTGAAGCTCTGAACCATCGGCGCTGGTTCAAACGCCACCTGCAAAAGAACATTTCCATCGACGCGGAACCCGAAGACGGGACTGCTCCTATCGAAATTGAGGATTTGTCGGCGACGCCGTTCGATCAGCTTGCGGCACACGAAATTCAAGTTGCGGTGCAGGGTGCACTGCAACAAGTCCCGGAAGTATTTCGCAGCGCGGTAATTTTGCGCGATCTTGAAGGACTCAGCTACGAAGAAGTCGCGGAAGTGCTGGATTGCAGCGTCGGCACCGTAAAGTCTCGCATCCTGCGCGGCCGCCGCGCCTTGAAAGAAATTCTGGAGCCGCTGCTGGGCGAACATGAACCAGAATCATCCACCCGCCGCGAATGCACGCGTCGCCACCTTTCACCCGCTCCTGCATTTGGAGCGCAAGTTGGATTGCAAGCCGCTTATGTGCGCGTTACTCCGGACGTTTTAGAAGCACCAGCAATGTCGCGTCACGTGATGACGCGTGAGGAACTGCCATGAAGTGCGAGAAGGTTTCTATAAAGCTCGCTGGTTACCTGGACGATGCCGCCGCAACGGCTGCGCGTCCTGAAGAACGCAAGGAACTACGCGCTCATTTGGAAAGCTGTGCCGATTGCCGCGAGGAATTGCAGCGTTATCGCAAGCTTGGAGTTTTACTTTCCAGGATGCCTCGCGCCGTTCCTCCCGCTGATTTGGCGGTTCGTATTAAAGTAGCCGCGGCACAAATTCAGGCGACACAGGATTGGCGTAGCCGTTGGCAACATTTCAAGGATCGCGCTGAGGTCCTGTTCGAGAACACGTATCGACCCTTAACCGTGCCCGCCACCGGCGGATTATTTGGCGCGATTGTGGTTTTCGTCTTTGTTCTACACATGATTCTGCCCGGCATCACCGTGCAGGCTGACCCGAACGATATTCCGATTGGCCTGCTGCGCCCGGCTGAGCTTATTGCGCTCTCTGATAACCCTGGCGGCACCGACCCCGAGGAGCAGCACCCCGACGTCATCTTGCAAAACGATCTTCTGGTTGATGTCACCATCGACGCGCAAGGCGGCATGAGCACTTATCGGATTCTGTCCGGATCCGATTCGCCCAGACTACGTCATCAACTCGACCAGATTCTCTTGTTCTCGCGCTTCCGTCCCATGATGAGCTTCGGCCGTCCGATGGCCGGCGGCCACGTGGTATTGAGTTTCAGCGCCGTCCACGTTCGCGGCTAAATGTTCTTACTGTAGGGACGGTCTTCCGAGGCCGTCCGCCACTTCCCACCCAGCCCCCCAGCCCTGTTCGCCGGGTCAGCTTCATTTTTTGCGCTGTCCTGTACCTCATTCCGCTCAACATTTTTCCGCGTTCCGTGTTCAATGGTTACAGGAGTTTTGTTCATGTCTACTTTTTTTCGTCGCTTCGCCATTCTCGCCGCGCTCGCGCTGCTCGCTTTACTGTTCACTCCAACTTTGCGCGCCGCCGCAACCACCTCTGCAGCAGTTGCAGCTCATCCCGCGCGACCGCAATCAGGAACGCCGGAAACGATGCTGCTCGAAGCCGCCAACCGCGCTCGCGCCGCCGCAGGTTTGCCCCCATTTCAATGGGATATGTCACTCGCCGCTTCTGCGCGCAAGCACGCAGAACTGATGGCGCAGAAACGCACATTGTCGCATCAGTTTCCCGGCGAAGCTTCGCTGCAGGATCGCGCCACGCAAAGCGGTGCGCGTTTCAGCGTGATTGCCGAGAATGTCGCGGAAGGTCCGACTGTGATGGGATTGCAAACGCAATGGATGAATTCGCCGCCACACCGCGCAAACATTCTGGCTGACGACATGAACACTGTTGGAATCGCGATCGTGCAAAGCGGCAATCTGTTGTTCGCGGTCGAAGACTTCTCGCAAGCCATTCCATCACTGAATCTGGATGTGCAGGAATTGCAGGTTGCAACGTTGCTCTCTTCGCGCGGATTGCACCTGGTGAAGGAAACATCCGACGCACGCAAAACGTGCGACATGGATCGCGGATTTGCCGGAACGAAACCGCTGACGGTTCTGCGTTATGAGACCACGGATTTGAGGCGCTTGCCCGAAGATATCGACCAGAAAGTGCAGAGCGGAAAATACCATGCCGCCGCAGTTGGCGCTTGCGACGCGGGTAGATCGACAGGATTTACGCGATTCCGCATCGCCATTCTGTTGTTTCCGTGAAACCGCAGATCGACCGGAAGAATTGCTAATGGCTGACATAAGGGAATTTTGGCTTGTGTTTTCATACGGAAAAGATAGACTTCCTCCTATGAAATTTGCGGCCTACTCGTATTGGTGGCGATTTACATACCGGAGCAACCGGCAGCGAGGGGCTTGTATCTAGATTTAGCGAAACTACGGAGTTCTGGCCCACTCGCAATCGAGTGGGCTTTTTTATTTTCAGGCTTGGAAAAAGCCGAAGGAAAAGGGCGCACCGATGATCATTTCCATGAAACTGCATTCAACGCGGGAAGAAATTGATGAAGTGACCGGAATCGTGAAGCACTTCGGGTACAAAGTGCACTCGATCGAAGGAGAAGAGCGCGTGGTCATCGGAGTTGTTGGTGTCGGGGATGTCACGGCGTGTATGGAATCGGTCGAAGCCATGCCGCAAGTGGACAGTGTGATGCGGATAACCGCACCGTATAAATTTGTGAGTAAGGAATTCCGCAAAGGGAAGACTCGCATCAAGATTGCCGGCACGGAAATTGGCGGCGATGAATTTGTGGTAATTGCCGGACCGTGTTCGGTGGAATCCGAGGATCAGATCATGCGGTCGGCGGAAGGGGTGGCAAAAGCGGGCGCGAAATTGTTGCGCGGTGGAGCGTTTAAGCCACGGACATCGCCTTACGATTTTCAGGGGATGGAAGAAGAGGGATTGAAGCTGCTGCAGAAAGCGAAGAAAGCGACTGGATTGGGAATCGTTACGGAAGTAATGGGCGATCGGGATGTCGATCTGGTGGCTCAATACACAGATGTAATGCAAGTTGGCGCGCGAAACATGCAGAATTTTATGCTGCTGAAGGCGCTGGGAAAATGTGGCAGGCCGGTGCTGCTGAAGCGGGGACTGAGCAGTAGCATCAAGGAACTGCTGATGAGCGCCGAATACATCGTGGCGCACGGGAATCCGGAAGTGATTTTGTGCGAGCGCGGAATTCGCACGTTTGAGACCGCAACGCGGAACACTTGCGACATTTCGGCGGTGCCGGTGCTGAATGAATTGACGCATTTACCGGTGCTGGTGGATCCAAGCCACGCGACGGGAAAGAGGAGTCTGGTGCCAGCGGTGGCGCGCGCAGGCGTGGCAATTGGCGCTGATGGATTGATTGTAGAGGCCCATCCAGCACCGGAAAAAGCGATCAGCGATGGAGCGCAGTCCCTGGACTTGACGCAGTTCGCAAAAATGATGGAAGAGTTGAAGCCGTATATCGCGTTGTGGCAATTGGCGAGGGAAAAGGAATTGGCAACGGCAGCGAGGCAATAGGAAGCCGACAGCGGAATCAAAGACGCGGAAGAAAGAGTCCGCACCCTTAAAGGCGAGGAGTGTGGCACCCACTCACTGTAGAACGCTTGCAAATTCTCTGGCCAGGGTTCCGCGCCGTGATAGAAATGCTCGGCGGGCAGTACTGCAGTGCCGTACTCGTACAGTAGAAAAGAACTTTGCCTAAGAGTTGAAGGAGTATAATCTCGGCATCGTACCGCCCAAGGTTCAAATCAACCTGAAAAATGAACTGTGAATGAAGGAGGACAGCTCCATGGCAAATTCTATGTTGGATGGAATTCTGGCGATGGTTACGCCAGAGATGAAGCAGTCTCTGGCGGCACGTTTAGGCGAATCACAGCAATCGGTAGAGACGGGATTGGGTACAGCGGCAGCCGTTTCGCTGGGCGGATTAGCAAGTAAAGTTGGAGACACAAATTTCTTGAGCCAGATCATAAATATGGTGAGCGGAAGTTCGGGACAGAATATTTTAGGAAGTCTAAGTTCGTTAGCCAGTTCCGGGCCCAGTGGCGGGATTGGAGACCTAGTGAACAAGTTAATACCGATGGTATTTGGTGGGAACCAGGGTCAGGTGACCGATCTACTTTCGCAAAAGGCCGGAATCAGTGCGTTGTCGGCAAGTGGGCTGTTGAAGACTGCGGTGCCATTAATTCTTGGATATTTCGCGAAGCTGCACGCTAGCGGCTCACTAAATCTAGGATCTCTGTCCAGCATGCTGAGTGCGGAGGCGCCGAATCTGAGCAAATATATTCCAGCAGGATTTCTGAGTGGGGTGCCTGCGCTGAGATCTGTGCCCACAGCTGTAAAATCTGTGGTTACTCCAGAAGCATCCGGAATCGGCAAAGGTGCGATGTGGCTTGTGGGGTTGGGGATCGTTGGGGCCATTCTGCTGGCCGGGCTGGTTTACTATGCGCTGGATTCGAATAAGTTAAGTGTGGAACCACAAAACAACGCGGTTAATCCCGCGGTGACGGACACTGTTGCAAAGGCCAGTAACGCTGCGAATGCGGCGTGGGCAGCGCTGGGAGATTTTTTCAAAGTAAAGCTGCCTGATGGAACGGAACTGAATGTGCCGCAGTTGGGAGTGGAAAACAAGCTTCTTAAATTCATCCAGGACCCGAACCAAGGCGTTCAAACTGATGTGTGGTTCGATTTCGACCGCTTGTTGTTTGACACTGGATCAGCAACGTTGCAACCAGCCTCTGAGGAACAGTTGCACAACGTGGCGGAAATCCTGAAAGCGTATCCGAATGTGAAGCTGAAGATCGGCGGTTACACGGACAACACCGGGGACAAGGCTGCGAACCAGAAACTGTCTGGAGAACGAGCGCAAAATGTGAAGGCGGCGCTGGAGAAAATGGGAATCGACCCGTCACGGCTTACGGCACAGGGATATGGCGAAGAGCATCCTGTGGCGGACAATTCGACGGAGGAAGGAAAGCAGAAGAATCGGCGAATCTCGATGAGGGTGACCGCGAAGTAAGATTTGAATTGGATCGAGAGGCCTCATTGCGGCTTTGCTGCTTGGGGCCTTTTTGTTTTTGGGGCGAGATTGATATTGATATTGATATTGAGAGAGAAAAATAAACCAGTCAAGAGTGACTGTGCCACTTTGTCTCGTTCTTCGCTTTGCTCAGGATGGGAGGCTTGCTTGCACAAGAAAAACGAAGGACCAAATAGAGGAACTAGGTGACGAAAATCCGCACCCTTAAGGACGAAGGGTGCGGCACCCGATGAGAGGAGCAAACCCAAGAGCACAGTCCTTCACGGCTCAGGACATACCCTTCGCACCTCAGGGTAAAACATGAGTGACTGTGCTACCTCGTTTACTTGGTGGCGGGGGCGGATTGGACTTGTGGAGTTAGCTTCAGGATTAGGACTTGGCCGTTGGAGTGGAAAGAGCCGCCGGTGGCGGTTTTGGCGGTAGTCATGGGATTTGGAGGAAGGAAGTGCATGAGTTCCGTGACGAGTCCAGTAGAGGAAAGGGTCTTTTGGACGTAATCGCGCTCCAGGTCGATGTCGGGATCGATTTTGTGAGTGACGCTGTTATTGCGTTGATCTTTCTCGAAGCCGATGTCGTGGGTGGCGGCGCCGATCCAAAGCATCTGACCGCTCACAGCAAATGGAGCCTTCCAAATGCGAAGATGATTGCGAGAGGCGACCACCGCGATCGGTTCAGCGTGAGCCCAGCCGTAATCCTGATGACGATCGAAGAGATAGAGAGGGCTCATGGGCATGGTGAGGTACGACTCTTTGGACATACTGGCGATGAACCCGTTGAGGATGGTGTCTTTTACATCGGCATCGACTTTGACCCAGCCAGCCGTAGCGAACACCTTCTGCATTTGATTTTCATCGCCGATGATCAAGAAATTGACCATATCGCCCAAGTTGCCGGCTTTGTCGGAAATACGGCGGGGGATGCGGGAAAAGAGAGAGTTGTCGACACTGGGCATGGATTGGACGACACGAGCGACTTCGCGCGGAGTGGTGTCAGTAGAGGCAAAGATTTCGACTTTCACATTGTAAGAACCATCGCCGGTGTCTGATTCCGATTGATTAATGCCAATAAATAATTTGCCGCTGATAGGGGAGATGACATCCTTGTTGGCGCCAAGGAAAAACGACTCGGCAATATCGGGATCGCCGATTTTGGCAATCAAAGCGCCGCGCCCCTGGCTGTTGAGAGGAAGAACGCGAATCAGGTCCTTAAAGTTGCGAGTAAGGCCTTCGGGACCGTTCTCGACTTTGGCATCGGAATAGCGCAGCTTTCCATACGCGGTGACGACAATGTGCTGGCCTGGTTCCAAGGTAATACCGGTGTCGGTCCACACCTTGTCGCCCGCTAAGGTGAATTCTTTAGAGGATAGCGGTTTCCCAGAAGGAGTGGATTGGAGGACTGAAGTGACGTGATTGACCGCGACTTCTGTAGTTGCAGTCGCCTCCGAGATTAGCGGTGAGGTGTACAAGAAGAAAACGAAGAATGCAGTGGCCCAACGGAACGTTCTAAACATCGAGTCTTGCCCCCGCGAGTTGTTCCTTCATCAGGCAACAAATATAGGTAACAAAATAGGGGCAAAAATGGCAAGTGATCCAACAGGGCCTAATCAATTCCTGAGTATCAGCTATTCTGCGAATTGTGCCAGATACGGCGGGCCACCGTTATGGAATCAACCGACATCCAATGAAATATGGATTGAGAGCAAATCAGGAGGAAAACGGAAAAAATATGGGCAATTCCTTGACGGATGTCAAGGGCGCTTGTACATTGGCAAAAGGCCGAAGCAGCGCGATTATTGGACAGGGAACTATACACGGAGACCGTGATAATAGCCTTCTAAGCAGGTCAGGACTTCGCCCGCTCTCAGCGAACTTTTGCGAAATACAAAAATAATGACCAGACGAATAGGCTCAATTTGTTTTGCGTTGATGGCGATGGTTGGGGTGTTTTCTTACGTGGCGAACATTCAAGCACAGACACCGGCGTCGCAAGCACCAACGGTGATAGCACCGAAAAGTACTACCCCAACGCAGCGGCCGTTGACCCATGCAGCGCCGGTAACCAGCGTAAGCGTAGACGGAAGCGAAGCAATGTTCACGACGATGTGCGCGTTGTACGCCTCCGGATACGAAGGGGACGTTAACGCAGATCATTGGTCGACATTTCGGGCGCAGATGCGGGAAAAGATGCGGCAGCAGAAGGGCCCGGCGGTGGAAGCGGTACGCGAATTTTATCAGCAGCACAATTTGAAGGACCCAGGGGCCATGCTCTCACGCTACGTATGGCTGGGTTTGGTATCTGGACCAGCGCCAAAATTCCAGCCGGTTTTGCGACGCGATGAATTGCCTCCGGAAGTGATTGAGTTGGAAGGTTTCAGCGAGCTACTTTCGAGTTATTACGTTGAACAAAATATTGGACAGCTATGGCGCCAAGTGCAGCCGGTTTACAACCGGGATATCGAGCAACTGCACGAGTCAATTTCACAGATTGTGCTGGTCTGCACGGCGTACCTGCGAGCGCTGTCGAATGTGAATGACCCGCGATCGTTCACGATCATCGTGGAACCCCTGGTGGGCCGAATTACCAACGTGCGTAATTATGCAGACCATTACGCGATTATTTTGAGCGGGGGCGAAGACATTCCAACAGACGTGGTGCGCCACGCGTATCTACATTTTTTGCTCGATCCCTTGCCGTTGATGTATTCACACGTCGTGGTTGTGAAACGTCCGTTGTATGAACTGGCGGCTAAAGCGCCCAGGTTGCCGGAAGAATTACGCGAGGATTATTTTTCGTGGTTTTCGGAGTGCATGGTGCGAGCGGTGGAATTGAAGCTGAAGAAAATGTCGCCCGGCGAGAAAGAAGCGGTCCTGGTGTCCGACGACGAGTCCGGATATGTAATGGTTCGGACGCTTTTCAATGCCCTTCCGGGATACGAAAAGAGCGAACCATCGATGAAGAATTATTTCCCGGACATGGTGCGAGGCATTGATTTAAAAATAGAAGGCGCACGCATTGCCGCGATTAAGTTTGCGCCCGCTGGAAAGCAGTATGCAGCGGAGGGCTTAAACAAAGAGGATCTTGCGCGGAGAAGGGCCGCTGCCGTTACGACGGTGCCATACGACCAGGAAATGATTACAGCGCTGACAAATGGAGAGCGACAGATCGCGGAGAAGAATCCGCGTGCCGCGGAAGCTTCGTTCAAAATTGTTCTGGCGAAATATCCGGATCAGATACGGGCGTGGTATGGAATGGGCCTGGTGGCGCTGCTGGATCACGACGGCCCGCGTGCCAAGCAGGTTTTTGGGAGGTTGACAACGGGGGAGCATGCGGCAATGGAAGATCCGATGGTATTGTCGTGGTCGCATGTTTATTTGGGACGAGTGTTGGAAGACGAAGGAGAGTTGGCACGGGCAAAGACGGAATACCAGGCCGCAATCGATGTGCAGGGAGCCCCTTCGCAAGCGCAGCTCGCGGCGAAAAGGGGACTAGGCGATTTAGAGACCAGGAAGCCTGCGGAACGGCCCTGAGAAAGTGAAAAGGAGGTTGAGGATGATCGGAACGAGGGAAAATATTTTGGCGGCGGCATTTTTGATCGCGGGAATGTTGGGGGGGAACGTTGCTTATGCGCAAGCTCCGACACAGGGAACGCCTCCGGCGACGAACCCCGCGCCGGGTGCAAAGGGGCAGACTCCACCGGCAGCGCAACCATTGACGTTAGATAATGCGGCACCACCGGTAAACGCCGAAGAAGATGCGGCGATTAAGGCGTATCGGGACGCTCCATTAACTGACGTGCCGAAAAAGTTGCAGATGGGAGAGGATTTTCTGACCAAGTATCCGCAGAGCCGGTATCGCGTGGAAGTGCTTAGCTGGCAAGTGAAGGGTTATTTGGGCACTGGCCAGGTGGATAAAATGGAAGCGGCGGGGGAAAAAGAGCTGGTCCTCGAACCGAACGACGCGCAAACGATGGCGATCATGGGCTCGGCATTGCCAAGGGCGATGAGCAGCAACATGACTGCGGAACAAAAAGAGAAAACGCTGAAAGATGCGGAGCAATTTTCCAAAAAGGCGTTGGAGCTGGTGCCCACTTTAACGAAGCCCGCCAACATTACGGATGAACAATTTATTGGGGCGAAAAATCAGGTGCAAGCTTTGGCTTATAGCGGATTGGGACTGGTGGCGTTCCGACGGAATCAATACGCGGAAGCGATTCCGAACCTGGAGCAGGCAGTGAAATACGATCCGAATCCGGACCCGGTGAACTATCTGGTGCTGGGGATTTCTAATGAGAAGGCCTCGCATTTTGATGATGCGATTTCGGCGTTCACGAAATGCGCGGCGATTCAGAGTTCGTTGTCGGCAACGTGCAAGAGCGGAATCGAAGAAGCCAAGAAACTGGCCGCGACACAATTAAGCGTGCCAAAGTAACAGTCAAGCGTTTTGGGAAACAGGCAAGGCGTGAAAAAACTATGCCCCGCGAGGACGATGAACGGCTGATCGAACGGCTCGGGTATGAATTTCGAGATACGAGCCTGCTGGAACGCGCCTTAACACACAGTTCAGCGGTGCCGGAATTGCGCACGGCGCGCGGGGAGGAAATTTCCTTCGCCGGTTCTCAGATTCAGGACAATGAGCGGCTGGAATTTTTGGGCGACGCGGTCCTGGAATTGTTGACCAGCGAATATTTGCTGGTAAATTATCCGGAATGGTCCGAGGGGCAATTGTCGAAGAGCCGGGCGAGGATTGTGAATGCGCACTCGCTGGAGATCAGCGCGCGGAGGCTCTACCTGGGCGAGCATTTGCGATTGGGCCGGGGAGAAGAGAAGACTGGCGGGAGGGATAAGCCTGCTTTGTTGGCGGATGCGTTTGAAGCAGTGGTAGCGGCTATTTATCTGGATGGTGGACTGGAGCCCGCCCGGGGGCTGTTGTCACGCACAGTTTTTCTACAAGCGCTGGAGAATGGTGACGACATTTCGGAGTCTGACCGGAAAAGCGCGCTCCAGGAATATTTGCAAGGGAGAGGCGAACAACCCGCGGATTATAGACTGGCTGGGGAAAGCGGGCCAGATCACCAGAAGCGGTTTCTAGTGGAAGTGTGGGTCAAAGGGGAGCGCATGGCGAGCGCGGAGGGCAGCACGAAGAAAGAAGCGGAACAGAAAGCGGCGCGCAGTACGCTGGAGAAACTTCTTTTGGCCCAGAATGAAAATAAGGAAGAGGCGAAATCTGATGCCGGATGAAACGATTTCGCCGGAACCAATCGCTTTAGCTGAAGAGCCTGTAAAATTACCACCCTCAAAGCCAGAGCCGTCTGTAGAAGAGCCGCACGCAAATCAAACAACGATTTCGGAATACCTGGAGTCGCTGCTAGTTACAGTGATTCTGGCGTTGTTTGGAACAAGCTTCGTGGTGCAGGCCTTCAAGATTCCTTCGCCCTCCATGGAGAAGACGCTCATGGTGGGCGATCATCTGCTGGTAAATAAGTTTATTTTTGGCGGGCGCGGGGCGTGGTACGACAGATTTTTGCCCTACCGGGAATTGCAGCGCGGCGACATTATCGTTTTCAAGTTTCCATACCAAGATCATCCACATTTTGTAAAGCGGGTGATTGGGCTGCCGGGCGAGCACCTGAAGGTAGTGGACCAGCAGGTGTACATCAACGGAACGCCGCTGAACGAGCCTTACGTCGTGCATGATGCGACTTTTGGGAACGACCCGCTGAATTATTCGTTTCCGCCGGTCGGCAATCAGATTTATCTTTCGCCGGTGCAGCCGGAATGGGCGCATGAACTCCACAAATATGTTCAGGGGGACGAGATTGTGGTGCCTCCGGGAAAATATTTTGCCATGGGAGACAACCGCGATCACAGTTTGGACAGCAGGTATTGGGGATTCGTGGACCGGGACGCAATCATGGGGCGGCCATTTTTAATTTACTGGTCGGTCGAAGCAAACAGCAGCGACTACAGCGACAGTTCTTTTGGGCAGCGAATTATTGGGATATTCGATACGCTACTGCATCTGCCTGCACGAACGCGCTGGGCGCGAATGCTGCACACGGTGCATTGAGCAAGAATCATCGAGCAAGTATAGACGGAGATGACTACACTTTTACCTCGTGGTCTGAGAGACTCCCATCGACATGAATGGCATCCGGAAAATGTGGAAATGGGCCTTTTTGTTGGCGGCCCTGATTGTCGGCGTGCAGTTGAGCGTTTCGTTTGCGTTGCGGACGAAGCGGATGCACGGGTACTTGATCGCGCAACTGGAACGCGCGTTTGGCCGGCCGGTGCAGGTGAGCGAATTTTCGGTGGAAATATTGCCGATGCCGCGGCTCGATATGCAAGGCATAACGATCGGCGAAGATCCAGCCTTCGGGCGCGAATATTTTTTGCGCGCCGACCGGATGCAGGCAAGCCTGCGCTGGGTGGGCCTGTTGACGGGACATTTTTCATTCGGGACGATGTCGCTGACCCGGCCGAGCCTAATTCTGGTGAGAAATGCGAGTGGCCGATGGAATTTGGAGGATTGGTTGCCGCCCTCGGGTGGCAGCGGCGCGGGCAATGCAATGAATGCAGCATCATACGGGCCGCAACCTGCAGCGAGTCCGAGCAATCTTCTCCAGAAGATCGAGTTCGACGAAGGTCGCATCAATTTCAAATTTGAAGATGAGAAGCGCCCCTTTGCGTTCACAAATGTTTCCGGCGAAGTGGAGCAGACCGGGCCGGGACGCTGGCAGCTGAGCCTGGAAGCAAAGCCGTGGCGAAGCGGAGTGGCGTTGCAATCGGCGGGAATTTTATATGTGCGGGGAGATGTCGCTGGGACATCGGCTCGATTACAGCCGGCGAGGGTCCAGGTGCATTGGGATCGAGCTTCGCTGGCGGATTTATTCCGGCTGGCGACCGGAAACGATTTTGGGGTGCGCGGGGAATTTGGGCTGGACGGGTTGGCGAGTGTCGGCGTTGCGAAAGAGGGGGATCCAAGTCCTGCTTTGGGAAGATGGAATTACGAACTGCAGGCGCGCGCCACACAGGTGCACCGGTGGGATTTGACAGAGCGAAAAGACAACCCAAAAGTAAGTTTGCAAATAAAAGGTGTATGGGATTTGCTTGCGAGCGAAGTGCGAACCGAAGAGCTCACGATGGACTTACCGCAATCGAATGTTCATGGAACGGGGAAATTTGGCACCAAACCCAATTCTGCGTGGAGCCTGCACCTGGAATCTGCGGCGATTGAGGGCGCTGACGTTCTGGCGTGGTACCGCGCGTTTCAGCCAGGAGTGGCAGAGGGCGTCTCGGTGGAGCAATTCTTTTCCGGCCGCGGGACTATAGTCGGGTGGCCAGTGCGATGGGAAAAAGGAGAATTGTCCAGTCAAGGCGGTTCGCTGCGTGTTCCTGGCTTTGCAGAGCCAATGCGAATAGGAGGAGTACACGGAGCCTTCCAAGGGAATATCTTCATCATCGAACCAGTGAGGCTAACGCTGACGCTGCCAACTCCAAAGACCGAAGAAACGGGAACAGTCAAAGTGGAAAAGCCAGCGACTGCGGCGAAGCCAAGAGATTCTCAAAACTGGGCACAATTCCGTTTTCTCCACAATGCTTCGTTGAAAAGCGGATTCATTCTCGTGGATGGACACCTCGATCACGCTGACTATTTTTTCAAAACGGCGGGGGCATTCGGCAAAACCTTAAATCATGGATGGGAATTGAGCGGTGGAGTGGGCAGCGCTTTGGAATGGGACTGGGAACGAGGAATTTTTCGGAATGGCCGATGGAACGGTTCTGTGAATTTTTCCAAGGCGGAACTACAAGCGGCGGGGCTGAATCAGCCGATCGAGTTGGAAGATGCGAGGTTGGAATGGAAAGACGGCCGGCGCTCGGCAACTCTTACCAAGGCTGAGGGTTTTGGAGCGGAGTGGTCGGGAACTGTGGGCGAAAACCGGCTGGCACCGGATGGAGAATTGCCTAACTGGCAATTCCGTTTGCATGCGGATCATCTGGATGCTACCGAACTAGACCGCTGGGTAGGGCCTCGGGCGCGACCGAACTGGTTGCAGAGGCTATTGCCATCGTTGCTGGGAAGTTCGAATGCCGGCGGAAAGCCGAGCGAGTTACTTCGACGGATTTCGGCAGATGGTGAGTTGAGCGCGGATACCGTCACCGTGGAAAAAATCAAATTGTCGAAGGCGCACGCAAAAATGAGTTTGCAGAATTTGCACTTGAACGTTCAAGAAGCGGACGCCCAGTGGATGGGTGGAAATGTGCGAGGAACTTTGCAGGCCAATTTTTCTCTCCCGCCAAAATATGAAATCACGGCACAGATCGATCGAGTGAATCTTGCGCAACTGCCGTGGCTTCCGGGATGGTCCGAGCGATGGGATGGAAGTGCGTCTGGAAATTTGCATTTGACGACCGAGGGAGTTGGGCGCGACGAATTGCTGAGCCAGATCGGTGGCCGGGGAGATATTCAATTCAAGAACGTGGAATTTCGTGGTTGGGATGTGGCGGACAGTCTGGAAAGCAATGCGCCGAAGGCCGGAGTATCTCGTTGGACGAGCGGCGAAGGCGAATTCGAAGTGAAGAACCGTGAAGTCAATTTCGACGCAATTCAATTTGACGGAGCGCGCACAAAAATATGGCTTGCAGGGGATTTGGGATTTGGGAAAGAAATAACGCTGGCGTTTCGCTCTGCGCCAGCAGGAGCCCGCGCGGCTGCTAGAGGCGCGGACGTTCGCGTACTGCAAATTAACGGGTCGTCAGAGACTCCGAGGGTTACGTTGAAAACAATTGGGGCCGGAAAATCAAAGCCATAAACGAAATTGTATCTAAGCGAGCAGGAGAGAATGAATGAAGCGGACACTGCTGGGAATCGTTGTGCTGCTGTTGCTGGTTTCCATGCCTGCGCTGGCGCCAGCGCAACAGGCATTTACGTTGGAGCAGGTGCTTAGCGCTCCGTTTAACTCTGATCTCGTTGCCGCCAAAACTGCGAATCGGCTGGCCTGGAGCATAAATCATCAAGGCAAGCGGAATATTGGGGTTGCCGAGGGGCCCTCGTTCGTGTCGCGTCAACTGACCAATTACAGCGAGGATGATGGCGCGGAACTGTCTGATCTTCGATTCACTTCGGATGGCAACGCGATTGTGTATGTCCGCGGGGAAGGGAAAAATTCGGCGGGAGAGTATGCGAATCCGACCAGCAATCCCGCGGGGCCAGAGCAAACGGTGTGGCTGGCAGCATTCAGTGGTGGAGCGCCGGAAAAGATCGATGCGGGCCACTCGCCATGTGTATCGGTGTTGGGGAAGATAGCTTATGCGCGGGGCGGACAAATTTATGTTGCGATGGCCAGTGGCGCTGGAAGCAAGGAAAAGCCACAGCAAATTGTGGTTCGCGGAAAGAACGAACCTGTGGAGTGGTCGGCGGATGGAACGAGGTTAGTGTTCGTTTCTGACCGAGGCGATCACAGTTTTATCAGCATTTACAATGTAGCAGCCCAATCGGTGAAATTCCTGGCGCCTTCGGTGGATAGTGACAGCGATCCAGTTTGGTCGTTGGATGGCAAGCACATAGCATTTGTTCGCAAGCCCGCGGTTCCAAGAGATACGCCGGAAGGATATTTTGTCGAGCCGGATCGGGCGCACCCTTGGGCGATCTGGGTTGCCGATGCGAATACGGGCGAGGGCCGGGAAATTTGGAAAAGCGGCTCATCGATGCAAAGTTCGTACCCTTATATGGCGCAGGAAACCGGCGGTGGGGTACTGAACTGGGCGGCGAACGATCGCCTGATTTTCGCGAGTGAGGAAGATGGCTCGCAACACTTGTATACGATCGAGACCAACGGCGGAGCAGCGAAATTATTGACTCCCGGAAGTTGCGAAGTGGAGCAGTGGTCATTTGATACCAGTCGCAAGGATATTTTGTTCAACTCGAATTGCGGGGATGTGGACCGGCGGCATGTCTGGTCGGTAAAGGTGAATGGAAGCGGGGAAGCGGAGGAGTTAACAAAAGGTTCCGGAGTGGAATGGAACCCCGTTTACGTTGGCGGAGCGTCTAACTTTGCATATGTGGGATCTGATGCAACACACCCAGGGCAGATTTATGTCGAAAATGCGAATAGGAAGTCCGCTACTGTGATTTCTGCAAAATTACCTGCTGCTTTCCCGGCGGAACAATTGGTTATTCCGCAGCAAGTGGTCTTCAAGTCTGGCGATGGAATTGAGTTGCACGGGCAATTGTTTGTGCCGCGGAATCTCAAGGCAGGAGAGAAGAGACCGGCGCTGATCTTCTTGCATGGCGGGCCGATGCGACAAATGCTGCTGGGCTGGCATTACATGTACTACTACTCGAATGCGTACGCAATGAATCAGTACTTAGCGCAACGAGGATATGTGGTGTTGGCGGTGAATTATCGCAGCGGAATTGGTTATGGACGGGCGTTTCGCGAGGCTCCGGGAAGAGCCGGTCGCGGAGCAACGGAATATCAGGATGTGTTGGCGGCTGGAAAATATCTGCAAACTCGAACTGACGTGGATACGAAACGGATTGGTTTATGGGGTGGAAGTTACGGAGGATACTTGACGGCGCTGGGGCTGGGGCGAAATTCCGATTTGTTCGCTGCTGGCGTGGACTTCCACGGCGTGCATGATTGGCCGACGGACAACTGGGAAGGAAAAAACGTTTCGCCCGAGATGAATAAGCTGGCGCACAGTTCTTCCCCGATCACTGCGGTTGATACCTGGAAGTCGCCGGTGCTGTTCATCCACGGAGATGATGACCGGAACGTAATGTTTTCGCAGACGGTTGATCTGGTGGCGCGATTGCGAGCGCGCGGCGTGCAAGTTGGATTGTTGGTTTTTCCGGATGATGTGCACGATTTTCTTTTGAATGGAAACTGGTTGAAGGGTTACCAGACGACCAGCGATTTTTTTGATCGCCAATTTCAGATGCCGCAAAAATGATGCGTAAGCTGTCCAAATTCTCTCCTTGTGATCACTTGCCAGTTGTCGTCGCTGGATTGCTGCTAACTGTTCTCATTACATTGTTTGCCTCGGCGGCCGGAAACGATCCGCCCAAACTTGTTCCGGGATTAACGGCTGGGCAGGTTTTGCGGTACGACATTCGGGGACATGTTCAACAACACAAGAAGACCGAGAGCCGAGTAATACGAAACGTGTTGCCCCAGGATGTGAAGCAGGATTTCACTGGGATATTGAGGATTACGGTCAAAAGCGTTGGAACGGAGAATGGGAAGCCCTTGGTCAGCGCCGTTGCGGAGTTTGAATATCTACTAGAGAAGAATGCCAGACCAGACGAAAACGCGAAGAATGTAAAGCGTCCGATCGAATTTACGATTGGCGGAAACGGGCAATTGAAAAGTGAGAGCGGATTGGATGAGCTAAGCCCGGTGGAGACGCTAGCTTTTACTTCATGGATTTCCAAATTTGCATTTGGGTGGACGATTCATGGGCGCAACATGAAACCCGGCGAAGTATGGAAATCCGAAGAGCCGGAGAACACACCGGGGCCGATCGCGCGGTTGATTTGGGAGCGGACTACGACATATGGCCAGAGCACTAAATGCCCGGTACTGGAAAAAGAAAATTGTTCGGTGTTTTTGACTACAGCGATTTTGAAGCAAAAGTCATCGGTGGAAAATTCCACGCCGGAGGATTACAAGCTTCACGACTTGAAAACATCGGGGATGGCCAAGGGGAAAAATGAAACGTACGATTCGATTTCTGAAACCACAGGATTGCTGATGCGAGGGACAGAAGATGTACAGCAGTCAATGGAAGTAGTGATCGCAAAGAGCGATGGCTCGAATGACGTGAAATATACGATTGATGTAGGTAGTCATTTTGAGATGCTGTTGGTGAGTGGTGGGGTGGGAAAGTAGGGCGGAGGGAAGGATGGCCGGGCTAAAGCCTGGCACCTACATTCAGATCCGATCTCGATTGCGTGAAAATGTGGAGTTGACGCGCAGAGTATAATAGGAGTTTCGGCGTTGATCGACAAAGCTGCAGGAGACACTCACCATGGATTTCAAACTACACAGCGGATATCAGCCACGCGGGGATCAGCCTGCAGCGATTGAACAGCTTTGCCGAGGACTGGATGCGGGTGAGAAGGACCAGGTGCTGCTGGGCGTGACCGGATCCGGTAAAACATTCACGATGGCAAAGATAATCGAGCAGGTAAACCGGCCAGCGCTGGTCCTGGCGCACAACAAGACGCTCGCGGCGCAGCTCTATCACGAGTTCAAAGGGTTTTTTCCCGAGAATGCGGTCGAATATTTCGTGAGCTACTACGATTTCTACCAGCCGGAAGCGTATGTGCCCTCCGCGGACATTTACATTGATAAAGAAGCGACAATCAACGACGAGCTGGATAAATTGCGGATGAGCGCGACGCGTTCGTTGTTTGAGCGGCGGGACGTGGTGATCGTCGCATCGGTTTCGTGCATTTACGGCATCGGTTCGCCGGAAGCGTATTACGGGATGCTGGTGATGCTGGATAAAGGGCACCAGACTTCGCGAGAGGCGTTGCTGCGGCGATTTGTTGATATGCAATATGACCGTTCGGAAGATTTGCGGCGCGGGACGTTTCGAGTGCGAGGCGACATCATCGAAATTTATCCGACATATGAAGATCAGGCTTACCGATTTGAGATGTGGGGTGAGCAGATCGATACGATTCGGCAATTTGATCCTTTGACGGGGGAAATTCGGACAGGGCAGGAAAATCTTAAGCGCGTGACGATTTTTCCTAAAACGCATTATGTGATGCCGCAGGAGCAACGGGACCGCGCAATCGTCAGCATCCAAGAGGAACTGGGCTGGTGGAAAAAAGAGCTAGAGAAGCAGGGAAAGTTCGTGGAAGCGCAGCGCGTAGTGCAGCGCACCATGTTTGACATTGAAATGATGCGGACGATTGGATATTGCCACGGAGTTGAAAATTATTCGCGGCACTTGAGCGGGCGATTGCCGGGGGAAGCGCCGCCGACTTTGTTGGATTACCTGCCGCAGGATTACGTCCTGTTCGCGGATGAATCGCATGTGAGCATACCGCAGGTGCGCGGAATGTATCACGGGGACCGCTCGCGTAAACAGACACTGGTGGACTATGGATTTCGTATGCCATCGGCACTGGATAACCGGCCGCTGACGTTTGAAGAGTTCGAACATCGCATGAATCAGACGATTTATGTTTCGGCAACACCCGGGCCGTACGAATTAACGAGGGCTGGGGGCGTGATTATTGAGCAAGTGATCCGGCCGACTGGACTGATCGATCCGCAGGTAGAAGTGCGTCCCGTTAAGGGGCAGGTGGATGATTTGTTGGAGGAAATTCGTGTGCGCACGGAAAAGCGCGAGCGAGTGTTGGTGACTACGCTGACGAAACGGATGGCCGAGGATTTGAGCGAGTATTTTTCGGAGATTGGAGTGAAGTGCCGGTATTTGCACGCGGAAGTAGAAACGCTCGATCGAATCAAGATTTTGCGTGATTTGCGTAGAGGCGAGTTTGATGTGCTGATTGGCATCAATTTGTTGCGCGAAGGATTGGATTTGCCGGAAGTGTCGCTGGTGGCCATTCTGGATGCCGATAAGGAGGGATATTTGCGGAGTGCCACTTCGTTGATTCAAACGATGGGCCGATGCGCACGGCACGTGGAAGGGCGCGCGATTTTGTATGCGGACCGGCACACGAACTCGATGAACGAGGCAATTGGAGAAACGAATCGGCGGCGCGCGAAGCAAATGGCGTACAACACGGAAAATAATATTACGCCGATGTCGATCATCAAGGGCGTGGATATGGAATTGGCGCGAATTGTGGAAGCGGATTATGTGACGATTCCGCTGGATACGACGGAGCTGGATGCGGCGGCGTCGAATGTGAAAAGTGAAAAGCAGCTTGCAGAATTGCTGCAGCAGATGGAAACGCAGATGCGAGAAGCGGCGAAGAAATTTGAGTTTGAAAAGGCGGCGCAGTTGCGGGACCGGATACGGGCGTTGAAGCAGCAAGATATGGCGGGAACGTTTGGAAAAGATGAAGCGGCGGGAGTGGAAAAGTCAGCGTGACAGAGAAAAATAAGAGCAACCCAAGAACACAGTCCCTGTGGCGCTCAGGGTGAACAGGAGTGACTGTGCCACCCTACTGCGCTTAGGTAGTGTTCCGGCGGAGGTCGTCGAGAGGATAAAAAGTGCCGCGCCAATAGATGCCGCCTTGCTTGATGGTGACTATGGTGGAACGCAGGAGCATGTAGATGAAAATGGTGGCGGCGAGAGGAAATGTGGCACTGTAGAGCGGCGAAACGCGCATAACGATGTCCACGCCGAACAAAAACGCAAATGGAATGAGCACGCCGACTGCTGCAAGGATGCGTACCCAACCGTGGCCGAACAATAGTCCAAATGACGGCGCAACGTAAAAAATAATGAGGCTGAAGATTTGCAGTAAGACTTGCGACATTTGGAATTGAGCGGCAGCAAAGAAATTCTTTTCCAGTCCACGGACCAAATTGAAAAGACCTGCATGCCAGCGGACGGAAACGGCATTCTCTGCAACTGCAACGCCCGAGCGAAAGCCGCCTAGTTTAATCATTTTGCCGAGTTTGACGTCGTCTATGACTTCCATCGCGATTCGGCGATGTGCGCCGCAAGCTTCATAAGCGGTGCGTTTAACCATCTGAAAGGCGCCCACGCCGACATAAGCACGGGAATGCGGGTTGCTGACTTGATGAGGCTGAGTCGCCAAGCTAAAGGACATGCCGAAAAAAGTAATGAGGACTTTCTCCCAGAAGCCGACCATTTCCACATCGCCAAAGAGAGTTAAATGATCGAATTTAAGAGTGCGAAGAATGGTCACGCAGCGGCGAAGCGTATCGGGCCTGAACTGAACGTCGGCATCGGTGAAGAGCAGCCACTCTCCAGTGGAGGATTCGTAGGCCTTCTGGAGTGCGTGGGGCTTGCCGAGCCAGCCAGGCGGCAGATCTTTGACGTGCACAACTTTGAGGCGATCGTGGGTGTATGCGAAATCGTCGAGAATGCGAGAGGTTGCGTCATGAGAGCGGTCGTCTACGGCGATGATTTCAAGATTGGGATAATCGATGGCTACTAAAGTGGCCAGCGCTGCGGGGAGTTTTTCCTCCTCATTGCGAGCGGCAAGAATGAGAGAAATGCGTGGGCAATCGGCATCGGCGGCGGGTTTGAAGGATTTCAGCCAAGGGAGTTTCATGGCTCCGAACGCGGTTTGCAAGCCGTAGGTGAGCCAAAACAAGGCAATCAAGGCGAAGAAAACAATTCCAATAATGTGCATGATTGGTGTCGAACCGCGGCCTCAAGGTATCCTAGCATGGAAGCCAAATGCACTTTGACCGGGACATCTGATTAGCGCTAACAGGGAGACGGCATGAGTCGATTACAGGTTCCAATTCACAGCGATAAATTAGCAAACGGGTTGCGGGTCGTGATTGCGCCGGATACGACCGCGCCCGTTGTGACAGTGGGAATTTACTACAAGATTGGGTTTCGCCTGGAGCCGCAGGGACGCAGCGGATTTGCTCATTTGTTTGAGCACATGATGTTTCAGGGTTCGGAAAATGCGCCGAAGATGCAGCATATCAAGCTGATCAATTCCAGCGGCGGTGTGTTGAATGGATCGACGATGTATGACGTGACGAATTATTACGAGGCGGTGCCTTCAAACGCGATTGAACGCGTTTTGTGGCTGGAGGCGGACCGCATGCGCGCGTTGAAA
>DASXIT010000229.1:0-12613 GCA_036497825.1 Candidatus Acidiferrum sp.
CGGTATGCGTATGAAGCGATTGAACGATTTGGAGTGTGGCGAGGAATGTGGCTGGGAACGAAACGATTGCTGCGCTGCCAGCCGTTGTCGCGAAAGTTTGGATACGATCCGGTTCCGGAGAAATGGGAAACGATGCATACGAATTGCGGATGCGGAAATAATTCTGAAACACACGAGGCGCGCTCTTGAGTACTCCACCGATGACTCCCCTGCCACCGAGCGGTGGAAAGAAAGATAAGTTCACGCCAGAGATGCGGATTCTGGTGGCGTCGCTGCTGTCGATGATGGTGTTTTTGGGCTGGACAAAATATTTTGTGCCGAAGCCGCCGGTGAATGTTCCGCAGAACAAGCCCGCAGCAACTGCTACCGCAACGCCGGGGACGCCGAGTAGCACGGCAACTGCGCCACCCGCTGCAGGTTCTGGGACAAATACTCCTTCCACGGTTGCAGCTGCGCCGAGTTCCACTGCTCCTGCTTCATCGCTTCCGATCGCAGCGGATTCGCAGGAACGAACCGTGGTGGTGGAGAACGCACTGTATCGCGTGGAGTTTTCGAATCGCGGTGCGCTTGTGAAGAGCTGGCAACTGAAGAAATACAAGGATGATCACAAGCCGCAGCGCACGCTGGACCTAGTACACCCGGAAGCGGCGCAGCAGACCGGTGGGTGGCCGTTTTCGCTGGTGCTCGACGATCCGCAATTGGAAAAAACCGCGAACACCTCTTTGTACAAGATTTCCGGAGATAGCAGTTCGCTTACCGCTCCCGCGGATTTGAAGTTCACGTTTAGCGATGGCCATCTGGAAATTACCAAGACCTATCACTTCGATCATTCCTATGTGGTGAATGTGGAGACGACTTCGACATACAACGGCGCGCGTGTGCTTTCTGGCCTCGCGTGGCGCGGAGGATTTGGGGATTTGACGGTTACGGACCCGGCGCCTTCGGCAACAATTCAAACGTTCTACAGCGAGAACGGAAAACTCTCTACATTCCTGGCAAAGAAATTAGAAGGACCCGAGAAGTGGGGGAACGTCTGGCAAGGTGGAAAGACGTTTACCGGAGTGGAGGATCGCTACTTTACCGCGACGTTCATGGCGCCTGCGGATGCCATGTCCACACCGCTGGAAACGCGCTATTGGAAGGTTTGGTACGGCCGGCAGGTCGAAGGTAAAGAGCAGCCCGAGCCGATCCAGGAAGTTGCTACAGCCACGTCAGCGCAGCCGATGGCGATGCGCGTGTACGTTGGGCCAAAGGATTACGACGAATTGAAGGCGATGCATCCCCCGCTGAATTCGCTGGTGTCGTTCGGGTGGATGGAGTTTATTGCCGACCCGTTGTTCCATGCAATGAAGTGGCTGCAGAAGTACATTCCCAACTGGGGATGGACGATTGTGGTGCTGACGCTGGTCATCAACATGCTACTGTTCCCGCTCCGTATTTCCAGTTACAAGACCACGATGAAGATGCAGCGCGTGGGGCCGGAAATTAAGCAGATCCAGGAAAAATATAAAAAGTACAAGCTGAATGATCCGCGCAAAGCCGAAATGAATAAGGAAGTGATGGCCATTTACCAGCGCGAGGGAATCAACCCAGTGGGCGGCTGCTTCCAAATGTTTTTGCAGATGCCCATCTGGTTTGGATTGAATACCGCGCTGCGCGGAGCGATTGAATTGCGCCACGCAAGCTGGCTGTGGATCAGCGACCTGGCTTCGAAAGATCCCTATTACATTTTGCCGATTGTGGTGGGCGTGACGATGTACCTGGTGTCGAAGATGACGCCGATGACCACGACCGACCCGCAACAAGCGCAAATGCTGAAAATCATGCCGCTGAGCTTTTCGGTGATGTTTGTAATATTTCCGTTTTCCAGCGGGTTGGCGTTGTATATTCTGACCAGCAGTTTGGTGGGCATCCTGCAGCAGTGGTATCTCAACAGGACTCATCCGCTTCCTGCCCCGGCAAAGCTCGCACGCACAAACGCAAAGAAGTAGGATTCGATTCAGTAAATGCGGTGAGTGTTCAGGCTGGGTGCGCGTCCCCTTGTTGCTCTTGGTAAAACGGCTATGACAAAAGAACTGATACACGAGGGCAAGCTGGATCGTGCGGCCGCCGCGGATGCTTTGCGCGAATTTCTGGAGAAGGTCGTGCGCAGCGGCAAGCTAGATTTGTATGTGAAAGTGCGTGTGGTGGAGAGCGCCGAGCAGAATGAAGCGGAAGTGCTGGCGGACCTGGACGGCAAAGATCGAGAGATATTGCTGGCTCGCAACGCGGAAGTATTGAAGGCGCTGGAGCATCTGGCGTTTCGCGTGTTGGGTCTGGAGCCAGCGTTCCACGACAAGATTCATCTGGATAGCGGCGGGTATCGAGCGCTGCGGTTTGAAGAGCTGAAGATGACGGCCAAGGTAGCTGCGGAACGAGTGCAAACGTCGAAGCAATCGTTTCAGTTGAATCCGATGTCATCGCGGGAGCGGCGAATTGTGCATTTAGCGCTGAAGGATATGGCGGGAGTGCGGACGGAAAGTATTGGAACGGGCGAAGAGCGGCAGGTGGTGATACATCCGGTCAAGAGTGAAAACGGAACGAAGCGGTAGGCTTGCGAAGAATACCCAAGAGAACAGTCAAGAGTGACTGTTCCACAAGAAAAAAGCCGAATAGAAAAACCGGAAAAGACCCCGCACGCAAGAGCGGGGGGCACCCAGTCGTAAATTGCTGAGTGCAAATATGTTACTACGGCGGAGCGGCTAAAACTGCAAAAGTGGCAGTTGGACTGCCGCACTCCATGTAATGAGATAACGGGATTTAACGCGTTACCCAGCCTTGCGATAGGATTGTACCGTTGTCGGCGAAACGTATCCGATAGGTGAACGACGCTGCGCGGTCATGGCGCGTTTGCGGGAAGCGTAGATCGGAAATTTCTACTATGGCGTCGGGCCCTTCCTTGTGGAAGCGCGTAACGGGAAACCTAGCAAACCATAGGACCTTTTGGACTTCGGGCAAGGCACGCGCCTGATCGATATAGGAATTGGGGAGAGCGTCGGGATAATATTTGTGCTGAAGAACTGCAGGATTGCTGTATTCGGCATTGAACAAACCCTTTTTGGTTAGATCCTCACTCAGGTCCATGCGAAGTTCGTAGACGCCGCGTGGTGCGCGAACCAAACCATCCCAATGCCAGAGCGAAGGTGGAAGCGGGAGAGCTCCGATGGCGTCCACTTGGACATTTTCGCGCTTGGCAAATTCCTCGATACGCTTTAGAGCGACATGGTGGGCAAATGTTGCGGCGAGTATATAGATGATGGCTAAGGCCAGGCCAGCGCGATTCCACGCTGCATAGGACGTTTGCGTGCCCCAGCCGAACAATACCGGAGAGAGAAATAGAGCCGCGAGCAGGATCGTGGCGAAAAGAGTGGCGCCTGCAGATATCGGCGCGCCGACAATTTGCGCAAATCTGGCGACAAGAAACGGCGCGGGAATAAAAATCAGAGACATAGTGAGTGCGCGACGGCGAAGGAACCCGGGATTTTCAAAAATCCAGGCCAGAAGCTGGGGAACGAGAAGAATTGCCGTGAAGGTGAAATCGATGATGAAGAGAACATCCCAGGCGGGCCGTGACCATTGCAGCGGGGACCAGATCATGGTGCCGAAGGTGGTGAGCAAGTCGAGAAGAATGTGGCTGAGAATGCCGACGGCCCAAATTCCGCAGAGCGCCCGGAACGAAGGAGAATTCCATTTTCGCCAGCGCGCGATTTTGTAGGTGAGTGCGGCGAGAAGAAGTGTCCACAGCGGAAAACAAATCAGAGAATGGGTGATGCTGCGATGCCAGGTGAGCATCAACAATTTATCGCTGGACAACATATCGCGGAACACGTCGGAATCAGGAAAGATCGCACCGAGCATGAGAGACCAAGTGATAACGCGGCGTTTGGTTACGGGAGTGAGCGGAAAAAGGTCGTCACCGTGGAATGCCGCCTTGGCAATGAGCGCGCCCGCAATACCGTGCGTGATGGTGTCCATGGTTCCTTAAGAGTATGAGATTCAGAGCACGGAGATGAGTGGAGAAGTTTTTGGAACAACGCGGCCAATTTTAGCGGCAGTGATTCCATGAGTGTGAAAGATCTCGGCTGCCCTTTCGACGAAATTTGGCGCGATGGAGACCAAGAGGCCGCCGGCAGTTTGCGGGTCGAAGAGCAGGGCGCGATTTTCCTCGGGCACGTGATCGGCAAACCCAACACAATCGCCAATGAAATCGCGGTTATTGTTGAGGCCACCAGGAATCATGCCATCGCGAACGGCTTGTAGTGCGCCGGGAAGAATGGGGACAGATTGATAGGAAATTTCGAAGGAAACGGGCTGCATCCCGTTTGCGGGATCTCCAAGGGCCATTTCTCTGGCGTGGCCTAGCAGACTGAAGCCAGTTACATCGGTCACCGCGTGGACGCAATGGGTGTTTGTTTCCAATTCGAGAGAGCGCAAAGCTAACGTCGCGTCGCGGTTCAGCTTGGTCATTGAGGCGATGGCAGCATCCAGCGAAATTTTTTCGATGCGATTATTTTTTGTGGCGGTGGAAAGCACGCCGGTTCCGATGGATTTTGTAAACAAAAGAACGTCGTTGGTGTGCGCGCCGACATTTCGCCAAATTTGCCTGGGGTTAATCACGCCGGTGACTGCGTAACCAAAGATGATGTCGTCATTGCGGATAGAATGGCCACCGATTACGCTGCATTGCGCTTCGGTCATCTTGTCCAAGCCGCCGCGAATAATTTGTTCGAGGATTTTGATATCGCCTTTGGCAGGAAAACCAACAAGCGACAAAGAAGATATTGGCCGGCCACCCATGGCGTAGATATCGCTGAGAGCGTTGGTGGCAGCGATTTGGCCGAAAGTGAATGGATCATCGGCAATGGGCGTAAAAAAATCGACGGTTTGCACGATAGCCAGATTTTCTTCGAGAAGATAAATGCCTGCGTCATCGTTGGTGTTGAAGCCGACGAGAACATTTGGATCTGTGGAAGAAGGCAAGCCACGCAAAATGGAATCGAGCATTCCGGGGCTAAGTTTTGCGGCGCAACCGGCCGCTTTCACCATGGCCGTAAGTTTTACGGTTTCAGTCAAAATCCACCTCCAACATTGCAGATGCCGGAAATAATTATAACGGTGCAATTCGATTCGTGCTTGCAGGGATGGAACACGTGGCCGTTGGGACAACTTGCGACGGCGACGTGATAATGTTCTTATCGCAAATGCCTTGGGATTTCACCTTAATCTTCGCATTCCTGTTGATCGTCATTCCATGGAGAGGCCGCGTGCGGTTGCGGCGACTGCTTTCCATGGACCAGGTGGGAAGCAAAGAGAAGATAACCTTATATGCCACGACAATTGCATTTCAGTGGATTTTGGCAATGGTGGTGGCTTGGAGGGCGTTGGCACGGAGATTGACGCCAGCGGAATTGGGTCTTTCTCCCGTGGGCTGGACGAGGATGTTGCTGCCGAGTTTGGTGGGTGCGATCGTTCTGGGCGGACTGCATTGGCTGAATCTTCGTCGCGTAGCAAAAATGGAGGGTGCGGCGGCAGACTTCATGAGGTCGCTCGGAAAGCGAATCCTGCCGAATTCGTCTCTGGAAATGCTTCCCTATCTTGCTTTGGCGGCGACTGCGGGAGTTTGCGAAGAGTTTCTGTATCGAGGTTTTGGGATGGCGGCGCTGTATCATGTCGGCCTGCCGACATGGCTGGTGGTGCTGCTCACATCTTTACTGTTTGGACTGGCGCATACTTACCAGGGCAAGAGCGGAGTTGTGGGAACTTCTTTGTTAGGAATGGTTTTGGGGGGATTTCGGGTCTTATTGCAGAGCATTGTTCCGTTGAGCGTCTGGCACATGACGGTGGACGTGGTGGCGGGAATTGCCGGTAGGAAATATCTGATGAGCAAAGGCGAACAGAAAGAGCTATAAAATCAACAATTTACGGGATAATTACCATTATGGCAACAAGCACAGATAAAGCGCTTTCTGTAGAGACGATCCGACAATCGCTGGGCCAGTTTGGCATCCAGGTTGATGAACAGCAAGTCGTTTGTATTCAACAATATATAAGGATATTATTACAGTGGAATGAGAAGCTGAATTTGACCGCGATTCGCGATCCTCTGGAGATACTAGTTCGTCATTTTTGCGAATCCATGTTTGGGGCGGAGGCGTTGTCGATAAAAGACGGTCGGCTCGCCGACATTGGCTCCGGAGCAGGGTTTCCAGGGCTCCCTATGAAGATTTTGCGGCCCAATATCGACCTTTTCCTGGTCGAATCGAACATAAAAAAGGGCACATTTTTGGCGGAAGTTGTTCGAGAGCTTGGACTTAAGAACGCAAGAGTCTTAATTAGCCGGTATGAGGAGCTGGGCGAGGAATTGGCGCCCCTGGATATGGTGTGTTCGCGAGCGGTGGGGGAGTTTGGGGCGTTTTTGGAATGGGCCGCGTCCGACAAAGTGTCAGCCGGGAAAGTGATTCTCTGGATCGGGGGCCGCGATCTGGAGGAAGTGAAGAAATCGGGGCTATGGGATTGGCAGGAGCCAATCGCGGTGCCGCAATCGCTGCGGAGGTATTTGTTAGTGGGAGTCAAGAAGGCCAGGGAAGTCGTCGCAACGACAACAAAATAAAAGAGATTCTGGTAGATGTTGTATTTCGGTAGTTGAAGAACTCCCGCCAATTTGTTTTCTTTCCGCGTCGTTCCAATTGAAACGCCATGGAAATTGCTTGTTCCACGTGGAACGGAGATTGTATGCGGTACGTGGAAGATTTCGAGATTTAAGTCGCATCGGCGAACATCTCTTAAGACAGATAACGACGAGCCATGCGTTCCACGTGGAACGCATGGACGCTTGATTTTGTTTGCAGGGGCGTTGTGTTGCGTTGTCCGAATTCCAACGCAAGGGGCTCGCTACGATCGTGAGTTGACGGTTAGTTCCACGTGGAACATGAGGACGCGGCTGGATGGGTGTTCCACGTGAAACGGCCCGGCGCTTCGAATGCCGGCACCTATATGGTTAAGGAAGTCATTCCGCATTCGAAAGGGAGTTTTCCTACTTTTGAACAGGATATTCTCTCCTGAAGTGGGATGTTTCACGTGAAACATCTTGCGTAAGGAAAATGGGTCTGTTATTTTTCGTGGGTTGGGGGAACTACTTGGCCCGGGTCATAGCAATCGCAAATCAAAAAGGTGGAGTAGGAAAAACCACGACGGCCGTAAATCTTGCAGCCTGCTTAGCAGCCGCTGAGCAGTCGACATTATTGGTTGATTGCGATTCTCAAGCAAATGCCACTGCAGCGATTGGATTTGCTAAGGATCCGTCACGTAGAACGATCTATCACGCGCTCATTTTGAATGAACCATTTGAGCGAATTGTGCAGAAGTCGCAAGTGGAGGGGTTGGATGTCGTCCCCGCCGACAAAAACCTTGCGGGAGCCGCCGTTGAGCTGGTAGTAGCGGAAAATCGTGAATATAAACTGCAGGGATTCTTAAAATCGCTACGAGACAAGTACAAATTTATTGTTCTGGATTGCCCCCCCGCATTGGATCTTTTAACTTTGAATGCACTTGTGGCTGCGGATGCCGTGATTGTGCCGATCCAGTGCGAATATTTGGCCCTGGAGGGGGTATCGGAATTGTTGGATACGCTGATGCGAATCCGCCGAACACTGAACCCAAGCTTAGAAATTGAAGGAATCGTACTGACAATGTACGACGAACGACTGACGCTATCGCGACAGGTAGCAACGGATTTGCGCAGCTTTTTTGGCGCACAGGTATTCCAGAGCTTGATTCCGCGGAACGTGCGGTTGGCGGAAGCACCAAGCTTTGGTAAGCCTATTATTTTCTATGATATACATAGCAAGGGCGCTGAGGGGTACACGCAGCTGGCCCAGGAGGTAATCAACAATGCCGAGAAACGCCTTGGGACGGGGGCTCGGAGCGCTCATTCGGGAACCTGAAGCGGCGGTCCCTGCTGCAGCACCGACAAATTCCGCTGGCATGCCGAGCTCGGGTGGAGCTGCAGCTGCGGTGGCACCTGCGCAGATTCAAGCTCCAGCGACGGCCGCACCGGTGATTCATCATCACGGGCCACAAGAAGTTGACATCGACCTGATCGAACCGAGTCCGTACCAACCACGCACGACATTTCGAGAAGAAGCACTGGATGAACTGGCGCGCTCCATCCAGGCAAGTGGAATTATTCAACCGTTGGTGTTGCGGCCGATCGGGAATCGCTTTCAATTGATTGCTGGAGAGCGGCGTTGGCGAGCGGCGCAACGCGCTGGGCTGAAAAAAGTCTCGTCGATTGTGAAGGACGTTCCCGACGAGCTTGCCTTAGAAATGACGCTGGTAGAGAACATCCAGCGTGAAGATCTGAATGCCATGGAACAGGCGCGTGCGTTTGAGCGCTTGATGCACGAGTTTCAGTTGACGCAAGAAGCGGTAGCGGAACGAACCGGAAAAGATCGCGCGACGGTGGCAAACGCGATCCGGCTGTTGAAATTGGAGACGACGATTCAGGAATGGATTGAAGAGGGAAAGCTGACGGCCGGACATGGCCGAGCGTTGCTGGCGGTGCCGGAATCGCCACTGCGCATGCGCTACGCGCAACGGGCTGCGCGGGGCGGCTTAACGGTTCGGCAAATCGAACGGCTAGGATCACGGCGCGCGCGCAATGCCAAGACTGGGATGGCGGAAGTGCACGTCGATCCAAACATTCGTGAAGCGATTGAAGAGTTGCAAAGACATTTGGGAACAAAGATATTGTTGCGGCAAAAAACGAAAGTGCGACCAGGACAATTGGTGCTGGAATATTACGACGACAAACAGTTAATGGGAATTTACGACCGTTTGATGAAATAGGATTGTAAGGTGGTTGGTAGAGAGATTTTCGCGAAAGCTGCACCTTCGTTCAGGGCCTCATTCGACAACTTGTATAGCATCGTGCGTTGACATCGGCTCGCGCAGAGCTAGAGTGGAACCAGCATTGATTGGGGGAATTTTCATGGCGTGGAAGTGGCCTGGAACATCGAAAGACATCGGAAGCGAAGAGTGGACAGGATTCATAGACCAAGGTGTAACTGTTGAAGGCACGCTGACGGTCACCGGAACATTTCGCATTGATGGCAACATGAAGGGTAATATTATTTCCGAGCAAACGGTTATCCTCGGAGAAAACGCAAAAGTGGAAGGCCAGATTGAAGGCAATCGTATTGTGATCGCCGGAAGATTTGATGGAGTCATTTTCGCAAAAGGTCGCGTGGAGATTCAGCCTAAGGGAGTGGTTACCGGGGAAGTTCATGCGCCGTGCATGGTGGTGGACCCGGGCGGAATTTTTGATGGAAGATGCCACATGCTGGCGTCGTCGGATGCGTCGGCTGGAGTGACGATCCCGATCAGAGCGATGGGGCAAGCGTAGGATTACCTAACCACTTTATCATCACAAATAGGTTAGTATGTGAAAGGGCTGTCTGCGGGTCGCGACGCCACAAGCTTGTTCCGCAGCTTGTATTCCCGAGCGAATGTTTGAATCCCACTCCGCATGCGGCACGATAAGCTCATTGGCCTTCTGTTCTAGACCTGCCAGCCGGAGAAACCAAAGATTCCCGATGAGATGGAGCCAGCCTCCATGAAGGAAATTTTCGGTGATATAGGTAATCACATGCGGGTGGTCCGGGATAAAGGCATAGTGCTCGAGCAATGACGACTTCTGTTCGGCCTCGTACTCTTGGGAGAGACTATCCATTTCGGCCTGCAATTGTTGCGGATCGTCGATCTGGCGGATGCCTGCTTCCCACGAATCATGTGCAGGACGTTTTGGCGAAGCGAGTTGGTCCCAACTGTCGCCAGCCGTCTTTTTTACTTTGCTGACAGATTCGCTGGCCACCGCGGAAAGTTGAAGATCCGGGTGCGTGGCAGCTAGAACAACGAGATGAATTCGTGTGGGGTATTGCTGGGCAAATTGCGAGTCGATCGTCCAATGCGTGCCCGGGAAAATGACAATATTTAATGCGATAAGGGCAAAGGTAAACTAGGGCCATCGCCGACCAGTCATACGTTCGTGGCGCAGAGGGATTAGCAAGTGGCCTCCTTAAAGTGTAGCGATGGGCGATAGAGTGAAAACTTTCATTAGTAGAATAGAGTTAGACGGCAAGAAAAGAAGGTGGTCGGAAGTACGGGTGTTACCAGTTGGTTAGATGGCACGCAATTAATATGGGATTACTGAGGCGTTTGTTTGACATGATCTGCAGAGAGCAATATCGTTCGAATGAGGTTGTGCGAGGCAATTGATGAAAATATTGGTGATTGGCGGAGGAGGACGAGAGCACGCGCTGGTGTGGAAGCTGGCGCAAAGTGCGAGAGTGGAGAAGATTTGGTGCGCGCCGGGTAATGGCGGGATTGCGAGCGAGGCGGAGTGCGTTCCGGTCGATGCCGGGGATGTGGCAGGGATCGTGGCTTTGGCGGAGAAACTGGGGCCGGATTTGACGGTAGTGGGGCCAGAGCTGCCGTTGGCCAATGGATTGGTGGATGCATTTGAAGAGAGGAAATGGCCGATTGTTGGGCCGAGCAAGCAGGCGGCGCGGCTTGAGGGAAGCAAGATTTTTGCAAAGGAGTTTTTGTTGCGTCACCAAATTCCGACTGCGCTGATGTATGGATCTTACGATTCGCCCGGGGATGCCTACGGGGCGCTGTGCGCGGTGGAATGGCCGGTGGTGATGAAGGCGGACGGATTGTGCGCCGGGAAGGGCGTGCTGTTGGCCGATGATCCGGATGAGGCAACAGAATTTATTGAACGACTGATGGATAAGAACGAGCTGGGCGCAGGCGGCAAACGGGTAATGCTGGAAGAAACGTTGCTGGGCGACGAGCTGTCGTTTATTTTGCTGACCGATGGCGAACGATACGCGACGTTGGTGCCGACGCGGGACCACAAGCGGGTGTTCGATAACAATGAAGGACCGAACACGGGCGGAATGGGCGCGTATTCATCGGACGAACTGCTGCCGGAAAGTTTGCAGCGGATCATTACTCGAAAAATCGTCGAGCCGACTTTGAACGGGTTGGCCTCGGACAAGATTCGGTACAAGGGATTTTTGTATGTGGGGCTGATGCTGACGAAGGATGGGCCGAAGGTGCTGGAATTCAATTGCCGGCTGGGCGATCCGGAGACGCAGGCAATTGCGGCGCGAATGGATTTTGATCTGGCGGAGGTCTTGGCGGAAATGGCAGCGGGAAAACTGCAGCCAGATAAATTGGAATGGAAATCAGGAGCGAGTGCTTGCGTGGTGCTGGCTTCCGGTGGGTATCCTGGAAAATTCGAGAGTGGGAAAGTGATTCATGGTTTGCCTGAAGCGGAGCAGGTGCCGGATGTAAAAGTACTGCACGCGGGAACGAAGCGGTCGGATGGCAATATCATTACGAATGGAGGGCGGGTACTTGGGGTAACCGCAGTGGGTGCGTCTCTGCAGGCGGCGTTGAAGCAGGCGTATGAGGCCGCGGGGAAAATTCATTTCGATGAGATGCATTACCGGCGAGATATTGGTAGACATCGGGAGCAAGGCAAGGCGGCCGGAGACGTTTTCCATGGCTAAAGTGCTGCATTTGTTTCGCGCGCCGAAAAAGCGCGCGCCCATGGAGCAATTGGCGACGGCCCACGTGGTGGAGAATGTTGGGCTTGAAGGTTGCGCGCATGCGCGGCCGAATGGGAAGAGGCAAGTGCTGCTGGTGGATGCGGAAACGTTGCGGAAAATGGAGTTGGCGCCAGGAATTATTCGGGAAAACATTACGACGGAAGGGTTGGATGTAAATGCGTTGAAGATTGGGGAGCGCATTCAGGTTGGCGAAGTGAAATTGGTGGTAAGCGCGGTGTGCGAGCCTTGCGAGTTGTTGGAAGAGATTAGGGCGGGGTTAGAGGAAGCGATGGCGGGACAGCGTGGGATGTTGTGCAGGGTGGTGAGTGGAGGGAGATTGCACGCGGGAGATGAGATCGAGGTGGGCTGAGGGGTTGCTCTACGACTATTGAAATTCTCGATTCAGTCGAAAGTTGAGGTAGATGTAAACCCAAGAGCACAGTCAAAAGTGATTGTGCCACGTCGATTAAGGATTTGGGTTGGGTTTGCGGCGAAGAGTAGGAGCGTCGGGGGGACGGTTTTTGTCTTCAGCTTGTTGTTGCTTGGTGACAGGTTCATCAGGAGGAACGACCCAACGAAAGCCAGAGTCTTCTCCAAGTGTGGCTTGAATGAAGTGCGCGTCGCCGGCAATTGCGGGGACTACAGCGCGAAGGAAATCGGCGGCATCTTGAGTCACGGATTTTTGTGCCTGGCCGTGTTCGATCTGTTCCAGCAATTTAGCAAAACGGGGATCTCCCGAGCGTAGGCGAGCAATGCGCGAGTCGTTTTGCTGAATCAAACCTAAAAGAGGAACTGCCTGCAGATTTTCCGGGAATCGCACTTCCACGAGAGTGTGAGCTTCGTGCTTTTCCGGCGGATAGAGCTGAGTGAAACGGGGACGCAGGACGTGAGTTTGCAGGTAGTCGTCGGTGTTGCCGGGCTGCTGCTGCTCGACGCGATATTCGACCAGCCATACTTCG
>DASXIT010000230.1:0-12662 GCA_036497825.1 Candidatus Acidiferrum sp.
AGAAAGTTTCCAGGGTCTGTTGATCTTTGGTTGCCCCATTTGCGGAAATCGCAACGTCGGCATTGTCGGGGACGAGTTGCCAGCCCTTGGCGGTTAGTTGTGTGTCGATGTCGTCCTTGACGCGTTGACGCAGAAGCGGGTTTTGAATATTCGGTTCACGGGCCCACGTATATGTTTTGTAATGCGAGAAATCGGCCTTTTTGTCGTAATCCGTGTTCACTTTTTGAGCCATAAGAGAGCCGGCAGCGAAAGTGGAGAGCAACATGAGCAAAATGGTGGTGCGAAGAGACTGCATTCGTCTTCCTCCTGATTGTCTACCTCGAGTAGCTGCTCAATTCGATCTACCGATGCCTATTTTTTATGTTTGAAGTATTCGACTTGTTTGAGCCGTTTTTTGGCTTCTTCTTTGGTTTTGTAAGGGCCTCCTAGGGGTGTGCCCTTTTCAGAGAGTACTTTGTATCCGCCGGAAACTTTTTTAATCATGTTTGATCCTTCAGAGCGAAAAATCATGAAACGTTCGAATTCGTTGAGCAAGATGCAAATTCATTTTGAATTTTGTTGGAAACAATTCCTATACGTCGAGAGCTTTAGTTTTGATGTGCATATTCAGTAGGGAGTTGACGAAAAGAGAATGGCGAAAAAGCGGAAAGGAAAGACGGACACAGCAGTGCTGTATCCCAACGCAACGAGGAGGCGGAACGGCCGAATACAGGAAAAGTGGCATGGACGCCGAGAGGTTCGGGTTGTTATATCCCAGCGGGCGCAAGAATTAAGTGGAGTTGTTTTCATTGCCGATGCTTAAATTATTTCTCGGGGCGATGGGTGGTGCGAACGGTTGAGATGACGGGGGCGTAAGTTAGTTGTGTCTCCTGACGCGTGCAGCGGAGCAGAAGGCTGCCGCGACTCATATCTCCGCGGCCGACAAAGTCGGAAGGGAAGAACAGGCGCGGGCCAAAAATTTCAAGCAGCGGCTCGACATATTTGGGTGTGGCGATGCTGCCGAGTAGAATGACGCGTGCTTCGGGAGGCAGGGAGTTGTGCAGAGCTTGAGTGTCGCGGATCAGGGGACCGCGATACTTGGGATTATCAGGATGAAGCAAAGAATCCGTGGTGGTGCGGAGCCAGTCGAGAGTGACCATATAATCAGGGTGAAGAAGTCCGCTGGAAGAGGTAATAATCCTGACGCCGGGGAGACCTTGCGGAGGATTAGCAAATCGCGTCGCGTAAGCGAGCTTTCCTCGAAAGTAGAGACCGCTGACGAAGCTGAAAATTTCGCCAAGGGTGGCCTGGGACGAGCGTAATTTCTGTACGAGTTCGGACTGAGAAGATTCACGGAGCAAGAGTTTGGCGCGAGCGCCGGAAAGATTGGCGGGAGAAAGTAAGAAGATGGTCGGTGATTCACTCAACAAGGGAAGCGCGGAATCAGATGTGGCTGGAGAAAGACCGCGAAATGAGATTCGTTTTTCCGACATGACTTTTAATGGAAATGAAAGACTAGAATACCCTAGAAAAAGCAAGGCAGTTGTACAGGGAAGGTTGTAGCGGGGTTAAACAACTTGAGCGATAAAATTCCATTTCGCGTTTCGCCGATGCTGGCCACGTTGGTAGAAGAACCGTTCGACCGAGCCGGCTGGATTTACGAAGAGAAGTACGATGGGGTGCGGATCCTGGCTTTCAAAGAGGGCGAGCGCATTTCGTTGATTACGCGAAACGGGATTGACCGGACGGAGCGGTACGCGACGGTCGCGAAGGCTATAGGAAAATTGAGGCCAAAAACGTTGTTGCTGGATGGAGAAGTGGTGGTGGTCGACAAAAAGAATGTTTCGCATTTTCAGATGCTGCAACAGGGAAAGGGGCCGCTGAGATATGCAGTATTTGATTGCCTTTATGTGGAAGGAATCGATCTGAGGAAAGAGCCGTTGCGCGAGCGGCGCGAAGTGTTGGAAAAAGTAATTGACAAAGAGAAAGGAGGAACAATCGAGCTGTCGGAAACGCTGGCGGCCAACGGGATAAAAGCATTTGTGGTGGCGCAAAAACGGAAGCTGGAGGGATTGGTTGCAAAGAATACGGCATCGAAATATGTGGAGAAGCGCTCGCACGAGTGGCTAAAGGTAAAGGTGCATCACGAAAGCGAGTTTGTGATTGGCGGATACACGGAGCCCGCTGGAGCCAGAGAATATTTTGGAGCGTTGCTGCTGGGGGTTTACGCAGGAAAGAAATTGAGATACGCGGGGAAAGTGGGAACGGGATTTGATGCCGAGACATTGCGCGATGTTTACGGACAATTACAAAAAATAAAGGTAGCGAGATCACCCTTTGTGGATGAAGTAGGAGAGCGGGGCGCAACATTTGTGCGTCCTGAGCTTGTGGCACAGATTGCATACACCGAATGGACAAGCGATGGAAGGTTGCGGCACCCAGCGTTTCTAGGATTGCGAGAAGACAAGGCCGCAAAGGAAGTGCGAAGAGAGGAGTCGTAGGTGAAAACTTCCAAGAATGCAGCGGACATAAAAATTTCGAATCCCGACAAGGTTTTCTGGCCAGATGAAGGGTATACAAAAAAGGATCTGGCGGTTTATTACGCGGAAGTATTTCCGTGGCTGCAGCCATACGTTCGTGACAGAATTTTGACCATGGAGCGTTGCCCGGATGGAATGCGGGGGCAATGTTTTTACCAGAAGGAAATTCCAAAAGGAATGCCCGCGGGAACTCCAACGAAGCGGATTCCGAACAGCAGTGGATCGCGGGCGTTCACGAATTATGTGGTTGGAGGAGCGCTGGAAACACAGATTGCGATGGTCAATTTCGGTTCTATCCCGGTGCATGTTACGGGTTCGCGGGCGAAAACGTTTCCAAAACCGGATTGGATCTGCTTCGATCTGGATCCAATGTCGGGATCGTTTCAAGATGCGGCGCGCGCTGCGGTCCACGTGAAGAGAGCACTGGATGAACTGCCACTGACGTCATATGCAAAAACGTCGGGAAGCCGCGGGTTACATATATTTATCCCGATTAAGACAGGTCCGACGGCGGATGAGGTATTAGGATTTGCGGAGAAGTTGGTGGGGATCATTGCGAGGTCGCACCCGAAAGAGTTGACGGTGGAACACGCAATTGCGGCACGAGGTGATCGTGTGTATCTGGATCCATTTCGAAATGGGGCAGTACAGACAGTTGTTTCGCCCTACTCGGTAAGGCGAAAACCACATGCGCCCGTTTCCACTCCGCTGGAATGGGAGGAAGTTGCCAAGATCAGGGATCCCGCGACATTTACTATCAAGAATCTGGCCCAGCGTTTGAAGAAAAAGGATCCGTGGAAGGATTTCTTCGAGAAAAAGCAGTCGCTAAGAACCGCAATCGGGAAATTAGCTAGGCTGGAAAAATGAAATTGAGGAAGTTGGTGGTAGGATTTGGGATCTGAGGTCAGAAACTTGTAGAAGGAGGCATTGATCGTGTCGCTGGAAAAATATCGCGAGAAGCGGAATTTTGCAGTTACCTCCGAGCCTGGAGGGAAGATGAAGGGCGGAAAAGAAAAGTCGGCAAAATCTTCATTGGTTTATGTGGTGCAAAAGCATCGGGCCACTCAACTCCATTACGATTTTCGATTGGAGCACAATGGAGCGCTGCTTTCCTGGGCGGTGCCAAAGGGCCCTTCACTGGATCCTTCGGTGAAACGGCTGGCGATGCAGGTAGAAGATCATCCAATTGAATACGCGAAATTCGAAGGAGTGATTCCGAAGGGCGAGTATGGCGGCGGGACGGTGATGGTGTGGGATAGCGGAACATGGTCTCCGGAGCAGAGCGATGTAAACGCGGCGCTGGAAAAAGGTGATTTTAAATTTACGTTGAATGGAAAGAAGCTCCACGGTTCCTGGGTATTGGTGCGGACGCGCGGTTTCGGCGGAAGCGGAAAAACGTCGTGGCTCCTGATCAAGCATCGAGACGAGTACGCGTCGACCGAGGACATTACTTTGGCGAAACCAAAGTCGGTGATCAGCAGAAAGTTGCTGGCGCAAATAGCGGCGGACAATGGGGGGGACGTAGCAACCGCGGCGACCGGAGATCCGCCGGGAAGCAAAGTGGTGACAGCGACAGAGAAGAAGCGTTCAGCAAAAGCAAAGTAAATTGTTATGCAACGACCTGCAAAGGAATGGAAGCTTCAACGGTTGTTCCACCTGAGCCGGAATTGACGCGCAATTCGCCACCGAGCTCGCGGATACGTTCACGCATGCCGGCAATGCCGACGCCAACGCTAGCAGCGTGGCCGTCATCGGAAGCAAAGCCTTTGCCGCGATCTTTTACGCTAAGCAGCGCCCGGTTATCCAGAATTCGCAAACTAACTTCCGCGACCTTGCTTTCTGAATGCCGATGAATGTTAGTGAGACTTTCCTGCAGCACCCGGAACAGGGCAAGCTCAACCGGTTGTAGCAGGCGTTCCAAGTGCTCCGGCATTTTCAGGTCGACTTGAACACCACTGCGGTGCATAAAGCCATCCACCAGCCAAGGAATTGCCGAGGCCAAACCAATTTCCTCTAATAAAGGGGGATGTAACAGGTAAGACATAGTACGGACTTCCACCATGCAACGATCGAGCAGATTGATCGATTCGTACAGGGGAGCGGCGATGTCGGCGCGTTTTGATCGTTTCAGGGCTACTTCCGTTGACATTTTGATGGCTGCTAAATATTGACCCACTCCATCGTGCAATTCGCGGGCGATGCGGCGGCGCTCTGCGTCCTGGACACTCATAACGCGAGCAGAGAGTTGTTGGAGTTCCGAATTTGCTAATTCGAGCTGCTGCCTGCGATTTTCTGAGAGATGCGCGGAGGTTATCGTTGCGTGAGCCTGAGGGATTAAACCAGGCAGAGTAACGGCAGTGACGAAAGAAGCTAAGGCCGTTACGAGTTTCACATCTCCCGCTAGCCAGTAGAGAGGCTTCCAAAGAACGACGACCTCCATGAAATGTGTGAAGCCGCAAGCGACGATGAATAATCCAAACGCCAGGAACATCCAGCTGAAGGGGATTTCGCGACGAGTTCGCCAAACGAGGTAAATAAGAGAAAAGGAGATAGCGACATAGGAGAGCCAGATTACGGCGTCAGTGCCGACGTGCAGGGCGATGAGTTGCTTGTTATTCAGGTAGCAAAACTGGTGAGGTAAGAATCCTTCAGAGAGGATGTTGCGCAGTGCTGAAGGGATGACAATCAACGCCGCAACAGATAAAAGAAGGGCCACCACAGAGCTGCCAACCACCAGCTTGCGAGTTGCAGGAGAGGTTGAAATATCCATATACACTCCAAATGGAACCTGAGAAGAGAAGTTCTATTGCCGGCACGGCAGTTCCCGGTAGTTGAAAAGAGAGACGGTAGTGAGCGCCGATGAGCAGAAACTTTACAGGAATTCCCCTATGGCTGGAATTCAAAGCTCCAGTACTATAAGCCAGTCGCGGGGCAAGCACATCACGAAGTATAAGGGCCAAGACGGATGAAAGTATTAATCGCGGATGACCATGAAGTGGTTCGGAAAGGTGTGTGTTCGATACTGGAGTTGAGAGAAGGGCTAGTAGTCTGTGGCGAGGCGAGTAACGGTGAGGAAGCGGTGCAAAAAGCCGCAGCCTTGAAACCTGATTTGGTCATTCTAGATGTTACGATGCCGGTGCGCGACGGATTTTCTGCAGCCAGCAAAATAAGAGAGATACTGCCTGCTGTTCCGATACTCATGCTGTCGATGCACGATGGCCAGAGTATGATTCGGGCGGCACAGGCGGCAGGAGCGCAAGGATTTGTAACCAAGGCTGACGTGGCGGGAGCTCTGCTGAAGGCGGTAGATTCGCTTTTGCAGGGGCGCACGTACTTCTCCGAATAAAATGTCCGAAGGGGAATTCCAGTCACCAGCACGGGCAATTTATTTTGTGGCGCGCGAATTGTCTGGAACAAAGCCGATGCGATCTAACATGGGCTTTATCTCGGGATTCGACATGAAGAGTTTCCAGAGCAGGCCGGTGCGGTAATTTTCGACCATCACGGTAATCGGCGCCTGATTCAGGCCCATATAAATGGGCGAGATCCAATTGTGATCTTCGTTGAATGCGTCGCGGGGGCCGTAAATACCCCACAATTCAAATCCTTTGTCGCGATAGAAATGCCGGAAAGCGTTCATAGAAAATTCCGGGGTGTAAGGGAATGAGGCCAGCGCGCCGGTAGGTGTCATCGTGCCGTCATCGTCCGCCGGCAGAGGAGCATGGGGAAGATAACCGTGCGAGCCATCGCTGGCGGTGAGTCCCCAGGAATCGGCTGAGTATCCTTTGTGCTTTTGCGGATTCTGGACACAGTACGCGTGATTAATGAGCGCGAGATTTCGATTGTTCTCGAAGTAATTGGTGAAGCGATCGCGAATGCCCCGTGGGTCAAAACCCATGTAGGAATAATGTGCAAAAAAGAGCGGACTACTTTTTGCGCCGACGTTGAGACGAATGCCAGAGAGAGTCTGGCCGCTGACGAACTGATTTTTATCCGAGAAGTCACCAGGCGTTTCTCCATTAGCCCAACCCGAGTAATACAGGTCCGGTGACACGGAATGAGTGGGAGAGGCAACGGCGAGGAGATAGACGATCATCACCTCATTGAATCCGGTAAGGCGATGATCGATGTACCAGGCCCAATTTGGAGACCAATGCCAATAGAGCGCATCGCTTTGCGGTGTTCGACGATACCAATCCCACTCCACGGTTTCCCAAAGCTTTGTGATTCTTTGAACGAGAGTTTTTTCTTGCGCGTTTGAAGAGTTCAGATAGGCGCGCGCCGTCAACAAGCCTTGCATGAGGAAAGCGGTTTCCACCAAATCGCCGGCGTCATCAGAGAAACCAAAGACCGGCAGGCTCGCACCGGTGGCATCATCCATGAAATGAGACCATGCGCCGTGATAGCGGGGGGCTTTCTCCAAAAACGTGGTGATCTTGTTCAGGCGCTCGACGCCTTGCGCGCGGGGAATAAAACCTCTGTCCATGGCGACAATCTTGGCCATGATGCCGAAGCCGGTGGTGCCGGTAGCGACGACGCGATCGTCACCCGGAATATTTTCTCTGGTCATTCCAGAATGAGGGCCGGCGGATTCCCAATAGTAGCGAAAGCATTCCTCTTGAAGCATGTTCAAAAGTTCGTCGTCGGTCATGGGTTTTGTTGTGGCGCCAGCCGAAGCGGAGAGAGCGGATTGTTTGCCAGCCCAAGAATAAGTTGCAATACGGTATTTGACTTCCTCACCCGATTTGCCAATGAAATCAGTGAAGCGGTGCAAGCCGCGCTCTTGAATGCCGATGGGGAGATATTGATCTCCATCGAGTGAACGATAGATGACATAGTGCTGGAGTTCAGGGGGATCGGAGGAACTCCAGGAAACATCGACATGGCGCTCGTAACCTTTCGCGTGGACCACTTGTGGAACGGGAGGAGCGTTTTGTTCCGGCGTCAGGTCTGAACGAACAATTGTTATTTGATCAATTAGCAGAGTGTGGTCGATTCCGTCTGCGGCATCTTGAGAAAAAATCAGGCTAAGCAAACGGCCAGGATCGAGGGGATGAATCGAGGCCGAGGCGAAGGTTTTCAGGGGAATCTTTATTTGCCGCCAACGGCCAGTTTGCAGGCCGGAAGCAAATTTCTCGAGGTGCAAAGGGGAGGAGAAATTTGCGTCGACATCCTGTATGCGTAAAAGCGGCAAATCGGAGGGGCTGAGATTTAAAGGGGCAAAACACCAGAAGGAAAGAGTATTGCCCTGAAAACGATCGTCGCGGTTTCTGAAGGTAACGACTTTGATTTCGGCTGTCCAACCCCCGCTCGGTTGCGAATTCCACTGCAGGCGAAGTGCATTCGGGGGCGAAAGAAAAGTCTGATTATCAACGGGAATTTTGCCCTCGAAGAGGGCAAGACGGCTAGGTGAGGAAACTTTGCCCGCGCTATAGAAATAATAATCGGGAGTGAGACTGTTATCGAAAAAAACGTGATGGTAATACTCCGTGTCGGCAAATAAAGGTACGGCCAAGAAAAAAAGAAAAAGAGCAGCGGCAAACTTCCCGGACAACCGAATCATCAAGGCCTCAAAGGAGGAACGAAATCGAACGCGGGGTAGCTCCTCTATATGATAGTGCAATCGGCATGGGATGAGTTGCAAGTTACAGGAGGGGGAAATCGGTTCGTTGATGTAAAACCGAAGCAATCGTTTCAATACATGGCTTCAAGAAGTTTGTCATTCTCAAATTTATAAAGAGTCGCAAGTTTGGAAGAGTCCTGAAGTTTCTCGGTAAGCAAATCAGCTGCATACTCGATTGTTCTGAAAAAGGAACCATATTCCCATTCACTATCCGGAAGAATCACAACGCTGGTCAGAGTTTCCGATCCGTTTTTGACATGAGAGTACCAGAAGCAAACAGAAACCAGTTCCGTTGCTTCGGAATCCATCTCTACGGGATAAGGCAATGGTTGATCGGCCAAAAAAAGATGAAAAGTGCTGCCATCCGACCGGGAAATCATCGGGCAGCGTTCGCACATCCGGCAGAGTAAACTTTCCAGTCCTTGAAAAATGCAATGGGGGCAAAGATTGAAGTTCCGATAGGTATGGGAAAGTCTCGGATATTCGAGTTGTTGGATCAAAGGTGCCTCCTTGGTGCCAGGCGTGCACCATCGCAACCTTGGGTTAGAGTTCCCGAGGAAGGAGGACTTGGGTAAGATGCAAATAGGTTGTCAATACATGTGATTATCACTTATGCGTATCTTAAAAGTATCAGGGATTTGTTGGAATTTCAGTGGTGGCGCTCTGGCCTTGCGGAACTGAATAGCCAAGTTCCTTGAGAATTGACTCGTTGTGCTCGCCTAGTTGAGGTGGGGGCAATCGATAGTGCACTATTTGCCGTTCATAGCGAATTGGATTTGCGATGCTACGCACGGTGTGGAGAATCGGATGCTCGATTTCGACAATCAAACCTCGCGCGATGCTTTGCGGATCGGAAAGAGCTTCACCCACGGATTGAATGGCGGCAGCGGGAATATTCGCTTCAGATAATTTGGCAAGCCATGCGGTGGAGGGCAATTTATCGAAATGAATTTGCAGGAGAGGGATCAACTGCTCCCGGTTTTGCACTCTAGCCGCGTTGTCTTTGAAGCGCGAGTCATTGCCAAGCATATTCTCCAAATCCAATAATTTTAGCAGCCGCAGCCAAACGGCTTGCGTGCCAACTCCCACGACGAAGAAGCGTCCGTCGCTGCCCTTGAAGGGCTGGTACGGCACAATGCTCGGATGTGCGTTGCCCCAGCGTTCCGGAGACACGCCCGCGTTCAGATAATTGCTGCCGATATTTGCAAGCCAGGCAAGCTGCGAATCAAATAAAGACATATCGAGGAAATCGCCGAAGCCGCCATTGCGTTCGCGCGCGTACAGAGCTCCCAATATGCCGGCAAACGCGTAAATTCCCGTAGTCATGTCGGCGATGGCAATCGGGAAGCGCATCGGCGGCCCATCCGGTTCGCCCGTAAAGCTCCAGACGCCAGCTTCGGCTTGCGCCAGTATGTCGTAGCCGGGCTTGCCCGATTTTGGGCCAGTGAAACCATATCCCGAGATGCTGCAATAAATGAGTCGCGGGAATTTTGTTCGAAGGGTTGAAGCATCAAGACCGCGACGCTTCAAGGAGTCTAGGGAAGGCTGATTGCAAAGGAAAACATCAGCCGAGGCAATTAAGCAGTGCAGGACCTGCAAGTCTTTCGCATCGTCATAATTCAACGCGATTGAGCGTTTATTGCGATTCGTCGCCAGAAAATACGTTGATTCTGTTCCGATAAAGGGAGGACCCCAGGTTCTTGATTGATCACCCACGCCGGGACGTTCTACCTTGACCACGTCGGCGCCAAGATCACCCATGAGCATCGCGCAATACGGACCAGCGAGTGCTTCGGTAAGTTCGACGACCCGTACACCTTCGAGAATAGCGGTGGGCATAACCGGGCATTATAGCGAACCTGTAATGCAATAGAAGGATTTAAGAACGAGAATGAGATTGTCGAACACCGGGTGATAGGTTCCCTTGCTTGCCAGGCGAGGTTTTCGGACAATAGTAGTTTCATAAAGAGCGCCGCAGACATAGAGACGCAGCTATTGTTGTTGCGTATGACGGAGATTCTGGAACGATGCCCACAGTTGCCCATCCACCCAAACGATTTGTTGCCTATTTTTCGATGGAAATCGCGCTGGAAAATGACATGCCAAGCTACAGTGGAGGACTTGGGGTCCTGGCGGGAGACACAATTCGCGCGGCCGCCGATATTCGGCTGCCGATGGTTGCGGTTTCGCTGCTTTACAGGAAGGGCTTTTTTCGGCAACGGCTGTCCGAAGAAGGAGCCCAGACCGAAGAACCCGTCGAATGGAAAGTAGAGAAATTTCTGGAGGAGGAAGCGCCCAGGGTTTCCGTTACGCTGGAGAACCGGCGAGTGGAGTTGCGTGCCTGGAGGTATACGGCGAAGGGTGTGCGTGGGTACGAAGTGCCGATCTACTTTCTGGACGCAGACCTGCCGGTCAACGATCCCAAGGATCGTGAATTAACCGGTTCACTCTACGGTGGGGATCCCTATTACCGGCTGTCGCAGGAAGTATTGCTGGGGATTGGTGGCGTACGCATGCTTCGCGCTTTGGGGCACACGGAACTGATGCGCTATCACATGAACGAGGGACATGCGGCGCTGCTGACCATGGAATTATTAGAAGAGGAGACCAAGCGAGCCGGACGCGCGTCGGTGAAAAGCGAAGACATCGAAAAGGTGCGAAGCAAATGCGTTTTTACTACGCACACGCCGGTGCCGGCAGGGCACGACAAGTTTCCCGTTGAATTCATGAACCGGCTGTTTCCGGACCAAGTGCGATTCTTTGATGTGAAAGACGCTTCTTCAGCGGATTTGATCAAGAATATTTTACAGGTTGAACAGAATTATCCGGATTTTGCGGAAGCGGCCAAGCGCGGAGCTTCGTTGAACATGACGTATCTTGCGCTCAGCCTAAGCAATTATGTGAATGGCGTTGCCAAGTTGCATGGCGAAGTATCGCGGAAGATGTTCCCGAATGTGCACATCGAGGCGATTACGAATGGAGTGCACGCGGCGACTTGGACGGCTCCGGCATTTAGAGATTTGTTCGATCGATATATTCCTTCGTGGCGGGAAGATAATTACAGTTTGCGCGGAGCCCTCGGGTTGCCCCCCGAGGAAGTGTGGGCAGCGCACTTACTGTCGAAACATGATTTGCTGGAAGCGGTGCGGCGGAAAACAGGGCTGAAAATGGACCCTGAACTGTTCACGATTGGTTTTGCGCGCCGTGCCACGGGTTACAAGCGCGCGGATTTAATTTTGAGCGACCTGGATCGCTTGCGGCAAATTGCCAAGCGCGTTGGCGGATTTCAGATTGTGTTCGCCGGGAAAGCGCATCCCAAGGACACAGGCGGTAAGGAAATCATCAAGCGCATTTTCAAAGCGAAGAAAGCGCTGAAGAAAGCGGTTTCCATTGTTTTTCTGGATGACTACAACATGGAGTTGGGCGGGAATGTTACTTCGGGAGGAGATTTGTGGCTGAACACGCCGCAGTATCCTCTAGAGGCGTCGGGAACCAGCGGGATGAAAGCGGCGCTGAATGGAGTGCCGAGTCTGAGTATTCTTGATGGGTGGTGGGTGGAAGGCCACATTGAAGGGATCACCGGATGGTCGATTGGCGAGCCACATCGCGGAGAGCCTTCGCATGAATCCGTCGCCGACAATGCGGCCGACGCTGAACATCTTTATTCCAAGCTGGAGAGCGTGATTCTGCCGATGTTTTATGAAAGCCGGAATCGCTACCTGGAAGTGATGCAGCACGCCATTGCGATTAATGGCTCGTTTTTTAATACGCAGCGAATGGTGCAGCAGTATATTACCGACGCTTACCTACGCTAGCGCGAGGATGACGCGGGCGGGAACTCTTTTCGGCGCTCACCGGCAGCAGCATGACTTTACGGGGGAGAGTCTGAAAGCCGGCTTTGCGATAGAACGTTTCGGCTTCGGGATTGTGGTGCAAAACTTGAAGTTCGATATTGCGGACTCCTCGTTCACGGCAGAAATCTTCCACTTCGTAAAGAGCGAGCGAGCCGATGCCGCGATTGCGGTAACGCTTGGTGACATAGAGATCGGTCAACATCCCTTCCACGCCGCCGTATTCCAAATCAAAATTGTAGGTGAGCACTGCATAGCCGACTGGTTTTTTATGGCTTTCCATCAGCCAAGCTTGACCTTGAGAAATATTGCGCAGCAGAGTGTCGAGACCTTTGCTGAGCGAGGATCGATCAAATGGAATTTTGTCGAAGCGATAGTATTCAATTACAAATTTCAGCAGAGTGGCGTGATCTCTTGGCCCGCATGGACGGAAGGTAACCAGCATAGATCCTCATTTCTTGTCGGGTGTCGGAATTCGCTTCGAGCCTTTGAGTTCCGCCGCGACGTCGAGAATATCAGAGCGCGAGAAATCCTTGAAAAAATCCCACGAGCCGTAAGATTGCGTGAGTTGGGGCATGACAGCGTTGACCAGGTCATCCCCTACTTTGCCATTGTCCAACGCTTTTTGGGTGGTGCTGCGCAGAAATTCTAAATATTTTTGGAAATCCT
>DASXIT010000231.1:0-3173 GCA_036497825.1 Candidatus Acidiferrum sp.
CGGCTAGATCGCTCATCACGTCGCCGTAAAGATTCGGCAGAAGAAGAACATCGAATTGCTGAGGATTTAGGACTGCCTGCATGCAGGCGTTGTCCACGATCATTTCTTTGTATTCTATTTCCGGGTATTCCGCGGCTACCACGCGAATGGATTTCAGGAATAGACCGTCGGAGAGCTTCATGATGTTGGCTTTGTGGATGGAATGAATTTTTTTGCGGCCTTCGCGTTTGGCGTACTCGAAAGCGAAGCGGGCGATGCGCGTGGAAGCTTTTTCGGTGATGATTTTCAGACTTTCGACTACGCCGGGAACGACTTCGTGTTCCAGCCCGGAGTACAGGTCTTCGGTATTTTCGCGGACGATCACCAGATTCACATTTTCAAAGCGCGACTTTAGGCCAGGAAGATTTTTCACCGGGCGTAGATTGGCGTAAAGGTCGAGCGTCTTGCGCAGGGCTACGTTGACGCTGCGGGCTCCTCCCGCTACTGCGGTGGCCATGGGACCTTTCAGGCCTACGCCGTTGCGGCGGACGGATTCGATGGCTTTTTCGTTGACCACTCCTCCGGCTTCGGGGGAACCCGCGGCGGCGCGCGCGTCGATTTCTTCCCAGTCGATTTGGACGCCTGCGGCCTCCAAGATGCGTTGTGTGGCGCGGGAGACTTCTGGGCCGATGCCTTCGCCGGGCAAAAGCGTTACTTTGTGTCTCATAGATGCATCCAATTGTATGAGAACGCATTTGCCTTGTCGAAGCAGGCTGCGGAAGAGATTGCTGTGGGAAGCAACAGCTTCGCCACTAAATGTGCAAGAATTTGCACATTCTGCTAGACTAATTTTGTAGAGATTACCGCGCGATTGCCGCGGTGGAGGCCAGAACAATGATCAGTCTTACCCCAACTGCTAGCACGAAGGTCAAGGAAATCATGGGGATGCAGAATCCGATACCGACGGCGCTGCGCGTGGCCGTGGTTGGTGGCGGATGCTCCGGTTTTCAGTACCACATGGCTTTCGAGAACCAGACCAACGACAGCGACGAAGTGGTGGATTTCAACGGCCTGAAAGTTGCCGTGGACCAGATGAGCTCCATGTATCTTGAAGGTGTGGAGATCGACTACATTGAAACCATCGAGGGCGCGGGATTTAAGTTCAATAACCCCAATGTGAAGAGCACCTGCGGGTGCGGTAGCTCGTTCAGCGTGTAAAGGCAGTCGACAGTCGACATTGAAGAACAGTTTTGAGGCTCTTGAGCGCGAATCGCAGTTGCTCAGGAGCCTTTTTCTTTTTGTGAATGGCCCGCACCGGGTCATCGGTGGCGGTGTTTACATCGCGGACAGCCAAGAGTGGCTGTGCCACCGAAGAGGATGCGCAAATATTTGCACATTTGGTGGCGAAGGATGCATTCGGGCGACTCGGATTTGCAAAGGCGGCTGGGCGAACGTATTCTAGAGATCAAGCATGAAACTTGCGCTGGCGCAGTTCAATCCCACCGTCGGCGATTTCGCGGGGAATTCCGCACGCATCCTGGATTTGGCGACGCGCGCCAAAGAACGGGGAGCGGATCTTGCCGTCTTTTCCGAGCTTTGCCTTTGCGGTTATTTTCCGCAAGACCTCCTGGAACGCCCTGCCTTCATTGAACGCAATCAAAAAGAGCTGAAACAACTGGCGGGCAAACTGCCGTTGCCGTCGATCGTCGGCTACGTTGGCAAGAACAAGAAGGGAACCGGCAACGGGATTTCCAACAAGGCGGCGCTGATCTCCGGCGGTAAAGTGGTTTTCGAACAAAGCAAGATGCTGCTGCCGACATATGATGTGTTCGACGAGTCGCGGTATTTCCAGCCTGCCGCGCAGCAAAATGTTTTCGCGATCGGCGACGAAAAACTGGGCATCACTATCTGCGAAGATGTGTGGAACGACAAGAACTTTTGGGCCACGCGGCGCTACGAGCGCGATCCGGTGACGGAACTGGCTGGGCAGGGAACCAGCGTCCTTATCAATATTTCAGGTTCTCCCTACACCATCGACAAGCGGTCGTTGCGAGTGGACATGCTGCGCTCGATCGCCATGAACCATCAACTCCCTATCGTTTACGTGAATCAAGTGGGCGGCAACGACAGCCTGATTTTTGACGGCGCCAGTGTGGCGCTTACTGTGGACGGCAAAGTCGCGGCGCAGGCCAAAGCGTTTGAAGAAGACCTGGTGCTGTTTGATACCACTACTGGCCAGGGCGAAATTCACGAACAGCCAAAAGAAGAGATTGCTTACGCGTATGAAGCGCTGGTGCTGGGAACACGCGACTACGTGCACAAATGCCGGTTCCAGAAAGTAGTGGTCGGGCTGAGCGGAGGAATCGACTCCGCGGTGGTGGCGGCTATCGCCGTGGATGCGCTGGGTGCTGAGAATGTGATTGGCGTATCGATGCCCGGGCCGTTTTCGTCGGAGGGAAGCAAGGACGACGCGAAGGCGGTGGCGACCAATCTGGGAATCGAGTTGAAGACGATTCCGATTTCATCCGTGGTTGATTCCTACCTGGCGGCGCTGAAGCCCGCGTTCGGCGCCCGCAAGCCTGACGTGACGGAAGAAAATATTCAGGCGCGCATTCGCGGAAATTATTTGATGGCGCTGTCCAACAAATTCGGCTCGATGGTGTTGAGTACCGGCAACAAATCGGAACTGGCGGTAGGGTATTGCACGCTGTATGGCGACATGGCCGGAGGATTGGCGGTCATTTCTGATGTGCCGAAGTTGATGGTTTATGAGCTGGCGAAATTCATTAACCGGCAACGGGAAATCGTTCCGCGGGCTACGATTGAGAAACCTCCTTCGGCGGAACTGCGACCCGATCAAAAGGATGAGGACAGCTTGCCGCCATATGATGTCCTGGACCGCATTCTGAAGGCTTATATCGAGGATCTGCGCAGTCCGCAGGAGATTGCCGACAAATATGGTTTCGACGTGAAGCTGGTGCGCGAAATTGCGTTGCTGGTGGACCGCAATGAATACAAGCGCAAGCAAGCGGCGCCGGGTTTGAAGATTACGTCGCGGGCGTTTGGTTTTGGCAGACCGTTTCCGATTGCGCAGAGATTTATTCCGTTATAGTGGTGGCTGCAAATTGCAAATAAGAGGCGAGGCGAACTTGAGAAACTTGTGGATGCGAAGGTTGGGCAAAGCAATTCTGCTG
>DASXIT010000232.1:0-37460 GCA_036497825.1 Candidatus Acidiferrum sp.
GTCTCTCCCACTTCGCCGTTCGGCACGAACTGCAGCACGCCCATGCTGGTCGGCAATCCACCGGTCGCCACAAATCCGCCGATCTTTTGCCAGTTCGAATTTGACATCACCACGGCTGTCGACCTGACCAAGAAAGTCGACACCGCGATTAGCGGACGCACCAAGCAGTTCAATGATGTAGTGATTGCATTCCCACCTGCGAATGTGGGCAATCTCACCGTCACAATGGCACCAACTTCCGGCACAGTTATCGCAGGCAACCCACTCAGCTTCGTTACCACTGTCACAAACAGCGCTGGCGGTGCAGTAAGTGCTGCCACTCTGACAGACGCGTTGCCGGCAGGCACCAACGTCTCCTGGTCAATCAGCCCTGCTTACAGCGGCCCAGGAACCTGCGCGATTACTGGAGCAACCGGCAGTCAAGTCCTGAATTGCGTCTTTGGAACGATTGCTGCTAGTCAGACATTTAATATTTCTCTGTTGAGTTCGAACTCCTCCATCGGTACCTACGCAAATACCGCTGTCGTTCAGATCGGCAACCAGCAAATCCTGTCCATCGGCACCATCGTTGCGCAAGCCATTCCAGAAGTGTTCAGTGGACTTACGGCGTCGCAGTCCATTCAAGCCGGTACAACTTCCATCGCACTCAGTGGCACAATTGGGAATGGCACTGCGCACCCAGCCCCTGGTGAGACCGTTTCGATCCTCATCAACGGTGTAACGCATAACGCCACGTTCGGCACCAACGGAACGTTCTCCATAACTTTCCCGACGGCAACCATACCCGCATCATCGTCCCCCTATCTAATCACCTACAGCTACGCGGGCGACGCTATCTTCTCCCCCGCCACGAATAGCTCCACGTCATTAACGGTACTTGGTGCACCGACCACCTTTCCTTTGACAGTCAAACCGATTGGCACCGGGAACGGTACGGTCACGGATAATTTCGAACAGATCAATTGCACGACCACGGCTGGCGTGCAATCGGGAACCTGCTCGGCCAATTACAACAGCGGAACTGTCGTCACTCTCACCGCAACTCCCAGCAGTCCCAGCACATTCGCAGGGTGGGGAAGTCCGTGCAGCGGGACTGGCAGCTGTTCTGTGACAATGACCTCTCCACAGACCGTCACCGCTTCCTTCACGCCTCCACCGCAGTTGATCAACTTGAGTTTCACTCCAGGTTCGAACCAGAGTGGTATGGCCACCTATGACTGCCCGTCGAATCCTGCGCCAAGTCCGTCAAATCCCTGCACCGATCCCAATGCGCATGCACTGGCGCTTGCCATCCCGCAGGTACTGCAGCCATTTTCTCTTACGGTACAAGCGTCGGAGGTTCCACCCTCCGTCGCGGATGGTGTGTGCCCGAACGGCGGAACTCCGACGACAGATTTCGATTGCCGTTTCGTTACCTTCTTCACCTATCAAACTCTGGCGAACGGCAACAAGATCGTGCCGCTTTGCTTCCCCTATGCAAACGGCAATTGTGTCCACTATCAGGTTTTCTCAGGCTCTCCTGGTGTGGAACCCAATCCCAGCTTCTACGTCGGTCCAATCGACTGGGTCATTTCCTTTAACAACGACACGTTCATTCCGCCGGCGCCCTACACTGGCAGCACACCGCGAATGTACGACGATCCGGATTATGCAGTCTCTCCCACTTCGCCGTTCGGCACGAACTGCAGCACGCCCATGCTGGTCGGCAATCCACCGGTCGCCACAAATCCGCCGATCTTTTGCCAGTTCGAATTTGACATCACCACGGCAGTCGACCTGACCAAGAAAGTCGACACCGCGATTAGCGGTCGCACCAAGCAGTTCAATGATGTAGTGATTGCGTTACCGCCTGCGAACGTCGGCAATCTCACCGTAACCACAACGACTACGCCTTCAACCGGGATCGTCACTACTGGTAGCCCGCTCAACCTTACGATTGCAGTGACAAATAGCGCGGGCGGTCCAGTTACTGGCGCTACATTGTCCGACCCGCTGCCGGCAGGCACCAATGTTTCCTGGTCAATCAGCCCTGCTTACAGCGGCCCAGGAACCTGCGCGATCACTGGAGCAATTGGCACACAGATGCTGAATTGCAGCTTCGCAACAATCGCGGCCAGCCAGGCATTCAACATTTCCTTGCTGAGCTCAAACTCTTCGCTCGGCAAGTACACCAGCACAGCCGTCATCCAGATCGGCAACCAGCAAATTCTCACGGTCGGCTCTATCATCGTTACGGTTCCCGGCGATGTGAACGGGGATGGCGTCGTCAATTGTACCGATCTCAACATCGTCAAAGCTTCGTTCAACAAGAAAACGGGGCAACCAGGATTCGATCCGCGCGCTGACGTCAATCACGACGGCATCGTAAATATTCTCGACCTTGCCTTCGTGGCCAGACAGATCCCTGCAGGCACAACCTGCCAGTAGCAGGCGGTGCAATCCATTTCTCCGTGGGGGCGGCTTTATTCCGCCCCTCCATGCGCGATTACATAGCGCCCCATCGCTGAATCGGCATTCCATGTTTGCTACACTGTCAGTTTCTCTTGCTGCAACAAAAAGCAAACAGGGAGGATTCCTGATGGGCCATCCGCTTCTTGATTTGGCCGCTAAAACTGCCGTCGTGATTGGTGGAACTAGCGGTATCGGTTTGGCGCTGAGCAAAGCACTTGCCATAGCTGGCGCAAACGTAGTTCCCACGGGGCGCCGTGTGGATCTCGTGCAGTCTGCGGCTGCTCAGATTGAGGAACTCGGGGCAAAATCCCTCGTCTGCCCTTGCGACGTCACCGATACTCGTCAAATTGAACGCCTGCTTGCCGAAGTGGCCCGCAAATTTGGTACAGTGCAAATCCTCGTCAATTGCGCGGGGCAGACCAAGCGCATGCCCACTCTCGATGTTCCAGAGGAAGACTGGGACGCGATCCTCGAGACAAATCTCACCGGTACTCTTCGCGCCTGCAAAGTCTTTGGCCGCCATATGCTCGAGCGCGGCTACGGCCGCATCATCAACATTGGCTCGCTCACTTGTTTTGCCGCTTGTTTTGAAGTCGCCGCGTATGGCGCCAGCAAAGCCGGCGTCGCCGCTCTCACAAAATCTTTGGCCGTCGAATGGGCCATGAAGGGTGTGTGCGTGAATGCAATTGTGCCCGGCGTACTTCGCACTGCTCTGAACGAAAAATTGCTGGATGGCACCGGACGTGGACAAGAGTTTCTTTTGCGTACTCCCATGAAACGCTTTGGAAAAGTGGACGAGCTTGCCGGTGCCGCGGTTTTCCTGGCTTCTGATGCGGCAAGTTTTGTTACTGGCCACCTGCTGGTGGTCGATGGTGGATTTCTGGCCAGCGCCGTCAACCAATAATCGTACATTCTTTTTCGCCGCGCACTGCAGGCAAGGCAACTTCGCTTATCCCATCGTTTCCGACCTCAGCCGAACAACTTCCAGCCGCGGCGCCAGCACCTGAATTACACCCAGCGCGATCAGATACGCGGAGCCCGCGATGAGGAACGGAATTGTATAGCTACCCGTCCACTGAAGTATGTGTCCCACAACTTGTGCGATCAGCATTCCACCGATCGCTCCGGCTGCTCCGCCAAATCCCGCCACGGTCGCAACGCTCGCCGCCGGAAACATATCCGATGGCAACGTAAGCAGGTTCGTCGAAAATCCCTGGTGACCTGCGGTAGCAAGCCCAATTAACAAAACAGCAGCCCAGGTCGATTCCACTCTGGCTGCAAATATGATCGGCACGATACTCAGCGCGCAGACCAGCAGAGCTGTTTTGCGCGCCATGTTCACCGATTTCCCATGATGCAGGAGAAAAGAAGAAAGCCATCCTCCTGCAATACTGCCCACATCGGCCAGTACGTAAATCACCACGATCGGCAGCCCAATCTGTCGTAGCGACAATCCATGCCTGCGTTCCAGAAAATCCGGTATCCAAAATAAGTAGAACCACCATATCGGATCGATCAGAAATTTCCCGCTTACAAACGCCCAGGTCTGCCGGTTCCAAATAATCTCCGGCAATCTTGTTTTGCCGGTGTTCTGGCCTACGTCGCTTCGTATATATTCCAGTTCCTTCTCAGAGCAGTTCGCATGTTGTTCAGGTGGACGGTAGAGCCAAAGCCATAGCGCAAGTCCTACAAACCCGATCGCCCCCACCGCGAAAAAACATCCACGCCAACCCCATCGCACATAGATCAGCGGCACAATCAAAGGTGTCAATGCCGCGCCCACGTTTGTCCCGGCATTAAATATTCCGGTGGCCAATGCGCGCTCTTTTTTTGGAAACCACTCCGCGACTGCTTTCAGACTGGCCGGAAATACTCCCGATTCTCCAAATCCCAACGCAAAACGCGCAAGCAAAAATCCCCCCAGGGAACTCGCCAACCCATGCGCCATAGATGCCAGACTCCAGAACGCCATGGTGATCGCGTAGCCTCTGCGCGTTCCGAGCCGGTCAATAAACCGGCCAACCACCAGCATTCCCAACGCGTACGCTGTTTGAAACGCAAACACCAGATTTCCGTAATCAATTTCATTCCAGCCAAATTGTTGTTGTAAGTTTGTCTTCAGCACGGCTAGGACCTGGCGGTCCATATAGTTCTTCGTCATGCCAAAAAATAGAACAGCGCAAATCACCCAGCGAAAATGGGCAAAAATGGTACCTTTTATGGACGTAGTGAAACGCAGCTGAGGGTGCTTAATGGAATTTATCCACGATGACTTCTTATTGCATTCGGATACGGCTCGGCAACTTTACCACAACTACGCTTCCCGGGAGCCAATCCTTGACTATCACTCTCATCTTTCTCCCGCCGACATTGCTACCGATCGCCGCTTCTCCGATTTATTCGAAATATGGCTGCAGGGCGATCATTACAAATGGCGGGCCATGCGCGCCAATGGCATTCATGAACGCTTCTGCACTGGCGATGCCGTTCCCTACGAAAAATTTCTGGCCTGGGCGCGAACCGTTCCCGCGACGCTTCGCAATCCGCTGTATCACTGGACCCATCTTGAATTGAAGCGCTACTTCGGTATTGGCGAGTTATTGAACGAACAAAGTGCCAGCGCTATTTGGGACCGTGCGAATGCCATGCTTGCCACTCCAGAATTCTCTGTGCAGAACATCATCCGTAAATTCCATATTGTCGTGCTCTGCTCTACAGATGATCCCTGCGACGACCTCCTGCCTCACCAGAATCTTGCCGCGGCCAATCCCGGATTCCGGCTATTCCCCGCGTTTCGGCCCGATCAGGCTCTTTCCATAAATGTTCCTGCCAAATTCAATTCTTGGGTGAGTCGCTTGGCCATGGCCAGCGACACATTCATTTCGACTTTTCAGCATTTTCTTGCCGCGCTCAAAAAGCGGCACGACTACTTTCATGCCAACGGCACAAGAATTTCCGATCATGGTTTGGCGCGTTGCCCTGCCAACTGGTGCACAGAATCCGAAGCCGCCGTGGTGTTCGATAAAGCTCGTTCCGGCAAAGTCGCCACCCCGGAAGACCAGGAACGCTTTGCCTCTTTCCTCATGATGTTTTTTGGCCGCCTCGATGCCGAAAGGGGTTGGACCAAACAATTGCATCTTGGCGCCCTCCGCAACACCAATGCCCGCCTCGTCTCTCAATTAGGCCCAGACACGGGATTCGACAGCATTGGCGACTGGAATCAGGCCGCTGCTCTCTGCAGCTATCTCGATCGATTGGATCAAGAAGGCGCGCTTCCAAAAACCATCCTTTACAATGTGAATCCCGCCGACAATTACGTTTTTGCCACGGCCATCGGCAATTTTCAGGATGGATCGATTGCTGGCAAAGTGCAGTGGGGCAGCGCCTGGTGGTTTCTCGATCAGAAAGAAGGAATCGAATTACAGTTGAACGCGCTTTCCAATACTGGTCTGCTTTCCCGCTTCATCGGCATGTTGACGGATTCCCGTTCCTTTATGTCTTTTCCACGCCACGAATATTTTCGCCGCGTCCTCTGCGACCTAATGGGACGCGACGTCGAGCGCGGAGAACTACCAAACGATATTCCGCTCATTGGCGGCGTGGTCCGGAATATCTGTTTTGCAAATGCCAAACAATATTTGGGCCTCGATCTGGGAACCAACTAAGCTGCCATCCACATCACCAGTTGTGCATTGTGCCGTCGAGCTTTCGGTTCACCGGCAAATAGGCCCGCTCATACGGCCACTTCGCTGCCGCCGCTTCGTCAATGTCGACTCCCAGTCCCGGTGCCTCGCCCGGATGCATCAGCCCATTTTCAAAGGTGTAAGAGTGCGGGAAAACTTGATCGGTTTCCTTCGTGTGCCTCATGTATTCCTGGATGCCAAAATTATGAATGCTCAAATCGAAATGCAGTGCCGCAGCCATGCAAACAGGGCTCAAATCGGTGGCCCCGTGCGATCCGGTTCTCACCTGATACATTTCCGCCAGGTGCGCAATCTTCTTTAAATGCGTGATGCCTCCCGCATGCACAACCGTCGTGCGAATGTAATCGATCAACTGTTCTTGAATCAGTTGCTGGCAATCATGAATTGTATTGAACACTTCGCCCACCGCTAGCGGTGTCGTTGTGTGCTGCCGAATCAAGCGAAAGCTCTCCTGCAACTCCGCCGGCGTTGGATCCTCCAGCCAGAACAAATGATAAGGTTCCAATTCTTTTCCCGCCCGCGCCGCCTCGATAGGGGTTAGCCTGTGGTGTGCATCATGCAACAAATGCACATCCGGCCCAAACTCCTTGCGCAATCGCGAAAATAATTGCGGCACAAAATTTAGATATTTTTCAGACGACCACAAATTTTCCGGCGCATTGCCTTTCTCCGCCGGTTCATAGTGCATTTTCCCGCGTCCTACACCGTACGTGCTGTCCAGTCCCGGAATTCCCGATTGCGCACGAATGGCCTTGTAGCCAAGCTTCAGGTATTCCGCCACGGCTGCGACGGTATCTTCCATATCCGCGCCACTCGCGTGGCCGTAAACCAGCACGGCCTCCCGCGATGCGCCACCGATCACCTGATACAAAGGCGCGTTCAAGCTTTTCGCTTTAATGTCCCACAACGCTGTGTCCACCGCGGAAATCGCCGACATGGTTACTGGGCCGCGCCGCCAGTACGCCCCCTTGTAGAAGTATTGCCAGATATCCTCAATCTTCCGCGCATCCCGGCCAATCAATTGAGGGAGCACATGATCGTTCAAGTAACTCGCAACGGCCAGTTCGCGCCCATTCAGTGTCGCGTCACCCAAACCATATACGCCGTCTTCCGTAGTCACCTTCAAAGTCACAAAGTTGCGTCCAGGAGAACAGATAATTACTTTTGCGTCGGTAATCTTCATTCGGCGGGTCCTCTAATCTGCAGCTTGCCTGTGATATCTGATTCACTCTATCACTCTCAACGAAACTGCTCGAAACTCCTTTCTGCTTGAACACTCACCCTTGATTGCCTGATTTGTGGAGAGTACGGTAAAGTCGAAGCGTAACGAATTGCCCACTCGCTCAAATACTTTAAATTTCCCACGAAGAAAACGATGACTCCGATGAATATCAAGTCGAAAGAAAAATGCCGCTGGGACCTCTTGAGCCTCGGCGAAGTGATGCTGCGTCTCGATCCCGGAGATTCACGAATCGCTACGGCTCGCGAATTCCGTGTTTGGGAAGGTGGCGGTGAGTACAACGTGGCGCGCGGTCTGAAACGTTGCTTCGGAATGGACACCGCTATCGTTACCGCGCTTGCCGATAATCCCGTTGGCCGCCTGGTCGAAGACCTGATGCTTCAAGGTGGCGTAAACCTGCAACATCTCCGCTGGGTTGGTTATGACGGCGTCGGCCGTACCGTCCGAAATGGTTTGAACTTCACGGAAAGAGGCTTCGGCGTTCGTGCCGCTCTTGGCTGCTCCGATCGTGGTCACACCGCCATATCCCAGCTGAAACCGGGTGATATCGATTGGGAAGATATTTTTGCGCAAGAAGGTGTGCGTTGGTTCCATACAGGTGGAATCTTCTGCGCCTTGTCGGAGACCACTCCGCTCGTTGCAAAAGAAGCGATGGAAGCGGCCAAGCGTCACGGCACAATCATTTCTTACGACCTCAACTACCGCGCCTCCTTGTGGGAATCGATCGGCGGCAAGAAGAAAGCGCAAGAAGTCAACCGGATGCTTGCTCCTTTGGTGGATGTTATGCTCGGCAACGAGGAAGACTTTTCCGCTTCACTCGGCTTTGCGGTCGCAGGAGTCGATGAGACCTACTCTCAACTTAACTCCACTCATTTCCGTTCCATGATGAAAGAAGTATCGCACGAATTTCCCAATCTTTCCGTCATCGCCACCACGTTGCGCCATGCTCGCACCGCTACCCTAAATGATTGGGGTGGCATCGCTTGCTCGGGCGGTGAATTCCACGAAGCCGCTGTCCGTGAAAATCTCGAAATTTTCGATCGCGTCGGTGGCGGAGATTCCTTTGCCTCTGGCCTGATCTACGGCCTCCTCACAGACAAGGGACTTGCCTGGGCTGTGGATTGCGGCGCCGCCCACGGTGCACTAGCAATGACCACGCCCGGTGACACATCCATGGCAACTCTGCAGGAAGTCCTTCAAGTTATGAAGGGAAAGACGGCACGAATCTCGCGCTAATCTTTGCAATAAACAAAATTTATTGGAGCAAATCCATGACCGTCGATAATATACAAAAACGAATTTGGGAAGTTGGCATCGTTCCTGTCGTTCGAGCCTCCGGCGTGGAAGAGGCGCACCGCGCGGTAGAAGCCATTTACATGGGTGGCATTCTCGTCGTTGAAATCACCATGACCGTTCCCAATGCCACCAAGATCATTGAAGAGTTGGCCAAACGTTCCGGAAAGCACGTCCTCATCGGCGCTGGCACCGTAACCACCCAGCGCGATGCGGAAAAGTGTATCGATGCTGGTGCGGAATTCTTGGTCAGTCCAGGTCTCTCAGTCCCCGTTCTCCAACTCGCCGCGAAGCGCGGTGTTCTCGCTATCCCTGGTGCTCTGACCCCGACTGAAGTCATGGCGGCGAGCGAAGCCGGCGCGGGCGTCATTAAGATATTTCCCTGCAGTAGTGTCGGCGGCCCGAAGCACATTCGCGCGCTGCGTGCCCCTTTTCCTGATGGGAAATTCATTCCCACGGGCGGCGTAAATCTTTCTAATGCGTCTGAATACTTTGAGGCTGGTTCATTTGCTTTGGGTGTGGGAGCGGATTTGGTGGATTTGAAAGCGCTTCGCGAAAACAATCCCGAAAAGATCATTGCTGGCGCCAAAGCCCTGGTTCTGGCCGTCGAACTGGCCCGCGCTGTGCGGTCTCGAACTTGAGCGCATCGGAATGATATAGTTGAACGGCAAAAGGTAGCCCGAATGAACCGTGTCCGAGCGCAATCCTCCGCGTTCAGGAGGAGGTAAGCGAGTGGTTTGCGCCGGGTAACAGTTGAGCAATTTAAATCTTTGGAGCGGTTCGCAAAGGAACATCACTTATCTCTCGGATGGTGCATTAGGGCAGCCATCGACGACTGGCTAAAAAAGAAGAATGGCAACAAGAACATTTAGGTATCGGCTCTACCCAAATCGCAAACAGCGGGACGTTCTCTCCGCACACTTGGATATGTGCCGAGAACTCTACAACGCTGCCTTGCAAGAGCGGATTGAGTCGTACAAGACAACTCGCAAGGGCGTCACTTGGTTGCAGCAGCAAGCACAGTTGCCAGCCATCAAGGAAGTGCGCCCAGAGTTTAAGAATGTTCACGCGCATACATTGCAGGCTGTGCTGATTCGTCTCAACCGTTCGTTTCAAAACTTTTTTCGTCGTGTAAAGAAAGGAGAGGCCCCGGGTTTTCCAAGATTCAAAGGACGCAATTGTTTCAACAGTCTGATATTCACACCGCAGGCATTCAAGGTTCAAGGCGACCGAGTCTCGCTGTCAAAGGTCGGCAACGTAAAGATTAAGATGCACCGCCGGTTGCCCGAAAAGACTGGAACACTATTTCTAAAACAAATCTGTGGTGCATGGTATGCATGCTTCTCATGCGAATTCGAAGCGCAACTGTTGCCACAATCAACGAAAGAAATTGGTATCGATGTTGGTCTTGACTCGTTCGCCGTTCTTTCAAACGGAAAGCCTATTGAGAATCCCCGCTACTACCAGAAGGCGCAAGCTGAGTTACGGGTAGCGCAACGTCGTGTTTGTCGTCGTAAGAAGGGTTCAAACCGTCGTCGTAAAGCAGTCGCAATCTTGCGGAAGATTCACGAGCACATTGCGAACCAGCGGAAGGATTTTCAGCATAAGGAATCAAACAAACTTGTGCAGAAGTACGGAGTAATCGCAGTAGAAGCACTAAATGTAAGAGGACTCGCGGGCGGCGTGCTTGCCAAGTCCGTTCATGACGCAGGATGGAGCGGCTTTCTAACCATGTTGGCGTACAAGGCTGAGAGTGCCGGACGCAAACTGATTGCCGTCAACCCTCGCGGAACAAGTCAAATGTGCGTATGCGGGGCACCAGTCCGGAAGCGGCTGTCAGACAGAAAACACGTCTGTAGAGCGTGCGGACTGATTGCCGACCGCGACCATGTGAGCGCACAAGTAATTTTACAACGGGCTGGGACGCAGCCCTTAGATGCCAACGTAAGCGAGGTAACGCTATGCGTGGTCTAAAGAAGCCTCTCCCTTCAGTGAGAGGAGTCGTCACGCGCATCGTCACTTTCGCACTGCTGTTCGCCTTGAGCCTCGCATCGGCGGCTCCAACCAGAGCTCAACAGTACAGCATCCCCGATCCACCGGGCCAGTCCGCAAAAATTGCCAAGAAACAGCAGAAGGCCTTTCAAAAAGCCGCCAAGAACCAGCAAAAAGCCATGAAGAAATCTGCCAAAGCGCAGCAAAAGGCGGACAAGAAAGCAGCCAAGCAAGCCTACAAGCAAACTCCCCCACAAACGAATCACAGCGCAAGGTAGCCTCCCGGCTTAAGCTGCCTCTGCCGTGAATCGAATTTTTCGGCTAAGAACCTCGCTTATACATTGCATGCTTTCGCCGTCGCAAGTACATTATTCGTTGGCCGGCTAGTCCGGCCGGAAAATTCCGTTTAAGATGCGCGCTGTTGTAACCCCCCAGCAACCGAGCGCTGATTCCGGACGCAGTCGTTCTGCGATTCGGCACAGGCGGTTTGCCAAGGCGCGTGTTCTGCCGGGCTTTTGTTCCACGTCGCGGGCTAAGGAGGTCAGTTCATGTTTCTCGATTTCTACCAATTGCGCGAGCAGCCCTTCGGCGTCACGCCCGACCCCGCCTATTTGTACCCAACCCGCACTCATTGCGAAGCTCTCGACTCTCTCACCGAAGCCATCCTCGGCGACTGCGGCTTCCTCGCCCTGATTGCTGAACCGGGCATGGGCAAAACCACTCTTCTCTATCAAGTCCTTGATGCTTTACATGAAAATGCGCGCGCCGTCTTCTTGTTTCAAACGCAGTGCAACTCCCGCGAGTTTTTTCAATATCTTATGAGCGAGCTAGGTGTCGATTCTTCCGGCTTGGGTCTGGTGGCCATGCATAACAAGCTCAACGAAATTCTATTTGCGGAAATGCTTGCTGGCCGGCGCTTTGTCCTCATCGTCGACGAGTCGCAAAACCTCGATGAATCTGTCCTCGAAACTATCCGTCTGCTGTCGAACTTTGAAACCCCGCATTCCAAACTGATGCAGATTGTTTTGGCCGGACAGCCACAGCTTCGAGAAAAACTCGAGCGAAAGGAGCTCGCCCAACTTTTGCAGCGCATTACCGTGCTGAAACATCTGGAACCTTTGTCGCCAGATGAAACCGCCGGATACATTCGCCATCGTCTGAAAGTAGCGGGCTATCACGGCGACACCTTATTCGAACCGCCTGCACTGGCCATCGTTGCCGAACTCAGCCACGGCATTCCCCGAAATATCAACAAGCTCTGTGCCCGCGCTCTGTTAGAAGGATATGCCGCTGGCTCCCAGTCCATATCCTCCGACATAGTGGAGAAAGCTGCTCAGAGATTGCAGATCGTCGCTGCGCCTTGTCCGAAACTGATTGCCATGCCCAAGCCGCCGCAGTCCGCCGCCCTTCCCGCAGCTCTCTCTACAGATTCGCCGGAAGTTGTCAGCGCTCCTCCAGCCCCAGCACCTCAGCTAACATATCAGCCGCCCACCCCTTCGCGCTTGCCTGGTTGGGGAATTTGGGCTGTCGCGCTTTTCGCAGTTTTGTTGACGGCAGGTTTTGCCCTTCCGCGTAACGCGGTGAAGGGAATTACCCGCTTGATGCGTTCAGAAATGACGGCAACAAAAGGTCGAGCGGCAGGCCCTCTGGATTCTTCAGATCCCCGCACGACTCCTGAGTCAGGCAAAGGCACCCCCGACATGTCTAGCGTGACAGCCATTAATGCCTCCAGCACCGGCAACGACGCGCAGGTAGTTGTGATGCTCGATGATGCAGTCCAATATGAATCGGCTCATCTCACTTCTCCCGATCGCATCTATTTTGATCTCCACAACGCCCGCCTGGGCCCAGCCATAATGCAAAAGACTGTCCCCGCCGAAGATGGCCTGCTCAAGTGGGTTCGCGCCGCACAAAACAGTGATGGCGTGGTCCGTCTAGTCCTCGATGCCGATGGAGCGAATGATTTTTCCGCCAAGCTCTTATCTGATCCCTATCGTCTGGTCATCGACGTCCACGCGCAATCATCGGCTGCTAAGAACGAACCAAATTCCAATTCGATATCACCAATCCTTGCTAAGACCGCAATGGACACAGATCCTTTGCGCGGTGGAAAGCTCTCGCTCACTCGTGAATTGGGCCTGAAGATCAACCGCATCGCCATCGATCCCGGCCACGGCGGGTACGACATCGGCACCACCGGCCCGCACGGTTTGCTCGAGAAGAATCTTTGCCTGGACGTCGCTTTGCGGCTCGGCGAGCTCATCGAACAAAATATCCCCAGCGCCCAGGTTATTTACACGCGCAAGGACGACCGCCACGTTCCCCTGGAAGAGCGCACCGCGATCGCCAACGACGCCAACGCCGACCTCTTCATTTCCATACACGCGAACTCCAGCGACATTCGTTCTACCCGCGGTGTTGAAACCTACTACGTCAGTCTGGCAGCCTCAGAGCAATCCCGCGATCTCGCAACCCGCGAAAATACCCTCGCGGAATCCTCCCTCCATAATCTTCCGGATTTGCTTAAGAAAATCACTCGCAACGAAAAGCTCGCCGAATCAAAACAACTTGCCACGGATATTCAGTCTGCACTTTCGCAGCGCCTTCAGCTCGTCAGCCGGCAAGAGACGAACCGTGGGGTGAAACAAGCCCCCTTTATCGTTCTGACCGGCGCCAACATGCCTGCCGTACTCTCAGAGATTTCTTTTGTCAGTAATGCCAGCGATGAAAGCCTCTTGCTCGAAAGCGGTCAACGTCAACAGGTAGCCGAGGGCCTCTTCCGCGGCGTTGTCGTCTACCTTGATAGCTTGCAAAGTCCACTCCGCCCGAAGCAGAAACTCGTCAGCGAAAACCATTCCACTGCTTCGGCGATTCGTTTGGAATCACAACCGCAAAAATAGCGTCCAATCCTCGGGGCGTCACTTTTCCTGCGTTGCTCCCGCGACACCTCTTCATCGCTCCCTGTATACTTGACAATGACCCACGTCCAGAATGGTCTGTGAGGCTCAGGGGTTGCCATTGAAGATTTCGTCCGCCGTTGATTTTGAATTGCACATCCGAAAGAATATCGAATCCTCGATAGCAGTTAAGCAAGCGCTCCTCGCCAGCGCTACGCTTATCTCCGATATTTCTTCGGTCACGCGGCTGTTAATCACCGCTCTAAAAAGTAAAAAGAAAGTACTTTTATTCGGCAATGGCGGTAGCGCTGCCGATGCCCAACACATTGCCGCCGAACTCGTCGGTCGCTTTGGCTTTGACCGTCCTGCTCTCCCTGCCCTCGCGCTCACCGTGGATACTTCCTGCATCACCGCCATCGCGAATGATCTTGGTTTCGATCAAATTTTCGCGCGGCAGGTGGAAGCGCTCTCCCAGCCCGGCGATGTAGTCATTGGAATTTCGACCAGTGGTAATTCACCGAACGTATTTGCCGGATTGCAATGTGCCCGGAAACTTGGCCTGTCGACAGTCGCCTTCACCGGTGAATCCGGCGGCAAACTTCGCGCCATCGCCGATCACTGTATTTGTATCCCTTCCAAAGACACGCCGCGCATTCAGGAATGCCACAATCTGCTCGGCCATATTCTTTCCGAAATCGTAGAGCAGGAATTATTCAATGAAAAAAGCCGCCTTCCTGGATCGTGACGGCATCATCAATAAACGGGTTCCTGATGGCTACATTCTCCGTTGGCAAGATTTTCAAATTCTGCCTGGGGTAGCGGAAGCAATTTCTCTCCTGAACCACGCAGGCTTCCTGGTCATTGTCGTCACAAATCAAAGATGCATTGCGAAAGATTTGCTGACTCTCGCGGGCCTCGATGAAATCCACAAAAATATGACCAGCGAACTCGCATCCAAGAACGCCCGTCTGGACGCCATCTACTTTTGCCCTCATGGCAGCGATCAATCTTGTACTTGTCGCAAGCCCGCCCCCGGCATGCTCATCACCGCCTCCAAAGAGCACAACCTCGATCTAGGCAATTCCTGGATGATTGGTGATACCGATACGGATATCGCTGCCGGTCGAAATGCGGGTTGCAAAACCATTCAAATTACGGAAAATACCGAAGAAGCTGCCGCCAGCACCGCCAACCTCACCGCCAGTTCATTGCTCGCCGCCGTAAAAAGGATTCTTCCCTTAACCTGATTTTAAAATGCTTCTTTAGGAGGTCGCGGCTTCAGTTCACCCTGAGTTTCGAAGGAAGAAAGCTTCGCAAGGACTCGCCGCCTATTGATGAGATGGCTTCTAGTTAACCGGCAACTTCGCTGGAAACCACTTTTATTTGCAAATCAACCTCGCCTCTTCCTTCTACCGCCTTCTTAAGGCCGGCTTCCAGTCCCACCCTTTGTTCCGTCTCCTGTGCATCCACCACCGCAATCGCGGCCATATTCACGATCTCTTCCACTTCTGCTCCGCGGTGCAGCACATGCACTGGTTTCGACATCCCCATCAAGATTGGCCCAATCGTTTCCGCTCCACCAATCCGCGACAGCAATTTGTAGCAAGTGTTTGCCGATGTCAGGTCCGGGAAAATTAGCACATTCGCTCCGCCACGTAACTTCGAAAATGGATATGTCTCCTCGATGATCTCCGGCACCACCGCCGTTTCCGCCATCATCTCGCCATCAATCATCAACGTGGGATCCGCTTTCTGCACCAACTCCACTGCGCGTTTAACTTTCAATGTCAACGGATGCGCTGTGCTGCCAAAATTTGAGAAAGACAGCATGGCCACTCGCGGCTCGACATTAAATCGCCGCGCTGTTTCCGCCGCACAAAGCGCAATCTCCGCCAGATCTTCCGCTGTCGGTTCAATATTTACTGTGCAATCCGCCAGGAAATACATGTCTCCTCGCCGCGTTACCAGCACATACATTCCAGAAACGCGGTGCAATCCCGGTCGCGGTTTGATCACCTGCAATGCGGGCCGTATGGTGTCAGGAAAATGCTGCGTCACGCCCCCCACCAAAGCATCTGCATCTCCCAATTGCACCATCAACGATCCAAAAATATTCTGATTGTTGATCAGCGTACGAGCCTCAGACAAAGTCACTCCTCGTCTTTGCCGCAACTGGTATAGCGCCTCGATATACTCTTCGCGCTTTGGCCAAACTGCTGGATCCACTACGGTGATCTGTTCCAGATTCACTCCCAGGTCCGCTGCGCGTGCCCGAATCGTCGCCCGGGTTCCAATCAACATCGGCTTGGCGATTTTCTCTTCCACCAAAATATGAGCCGCCCGCAATACCTTTTCGTTTTCGCCTTCCGGAAATACCACGGTTCGAGGCCGCGTTCTGGCCTTTAATATCACCAGTCGCATCATTTCATGTGCTTTGCCCAGCAACCGTTCCAGCCGCTCGCGATATTCTCCAAGATCGACCGGCTCTCTGGCCACTCCTGTCTCCATCGCTGCTCGGGCCACCGCCGCCGCTTCCCACACCAGCACTCGCGGATCAAATGGTTTCGGAATAATGTATTCCGGCCCGAACCGCATCCGTTCCACTCCGTACGCTTGGCACACGGAATCCGGCACATCCTCCTTTGCCAGCGCCGCCAAGGCTCGAGTCGCTGCCAGTTTCATTTCTTCATTGATGGCTGTCGCTCGCACGTCCAGCGCACCGCGAAAAATAAACGGGAATCCCAGAACATTGTTCACCTGGTTCGGGAAATCCGAACGCCCCGTCGCGATGATCACGTCTTTCCGCACGGCCTTTGCTTCATCATATGTAATTTCAGGATCGGGATTTGCCATCGCGAAAACGATTGGCCGCGCCGCCATCGTCAGCAGCATCTCTGGCGTGAACGCTCCTTTTACGGACAATCCCGCGAACACGTCCGCGCCTCTCACTGCCTCCGCCAGTGTTCGAAACTCCGTCTTCTGTGCGAACCGCGCTTTGTAGGGATTCATCCCCTCAGTCCGCCCCTCGTAAATCACTCCTTTCGTGTCCGCCATCAAAATGTTTTCCCGCTTCACTCCCAGACAAACATAATGCTCCGCGCACGCAATTCCCGCCGCCCCGCTTCCGTTAAACACCACGCGCACTTTATCGATCGGTTTTCCAACAATTTCCAGCGCGTTCAGCAAAGCCGCTCCGGAAATGATTGCCGTCCCATGCTGATCGTCATGGAACACCGGAATCTTCATCGTCTTTTTCAGCGTTTCTTCGATGTAGAAGCATTCTGGCGCCTTAATATCTTCCAAATTAATTCCACCGAATGTCGGTTCCAGCAACTGGCACACTTTGATCACGTCATCTGGATTCAGGGAATCCACTTCCAGGTCAAACACATCCACGTCCGCAAATCTCTTGAACAGAACCGCTTTTCCTTCCATGACCGGTTTTCCGGCCAGCGCTCCGATATTTCCCAACCCCAGCACCGCCGTTCCATTCGTTACCACCGCCACCAAATTTCCCCGTGCCGTATATTTGAAAGCGTCATTCGGCGTCCGTTGAATTTCCAGGCATGGCACCGCTACTCCTGGCGTGTATGCCAAGCTCAAGTCCCGTTGTGTTCTACACGGTTTCGTCGGTGAAATTTCGATCTTTCCCGGCCGGCTGCCATAGTGATACGAGAGTGCATCGGATTTCAGCTTATTCATAAAAACTCCTGGTGGCTTGCCTGCGGATTGCGTCGAGGCGAAACTATACTACCTCTCAAGCGCACGTTTTGGTCCAAAACGGAGCAACCCACGCACAAATCACCGTTTTTCCAGATTGAAAACAAAGGCGTTACGATCTTTCCAACACTCTTCTCAACAGTACCTCGTATCCTGCCGCCAAATGCCGCACCCGCTACTGAGCAGTTCCACCCACACTCCAGAACTGGCTTTCCACCTCTGTTGTTTCTTTGGCCCCGGGGCCCAATCCTCTCGTTGCGCTCGGAGCGCTGCTACCCCACCATGAAATGCGCCACCCATCTCCATCTTGGGCTGCAATTGCAACTCAGACAACAATCCTGATCGCCATTTAAGGAGAATCTGACGTATGACCAAAGCAAAGTTTGCACTCGGTACCATCCTGGGCGCTGCCCTCATTTGCAGCGGCGTTGCACTGGCACAGAAGCCGGTGGATAACGTTAGTGGCAAGAAGCATCCAAATCTCGCCGCGGCTCAACGACTTTCCCAGGAGGCTTGGGAGAAAATCCAGGCTGCACAGCAAGCCAACGAGTGGGACATGCAGGGCCACGCAGCAAAGGCGAAAGAACTTCTTGACCAGGTGAACAACGAACTGAAACTCGCCGCCGAATCTGCCAACAAGAACCACAAGTAAATCATTCTGTATTTTCGCAGGATTCCCCACTCTCGTTCACCCTGCTTGCCCCAATCTTCGGGGAAAGCCACGAAAGGGCCATTTGAGGGTGGGGTATTTTCTTTCTTTTCCATCCAATGTCGGTCCGAGTGCGAATTGAATTGATCTTGAAATGCGTTACATGAAAGAAGCAGCGCATAAATATCAATCCACAAAATCGATAATGGTGCCTTCATGGCGATAGAGAAATCCGGCGAACTTCCCGAAGTTGGGTGAAGCTATGTTGTTGTACACAGCGTTGAAATTGCCGTGGTCGGTCACGTTTAGTGTGTACACTCCCAGCCGAATATGATGTCCTTTGCCATTTTTCCCTTTGAGAAAAGGCACTCGAAATTCACGATACAATTTCATGTCCAGTGAAAAGTACGTTGCAAACCGCTGTCCATTTGGTGTTCCCACATACTCCTGCTCGACATCGATCGGAGAATAAGGAAAGCCCGAGTGGATGTCTACCAAGGGGCTGAACGTGAGCTTCCATGGCAGCGCGAAGATTCCCCACGCAATGAAGCGATTCGGAACATCTGAAGGTAGGATGCCATACACATTTGGCCGAATCACTGGCGCGGCAAATGGAATAGCCACGTTTGACAGATTGTTTAGATCTCCGCGCGCTTGGCTCCAAATGTAAGAGGCATTCACCTGATCGTTTTCGCGAAGTGTGTAATGCAACGTGGCCTCCACTTCGCGATAGTGCGAGGATCCCGTGTTTGTCAGGGCCATGAAGGAGTTCGCGCCCGCCGACGTCGCGGTAAATGGGTCTATAACGAAAAGATAAGTCGTGTGACTGTCGATGTACCCCACGTGCGCTCGCAAACTTTTGTTAATCTCGCGATCGACCCCGACGTTCCATGTAATGTTGCGCGGAGTCGTGTTCGGCTGGTTGGGCAACACGGAAGTGACCAGCGGGTTAAGTCCGCCCGCATAAACGTTTGTATAGGTGATTGAGGGACCTGACGGCACACCCGTGCTATCGAACTGAGTGATCACCCGCGTGGGATTTGCTTCGAAATTTGCGGCGAGCAGTGGCAATACACCGTAAAACATCCCGGCTCCAGCTCGAATGATCGTCCTGCCATCGCTGCTCGGTGAGTAAGCCAGACCCGCCCGCGGAGCAAACGCAGCGGACCAGCCAGAGGTTTCCGATGATAATCGCGCTCCTAGATCAAGACTCAACTGAGAATTTATGATCCAATGATCCTGCACAAATTCTGCAAAAAAACTATCCGAAGGCGTCTGCGCCGGTGTTGTTCCAAAGTTAATTACTTCCGCCACAGAATTGTCTTGGCGAAGGATTTGAATCGGATGCGATTCGGTGGTTCCGAAAAAAGACCGCCAATCGATGTCTGCGCCAATATGGATTTCATGGGAGCCGTGCCATTGTTTTTTCGAGAATCGGTAAGAAGGTATAGCCTGAAATTCCTTGCCTCTCCTCGACCATTGATTAAAGTAATTTCCTCCATATCCTTCCGGTGTGATCAACATATCCAAAGGTCCCTGTCCATGTGCATTGCTGTCAAAGCGAGTGTACTGCGCCACAATGGATAGAATTGCTCCAGATCCCAATTGATATTTGTCAGAAAGGCCAACCGTCACCCCGCTTTGGTTCAAATCGTTGGAAGCTGGTTGCGGCACCAGCGCGCTGATATCTACGTGCTGCTGCCTCAGCGGAAACGCGTTCACTGTCATGGTAAGTAGGTGGGTCGGCGAAAGAATCGCCTCGATCGTAGTAAATGAATTAAAGCCTTGCCGCTTACTGATGTCATACGGCCACGGCAGACCTTCAACAGTCGTCTTTTTCATATCGTATTGGAAAACTTCATTCAGCAGCAGTTTGTGCGGCACCAGAGGAGCGTTGAACGAAATGCTGGGGGTGGCCGCGGCGAGCCCCACCATATGACCATTCTTCCCAAGAATCGAAATGCCTAGTCTCCTCAAATTAAAACTCCACCGGTCCTCTGGCAGTTTCGTATCTATTGCTGTTAGTCCCCCAGAAAAGCTACCCAAGCTCGCGGCGTATGGTGTTTTGTACACCGCGAAGGATTCCACTGCATCCGTAGGAACAGGAATTCCAAAGCTTCCTGTGACCGGATCGGTCGTGCGCGCAGAATTGACTACGAAAAGGCTCTGACTTTCGTCCGATCCTTTGAAGACCAGTTTGCCATCCAACGTTTGAATAACGCCCGGGGTTATGGGGAGAATCTCTTTCACTTTTTCCTGTGCTGTGGGGAGCGTAATCAACTGGGTGTTCGTCACAACAGCCGTTGGCGCGGAAGCACTCTCCGTACTTATCCCAGAGCTGGAGTCTGTTACTTCAATCTTTTCGGAAACGACCTCCAATTCCATCGTGAAGTTCTCGACTACATCCTCCTTTGGATTTAGAACCACGGACAGGCGGATGGCTTTGAATCCTTTGGCCTCCACCGAAATCACATAGGCTCCTGGTTGCAAATTCCGGAATTGAAATCGGCCGTTTTCGTCGGTCAATACACTTAGGGGATTACCAACAGGAGGATCGTGGGACAGCTTTATTGTGGCCCCGGCTAGACTGGCCGGGGAATCACGCACCATAGTTAAGACAGTCCCGTGGACAGATGCCGTTTGATCACCGCCAGTTCGGGGCGAATCTTTTTGGGCAAACACGGCGGAAGCTGCCATTAAGCAGAGAAGGAAAGCGGCCAATCGCGAAAACCTGATGCAGTCTATTCCCCAATCCCCCAACAAATGTATAGCCCTCCAAAATGGAGTGAGGCTTAGATTCATGTTTTGCTTAGACCCTCCCTCCACATCTGATAGTTTGCCGCAAATTACGGTCTATTTTCAGATTCAAATCAGGGTTCTATTGTGATTCGTGGGCGAGACGATTGGGTGCAGCTATTTGAAGTATTTCATGCGGCAATTCAGATTGCTACGGCGAATCATGTCTGCTGCTAACCCCACAAGAAGGAGGGGAATTGTGCCCAACCTATCCGCGGGGCTTAGCCGAATCGTAGGATTTTCTTTAGAAACCGTAGGGTTCCGTTACCTTCGCACGTGGGCCAGAAACGCTTTGCACAAACGGGATTGCGATTTGCCTTTCAAAATGACAGCTCCAATGGTTCTAGCAGCGTGTTCATCGGCAAGCGGCAGAAAACGGCACCCGGTTCGCTTTTCCACGGCCATTTGTGGAACTACAGAAACTCCCAGGCCCGCGGATACCATGCTCAGGATGCTGCTGAACTGGCCGCTCTCAAATACCACCTGCGGATTCATTCGTGCACGATTGCACGCGGCCACGGTCGTTGCGCGAAAACAATGGCCGTCCCGCAACAGTAGAAATGGGTCGGCTTGAAGTTCGCGAAGCGAAACGGAATGCCTCTTGGAGAGAGAGTGTTTCTTGGGGAGAACCGCAAACAGTTTTTCTGTCATCAGCGGATGCGATTCAAACTCATGACCGTGCACCTGCAAGGGCAGCGCAACGATCGCGATATCTATGCTTCCGGCTCGAAGCTTTTCCAGTAACTGAGGCGTGATTTCTTCCACCACCGACAGCTTCGCCTGCGGCCAATCTCGCGAGAATTTCGGAAGAACCTCGGGCAAGAAATACGGAGCAATCGTGGGGATCACCCCGATACAGAGAGACCCTCCTGTGGAAGACTTCCTTTCTGTCACTTCACTGCGTGCGGCCTCTAAATCCCGCAGGACGGTGCGCGCTCGCGGAAGGAAAGACTGCCCGAACTCTGTGAGCCGAACGGAACGCCCAAGTCGATCGAAAAGTTTTACCCCCAGTTCGTCCTCAAGTTTGCGAATTTGTTGCGAAAGGGAGGGCTGCGAAATATGCGTCTTTACCGCGGCTTTGCTAAAACTTCCCGTTTCCGCGATCGCGCAAAAGTACCGTAATTGATGGAGTTCCATAGGCTATACCTATCCATTGTATGGGAACTATATATTGGATGTATAGCAGCCCGCGAATTATTCTCGATGTGTACCCAGCTGAAGAGTGGGGCTTTGCTGCCCCGTTGCATATCTGAGGAGGAAGCATGGCGGAAGAGAAAAAGAAAATAATGACAACGGACGCTGGTCGTCCCGTGGGCGATAACCAGAATTCGCTTACTGTGGGACCCCGTGGACCAATTGTTTTTGAAGATTACCTGTTGTTTGAAAAGATGGCACACTTCAATCGCGAACGTATTCCAGAGCGTGTGGTACATGCCAAAGGTTCCGCCGCCCACGGATACTTTGTCTCGACCAGCACCGAAATCACCAACTACACTACCGCAAAATTGTTTAACGCCGTCGGCAAGAAGACTCCAACCTTCCTCCGCTTTTCTACCGTCGGTGGAGAGAAAGGTTCGGCCGACACAGAGCGCGATCCGCGCGGTTTTGCTCTTAAGTTTTATACCGAGGAAGGCAACTGGGATATGACCGGCAACAACACCCCAGTATTCTTCATCCGCGACCCCCTCAAATTTGGCGATTTCATTCACACCCAAAAACGCGACCCGCAGACCAACCTCAAGTCCCCAACGATGATGTGGGATTTCTGGTCGCTCTCTCCGGAGTCTCTCCATCAGGTCACGATTCTATTTTCCGATCGCGGCACTCCCCACGGATATCGCCATATGGATGGCTTCAGTAGCCATACCTTCAGCTTAATCAACGCCAAAAACGAGCTCTTCTACGTGAAATGGCATTTCAAGAGCAAGCAGGGAATCAAGAATTTCACCGGTGAAGAAGCCGATGCTATGCGCGGCAAAGATCCCGACTTCGCCCAGCGCGATTTGTTCGATTCCATTGCCAAGGGTAATTTCCCCAAGTGGAAAGTTGCCATACAGATCATGCCCGAGAAAGAAGCCGACACCTACCACATCAATCCGTTCGATCTGACCAAGGTCTGGCCGCACAAGGACTATCCGCTCCATGAAGTCGGTGAGCTCGTTCTCGATCGCAACCCCGAAAATTATTTCGCGGAAGTGGAGCAGGCCGCATTCGAACCACGCAACGTTGTTCCCGGTATGGGCTTTTCCCCGGATAAAATGTTGCAGGCGCGTTTGATTTCTTACCCGGACGCGCACCGCTACCGCTTGGGTGTGAACTACGATTCCTTGCCGGTGAACAAGCCGCAATGTCCTTTCGCCACTTACAACCGTGATGGGGCAATGCGTTTCGATGGCAATCATGGCGCAGAGCCAAACTACGAACCGAATAGCTTTGGCGGCCCGAAGCAAGATCCCGCTTATCGCGAACGTCCGAAAATGGTCAGTGGCACCGTCGACCGCCATGATCACCGCAGCGACAGTGATTACTATACGCAGCCCGGCAACCTCTTCCGCTTGATGGACGCCTCCGCAAAGGAGCGTCTCATCCACAACATCGTTGGCAGCCTGAGCAAGACTCCGAAGCGCATCCAGGAGTTGCAGGTTCAGCACTTCTACAAGGCCGATCCAGCTTACGGCACGGGCGTAGCGAAAGGCTTGGGCCTCAACGTTGAGAATCTCAAATCAGCGGTAGCCAAAGAAGTAGCTGCCGACTGATCCTCCGCAACAAAGCGAAGTCCACCGGGGGCGGGGAAGTCTTTCTCGCCCTTTTTGTTTTTGTAAAAATATCTTAGAAAATCTAATTGCTTCCGGCTGGCTTAACCGTATCGCCGTTCTCCGTGCTTGCTGCACGGATCAGGATTGGCCATCGAGGAAAAGAGTAATTTCCACCCACATCGTCAATCACATTGATCTGGCAAACATAAAATCCCGGTTTCAATTCCTGCAGCGGTACCTGCATCTGGAAAATGACTGCGCGCCGCCCGGCCTCCGTCACTTCCTGCGCCACAATTGGTTTTGTCTCGTAAACCTTCACTTCGCCTTGCATAAACTCAATGCTTGTCAGGACTCGAATGCTTCCCTTAGGCGCTTTAGTTTCCCCGCCCCCGTTGTTGCTGCCGCCACTAGAATTGCCTTCCGTTCCCTTACTCTTTGCCGCGTCGTACACCTCATATTGCAAATACAATTGCTGGTCCTGCGTAAACACATGCGTCACGCTCGGCACCAGTTCTGTCTGTTCGCTAATCAGTGGCTGAAATGTTTTTTTCTTTTGTGTCGATGGCACTCGCTGGTTGCTCAGCACCACGCTGCTCATTCGCAGCGGCGCTTTTCGCAAATCCGGGATTCGCACATCCGTCTCGAACGACCCGATCTTCCCGCTGCGATTCTCTCGTACGATAAACTTCAAATGGTAACTTCCCGGCGCCAGCACGAATCCCGTGTTGTACTGAATATTCTTTCGACGCACCTGCTGCCCGCTGTTCACTGCCAGCTTCACCGTATCCCGCAATCGTCCAACCGGCGCTTTCCCTCCTTCTAAAACTTGCCCGATAATGTCGATCGTCGCGCTGTCCTTATCCTTCTCGGTCACAAACGGTATCTGCGAACCCGGCACTACCAGTGACACCGAAAGATAGTAGTGCGAATCATCTTGCCGAAAATACGCCGTCCCCGCATACACCGCTACGTCTGTCTGTGGCAGTTCTGACGCCAATTCATCCTGCAATTGCTGCTCGCGATCTTCCTTTTTCATGTGTTCGTAATCGCGATCCGCGTAATATCCGGCCCGTGCTTCCACTTTCACGTCCGGCCGGTTCACCGTCACTTTCAATTTCCGAAATCGTCCATCCTGCGCATGATTTGTGCTCGTGTATCCCAGCACGTAATACACGGAACTGTCCTTCTGCACCTGCGAGAACACTCCGCTCAAATCGTTCGTATCCATGAACGCTTTGCCGCCGGTATCCGCCGCCACGGTGTACAACGTCTCTTGCGACGCCGCATTACTGTTCAAATCGTTGAGTACCGCCGCCCCGCTATAACCCGATTGACCGTGCAAACTCGCCGATTGCGCCTGTCCGCCAGGCGGAAATGCTTGCAGTCCCCGCACGTCTACCGGATAAATCGACACATTTGCTTTTACTGCTGAAGCCGTAGCTGCTCGCAGCGCCGATTGATTATCCACGCCCGATTGGCTGATTCCATTGCTGAAGTAAATCAAATTCTTCTTCTGTGGAATCGTTCCCACAGCCTGCATCACTGATTTCAGCGCCAGCAGCTTCCGGTCGGCACTGAATGTGTTGTAGTCCGTATCATCCGGACTATAGGCCCCGCTGGTTTCCGCGGTTCCTTCGGTGTCGCCCGTCGTTCCGTTTTCAAATCCCTGGCCTTCACTGGAGTTGTACGCCGCGAGCTTCGCCAGTATCTTCGTCCGGTCGTCCGTAAAATCCAGATCCAGATTCAGCGAAGTTGCCAGCGATACCATCGCCACCATATCCGCCGGTTGCATTTTTGTTTGTACAAATTTCTTCGCCGACTCCACAGCACGATCAATCTCGTCCGGCTCCATCGCCGAAAAATCAAAAAAGAACAGCATTAATCGCCGGTCTTTGGCCTCCAACGTCGGTTGCTTTTTCGGCCCCAAAAGCGATCCCGTCTCCGCCGAACCCGTTACCGCCGGCCCTGCTGCGCCTGCTGTTGTAAGCGCCTCCACATTTTCAAAATCGAAACTCAAAACTTGTTGTTTCTGTCCGTCCTCAAATACCGTGAAATCCTCTTGTTTCAGGTTCGAAACCGGATTTCCTTTTCTATCTCGCACCACGACGTTTACCAGAACCAGTTCCGTCGTAACCCGCAATCGCGCAGGCTGTTGCTGTTGCCCCTGTCCATTTTTCTCTTGTCCCAGCAAATTGAAAGTCAGCAGCCACACCAGCAGCGTTGTAATCCCGGTCATCCTGATTTTTCGTCGCTGCATCATTCTCATCTCTTAGAACCGGAACCTCGCCACCATCGTTATTCTTCTCATGCTCGCCACCCCCGTGACCTCGCCAAAGGTGATTGAGTTCACAGTGGTGTTAATTGTTGAAAAATACGGCGTGTTAAATATATTTGTCGCCTGCAACCGCAACTCCAATGCTCGCGACTCCTTAATCGTGATTGTCTTGCTCAGCGCCATGTCAAACGTAAATTGTCCCGGCCCTTCGATGATGCCGCGGCCTGCGTCCCCGTACTGAGATCCCGCTGGATTCACACAAGTTGGCCCAGGTGCGCAGAACGCTGCGTTATTGAACCATTCCGCGGTCGTTGGATTGCTCACCGAAATGCGCGCATCGGGAAAAATGTTGGCCCGCAATGAGCCGCTCACCCCGCGATTGATATCCACGGACGCGCCCAGCACCTGCGGCGTAAAATAAAATCCCGATGCAATCGTGAAATCTCCGCTCCATTGCCACCCGTCCATCACGTGACTTAGTGGCCCGCTCTTCAGAAAACGCTTGCCATCTCCAAATGGCAGATCGTACATCCACGTTCCTGTAAATTTATGCGTCTGATCAAACGTCGAAAGCCCTCGATCCGCCGAAATGTTAAACGGATTCTGCGCGACAATCGTGCTTCCGCCTCCAATCGAAGCCGCATCATCCAGCGATTTTGAAAAGATATAACTCAAGCTTATTCCCAACCCTTTCGCCATTCGTTTCCGGACTCGCACCGACGCCGCATTCAAACTCGAATTTCCTTCCGATGATTCGTAGATGAACGGCTGTCCTCCCGCTACCAGGGCGCGTTGCGTATCCACTCGTGTTCCTTTCGCCCCGTTGTATCCAAAATTGAGCTGCACGCCCCACGGCAACTGCCGCTGTATATCCAAATTCCATATTTGTACATACGGTAGGCGATAGTTCGGATCCAAAGCATAGTTGTTTGTCACCGTTCCGGGCGTGGTGGAGGGAAATCCGTTTTCAAGTGTCAACGGATTTGAAACGGAACTGATGTTCGTCGAGGTTTCCGCAAATGGCGGTTGAAACGCAAAATCTCGTATGAATACTCCGTACTGTGCCAGATTGTAATTAATTCCATATCCTGCCCGCACAACGGTCTGGGCCTGTGGTTTCCACGCAATCCCTATGCGCGGGCCAAAATTATTTCGATCTGGTCGCACCAGTGCTCGCGGGAACGTTCCCGAATACGGACCAGTCTGGCCAGGCAGCACCAGCACCGCATTCGTAAATCCCGGCGTCTCCACGTCCAGGTTCGCGATGTGATTTTCTGTCTCCACAAACGGTCCGTTGTACTCATACCGCAGCCCTAAATTGACCGATAGGTTTGCAAGGATTCGCCAATCGTTTTGTACATAAAGATCGTAGGCATTCGATTGAAATTTGTAAGAACTCGTTCCAGATTGCAGGCTGGTCTGCTGCGGCAATCCTATAAGATAATCCGCGAAATCATTTCCCGTCCCCGGCACCGCTTGCGTGCTTCCGGGCAAATACTGAGCCGTCGCGAATCCGGTAAACACAAAAGTGCCCTCGGCATTTCTCGCCGACTGGAAATTTTGCGATATTCGCCGGTAATCCCCTCCGAATCGCCAGTTATGTTTTCCCCGATTCCACACCACCCCATCGGACAACGTATAAGTCTGGTCCAACTCCCGGCTCGGTACCGGGTCACTAAATCCCGAAAACGAATTGAAACTCGTTCCTGGTAGTCCCCAATCGAATGGATTTGTTGAGATTCCAGTGATTCCCGCATTTCCTGCAACATCCGTCACTGTAGAATATAAATTAGTCGTTGCTATCCGATTATGGTTATACGTGAATCCTGCATTATTCGTGATTCGCCCCTTGCCATAAATCCACCGCACGCTCGCATTCAATCCCTGCGTGTTCGTGTTTCCCGCCAGGGAGGGGAAGTGATTTTCCAGCACGCTAGTCGACCGCGACCAGTTGAGCCCAAAATTTAAATTATTCCTTGGACCTGCTCGTCCCCCCCGTCCGCCGCCTCCCCCACCAAATGGTCCAAATCCGGGTCCATTCCCCGCAAAATTGTGTACCAAACGTAAACTGATCGCGTCGCTGTCACTCTCCGCCGATGTAATGAGATGATAATTTTGCGTTGTTCCCGGCAGATTTGGCGCTGGCATGTAATTCAGTAGTGATACTGCCGCGCCGCTGAACTGGCTTGGATCAATCATGTTGCCTGGGAACGGTTGGCCTGTTTTCGGGTTGTAAATGAGAATAGGATTTCCGTTCTTGTCGGTCAGTCCCGAAAAATTTCCGTTCCTTTCTGCGTTCGTCGGCACTGTGCTGAATGCATCGTAAGGTGTGCTTCCTCTCGTTCCATTCCATCCCACGGAATAAAAAGTACTTTTCCCGCCATCAAAAATCTTAGGAATTTTCAGCGGCCCACCCACGAACGCACCAAAACGAAGTGTGTTATAACTCGCTTTCTCCGCTTCTTGCCCCGACAACGAATATGGTTGTGCGTCCAGCCCCGCGTTGTCATCTTGCGCATACAAAAATCCGTGTGGTTTATTGATGTCGAATCCGTGCCCCATCCGGCCAAACGAAATTGGACCGCCCCCGCCAAACCCGCCTCCTCCACCTCCCGGACCTCCGCCTCCAGACCCTCCTCCAGCTCCCCCCAATCCCCCGCCTTCTCGCTGCACTCTGTCCCGAAATTCTTGTATCCGTTGCTGCAGCTCTTCCTCGTTTCCATTTCCAAAATCCTGTGTCCGTCCCAATGTTCCCGCTACGGCTACTGATTCCGTCGCCATATCGCTTCCCGCGCCATTCATCGGCAAGCTTGATAAATCATTTGCGCTGGCATTGCCTCCACCTGTCCCCAAACCTCCTCCACCAGCTAAATTGGAAAGCGCACCCTCCACCGCCAGATTTTGAAATCCACGATTCCTTGCTGTAGCGGCTGCGGCGGCTTGTTCCGTTTGCTCTGCTTGCCGCGAAGCCAGAATCATCTCTGCTTCCACTTTTCCACCGGGATTCTGCGGGTTCAAAACCACTTCCTGGGTCTGCGAAGCAAACCCCATGAACTCGACTTTCACTACATAGCGTCCACGTGGCAAGTTTTTCAGCGTGAACGTTCCATCCACGGCTGTAACCACGCCGATTTTTTTTCCGGTCAATGTGTTTGACGCCGTTACTGTCACGCCGGGCAATACCGTTTTGCCGCTTTTCACCACTCCCGTTATCTGAAACGTCGCCTCGGCCCCGGTCGGCATAGCCGTAGGCCCTTCTTGTCCGGCGGCTAAACATACAAATACGACTGCGCAGATTAGCGCCATGCATAACAATACCAATACCGCGCGCCATGCAACTTTCAATTTGCTTACTCCTGGGGTTTGGGCGGAGTTGCCTCTGTGCCCGCGCTCGCAGGTTTTGTCGGTGCGTTTTGTGTCGCCATCTCTTGCATTCGCTTCCACTGCTCTTCGTTCATCACCATCACGCCTTTTGGCACGAATGCGTCGTTCTGCACTGCGCCGCGCGCCACTACGTGGTCGCCGATATGAATGTCCGCCATGGTCACGCTTTCTCTTCCTTTGCGTAACGACGTCTCTTCGTTCAATTCAATCGTCTGTGTCACATTGTCTGTTCTCAGGATCGTCAGCTTCGGCGCATCGATCCCTTTTATTTCTCCCGCTACATAATCCTTTCCCAGTGTTCCCATCATTCTCGCGCCAGCTCCTCCAGCTCCGCCGTTCGCCCCACCGCCGCTTCGCGTTCCAATTACCCGGGCAGATATGGAGTGATCCGCATTCTCTTCGCCCCGCACCAGTACCATATCTCCGACTTTGAAATCTGCCGCGTTTGCCTTATTCCCATCCTTCCGAAATTCCGTTTGCTCCGTCAATTTCACGGTTACCGTTGAACCATCCTGCTTGCTTATCGTTAGAGTTCCGCTGGCAATCGAAGCTATTTTCCCAAACGTGGAACGTGCCCCGCCTTCTCCCTGCCCCCAACCGCCGCCCTGCCGCTGCGTTGCTCCGCCTCCGCCTGGAGCCATAGGTTCTTGCGCCATATCGAAGCCTCCAAATATTACGATTGCAAAAACAATGGCTAACAGATGCTTCAAGTACTTCATTTTCCACCTCTCTATCTTTCCTACTTCCATTTTCTTAGACGTGCGCCGTTGTTCCCGCGTATCACTGAGCGTCTCTGGCTGGTCCCAGTCCGCACCTTTCACACCTCTAGTAAACTTCCCTCAACTTACCAACATAGTTCCCGCCGTTTTCTCTTTATTTAGATACATTTGCAGAGGATTTGACGGTAGAAAACCCTAATGGTCTGCCTTCCGCCACTATGTTCGATGTAGCATTGCTTTCACTCTGATTCTCCGCAATTTATTCCAGGGTTTGCCGGACTGCAATCTTGCGTAAGTCATCCTGAGGGTGGCTTCAATCCCTGTTCTTTGCAGCCTCTCCAGTGCTCTTTGCTGCATTTGGTCTTTAATCTTTGAAGAAGTTTTCATGTTTGCAAGTTAATTATCCAAAGTGTCATAGATGGAGTTTGAGAATCATCGAACTTCTAAAAAGCGTACTACGAGTACTAAGATGCATTTTCTGGATAACCAATAATTAAACTTTGCGTGTGCAAAATCACTGCGCTTCCCGTAGGATGCCAACACGCTGGGGACTATTTTTCGGTCGGTTTCGGAAATGTGTGGTTCATTGGGGGAAATACGGTGTTTCGAACTAAAGTAATTTCTGTTTTTGTCTTTACGTCGTTGTTGCCCATTTCGCCTTTTGCTCAGACGCAAATTGCGAGCGCATCTAAGCCTGCGGAACTCCATGCCATGCGTCAGCCTCCCGCCGCTTCGCCAGCCGCCGATACTCGCCCGGTTGCTGCGGAGAGAAATCCGCGCTACACAATTAATCGCGACGACATTCTTTCCATCTCATTTCCTCTTTCCCCTGAATTTAACCAGATCAAAGTTACCGTACAGCCCGACGGATATATCACCCTTCTCGGAACGGAAGCGATTCATGTCCAGGGTTTGACGGTCCCGGAAACCATCGACGCCATTAAGAAGGCCTATTCGAAAATTTTGCATCAACCCATCGTAGACGTTGATTTGATCGATTTTCAGCGCCCTTACTTCGTCGCGCTAGGCCAAGTCGGCAAGCCCGGCCAGTACGATCTTCGCTATGACATGACTCTTACCGAAGCCATTGCAGTTGCCGGCGGATTTGCTACGACCGCTAAAACACAGGTTATTTTGTACCACCGCGGCAATGGCGGCTGGGTCGAAGCCAAAGAGATAAAAGTGAAAGATGTTCTTCAGGGCAAGAATGTGGAAGAGGATCTTTCGATGCGTCCCGGCGACATGATTTTTGTCCCAGAGAAGATGATCACCAAGATCCGCAAATATGTCCCCTATAGTATCGGCACGGGGTTCAGCTACCCGATCAATTAGATATTCGGATTGGATTTGGATTATTTGAAGAGAGAGAACATGAACAAGCCGACGATGAAAAAGAAATCCTCTGATGATGCAATGCCGGAACTTACTCTTCGGGATATGCTGACCCCGATTTTCCGTCACCGCCGCATTGCCATCGCCGCTTTCTCCACTGTCTTTGTACTCGCTATTCTCTTGGCATGGGTTTGGGCTGCGCGTTATTACTCCTCCACGTTTCAGGTTGTTGTCGAGCAGGATCGCACTGATCCTACGGTTACCACCGCCCAGAGCGGCAGCGTCAACAGCAAGCCTGTCACCACTGATCAAGTTGCTTCCGAGGTTGCACTCCTGCAAGGCACAGACATGCTCCGCAATGTAGTCGCCACCTGCGGCCTGGCCGCCGAGCCTTCTTTCCTCGACTCGATTTTTCCTCCGAAAGATCCCGCGAAAAGTAAGGCTGTTCGCGTGGAATCCGCCACTCGCCGCCTCGAAAAGAAATTAAAAGTGGAAGCTCAGAAGACTTCCGACGTGATCGACGTCAGTTACGGCAAACTGGGCGATCCCGAAACTCCCGCTTGCGTTCTTCAAACCCTCAGCAAGCTTTATCTCGACAAGCATCTTCAGTTGCAGCGCCCCGCCGGCACTTCCGACTTTTTTGCCGATGAAACAAAAAAATATGAGAAGGCTTTAGCCGATTCCGAACTGCGACTCGTCAGCTTCGCCAATCAACAGGGTGGTGCTCCTGATTTGGTTCAAGTGAACATGGCCCAAACCCTGGCGAAAACTGAACTCGATTATCAATTAGCGAACGAATTGATCGCTGCTCACAGAAAGCGTATTGCCAACATTAAAGAACAGATGGCCATTACACCTTCCCGCTCCACTACTACGGAAGTTTCCAATTCTTCCAATATGCTTCTCCAGAATTTGCAAGCCTTGCTTCTCGCCGCGCAAGTGAAGCGCACCCAGCTTCTGGTTAAGTATGAGCCCGACTATCCTTTGGTCCGTGAAGTCGATCAGGAAATTGCCCAAACTCAGGAAGCCATTAATAAAGCTCAGGATTTGAAGTACGTCAACAAAACCATGGACCGCGACCCTACCTACGAATTCCTGCGTGAAGATTTGGCGAAAACAAATGCGGATCTCGCCTCCGCTACGGCCAGCGCAGCTGCTCTTTCAAATAGCCTGAAGAACATCAAGCTGCAGATGGCGAATTTGGATTCGCAAGCCGTCAAGCAAGCTAGTCTTCTTCGCGAAGTCAAAGCCAACGAAGCAAATTATCTTCTTTATCTCAACAAGCGCGAACAAGAGCGCAGTTCCGACGCCCTCGACAAGCGTGGAATTGCCAACGTTGCGATCTCTGTTCCCCCGACGGTTCCTCTTCTCCCGGCTCATAGCCCCACGGCAGTGATGGGTATCGGCTTCGTTCTGGCGTTGCTTGTAGGTATCGGTTCTGCGCTTTTGGCTGAGCACTTTGATCCTTCGTTCCGTACACCCAGCGAAATTGTCGAATCGCTCAATATTCCAGTGCTGGCTTCTGTGCCAAGAAAGGCTGCTTAGCCGCGTATGCTTCTGGATTTTTACAATCTTGAAGAGCAGCCGTTCGGGGTCACTCCCGATCCGCGCTATCTCTATTTCAGCCCCACTCACAGAGAGGCTCTCGCTTCTTTGCTCTTCAGCGTGTCCGCTGGCCGCGGCTTTGCCACTTTGATCGCTCGTCCGGGCATGGGCAAAACCACCCTGCTCTTCGATTTTCTAAAAATGGCGCAGCAATCCGCGAAAACGGTTTTCCTTTGCCAAGCACAATACAGCCCGCGCGACTTTCTCCGTAGCCTGCTTGCCGATTTGGATATCGAAGACGATGGCGTCGATTATCTCCGCATGCACAAGAAGCTCAATGACTGTCTGCTCGCCGAAGCAAAGTCCGGCCGCCAACTGGTAGTCGTCATTGATGAAGCGCAAGATCTTGATCCATCCGTTCTCGAAGTCGTCCGCATGCTCTCAAATTTTGAAACGCCTCAGCGCAAAATGATGCACCTCGTCCTTGCGGGCCAGCCGCAACTTGCTCAGGTGCTTTCTTCTCCCTCCATGGTGCAACTCCGCCAACGCATTTCCATCGTTGCGCGTCTCAAGCCCCTCACTCTCGATGAAGCTCAAATCTATATCGCCCATCGCTTGCGTGTCGCTGGCTACTCGAGTACGATTCCTCTTTTCAGCAAGCCTGCGGTCGAATTGATCGCCGCGCATTCCGAAGGCATTCCAAGAAACATAAATAATATCTGCTTCAACGCCATGGCACTCGCCTGCGTCTTGAAACAAAAATTAATTGGTCCCGATGTTGTCCAGGAGGTTTTGGCGGACTTGGATCTTCGCTCGCTATGCCCCGGCACCGAAGTTCACCACGAGGCCATAACACCCACGACACCCGTTGCCGCCACAGTTCCCCTTGTGAGTCTCCTCAATCCTTTGCCCGCTCTTCTCAACGACAATCGCCGCTCTTCTTCGATTTTTCTCAACTGGGCAAGGCGCTCCATCTTGGCGGCATCTCTGCTTGCTCTCATAGCTTGGCCTTTGCTTCGTGCCAATCACGAAAAGCCCAACTTGACCGCCGTCGAAGCCCAGAATCCTCAACCCGTCTCTGTTCAACCGGCCATACCATCCCTCGGCAGCGGTCTCCCCAATGTGCCTGCCGCCGACCTCTTGCTGGTTTCGCAAACCAATACCGTGCCAGCTCCTCCTACCATGCGCACCATCATCGTTCAGCCCAACGATTCTCTCTACACTATCTGCATCCAGAATTTCGGCGCTTACAATCACGCTGTCCTGAAACAACTACTCGACGCCAACCCCGATCTGGATAACCCCTCCCTCATCCAGCCCGGTCAAGAGATTCATATTCCATTGAAGACGGATTTCTCGTCTGCGGATTTTTCCCCGGCGGAACTATCGCCCATGCTCGTCCACGAGGAGAACAAAAAGCCATGAGCAGGAACTTTGAACTAATGCAGCAAGCGGGCCAGCCCCAGTCCACCCCCTTGCACGAACCTTCTGTTCCTTTTTCCATTCCAACGGAAGCTCGCTCGTCCATCACCCACCAACCGGCAATTGATTCTCTTACGCGCGAGCAGTGCCTCAAACTCATTCAGAATGTGTTCCTTCTTCCCGGTAAAGATTCGCCGAAGACCATTGTCTTTGCGGGTGTCGATTCCGGAAACGGCACCAGCGCCATTTGCGCAAATGCCGCGCGTCTTCTCGCAGCCCAAATCAATGGCTCCGTCTGTCTTGTTGACGCCAATCTGCATTCTCCCTCTCTCCCGGAATCCTTCGGCGTTGGCAATCATTTCGGCCTTACCGACTCTCTTCGCAAAGAAGGCGCCATTCGCGACTTTGTGAAGCCGGTTGGCCCGGACAATCTTTGGCTTCTCTCTTGTGGCTCTCTTGCTGCCGAATCCGCGGGAAACCTCAATGCCGACGCCTTTAAGGCGCGCCTGGTCGAGCTGCGCGCTGCCTTTGATTACGTTCTGATCGATTCGCCCTCCTTGAATAATCACTCCGACGCCATCGCCTTTGGCCAAATGGCTGACGGTTTGATTTTAGTCATTGAAGCGAATTCTACCCGGCGAGAGGCGGCGGCCAGCATTACCAAGTCTTTGCGTGCTGCTCACGTTTCGATTTTGGGTGCGGTGTTGAATAAGCGCACCTTCCCGATTCCCAGCGCTTTGTATCACCGAATTTAGTCGTTGTTCAGGGCGGCAGTTCTTTGGCGTCCGGTAGCGTCAGTTAACCCCAACGTTTTTGTGACTTAATATGGCGGAGCCTTGCCCATGAGTTCTCTACAACCCACAACAGCTGAATTGTTGCAAGCTCCCGAGTTATGGCGGCCTTCCACTGGCCTCGTCTCTTGGTTTGCTGTCCAGACGCGCCCTAAGTTTGAAAACAAAGTCGCCGCTCAGTTGCTGGAAAAGGGTGTTGAAACATTTCTTCCTTCGCAGCCGCTCCTTCGCCAGTGGAGCGATCGCCAGCGTGTAATTCACGCTCCTCTTTTCCCCGGTTATGTTTTTGTTCGAAGCGCCGCAACGCTGGACGCCAGAGTCTCGGTTCTTCGCACCAACGGTGTGATTTCTTTCGTCGGTGTCCGCGGTCTTGGTATCCCGATTCCCGAGGAAGAAATCACCGCCGTTCAAACTCTTCTCGCTCAGAAAATTCCTTTTGAAGCTTATCCATTTCTTAAGGTTGGCCAGCGCGTCCGCATCCGTGGCGGCAGTCTGGACGGCATCAAAGGCATTCTTACCGCAATTCGTGGCGACCAGAGCCTCATCATTTCTGTTGAACTCATTCAACGCTCTATCGCCATGCGCGTTTCTGGTTATTTGGTCGAGCCAGAATAATTCGTCTATATTTTTCGTCTTTCTAACTACCTTTCGGTTGCGTCCAATCCTCGCCTCGCCCAGCAGAATTCAGCAAAACTATGAACGAAGCTAGACGAAATATCCTACTCACTGGCCTTAAGCTTTTTGATCTTGGACTTGTTCTGTCCGCCTACGCCCTCGCCACCATAATTGTTTTTGGTGCTCACCAGGGAACAACTCTGTCCGAATTTCTGTCCATGCGTGTCAAACTCGGCAATCTTGTCCTCTTTTCCCTCGCCCTATTGATTTGGCACGTCATCTTCTCTCAGTCTGGAATGTATGGCTCCAAGCGCCTTTCCACTCACCTGTCGGAGGTCGTCGACGCACTGAAGGTCACCACTCTTTGCACCGTCAGCCTGACCTTCTTTGGCCTGTTATTTCAGGTGAAGATGATCACGCCTCCTTTCGTCCTCAATTTCTGGGCCTTCAGTTTTCTCTTTGTCGCTGTTGGCCGCCTTCTTCTCCGCTATTGCCTTTCCAGCCTTCGCCTTCACGGCAGAAACCTTCGCTATCTCCTTATTCTCGGTACCAATCAGAGAGCGACCGACTTTGCCCGCAGCATCGAAGCCCGCCCCGAACTGGGCTATCGCATCCTTGGCTTCGTCGATCAGGATTGGCCGCAGCTTGCAGATTTCACCGCTACGGGGCGTCCCCTGGTGGCCAGCCTTGGTACGCTGCCTGAATTCCTTCGCCACAACGTCGTCGATGAAGTCGCCAACTACCTCCCGCTTCGTTACTTCCACGAACACACTTCCCAAGTTGCTACTCTTTGCGAACTTCATGGAATCATCATGCGTTTTGACTCAGACATCTTTGGCCTCAAGAAGGCTCGATCACACGCTGATGAACTTGTGGGCGATCATTACATCACTTGCTATCCTCCTTCTTGGGGCGGCTGGCCTATCCTTGCCAAACGCGCGATTGATTTACTCGCGGCTTCGATCTTGCTCTTCCTTCTCTTGCCTGTGCTCTTGGTTGTTTCCCTTATCGTGAAGCTCACCTCACCTGGCCCGGTCTTCTTTTATCAAGAGCGCGTCGGCTACAACAAACGTCGTTTCAAAATCTTCAAGTTCCGGACGATGGTCCCCAACGCCGAAAAGCTGATGTCCCAATTGGAACAGCTCAACGAGGTTTCCGGCCCCGTCTTCAAAATCAAAAATGATCCTCGAATTACTCCAGTCGGCAAATTCCTGCGCCGCACCAGTATCGATGAGTTACCCCAGTTGATTAATGTACTAAAAGGCGATATGAGTCTTGTAGGTCCCCGCCCATTACCTGTTCGAGACTACAATGGTTTCAACGAGGATTGGCAGCGGCGCCGCTTCAGTATTCGCCCCGGTATCACTTGCCTCTGGCAGGTCAATGGACGCAGTTCAATTACCTTTGATCAATGGATGAGACTCGATCTCCAATATGTTGATGAATGGTCGCTTTGGTTGGATCTCAAGATTCTGGCTCGCACCATCCCTGCGGTTCTTAAAGGTTCTGGTGCAGCCTGATCCGCTCCCGCACGCTGCGGCAAATTTGACATTCTTCCCCGGCATTGCCCAGTCCCGTTCGAATTTGATGTAGCCTTTTCTATTACCATTAAGGAGAGCACATGATGACTAAACCGAAAATTCTCGTTACCGGCGCAGGAGGCTTCATTGGGCACCACCTGGTTAAACGCCTCAAAGCCGATGGCAATTGGGTGCGCGGCGTCGACATTAAGAGCCCCGAATACGAAAAGTCCGCGGCCGATGAATTTGAAGTCCTCGATCTTCGCAACTATGAGAATTGCCTCCTCGCCACTCGTGGTGGCGTTGACCAGGTCTACAATCTTGCCGCCGACATGGGTGGCATCGGCTATATCACCGCC
>DASXIT010000233.1:0-12895 GCA_036497825.1 Candidatus Acidiferrum sp.
CCGCCATCGCGCAAGAAACTCAGCCGGAAACAAAAGTTCTTTTGCCGACCTCCAAGATATTTCCGAAACTGCTGGCAACAAGATGAAGTGGTTGACGGCGTCGATGCGTGGAGGCATTCTTGGAGACCTCCGTTTCCTCTACCGCGGAGGAATTCATGAAAAAAGCGGCCGTTGGATTTAGTGTGCATTCCGGGTGGACTGCGTTGGTCGTGGTGTCGGTTGGAAAAGGGATGCCGAAAGTTTTGCGGCGCGAGCGGCTTCGATTGGTGAAAACATTTAGCTTCAGATTTCGGCAGCCGTATCACACGGCGGAGAAAATGCGGTTGGAAGATGCGGAGAAATTTGTGGCTGGAGTGCGGAAAGAGGCGGAAGAACTTGCTTACCGCGCTCTGCGTGACGCGCAAGTTGGATTGGAGAAAGAAGGATACCGGCTGGAGCGCGGTGGATTGCTGCTGGCTGCGGGGAGAGCTCTGCCGGAGTTGGAGAAGATATTGATGTCGCACGCGTTGATTCATAGCGCGGATGGCGAGTTGTTTCGGGAAGTGATTCGCGAGGCGTGTGAGCGGTGCGGGGTGCAAGTGAAATGTGTTAAGGCGAAGGAATTGTTGAAGGAGTGTGGGGAGAAATTTTCGATTGGCGAGGCGGAATTACTAAGGCGGGTTACGGAAATGGGGAAGCCGTTTGGGGCGCCGTGGTCGCAGGATGAAAAGTTTGCGACGTTGGTGGCGTGGTTGGCGGGGAGGAAGCAGAGTTGAGAGTTGAAAGAGAAAAGCAAAGCAAAGCAAAGAAAGATTTAACGGAGAGACGCTGAGGGCCGCAGAGGGAGGGGAGAAGAGGCAAAGCAGATCCCTCACCCGCAAAAAGCGCAGGTTCGGGATGACGTTGCGGCGGCGGACGGCGTAAAGCCGCCCCTTCGGGATGCGGATTAGGGCGGTGAAACTACGATGTAGGCGGAAGAAAGACGGGCACGGCAGTGCCGTGCCCTACGAGAATGGATCAGTTGTGTGGGTTGGATCCGTGAGCGCCTCGGAAGGCGGTCCCTACAAAGGCGCAATGGCGCGACGTCGTGTTGCGATTACCAGAGGAGCTTCAGGCCGAACTGGACTTGGCGGGCCGTGGTGGAGGTGCTGGTGATGGCGCCGGCGGTGCCGGAAACGCCGGTTGGATTCGCGGCGGTTGGCGGCGTAAAGACGATGAGGTTGGGAGTGTTGAAATTTGCCCGGTTCAGGAGATTGAAAATTTCCGCGCGAAATTGAAAATTGAAACGCTCGTTGATTCGCGTGTCTTTCAAAACCGAGAAATCCCAATCTACGAGGCCGGGACCGATGATGGTGTCTCTGCCTAGATTACCGTAAAAACCAATGGTGGAAGGGGGCGCGATGAAGGCAGCGGGATTGAACCATTGATTGGGCTTACCCAACACGATTGGACCAATGAAGTTGGGATTCACAAATGGCCTGACAGGATTTCTGGTATCGCCGTTGTTGGATGGGTTGTAGCTCAGTTGAGGAGTGATGGGAAATCCAGATTGCGCGGTGAAGATGCTGGAGAGCGACCAGCCACTGACCAGGTGATTCGTGAAACTGCCGTAGCTGTTTGCGTAGGCTTGGCCGCTGCCGAAAGGCAAATTGTAGAGCACGTTGATGACGCCCATATGCGTGACGTTGAAAGTGGCAAGGCCTTTATCGGTGGCGAGATTGAGGGGATTGGACGCGAGGCCCGGAGCATTGCCTGCGGTGGTTTGATTCACGGAGTCGCCATCATCGAGGGCTTTCGAGAAGGTGTAAATGCCGCGGAAAGAAAGACCATGGCTGAAGCGGCGGCGCACGTCCACTTGAAGAGCGTTATAGGAACTGACGCCTTCGGAAAACCATGTCCAGGTATTGGCGAGGGTTGGATTCGCTCGCGGCGCTCCCGCGGGAATGTAATAGCTGCCAGTGGGCACCGGAGCGCCAGCGAGAGGAGAACTGGCGGGAAAACCGGTTGCGAAAGTGACCGGTGGAACGACGTTGGGGTTGACAGTTGGATAGACGGTGGGACAGGGCGACGCTGGGCAGATGGTGGGAACAGGTTCGTTGGCGTCGATACCGATTATTTCGTGATAGCCGTGAGAGCCTACGTAGCCGATAGAGATAACGGTGTTGGGAGAAAGTTCCCGATCAACTCGAAGGGACCAGGAAATGAGAGTGGGAGTGTACATGTTCGGTTGAACCCCACCGGGAACTAACTTCGCAGTAGTCGGTACGGGAGCTGCCGGGTTGATCGGGAATTTGGAAACGGTGAAATTGGGAATGCTGTACGTGGGGTTGAAAGGAGCGTTCTGATCGGCGCGATAGCCCAGGGCGTCTTGCAGGTCGTTGTACATGCCAAAATTGGCGCGAATGACGGTTTTATTGTCGATGGGACTCCACGCCAGGCCGATGCGGGGCTGAGGCAAAAATTTCGCGTTGTTGGTGGTGAAAAGAGAACTTCCGACGTGGGGAAGAGAAGCGATTACGCCGTTCGCAAATGTGTAGTTTGCGGCGTGGCCGTGGGCTTCATTCCAGCCGGTGGAAAATTCGCTGCGGAAACCGAGAGATAGGGTTAGCCGGGAATTCACCCGGAAAACGTCTTCGGCGTAGGCTGCGCTGAAGAGCGAGCGCCAATTCATCTTAGTAGGAGATGGATCGTAGAGAAAGCTGCTGGCGGTGCCCGCGAGAAAAGTTGTCAGGCTGGCGAATGTGGCCTGTCCATACTGGCTGAGGGCAATATTTTCGTTGGACTGAAATTGCTGGAACCATGCGCCAAAACTGAATTGGTGGCGGCCATGAGTCCAAGTGACGCGGTCTTCATAGGTGAAGAGATTGCGCGCGATATGGAGATTGCTGCCATTGTTGCTGCCAGCTAGGCCGATGGAGGCTTGCGGATTGGAGGCCGCGCTGCCGCCAACGACGACGGCGCCTACCGGAAGTCCAGAAAGAAAACTGGGAACGCTGGCGGCAGGAGTGCCCGGAGTGGGTTCGCCGTTGAAATAGTAGCCGGCGCGGGAATAGCCAAATCGCGCGGTGTTTAGGAGAGTGGGAGAGAAGACATGGGTTTCCTCGAAGCTGAGGACTTGTTCACGCAAGTTCAGGATATCGCTACTGTAAGGGTTGACGGGAGTAGCGGTGATGTCGCCGCCATCGTCAATGGTATAGATGCCAGCGAGTGAATCTTTCTGAGAAAAAGTTTGATCAATGCGGACCGTTCCAAAATCTTCGCGGATGGTTTGGAGAGGGTTGCTGAAGACCTCGGCAATGCCATTGAAGTCGGGAGCACCAACGGGGGGAGTGAGCCAAAGATTGAGCAAGGGTTGAACACTGGGAACCGCTACAGCGCGCGAGACAGCGTCGGGAACGAAAGCGGCGGAGGTTTGATGAAGGTTCTGCCGGAAACCTTCGTAATTGAGGAAGAAATGAGTTTTGTCAGCAATGATCGGGCCCCCAAGAGACGCGCCAAACTGATCGCGTTGGAAGGGAGGCGCGGAACCCTGGTCAAAATAATTGGGGGCGTCGAGGGCATTGTTGCGGAGAAACTCGTAGGCCGAGCCGTGAAGCTGATTGCTGCCGGATTGCGTGGCGATGATCACCTGTCCACCGGGATGCTTGCCGAATTCGGCGCTGTAGGAATCGCGAAGCACGTTAAATTCACGCACAGCTTCGACACCCAGTAATTCACCGCTGGGACCACCGGGGGTCATATTGTTTTCCGCTGCGCCGGTGTACTCCACGCCATTGAGCAAGAAAAGATTTTGCTGGGGACGATTGCCAGAGACGGAAAAGTTGTTGCCGGCGCTGGAATTGGAAATGCCGGTGCCGCCGGTTTTCTGCGAAGTGAAGTTGACGATTCCAGGATTGAGCGGAAGCAAAAGATCATAGCTGCGGCCGTTTAGAGGAAGCTCCTTGACGAGTTTTTCGCCAACTACACCGCTGATGTCGTTGGTGGTGGTGCTGACCATGGGCGCGTCGCCGACGACTTTGATTTCAGACGTTACGGTGCCGACTGGCAATTGCAGGTTGACCGTTGCTTCTTCGCCGACAACGAGATTGATGCCGGTTCGATTGACATCCTGAAAGCCAGACTTGATGGCTTTCACTTCATATTGGCCAACGGGAAGGGCTAGGATGAGATAGTTTCCAGTTTGGTCGGAAGTGGTGGTGCGCACCGCGCCGGTCTCGGTATTCCGAGCGGTTACAGTTGCGGCCGAGATGGCGGCCCCTGTGGGGTCTGAAATCACGCCCTTCATACTGGCACTAACCTGAGCGTGAGCGGGTGACAAAGAGGAGAATATCGAGCAGAGAACGAAGAAGAATAAGCCCAGGAGGCGATGGACGCCTGATGGTCCGATCGCCCGGATGTGGTCGAGAATCATCAGGAAATCCCCCGAAGTGTAGAAGTTGAATTGCTGGACCAGTACAGCCTTCCGGCAAAAATGGGTTTATTCTGCCAGAAAATATATTTTAATACGGTTCATATCAATATAACGAGATGCTTTAAGGCGAATAAAAGATACACTAATTTCCAGGCTTTGACATGCCAGAAATGGTTTATATAAAAAGGGGTGAGTGGAACGACTCTTAAGAAAAAGATAACGCAGAGGCGCAGGGGTGCGCAGAGATTCGTAGAGAAGATGGGGAATCGGAACAGAAAAGCAGATTCCTCATCCCGTTCAAAAGGCGAACGGGGTGAGGAATGACATGCCCTTGAGTTGTGCAGGATCAACAATGTGAATTTAAGGAGGATTGGAGATGACACTATCAGCGCGGAATCGGTTGGAAGGCAAAGTGACCGAAATTCAATTGGGCGGAGTGATGGCGCACGTCGTGGTTCAAGTGGGCAAGAATGTGGTGGAGAGCGTAATTACAAAGAGAAGCGTGGATGAAATGAAATTAAAGGTTGGGGATACAGTTTCGGCGGTGATCAAGTCGACGGAAGTGATGCTGGAAAAGAAGTAAGCGCGTTGCAGCGTTGAATTTGTTGTGGCTGGTGATTTTCGATAGACTTCGTGACCATGCGCTATTTCTTTACCCGGTTGTGGTGTTCGACACTGAATGTTCTGAATGGCTATCCGCGATTTAATAAAGACAACGACATTGTTGATCATCTGCCGACGCTGTTTTTCGAGTGCAATGCGACCGCTCCAAAATTAATTGTTGAATTGGGAACGCGGGGAGGGGTAAGCACGCAGACGTTGATTGCCTGCGCGAAGGCTCATAACGCGACGATGGTGAGCGTGGACATTGACGATTGCTCGCACGTTGCTGCGTACGAGAAATGGAGTTTTGTGCATTCGGATGATCTGAAATTTGCGAAGGAGTTTCCGGAATGGTGCAGGTCTAAGGGGCTCGAAACGAAAATTGATTTTCTGTTTATTGATACCAGCCATGTTTACGAGCACACCGTGGCGGAAATAGCAGCGTGGTTTCCGTTTCTGACGGAGAAGTGTCGAGTGGCGTTTCACGATACGAATTTGAGTTATGTGTATCGGATGAGGAATGGAAGACGAGTGGCGGGGGAGAGTATACATCGGGCGGTGATTCGGGCGATTGAGGAGTATCTGGGGATTCGGATTGATGAGCATCGGCCGGCAGTGGTTTACAAGGATGGGTGGCGAGTGACGCATGACCCCGTTTGTAGTGGGATGACGGTTTTGGCAAGAGGTTGAAGGTTCAGAGGAAAGAGCGAAGGCAAAGGATTTAACGCAGAGGGCCACAGAGGCGCAGAGATGAGGAATCCAGAAGAGAAAGCCGAGAGAAGGCGAAAGGCAGATTGCTCACCCGCAAAATGCGTGGCGAGGGATTTAGGCTGCCGCTGAGACATCCGCAAGAGAGCTCAAGACCCACACGCAAGAGCGGCGAATGGGGCACCCAACGCAAGGAAAACCCAAGAGCACAGTCAAGAGTGACTGTGCCACGGGTTTTGTTGCTTTACTGGGTGGAGGCGGAGAGTTTTAGGTCGCGGGAGGATGCGCCTGCTCTGATGGTTCTGGGGGTGGCGCGGAGCCAGCGGGCTTCGGTGGTGGACCAGTATTCCAGGCTGCGCGGGAAGATGTGCAAGGTAACGGTTTTTGATTCGCCGGGATTGAGAGTGATGCGATCGAAAGCGGCTAGTGTGCGGGTGGCGAATTGTACGCCGGTTGGGTGTTGAGCTGGGGCGTCGAGATAAATTTGCGGGACTTCGTCGCCAGCTACAGTGCCGGAATTTGTGATCCGGACGGAAGCGTCGAAGCCATTGTCGGAGGCTGGAACGGCTTTTAGATCCGAGTAGGTGAAAGTGGTGTAGGAGAGGCCGAAACCGAAGGGGAAGAGCGGCTCGATCTTTTGCTTGTCGAACCAGCGATAGCCGATGTCGACGCCTTCGGAAAAAGTGGTTTTGCCATCGACCCCTTTTGCGGAACGTTCCGGGTGTGCGGGATCAGTGGCAGGATAATCTCCCATCCGTTTGGCCCATGTGAAGGGAAGACGTCCGGCAGGATTCGCTTTGCCGAGAAGGACATTGGCAGTGGCCCATCCACCTTCGTCTCCTGGCCACCACATCTGCAGAACGGCTTTCACTTTGGGGAGCCAAGGCATTGCGACGGGCTGGCTGACGTTGAGAACGACGATAGTGTTTGGGTTGATTGCGGCGATTTCTTCCACGAGTTTGTCTTGTTCGCCGGGAAGAGCGAAGACGGGCTTGCCGCGGGTCCAAAGAAAAACAACGGCGGTGTGCGCGGATTTTGCGGCATTCAGGGCGGCTTGATGATTGCGGCGCCGTTGCTCTGGTGTACTCCAGTTGAGGCGAATTTGTTCGGGTGCGTTTGAAGTGTCACCGCTAGCTTCGACCAAGATTTCGTGCGGACCGGCAGTGAGTTGAATGGAGCGGCGAACGTTGTCGAGGTTGTCCACGGTGGGAATGCCATTGTCCTGAGTGGCGTATTGGATGTCGCCATGGACGGTGCCCTGGGCCGCACCGGTCCTTCCAATTTCTTTGCCATCGATGGAAAACTTGCCGCGCGCGCCGAGAGCTTGCAAATAAATCCAATATTCGCCTGCAGCGGGAACAGTGAGTGTGCCCTTCCACGTAAATGTACCGTTGGCGGGCAGGAATTTATTGTTGCTGTGAGTGAAATCGATTTGTGGATCGATGGAAGTTTTTCCAGCAGCATCCGTGCGGAGCAGGCCGGATTTGCCATCGTGAGTGAGCAATGAAGCGTCGATGGGAGTGCCGGTCATATCGTCGTCCACGGCAAAAGTAATGTGGGCATCGGGTGCGAATTTTTTGAGAGCGTCAAGTGAGCTGATCTGGCGATCAGTGAGTCCCGGGGAACGTTCGCCAAAAGTGCCGATGGCAGCGACTTGTCCGGCAGTGGGGCCGATAAGTGCGAGTGATTGAAGATCATTCGATTTGAGCGGAAGTGCGTGGTCATTTTTCAGGAGGACGGCGGCGTCTTCGGCGGTTTTCTGAATGACGGCGGCATTTTGGTCTATGTCCTGCGGAGTGATGGTGTGCTTTTGCTTGCCGTCGAGATAACCGAAGCGATCCATTTCGTAGAGAACACGACGCGCGGCGGCGGTGATGGTGGCTTCGGTGACGGTTCCATCTTTCAGAGCGCTGTACATGGATGTGGAATCAGAATCGCGGGGAAAACCGGAAAGCTCTCGCCTCTGCTGTTGTGGTTCCTCAGGAATAATTCCACCGAGTATACCGCCCAGGGCGCCTTCATCGAGTTTTGCGGGTGGAGCGTTGCTGGGCGGAGTTGTCAGGAAAAAATTGTGCATCAATGCGACGAAGGGGCTGCCCGGGTACGCCCCGCCGGGCATCTCCATGTCGAGGCCTTGATTGATAAACAAGACGCTGTGGACACCACCCCAGTCTGAGGTGACAAAACCCTTAAAGCCGATTTCACTTTTCAGAATGGTCTTCAGAGTGTCGGCGCTGCCGCATGCGAAAGGCCCATTGACGCGATTGTAGGAACACATGATGGAGGAGACGCCAGCTTTCACGGCTTCGACAAAGGGAGCGGCGTAAACTTCGTGCAAAGTTTGCTGGTCTACGAAAACGTTGTAAGAGTTTGAGTCGTAAGCGATGTAGTGTTTCGCTTGCGCCATTACGCCTTGCGCTTGCGCGCCACGAATTTCAGCGGCGCCCATTACGCCAGAAAGGAAAGGATCTTCGCCGAAGGTGTTGTAGCCACGGTTAAAGGTGATATCGCGATCGATGTTGATGAAAGGCTGCAGGACGACATCGATGCCGAGAGAACGAGCTTCGCGGCCGATGACGACGCCGTTGGCCTCTGCGTCTTTGACGCTGAAGGTTGCGGCGACACCCATGGTGGCGGTTTCGGCTTGTGCGGGGACTCGAGTGAGCAAGCCAGGAGGCCCGTCGGCGAAGCGAAGAGAAGGAATGTTGAGACGGGGGACGCCGGGGAGATAGCCAGCTTGTCCTTGATAGACGGAAGAATCTTCGAGGCCGCCGCGGATGAGATTCATCTTTTCTTCGAGGGTCATTTGCTGGAGAAGTTTATCGATCCGCGCTTCGTTTGCGGTATCTGGAGGAACGGCTTGTGCGAGGGAGATGGAAGCAGAGAGAGCAAGAAGCAAGAAAGCACAAAGGAATTTCTTTTGAGTAGCGAACATTTTGTTCCCACCTTTAGTTAATCGATTGAGATCGCGAGCCGCACCCCTGCCGCTCTTAAGAAAAGCTTATATCACAAGACGTGGGTGATTATCGGTGAGCTGTCGCGGAGACGGGACGGACAGGTGGATAAATTTGGAGTTGAGATCTTTCGCAGCGTAAACCGGGCCCTTTGCGGCTCAGGGTGAAACCCAAGAGCACAGTCCCTTCAAGGCTCAGGGTAACCCTTCGCACCTCAGGGTAAGCAGGAGTGACTGTGTCGCGGGATATGACTTTAAGTCATGAACTTGAAATGTTGCATGTTGCAAGGTGTGCGTTGCCCGCGAAAGAGCCAGGCTGAAGCTTGAGCTATGAGTGGCGGGGCGGAAAGTAAGTGTGGATAATAGCGGAACGCGCGGAGTAGAGTGAGCCAGGAGTAAGAGGCGATTGGATGATCATACGGCAACAGAATGAAGCGCCGGTAGTGATTCGGCAAACGGATCATGCGTACCTGTCGGGATTTTTCGCGCGCGAATTGGGGAATGAGGCGTTTCAGAGGCCGGAGCCATTCGATTCATTTTGCCTGGCGGCGGCAGAGCACGACAACGGCTGGCAGGAATGGGAACTGGCTCCGGGGGTTGATCCTAAAACTTTTGCGGCTTATTCGTTCATGACGATACCGACGGCAGAGCATATCGCTTTGTACCAGCACGGAATTGAGCGGGTGGTGAAGGCGGATTTGTATGCTGGATTGCTGGTGGCCGGGCATTGCGCGGGACTTTACGACCGGGCTCATGCAACCATGCCGGGATATTCGGCGAAATATGTAAAGAGCCATGAACAGAATTTGGCGAATGATTTTGTGCAGCGATTACGATTGCAACAACTGCGATTGAAAGTGGATTTGCGCAGCAATCCAGCGATGAGACCGTACATCGACGAAAAGATAGTGAAAGCCAATCAGCAGCGGCTGGAGGCGTTGGACCGGTTGTCGCTGTATTTTTGCATAGGAGCGAAAAACGATATCGTGATTGAAGGCGTGCCGGTGGATGACGAAGGCGGGGAAGTAGATTGGGAATTGCGGTCGATCGGCGGGGAAGAATATTCGCTGGCGCCGTACCCGTTCCGGAGGGATCCGCTGGAGCTGGCGATTCTGGCGCGGCGAATTCCGAAGGCGCGATATACGGATGACGTGGAATTGCAAAAGACGCTGGTGGCAGCGCCGTTTTTTAATTTGAAGTTTACGTTGCGTTCGGGGGCGGCTAGCGAGACTTCGTATGCGGCAGGGGCTTGAAGAAAAGGCGGAAGAGGGTAACGCAGAGATACAGAGGACGCAAGAAAAAGGCACAAGAAGGATTGGCCGGGACCTTCGAAGCTCAGGGTAAACATAAAACCGGCACCTACATCAGGAAAAGACAAAGGTCAGGTTAGGCGGGGGTAGTGGGGCCGGGCGCGCCGGGGGCGACGAAATTTTCTGCGGCGGATGGAGCGGTTGGAAAAATCTCTACTAGCTTATCAACCTTAGTCATCTTAAGAGTTCCTTCTAGCATTCCTTTCACACCCGCCAGGCGCAAACAGCCTCCGGCTTTTTTAAGTTCGGTGTGCGAGCGGACGAGAGAGCCGATGGCGGAGCTGTCGATGTGGGTGATGTGGGTGAAATCAAAAATGACGCGGTTGACCTTGTCGGCGATGAGGGTTGCCGTTTCATTTTCGAGGCGGCGGCAATCCGTGCCGGCATGAATGCTGCCCTTCATTTCGATGACGGTGATGCCTGGCTTAATCTGATGCTTAGAAAGATAGAGGATCATAGATCACCTTCATAAGGAAACTGACGAATCAGGCGGACGCAATCGCCAAGGGCGCCGTAGAGATTGCTGCCCCAACCACAGGGGGTGAACGAAGCGGTTTTCTGGTTCAAGGCTTTGTCGGCTTCGGCGAAGAACTTAACGTGTTGGCCCGGAGGAGGAGTGGCAAATTCCTTGACAGTGATGAGGAAGGGGATTTCGGCGTCCTTCTGGCGTTTGACGATGGAAAAATAGTGAAGTTGTGCAAGTTGCTCCGCAGGAGTTTCTTGCACATACATCCAGTCGCTCATAAATTGGCACCTCGTCTTTGCGAAAGAACCCGAAAAGGAAGAGACAATGTAAGGCGGATGTTAGGCTAGCGAGGCTTGCAAGTCAACGCGATGAAGCGCGATGAAGTGTGGTGAAGTGTGGTTCTTTGTACTTGACTTTCTTCGCCAAGACGTACATCGTTTATAGCTTTGCTCTTAGTTGCGGCTAAGCTTGTGGTGAGGAAGAAGCAGAAACTACTGCCTATGACAAAAGTCAGACTGTGCTTTCACGATCGCTGTTTCGATGGTACCGCTTCCGCGGCGTCATTTTACCGGTTCTACCGAGAGACGCATGATCCCAAGGCTGAGTTTCATTTCAGCGGGATGACCCATAAGGCGAAGCATCCATGGGAAGAGGGATTGTTCGACGGCGATGAGAACGTGATAGTGGATTTCAAATATTCAAACAATCCGAAGGTTACCTGGTGGTTTGACCATCACCAGAGCGCGTTTCTTACGCCGGCCGACGCGGAATATTTTAAGAGATTTCCGGGCAAGCAGATGTTTTACGACCCGACGTACAAGTCGTGCACAAAACTGATCGCCACGGTAACGAAAGAAAAATTTGGATTCGATACGAAGCCGATGGCGGAGTTGATTCATTGGGGCGATATTATTGATGGAGCCCAGTTTCCCACGCCGCAGTCAGCGACGGAATTGGCCGATCCGGCGACGCAACTGGCGCTGGTGATTGAAGCGGCTCCGGAAGATGGGATACCCGCAAAACTGATTCCCGATCTTGCGTATAAATCGCTGTCGGAGATGGTGAAGTTGCCAATCGTGGCAAAACATCTGGGACCATTGCTGGAGCGGCACCGGAAATCGATCGAGATTCTGCGGCAGCGTAGTGAAGCAAAAGATGGGGTGATCTTTTTTGACGTAAGCGATCTGGACCTGGAAGGCTACAACAAATTCATACCTTATTTATTGCACCCGGAATGTGTGTACTCGGTGAGTGTGAGCGCGTCGGCGGTGCGCGCAAAAGTTTCGCTGGGTACGAATCCGTGGAACCAGGCCACGGCGGATCAGAATTTGGCATCGCTGGCGGAGAAATATGGGGGAGGCGGCCATCCCAGAGTGTCAGCGATCTCGTTTGATCCTCATGATTTGGAGCGCGCCAGGCAAGTAGCCAAGGATTTAGTGGCCGTCCTGCGTAGCAAGCCAACAGCATAATCGCGTCGAATTGTGAGGCGATTTCCGTTCAGAAGTGTCGACAAGAATTTGATAACTATGTAAAATAAAGAATTGTCCGTGGTCCGGTAGCTCAATGGTAGAGCAGCTGACTCTTAATCAGCGGGTTGCAGGTTCGAGTCCTGCCCGGATCACCACTTGTTTCAATCACTTCCAACCTTTCATCTGATTCCGCAGTTTGCTCCGGTTGCGCCTGGGTTGCGGATGGTTGCGGTGCTGGCGCCTCATCGAGGCGATCCACCCAAGAGATGTCGGCCCCCGGAATGAGGTGACCGTACGTGTCCACCGTCACCTGGATACTACTGTGTCCCATCTGTTCCTTTACGTACGTCAGAGAGGCTCCCCGCTGTATGAGGAGGCTTCCAAATGTGTGGCGCAGGTCGTGGAAGCGGATGTGTCGGAGGCCAGCGCGAGTAACACAAGGTGAGAAGTGATAGTGGAGCAGGTTCGCACCATCGAGCACGGTTCCTGATTTCGATGGGAACACCAGGTCGTTTGAGATTGACGTTTCTCCCTTTAGGAACGCATCGAGCAATCGCTTGTCACGAAGCTGTGCGAGCACACTGCGCAGTTGGCGCGAGAGATCAACTCGACGGGACTTGTTGCTCTTGGGCGTGGTGAACTCACCGTGGGAGTGATTGCGCTGCACGAGAATGTAGCGGTTCGCATCCTTGTCGCCTTCGCCGAACTGGATGTCTCCCCACTTCAATGCGATGAGTTCTCCGCGTCTCAGGCCGGCACGCAGCGCGGTGAGAAAGAGGGGATAGAAATCTGGACACGAAGTTTCGGCCGTTGTGAGTAGCGTGTGGGCCTCTCTCGTAGTCAGTGCGGTGGCTTGGAACTTTGGCTTCTCTGACTTCGTGAAACGTCCCATTCGCGTTGCGGGATTGCGATCGACAATTCCATCCTCAACCGCAGCGTTGAAGATGACGCGGAGGGTGCAGACGATGAGCCGGAGGGTATTGCGGGACAGTTTCC
>DASXIT010000234.1:0-48995 GCA_036497825.1 Candidatus Acidiferrum sp.
CCCATTTCCTACTTTGACTCTCTCGGTCTTCCTCGGTTGTTCGATGGACTAGCCTAACCCTCTGAACCGCCGTACGCGGACCCGCATCTCCGGTGGTGTGGCAGGGGCGGACGGGTTACCGTCCCCCCTATGCCGATTCTGGACGTTCTTTTCCCAGCGTTGGCGGATTTCCGCTATGAATTTCGCCTTGTCCTTCCGCATCAGCCGCACCAGCGCCTGATTTTCCGTCTCTTCGTGCCCGCCTGCCCACAGCACCATCTCCGTCAACACCGGCGCCAGGTCAATCCCTTTTTTTGTCAGTTGGTAAATCAGTTTTCGTCCATCCTCCGGATCGACTCGCGATTCGATGATTCCGTGCGCTTCCAGACTCCGCAATCGGTCCGCAAGAATGTTCGTCGCAATTTTTTCATAAGATCCCAGGAATTCTTTATAGCTGCGAAATCCCCGCAGCATCATGTCCCGAATAATCAGCAGTGACCAGCGATCTCCCAATATCTCTACAGACGCATTCAAGGGACACCCGGACCGCCAGGTGCCGTTTGCCTTCTTGCTTTTTGTCACCTTTTCACACTAACAATGTAACTTGCTTTTTGCAAGTGATGTGCATCACAATTTCCCGGTCGGCACTTAAGGAGGACGAAATGAGCAGCACCGGTGTTAACCAAGCAACACAATTTCAACTCGAAGAACCTCGCTTCCAGGACGGCAAAGCAATGCTTGTCGCCGGATTACAAAATCGCTTTACTGGTCCGGACGTAAAAAACATTTCTGCACTCTGGCAGCGCTTCGGCCTTTTCATTGGAAAAATTCCCAGCCAAATTGGCAACGTAGCTTATGGACTCTGTTCCAATATGATCTCTGATCCTTTCAGTTTTGATTACATCGCGGGCGTGGAAGTCTCCAGTTCGTCCGGCCTTCCCACGGATTTCAGCATGATCAGTATTCCTGCGATGCACTATGCCATCTTCACGCATCGTGGTCCCATCGCGAATCTCTCGATGACCATTGACGCCATCTATCACCGCTGGCTCCCGAATTCAGGCCACGCTCTCCTTCAGCCAATTCCCGATGTTCCCTACATGATCGAAAGATATGACGAGCGCTTCCATCCGGAAACTGCAAGTGGAGATGTCGAGTTGTGGATTCCAGTCAAACCGTGACCCTTGCCGGTGGCTTGAGGCGGAGCAAGCATTGTCGAAACTCGATCGGCGCTCATTCTTAAAACTGCGGCAACTTCCATTACGCTGGCTGTGCCAGCTAGTTTGGCCTCGCCTTCGCTGAATTTTGCGCCGAACCAACCATCATTCGCGGGAGACACCGCCGTGAAGGAAAAAGTTACGTATGGCGCAGGATTCTCTACCGCTGGCGTAGCTCACATGCGCGATGTCCTGGCCAGCCACGTAACTCGAGACGATATGCCTGGGCTAGTTACCTTAATAAGCCAGCGTGGTTACACTCATGTCGAAGCACTTGGCAGCCTAGCAGTTGGCGGCAAAACTCCCATGCGCCGTGACACTATCTTCCGCATTGCTTCCATGAGCAAGCCGATCATTGCGGCGGCAACAATGATCCTGGTCGAAGATGGCAAACTCCATTTAGACGAACCCGTGGTTCGTCTTCTCCCCGAGCTTGCGAACCGTACGGTTCTGAAGCGCCTTGATGGGCCCCTAAACGACATCGTCCCGGCGATTCGTCCGATTACTGTGCGCAACTTGCTTACATTTTGTTGGGGTTTTGGTCTGATAATGGGTATGCCCGACGACTATCCTATTCTCAAAGCTGCGAACAACCTCCATATCGGTATGGGACCTCCAAGTCCTTCGGCCACGCCCGCGCCAGTTGAGTGGACCCGTCGTTTGGGTTCGCTCCCCTTAATGCATCAGCCCGGCGAAAAATGGATGTACAACACGGGCTCCGATGTACTGAGCGTCCTGCTTGCCCGCGCTTCGGGCCAGTCTCTCGAAACATTTCTCCGCGAACGCATTTTCGAGCCGCTTGGCATGAAGGACACCAGTTTCAGCGTGCCTACTGCCAAACGCGACTGCTTCGCGACCAGTTACTGGACAAATTTCAGCACCGGCGCATTCGAAGTCTACGATCCCTCAGACAACGGCCAGTGGAACCGCCCACCCGCGTTCCCCGCAGGAGCTGGCGGCCTGGTTTCCACTGTCGATGATTATTTCGCCTTCAGCCAAATGATGCTGAACATTGGTAAATTTGGCTCGAAGTAACTTCTTTCCAGTGCCTCTGTTTCAGCGATGACCTCCGACCAACTCGCGCCCGGGCAGGAGTCGGGCGCGTCTTTAGTCGAGGGCTATTTTGACCACCACGGCTGGGGATTTGGCATGTCTGTTGTTACACGGCCCGGAAACTTTCCGCAGTCCGTCGGAACTTATGGCTGGGACGGTGGTTTGGGTACCTCGTGGCGCGTAGACCCCAAAGAGAATCTAATTGGTATTTTGATGACCCAAAAGAAGTGGACTTCGCCCAGTCCACCGCCTGTCTGCGTCGATTTGTGGAACTCGGCTTATCAGGCGATCCATGGCTAAAGTTTATTGTCGTTCTGTCCGAAAATTCGCTGTAGCATTGGGTGGCGGGCCGACCTCTACCTACTTACTCTACCGATGATAAGGAGGAATTACGCATGAGCGGGGTACGACTACTGGTGGGAACACGTAAGGGCGCCTTCATTCTGACTTCCGATGGAAAGCGCAAGAATTGGGATATCACCGGCCCACATTTTGCCGGATGGGAAATGTATCACCTCAAAGGTTCGCCTGCTGATCCCAATCGCCTCTACGCTTCGCAGACCAGCGGCTGGTTTGGCCAATTAATCCAGCGTTCCAATGACGGTGGCAAAACCTGGGAACCCGTCGGCAACAAATTTGAGTACGACGGCACGCCCGGCACACACCAGTGGTACGACGGAACGCAGCATCCGTGGGAGTTCAAGCGTGTCTGGCATTTGGAACCTTCGCTCACCGACCCCGACACGGTCTACGCGGGCGTAGAAGACGCCGCCCTATTTCGCACCACCGACGGCGGTCAAACCTGGCACGAACTCCCCAACCTCCGCAGCGCGAAAGGGAATCTGTGGCAACCTGGCGCAGGCGGTATGGGCCTGCACACGATTGTGCTCGACCCCAAGAACTCGAAGCGCATCTTCGTGGCAATTTCCGCTGCCGGAGTTTTTCGCAGCGACAATGCGGGAAGCACCTGGCGCCCCATCAATCAAGGCTTGAAGTCTCCCCACGAACTCCCCGATCCCACCGCCGAAGTTGGCCACTGTGTGCATCGCATTGCCATGCATCGTTCAAATCCTGATGTGCTCTTCATGCAAAAGCATTGGGACGTGATGCGTAGTGACAATGGTGGCGAGTCCTGGCACGAAGTCAGCGGCAATCTTCCTTCTGATTTTGGTTTTCCAATTGATGTCCACGCGCACGAGCCGCAAACGATTTACGTCGTCCCCATCAAAAGCGATTCGGAGCACTATCCTCCCGATGGCAAGCTGCGTGTGTATCGCAGTCGTAGCGGCGGCAATGAATGGGAAGCGCTCACCAATGGTCTTCCACAAAGCGATTGCTACGTGAACGTCTTGCGCGATTCGATGGCTGTCGATTCTCTCGATTCCTGCGGCATTTATTTCGGTACCACCGGTGGCCAGGTTTATGGTTCTTCCGACGCAGGGAACACTTGGAGCGCCATCCGGCACGATCTACCGGCCGTACTCTCCGTCGAGGTGCAAACGCTGCAATGATTCGCGTCGTACTTCCGGCTCATCTGCGAACGATCGCGCGTGTCACGGGTGAAGTGCAAGTCGAACTCGAAGGAGATGCCACGCTGCAATCGGTATTGACCGCCATCGAAGCCCGCTACCCAGCCCTGCGAGGCACCATACGCGACCAATCCACCCAGCAACGCCGCCCCTTCGTTCGCTTCTTCGTCTGCCAGGAAGACTATTCCCACGAGCCGCCGAACACCCTGCTCCCGCCAGAAGTCTTATCCGGCGAAGAGCCGTTCCTGATCGTAGGGGCCATGGCAGGTGGCTAAATCTGCTACACACAATTTAAGTTGGTCCAAATTAGCCAAACACTAGAACTAATGTGCAATTTATTGCACTGTTTCGTGGGTAGTACGACCTACTTCAAAACGACGGCTCAGCTTATATCACGCGAGGAACAAGGCTTAGCATAGTCCACATTTTCTTGACTGCTGAGAGCCTCATTGGAAGTGGAAGTGCTGTCGTCCTTGCATCGATTTGTAATTACCGGGGGGATATATGGAAAGACTAAAGGTGCTAGTTGTACTGGTATTTGGCTTGACGTTAGTAGCCACCGCTTCGGCAAACACAATCCCAACGCGGACTCGTTCATCGTACGGAATAGCTGACTCACCCGTTCTGTCTGGCCCGACAAGCACAACGAATGCTGGAGTAACGATTGCGTCGCAGGAATTTGCTCAAGATGCGTTTATAGATTTAGGAGCTGGCACCTCTCAGATAGGATATTCATTCCAGATCACCTCAGCGGTACCGGCTGGCCAGTCGCTCACGATATTCTTGCCGCTTCCGTCAGGGGCAACTCTTAGCGGAGCTGGAATACTGACGAACGATGATAACTCTTCGGCGTTTAATCTTCCTTTTTCGCCGTTTTCGCAGGGCGATGTTGCAACACTACTTACCTCATCGCCCAACGCAATTGCGCTGGCCACAAGCTCTTTGGGCGTGACATTTACGTTTGCCTTGCCGGTCGGCCTTCCAGGCAATGGCACCGGTCTGGCTATGTACATGGATATTCTGAATCCCAATTCAAGTGACGGCTCTTATTGCTATCAAGCTGGCACAAATCCAGGTAGTTGCACTGGCTCGGCCATCCCCGGATTGCCGACTCCGGTTATAACGCTCACATCCAACACCACTGTTCCTGAACCGGCAAGCCTTTCGCTGCTCATGACCGGACTCATTGGCCTAGGGGGCTTGTATCGTCGCCGCCGTAAACAATAGCTAGCGAGCTATTGCACTCGCCTTTCGAGCGATAAGCGTGAATCCAGCAGCGCTAGCATCCGCCTGAAGGCGCTTGGCCTGCAGCTTCGCGGATGGTAGAGCGCCACTTTGTGATTCAATCTCCGCCCTCGCCAGAAGAGCTTCGAACTCAGATCTCTTCAGCTTCATTGCCGAAGCTTTTTGGATTGCCTCAGTGAGAATCCTGTCGGCCTCCGCCACCTTACCTTCACGCCCAGCAAGGTAGGCCTCCGCGATCGCGACTTTTAGTCGAATGCCCTGGTCCTGCGCCGGCAGGGCCTTCGCCCGGTCAATTTCTTTGCGGGCGTCCGGAAGCTTGTTTTCCGCAATCAGTGCGCGAGCCAGAGTGGCCAAGGCATCGGCTTCCGGATCTGCGTTCTTTTGGTCTCGGAAGGCGTCCGCTGCTTGCCGTGAGAGAGTTTCAGCAGCCGGAGGTTGATTTTGCTCCAGAGCCAGAACGGCCAGGGAAGCGTTATTCTGTGCGAGCCCGAGTGTGTCGGCCAGTTGCTGATTCAGTTTGAGAGAGTCGCGATAGTTCTTGTCGGCCTGATCCAAGTGATCCTGCGCAAGGTCTATGTCTCCCATGGCGATCAGGGCGGAAGCGTAATCGCCCTTCATCCCGGCGTCCTGAGTCATTTTCAGTGCTTCTTCCATCCGCTTGCGCGCATTCGTGATATCTCCCTGCTCGAAAAGAATTATGCTGATGCCGCTCAGCGCGAAGGCAGTGTTTTTCTGGTCTCCAACTTCTTTCGCTGTTTTCAGCATGTCTCCATAAATTTGCAACGCAGCGGCGGATTCACCGGACGCGATCAGATCGGCGGCAAGCCCTCCTTCCGCGTCAAGAATCCCCTGCTTGTTATGGATTGCTCGCGAAGTCTCCAGGGACTCCTGGTAGTAACCGTGCGCACCCTTCAGGTCCCCTGCGGCGTAGGTCAGATTGCCGATATTCAACAGGGCTCCAGCGATATCGCGCTGCGCACCGATTCCTCGCACCAGGCTCAACGCCTGCTTGTGGCAATCCAGTGCCTGTCCACTGGCGCCCTCGTCACTCAAAGCGTAGCCCAACCCAGTTAGACTTCTCGCCTGGAGCAGTGGATCGTCCACTGTCTTTGCCGCGTCGCGAGCTTTTTCGCACGCGGCCTTTGCGGATGCAGCGTCACCGATGTTCACCAGTGCGGTGCATCGGTGCCACTCGGCACTGGCTGCCAACCTGCGCGATCCCTGATGCTCGGCTTTTTCTGCCGCCCGTGAAGCAGCTGCTTCTTGCCTCTTGAAGTCTCCCATCATTTCTGCCGCTTCTGCCTCGCGCAGATCGATTCGCGGGTCTTCACCTGCTGGGCCAGAAATCGCTCGCAAATCAGCGATTGTCGTGAGGGCCTCCCTTGGTTTGCCACCGCGGATCTGGGCGTTGGCCTGGCGCAGCCCGTAATCCAGATCGTCCTGGTAGAGCGTCCGCAAAGAAAGATAGAGACTTGCGGCCTTGTCCCACTCCGACGCGAACTCGTCGAGCCTGCCCTTGATCAGTCCTCGGTCTTCGGCCGAAAGTGCGTCCGCAAGGGAAAATGCTTTTTGTTCCTCGTCCTTCGCGCGATCATCATATCCAAGGATGGACCACGTTTCTGCCAAGGCCGAATGCGCTAGCGCATATGCAGGAGCGTTCTTGATGGCTTTTTGCAGAGGCTCAATCGCACCCTTTGCGTCCATGCGACGCAACTTCTCAACTCCTTCGGCATACAGTTGTGCAGCAACGGAGGTAGAAGGCACCGAAGCCCTCAACACTGCTTCGGCTGCAGGCGGGCGTCCTTCCATTCCCAGTTTTTGTCGCAGTTGACCTCCTGCGCGTCCGATCAATTCGACCAGGTCGGCCATTCGGTCTCCATTGCCGGTCACGGTGACCATCTCGGTTTCGCCAGTCCGCACATTCTGCAACCGTAAATCGAGGCCCAACTGGCCCGTTCCCGGTGCGGCATACGATCCGGTGACAATGTTTTCTGCTCCCAAAATTCTTCCAATTCGCTGCAGCGTTTCGCTGCTGTAGCTGGCCGCGTCTGGCAACTCCAGGTCCGATTTCATTCGAGTGACCTCTTCACCTGAAATCGTGCGCAGATTGCCTCCGGCACCTAGTTCTGTCGTCAACATTTCGGGTAGTGTCGTCGAAAGCCATGCTTGATCCGGCCGCCCTGATAAGTTGACGAAAGCGAGCACCGCAATCGCGCGCCGCGCTGCAGGAGGGGGTGTTGTGGAACGAGGCAGGTTCACGCCCGACTCTCGCGATCCGAAGAGTTTGCTTTTTACATGGCCAACGTCGAATCCAAAGGCGAGTGCCAACACAACCGCCGTTGTGATGGTCGCGGCGATCCATCCCCAGTGGGCGGGCTTGGCCGGAGCGGTTACTACATTTATGTTCGATCCTGAAGGAAGCGCTGCCGGTATGGCCGACAGCCCGCTCGCGGTGAAACTTCGGGTCAGTGTCTCGAGTGCTGTTCGCAGTTCACGAGCGGTTTGATAACGCTCGGACCTCTCCTTGTCCAGGGCCTTCAAGATCACGGCTTCGAGTCCGGGCGAAACTCGTTCGTTAAAGGACCGAAGCGGGGCCGGATCTTTGTGAAGGATCGCGCCCATTAATTGCGCGGTTTGATTTTGCGGAAAGGGTCTCGACGCGGCGACCATTTCATACAACACCGCTCCAGCGGAATAAATATCGCTTCGCGCGTCCGTAGGTTCCCCTCGCAATTGTTCGGGAGACATATAGGGCAGCGTCCCCACGATGTGGCCGTGCGCTTCTGTCATGGTCCTGGCAATGTCAGCTTCCTCCGCTGGCCGAAGAAGAGTGGCTAGTCCAAAGTCCAGAATCTTCAGCCGATTGTCGGAAGTGATGAATAAATTTGATGGCTTCAAGTCACGATGAATAATTCCTTGCTCGTGGGCCGCCGCTAACCCTTCGCACATTTGCACTCCGAAGCGGAGTACGTCCCGCTCGGAAAGTGGGCCGCTCTTTAGCTTTTCGTTCAACGGAATACCCGAGATCAATTCCATGGCCAGGAAATCGAGCCCGTCTTGAGTACCGAACTCGAACACCGTTTCGATGTTGGGATGATTTAACCTTGCAAGGGAAAGCGCCTCTTTCCGGAACTGCTTCCGCGCGTCTTCATCGGCCAGTATTCCGGCGGACAGTACCTTCAGTGCGACTTTCCGATCCAGTTGCTCATCGAGTGCGCAATACACCACGCCCATTCCGCCGGCGCCCAGTTGGCTCAGGATGAGATAATGCTGTAGCTTTTTTCCGATCATTTTCCCGCAGCAGGGCCGCATGTTAGGCCGCCCGTCTAGCGAAGTCAACGCCGGACTAGCAAGCTGAACGAGGCCGATATCTTGTAAGGAGTATTAGGGTGCGGTTTCTTGAAGTCAGCTAACTAATTCTAATGACAACCACAGGGTCTGCCGCGAATCGCTTCTACACCTTCGTATACGATGAACGGCATCACAGCCAATGCTGCAATCGGATCAGCCCATCCAATATGCCAAATCGCATTCGCCGCGAGTCCCCCCAAAGCTATCATCGCGAGATACGCACAGAGATTGGACTGGGCTGCATCCGCTCTCAACGCAGCGCTCGCAGTAACCGCCGACAATCGTCGCTTCTCTCGGGCCAACCACGGCATGATTACAATCGCCGCTATCAGAACGCCAATCCCCAAACGACTCGAACCGGGTTGGTTATAACCCAAGAGCGCGCGCAGCGATCCCGCAACTACAAATGCGCCGAGCACAAACAGCAATGCGCCTGCGATTTTTGCAGCCGTGCGTTCAGCAAGTTCTTGTGTAGTGCGCGTCGTAAACCGCCAAAATACTATCGAAGCCGAGAACAACTCGACCAGGCTGTCGCCGCCAAACGCAAGTAGCGCAGGACTGCGAGCGTTCCATGCGGCCATCAGAGACACGCCAGCCTCTACAATCATCCACACGATTGTGATGGCTTGCACAATTTGAATGCGTCCGCTGATTTGACCGCTGGAAAGTCGGATTTCTTGAGCCACACCAGGATTATGTCACAGGGTGTCAGCGCGATCAGTGCCTAGATAATGGCGTCACGCAAAGAACGCTTCTTGTCCAACATTAAACAGGGGTGGATTTTGCCTTGGCCATCAATGTGTCGATCGATGCGAAAAGTTCCTCGATTTTCAGCGGCTTCGATACGTAGCTATCCATTCCTGAAGCAAGGCAACGTTCTTTGTCGCCAACCATCGCATGCGCCGTCATCGCAATGATGGGGACACGTCCGCCGGTATTTTGCTCCCGCGCGCGAATTGCCGCGGTCGCTTCCAGTCCGTCCATTTCCGGCATTTGCACGTCCATCAGGACCAAATCAAATGATTCCTTCGCCGTTGCTTCCACTGCTCCTTTCCCCGTTTTCGCTATCACAACCACATGCCCTCTTTTTTCCAATATACGCGTCGCCAAGAGTTGGTTTATGGCATATCTTCGGCAAGCAGAATTCTCAATCGCGCACGATTTTCTGCAAACTATGTTGTGTGATTAGACTCTCGTTGTTCTCCGGAACTTCTTTTCCCAGCATGATTTGGATGACTTCCAACAGCTCCGTGCCTCTTATTGGTTTTGGAAGATAGCCTCGTATACCCACTTCCCTGCAACGAGCGGCATCTCCGCGCAGGCCTCCAGAGGTCAGCATCACCGTTAACGGCTTCGGCAAATACGGGTCATCCTGCGGAACCTTGGCCAGCGCAAACCCATCCATCTCCGGCATGCAACCATCCAGAAGCATGAGCGCGAAATTCGTGCCACGGCTTTTCGAATCTCGCAATAGCGCCAGAGCTTTCTTCCCGCTCTCGCACAGCGTTGGAGTCATTCCCCAGCCGACCAGCATCTCTTGCAGGATCCGCCGATTCGTTTCGTTATCATCCACCACCAGGATCGACAAGCCACGTAACTTCGCCAATTCCGCCAGCGCCAACTTTGGGCGAGCGTTCTTCTGCACTCCAAAACGTGCGGTAAAGTGAAACGTGCTCCCCTTGCCTGCCGCGCTTTCCACCCAGATGCGCCCCTTCATCATTTGCGCCAGGCACGTCGAGATCGTCAGTCCCCAATCCGGTCCCACCATACTTGCGCGTCGTTGAGTTATCCGCTTGGGTAAACGCCGTGAAGATCGCTTGTTGCTTGTCTGTCGGAATCCCGGCTCCCCGTGTACTGCGGTCTGCTGGTGCACAACGGACAAACTCATAAAGCCAGTTTTCCCGCCCTAATCTCTGAAGACCTGTGGCAGCAGGCACAGGATTGTCTGCGGGGAAAGAACAAGGCCATGCCGAAGAAGCCCACCAACGAAGACTCTCCACTTCGCGGGTTCGTTCGTTGTGGTTTCTGCAACATGAAGCTAACTGCTGCCAAGCCGAAGGGCCGAAGCAAGACTTATCCGAAATACTGGTGCTGCAACACGGGTTGCCAGAATCGTTTCAGCGTCAATGTGGAAAAGATTGAAGCTGATTGGTTGAACTACCTTGAGCAGATGCAGCCTTTCTTTGAAGCGTTGGTGAATGTGCTGCCTGTTCTTGCGAAGGACAAAGCAGGCAAACGCATTGAAGAAAGGGAACAGAGACAGCGCAACCTTGCAACGCAGCTAGCTGACAAGCAAGCCCTGAACGTGAAACTGATTACTGCCAAACTGAATGGTGAATTGAATCAGGCTGACTTTGAAACCATGTAGGCAGTGCTGACGAAAGACATTCAGGAAATCAAAACCGCGCAGCGTGCACTGAATGCTGAGGCTGAAGCTCTTCTGCACTTGACGGAAGATACCAGCAGAAAGGCAATCCCTGCCCGTGCGCTCTGGATTGCTGCCCCACTTGGTGAAAAGCAGACGGTTCAAAGTGTCTTGTTTCCAGAGGGCATTTGCTACCGCAAAAATATTGGATTCTTTGCACCAGTGACCAACCAACTAGAAGCTGCGGTTTTTCAATGCCTTCTGGAACTTGCAGACGACGGAGAAGCCTACGAAATGGAAGAAGTCTTGGATGGTGGGCCTGGGTGGACTTGAACCACCGACCTCGCCCTTATCAGGGGCGCGCTCTAGCCACCTGAGCTACAGGCCCAAACTTTCGTGGCACACAACTCTTCTACTTTACCGTACAAGCCCTATCCAGGCAATTCTTCACGCACGAAAATTCCCGTGTGCGCACTAAGCGCAAATGAATCTCCAAAGGAATCTTCTCCCAAAGAGATTCTCCAAGTTACTGCACGAACCCGACGTTATTCGCTCCAGGTACGCCACCTTCCGGACCCTCTTTGATCGGCCCATACTGCGCCTCAAACCGCGCAACATTCTCCCCCAGCGCTCGCCAGATCCGTTTCGCATGCCCAGGGCTCACGATCACGCTGCTCAACAGCTTGCCCTGCGTCCCGTTCGGGAATACGTACACAAAATTCAGCGTGAACTCTTCCGCATGATGGTGAATCATCACCAAATTGCTGTAGATTCCCTGCAACTCCTTTTCGTCGGCTTTAATCTGCACTTGTCCTGGCTGCGGTGCTGGTGGTTGCTGTTTATCGTCCATGTTGGTCTCCGGGATCTCCCATTCAAAATAGCACAGCGGGGGCGTTCGCTTCCTGCTTGCCCGAAAGTTCTTCTACAGCAAAATGTTAACAAATCTGAAATGAAGTTCTATTGACAATGCAAGGCTCTTAAATATAGTTTATACTTGAAGTTCACCATAGTTAACACAAGCACATAAATATGCAGGAGCCTCGAAACAATCAACTGGTCACCGAAACGGGAGTCGCCACCCCTGAAGTCGCCTCGGCAGGCTGGCGCAATGCTTTGCACTTGCCCTCTCTTCCCGAATCTCATCGAACCATCCTGATCGCTCCAAACTCCTCCTGGTTCCGCAAAATCTTGGCCTTTGCTGGCCCCGGCTACCTCGTGGCCGTCGGTTACATGGATCCTGGCAACTGGGCCACCGATATCGGCGGCGGTTCCAAGTTCGGCTACGCTCTCCTCAGCGTCGTCCTTCTAAGCAACCTCATGGCGATGTTTCTGCAGGCCCTCTCCGCAAAACTCGGTGTTGCTACGGGCCGCGACCTTGCGCAAGCCTGCCGCGACCATTACTCTCCGCGCGTCACCTTCATGCTTTGGATTGTCTGCGAACTTGCTATCGCCGCTTGCGATCTCGCGGAAGTCCTCGGTTCCGCCATCGCTTTGAAACTTCTATTTGGTCTTCCACTCCTGCCCGGAGTTTTGTTGACCTCTCTCGACGTCTTGATTGTCCTGGCCCTGCAAGGCCGCGGCTTCCGGCTTATCGAAGCCTTCGTTGTCACTCTGATCGCCACCATCGGCGCATGCTTCGCCTACGAAATATTTTTCTCGCGCCCCCTGTGGCTCGAAGCGGCGCACGGTTTCATCCCTCACCTGGAAATTCTACGTAACAAAGAAATGCTCTACATCGCCATCGGTATACTTGGCGCCACGGTAATGCCACATAATCTTTATCTGCATTCCAGCATTGTCCAGACACGCGCCTTTGGCCAGAGCTCTGCTGGCCGTCGCGAAGCCATCAAATTTGCCGTAATCGATTCCACCGTCGCGCTCGGCTTCGCCCTCTTCATCAATGCCGCCATTCTTGTCCTCGGAGCCGCCGCCTTTCACACCCGTGGCATGAATGAAGTTGCCGACATTTCCGAAGCCTACAAACTTCTCACTCCACTTCTCGGCGCAAGCTTTGCCAGCACTCTTTTCGCCTTTGCCTTGTTGGCCTCTGGGCAAAATTCAACCTTGACCGGAACGCTTGCCGGACAAATTGTCATGGAAGGCTTCCTGCAAATCCGCCTCAAACCCTGGATTCGCCGTTTGGTCACGCGCTCGATCGCTATTCTTCCCGCCATTTTGGTAATCGGCATTGCCGGTGAAGGCAAAGTCACCTCGCTCTTGATCCTCAGCCAGGTCGTCCTCAGCTTCCAGCTACCCTTCGCCGTCATTCCTCTCGTGCAGTTCACCAGCGAGCCCGCCAAGATGGGTGAATTTGCAAATTCGCGCACCACTGTGATCATCGCTTGGGTTGTTGCTGCTGCTATCTTATTTTTCAACGCAGAGCTTCTTTGGCTCATCTTTCGGGCATAATCTAGTTCCTGTTGCCCATGCTAAATACGCCAGTTCCTCCAACCGCTCCGGTCCTTCCCACTGGGCCCAACACCTTTCCCGATGATCGGATCACTGTTACTTCCATCGCCGTTCTGGCTTTCATCGTCGCGGACATGGCCCATGAGGGCGCTGGCCATATCTTTGGCTTCTTTCTCGCAGGAGGAAAGTCCGCGCTTTTAACCACTACCCGCCTCATCGAGTGGATCGCTCTAGGCGATCCGCAGTGGAGGATATTCGATCTGGGCGGGCCCGCCGGGAACCTGGCATTCGCCTTCCTGGCTTGGCTAATTCAGCGTTTCGTCCGTCAGCGTCCTATTCAATTACGTTTTTTCCTTTGGCTGGTCATGGCCTTCAGCCTCTTCTGGGCTTTCGGCTACATGATCTTTTGCGGTGTGACCGGTCGTGGCGACTGGATGGCCTTGATCCAAGGCACCAAGTTTCTCTGGCCAGGCCGGATTCTTTTTGTGTTGTTCGGGCTTCTGCTGTACCGCGTTTCTATCAACCTGGCGGCAAAAGAACTACGGTCAATCTTTCCTGCTCACGATTCGATTGCAGGCTTCCGGGTCTCGCGCCTCATGTGGATTTCCTACATCTCTGGCGGCTTGATCGCCTGTGCAGGCGCAACTCTCGATCCTCGTGGTCCAATGGAAATTCTGCGCTCCGGCGCATTAAGCAGTTTTGGCGCCGCCATCGGCCTGTTCTACATTCGACGCAATTTTCTGCGCTTTCCCGGTCCGCAAAATCTTCCCGAAAATCGCATTTCCAGAGATCTACCGTGGATTCTCGCAGCTCTCGCGGGCGCAATTTACTTTATCGGAATTCTCGGCCCCGGCATCCAAATATGGCTGGGTGATTGACCCGCTACTCGACATTCCCCCGAGTGTGCGAAAATTTATAAGACGCCATGAATCAGAAATCATCGCGGAGCTTACGAATGCGCAAGATTCTTTTTGCCTGCACCATTGGGCTGATCTTCATGTCCATTGGTTTTGCCGCCTTCCAGAAACCCAACTGGGATGCGCCTCCAGAAATAAAGCAAAAGAGGAATCCCGTTTCGCCTTCCGATGCCGCGCTAAAAGAAGCGAAATCCATCTTTACCGATAAGTGCGCCAACTGTCATGGTGACGCCGGGAAGGGTGATGGTCCAGACGCCATGATGTACGATCCCGGCCCGGCCGACCTTACCGACGCAAAACGCATGAGCAAATTCACCGACGGCGACCTCTTCTACAAAATCACCGTTGGCAAGAAGCCGATGCCTTCCTTCGAAAAACGCTTGAGTGAGCAGCAACGTTGGGAGATGGTGCTTTTGGTTCGCTCCCTTGCCAATTCTTCGAGCGCCCAACAAACTGGACAGCGCTGAAACACCAGATCTCGCGGCAGGTTTACATAACTAATTTAAATCTTCATTTCAGTGTATTCTTTCTAACTTGCACCTTCACTTTCCTTGGGAGATTTCATGCGACTTCTGTTGAGCTTTTGTGTTTTGCTCTTGATTTTTGTGCCCAGCCTGCTCGCCGCTCCGGGTGCGGTGCGCTGCGGCAAACTTCTTGATGTCCGTTCCGGTCATCTCCTCAGCGACCAGACCGTGATCTTCGACGAAACCGGCACGATTACCTCCGTGACTGCTTCCGCCTCCGCCAAACTTTCTCAAGGCATTACTCCCATTGATTTGTCAGGCGCCACTTGCTTGCCGGGCTTAATCGATGTGCACACCCACCTGACCAGTGATCCCAGTTACAGCGGATACGAAGGTCTTGGCATTTCCGTTCCGCGCGAAGCCATCACTGGCGCTAAAAATGCGCGCCGCACTGTCCGGGCTGGTTTTACAACGGTCCGTAATGTCGGCGCTGGAGGATTCAGCGATGTCGCTCTTCGTGATGGTATCAATGCCGGTGATATTGAAGGCCCGCGCATGTTCGTTTCCGGCCCCGCTCTTGGAATCACGGGCGGCCATTGTGACAACAATCTTCTTCCTTACGAATTTCACTATTCCGAAATCGGTGTGGCGGATGGGCCGTGGGCTGCCCGCGCCAAAGTTCGCGAAGTAGTCAAATACGGCGCTGACGTGATTAAGGTTTGCGCCTCCGGAGGAGTCCTCAGCAAAGGCGATCTACCCGGCACTCCGCAATATTCCCTTGAAGAATTGCAGGCCATCGCCACAGAGGCGCATAAACTCGGCAGAAAGGTTGCCGCTCATGCTCACGGCACGCAATCCATCAAAGATGCTATCAACGCTGGCATTGATTCGATCGAGCATTCCAGTCTGATCGACGACGAAGGAATCGCCCTGGCCAAACAACACGGCACCTATCTTGTCTTCGACATTTACAACGACGATTTCATTCTTTCGGAAGGCGCAAAGGCCGGCATGCTGCCGGAATCCATAGAAAAGGAAAAGAAAATCGGCCGCTTGCAACGCGAGAATTTTCGCCACGCATTTCAATCGGGCGCCAAAATTGCCTTCGGCACCGACGCCGGCGTGTATCCGCACGGTGACAACGCCCGCCAATTCCCCAAAATGGTGGAATGGGGCATGAAACCCATCGATGCCATTCAAGCGGCCACGATCAACGCTGCAGATCTAATTGGATTGCCTGGTAAAATCGGCTCGCTGGAATCTGGCCATTACGCTGATCTAATCGCTGTTAATGGCGACCCCCTGACCGATGTAAAAGTCCTGGAAGATGTGAAATTCGTCCTAAAGGGCGGCTCAGTGGTAAAAAACGACCTAGCCAAATAAAAAGACGGGCGCAACCTCGCACCCGCATTCATGGTTCTTGTAGGGACCGCCTTCTGAGGCGGTCCGCCACCTAATCTAGTTTACAAATCGTCCGCTGCTTCCAATTTATTTCACCTGCCCCAATGCGCTAGCCACTTCCTTAATATCCGGTACCACCGGAATATCGTAATTCTTGGCCCAAGCCACTTTCCCGTGTTTATCCACAATAAAAATCGACCGCCCGGTGATCCCTTTATCTCCCAGGTACACGCCGTATTTGTCGCTCATTGCGCCCTTCGGATGAAAATCGGCCAGCAATGAATATTTGATTCCCATCTTTTCCGCATACGCTTTGTGCGACCACACGCTGTCCACGCTTACTCCCAGCACTTCCGCGTCTAGCGTGTCAAAATTCTTCATATCATTCACGAAGCAGGCGTGCTCGTTCGTGCACGTTGGGCTCCAATCCAATGGATAAAACACCAGCACAACATTCTTCTTTCCTTTGAAGTCCGACAACTTAATTTCCTTCTGATTCTGATCCTTCAGCGTAAATTCTGGTGCGGCGTTTCCGACGGCCAAGCTCATAATATCTCCTCGTGCGTGTAAGTAATTGCTGCCAGCATCTTACCCAATCTCGTCCGCTCCCGCCAAACTCAAGCTTCCGCACCGCTGCCAGCCGCGATAGACTCCTGCCAATGTGGAATTTGCCTGAGTTAGTGGAACGATATATCTCGTTAACGGGAGGATTCGGCCAGCCGCTGGCACTTTCGAATTTTTCTTTGACCGAGGAGGAAGTTACGCGTCTCTTCAACACTTTCGATGAGGATTACCACATCAGCCGCTTTCTGCAGTTCTCAAACGTAAATGGGAAGTCCTACCAGATCGGTGGTGAACCCGCCACTCACCTCTCCATTGACGAATCCATCAAAGATATTCTGTAGACGCGTGGCACAGTCACTCCAGCGCTCTAGGGTTCCTCTTAGTTTGGCTTGTTCTTGGGTTTCCCTGATTTCCTTCGTACGAAATAACTACAGCATTTCCTAAATCGGCATCGCCTTTTCTAATCTTCCAACCAATCCATCCTGCTCTTCCATCAATTCTTTCGGCAACCGGTTGCTAAACCTTGCAAAAAATTCCCGGCTATCTGCCAGATCTACTTCCCAATCATCAGGCTCTACCCTGAACAATTCCCGCAATGTCTCCAGAGGAATGTGCAACCCATCCAGCGTAAGCCCATTTTGTGTGGGCACATACCCGATCGGCGTTTCTTCTGCTTCGCCTTTGCCTTCCACGCGCTCCAAAATCCACTTCAATACTCGTACGTTTTCTCCATATCCCGGCCACAGGAATTTTCCATCCGCACCTTTGCGGAACCAGTTCACATGGAAAATCTTTGGCGCGTGAGGAATGCGTTTCCCCATATCCAGCCAGTGCTGGAAATAATCGGCCATGTTGTAGCCGCAAAAGGGAAGCATGGCCATCGGATCGCGCCGCGTAATCCCCACGTCTCCGGTAGCAGCCGCAGTAGTCTCTGACGCCATCGTTGCACCTACGTACACCCCGTGCTGCCAGTTAAACGATTCGTACACCAGCGGCGCAAGCCGCGCGCGCCGTCCCCCAAAAATAAACGCAGAAATCGGTACTCCTTCGGGCGAATCCCAACTCGGAGAAATGCTTGGAGATTGTGTGGCCGGCACCGTGTAGCGCGAATTCGGATGAGCCGCCGGTCCCTTGGAGGTATCCCACTTCTCTCCTCGCCACGTAATCAATCCCTCCGGTGGAGGACCTCCCATTCCTTCCCACCACGGCTCGTCTTCGGGCGTCACGGCCACATTCGTAAAAATCGTATTGCGATTCAACGCCGACATCACGTTGGGATTCGTTTTCATCCCAGTGCCCGGTGCCACTCCAAAAAATCCCGCTTCCGGATTAATTGCGCGCAGGTATCCATCCGCACCGATGTGCATCCACGCGATATCATCGCCAACTGTCCAGACTCGATATCCTTGATTCTCCAGCGCCGATACCATCATCGCCAGATTTGTTTTTCCGCACGCACTCGGGAATGCCGCCGCCATATACGTTACTTTTCCGCCCGGCGATTCTAGCCCCAGGATGAGCATGTGCTCCGCCATCCAACCTTCCTTGCGCGCCATGAAACTGGCAATCCTCAGCGCGAAACATTTCTTTCCCAGTAGCGCATTGCCGCCATAACCGGATCCAACGCTCCAGATCAATCTTTCCTCTGGAAAATGCGCAATGTAGCGTCTCATCGGGTCCAGGTCTCCCAACGAATGCAAGCCCGGCACAAAATCTGGAGAATTACCCACGCGGTCACGCGCCACTTTCCCCATCCGCGACATGATCCGCATATTTGCTACCACATACGGGCTGTCGGTAACTTCCACTCCTATTTTGCTGTACGGGGAATTTGCCGGGCCCATGATGTATGGCACGACATACATCGTTCTTCCGCGCATTGATCCATCCAGCAGCCTTCCAACTTTGTATTTCGCGCCTTCGGGATCCATCCAGTTATTCGTGGTGCCGGCATCGTCTTTGTCACGAGAACAAATAAACGTCAAATGTTCGGTGCGGGCTACGTCGCTGGGATTGCTTCGGTGCAGGTAACAGTGGGGATAAGTCTTTTCATTCAACTGGAAAGAATCGGCATGCTTCAGCATTTCTTGAAGAATGACCTGATTTTCTGCCTCGGAACCGTCACAAAATACGACTTTGTCAGGTTTGGTCAGCCTGGCCGCTTCCGCAACCCAAGCCTCCATCGGAGTGCCCACGATCTACCCCCAGAATTCGAATTCTTCTATTTGAAGAATAATTCCTAATGTTTCTTCCAACCGGTCCGAACTTGTAGAGGAGCGCAGACTGGCAGACATCTCTGTTTCTATCTTTTCTCCCGTTCAGTGTATGTTAGCCGTTAGCATATCTGCAAGGTCAGGGGTCTTTTGGTGGATTCCAATGATGTTTCTTCTCGTGTTGCCGTTCTCGCCGGAGCCTCAGGGCTCGTTGGAAGCGAATGCCTGCGCTTGCTTTTGGATTCTGCAAACTACCATCTCGTTATGGCCCTAGTCCGGCGCCCATTGCAGGTAGCTCATCCCAAGTTGCGCCAGTTAAAAGTTGATTTTGCTAGACTTCCTCGCCTCTCGGAGTTTGCCGGCGCAGACGTATTCTCCGCTCTAGGCACGACCATGAGCCAAGCCGGCTCTCGTGAAGCTTTTCGCAAAGTTGACTTTGATGCGACCTTATCCTTTGCCACGATTGCGGCCCAATGCCGTGCCAGGCAATTTGTGATGGTCTCTTCGATTGGGGCCGACGCGCACTCTCCGACTTTCTATCTCAAGGTGAAGGGTGAACTCGAAGACGCGCTGAAGTCCTTATCATTTTCTTCGCTTCACATTTTCCGTCCCAGTTTTCTAGCCGGTGATCATCTCGGAAACAGTCCCGGAGAACGAGTGAGCGCCGCCGTAACCCAAGCCCTCGATTTTTCCCTTGTCGGAAAATTGAAGAAATTCAGTGCAATTGATGCCGCCGATCTTGCCGCAGCCATGTTAAACGCCGCCCTCCGCGCCGTCCCCGGCGCCCACGTCTACGAATATGAGCAGATTCTCGAGCTGGCTAAATCCTGACCAACGCGTCCCGGTTTTCCCCGTGTGTAGGCGCTGGGCTTTAGCCCAGCTTTCCTTCCTAACGGTGCTATTCTTAGTCCATGTACGCCCAAAAATTCGATGTGCAAGTTTTTATTCGTGGCGAATGCAAACCTTGCCCCCTTGAGTGGCTCGATCAGTTCTGCATGCGAAATTTCACCAACTCTGCCGACTTCGATGACACCCTCCCTACTGCTGATGGCCAATTAGAAGCCAGTTTTCGCCTCACTCCCGAGCGATTTGCCGAAGGTCTGGCCGCCTGGCTCACGCAACGCGGAAAAGGCGAAGGCCAACCGGTCACCGTCCAAGTTTCACGAAAATAGCAATCACCAGCGACCAGCAATGTAGCACAGACTTCGGTCTGTAAGCCTTCCAACGAATTCAAACGGTCGTTTGACCCCAGCTCAACGGTTTTGTAACCTGTGAAGCCATACTAAATCCGCTTCATAAGGCTTTTGCCATGACCCAGAAAATTCGAAAAGCAGTTGTACTCGGCGCTGGCACCATGGGCGCCCGCATTGCCGCTCAGTTTGCAAATGCTGGTCTCCCTTGCCTCCTTCTCGACATCGTCCCCAAAGATGCGGCCACTCTCGCCGATCGCAATAAGCTTGTGCTCGCAGGCATCGACGCTGCAAAGAAATCCAAACCCGCTGCATTTTTCGCTCCCGAGCTTGCTGCAAAAATTTCCATCGGCAATTTTGACGACGATCTTGCTCGCATCGCCGATGCGGATTGGATTATTGAAGTAGTTGCCGAAAATCTGGAGATCAAACGCAATCTCCTCGCCAAAATCGCGCGGTTCCGCAAGCCCGGTTCCATCGTGACCACCAACACTTCGGGGCTTCCCGTTCATCTTATTGCGGAAGGTTTGCCCGAGGAATTTCAGCAGCACTGGGCTGGCACTCATTTCTTCAATCCTCCTCGTTATATGAAGTTGGTCGAAGTGATCCGCGGACCAAAAACTTCCGTGGCTGTAATCGAAACGCTCACAGATTTCTGCGACCGCTGTTTGGGCAAGGGCGTCGTCATTGCCAAAGACACTCCGAATTTCATCGCCAACCGCATTGGCACGTTTTCCATGCTCAACGCTCTGAAACTCATGTCCACCCTCGGAATGACGATCGAAGAAGTCGACACCTGCACCGGCCCGGCTGTAGGTTGGCCCAAGTCCGCCACTTTTCGCACTGCCGATATCGTTGGCATTGATGTTCTGGCTCACGTCGTAAAGAATATTTATGAGACTGCCGCGAACGATGAGTCGCGCGAGGCTTACAAGCTTCCTGCACTTGTAGAAGGAATGTTGCGCTGTAACTGGCTCGGCGACAAAACCGATCAGGGTTTCTATAAACGCGTAAAGGGCTCCTCCGAAAAGGAAATTCTCACTCTCGATATCCAGACGATGGATTATCGTCCACGCCAGAAAGCTAAATTTGCTTCCATCGACGCCGGGAAAACCATCGAAGACACTCGCGAACGGCTTCGCTCTCTACTCACTCCTCTCTTCGAAGGCCAGAAAACCGACAAGGCCCAGCAATTTATTTGGGGTGGCCTTTCTGAAATGTGTCTCTACGCCGGGCGCCGCATGCCAGAAATTTCCGATCACATCGTTGACGTTGACCGCGCGATGCGTTGGGGTTTCGCCTGGGAATTAGGTCCATTTGAAGTGGTGGATGCTCTTGGGCTGCCGGTTTTTGCCGAGCAAATTAAAAAGGAAGGCCGCACCCTTCCTCCCATCTTCGAAAAAGCCTTATCCACTGGCCGCAAGCGCCTCTACGAATCGCAGAAGGGGGCTACGACGGTTTTCGATTTTGCTACTGGCGCTTCGCAAAAAGTCGAAGAACCCGCCGGGGTGATTCTGTTGAAAAAGTTGAAAGACGCCGGCCACGAAATCGAGCGAAACTCTGGTGCCAGTCTGATCGATCTCGGCGATGGGGTGGTCTGCTGTGAATTTCACTCCAAAATGAATGCCATTGGCGCTGATCTGATCGCCATGATCCACAGAGGCATCAAGCGTCTCGACACCGATTTCGATGCCATGGTTATTGCCAATCAGGCGCCCAATTTCTGCGTTGGCGCAAATCTCATGCTCGTTCTTGTCGGTGCGCAAGAGCAGGAATGGGATGAACTGCACATGGCCGTCAAACAATTCCAGAACGTAAATCTTGCCATCAAGTACGCGCCAAAACCTGTCGTTTCCGCCCCGCAAGGAATGGCCCTCGGTGGTGGCTGCGAAATCAGTTTGCATGCCGCAAAAACTCACGCAACTGCAGAAGCCTACATAGGCTTAGTTGAAGTGGGAGTCGGCCTTATTCCCGGCGGTGGTGGCACCAAGGAAATGATGATTCGCGCCAACGAAAACGCCGCTTCCGGCGACGATCTCGATCTGTTCCACGCTCTAAGACCCATCTTCGAAAATATCGCTACTGCGAAAGTCGGCACCAGCGCCGAGGAAGATCGCCGACTCGGCTACCTCCGCCGCACCGACACTTATTCCATGAATCGCGAACGCCTCGTGGCCGACGCCAAGCAAACAGCGTTAGCACTCGCGCACTCTGGTTGGAAACCCCCGGCATCCACTTGGCAGGAAGCCGCGCAGGCCACACAAGTCAAAGTGCTCGGCGAATCTTTTCTCGCGGCCGCCAAGATGGCTATTCACCTCATGGTCCGCGGCGGCTACGCCTCCGATTACGACGCCCACGTTGCCCGCAAACTCGCTAATATCCTTGCTGGCGGCGCCCTATCCGTGCCACAACTCGTCAGCGAGCAATACCTCCTCGACTTGGAACGCGAAGCCTTCGTCTCCTTGTGCGGCGAGAAGAAAACTCAAGAGCGCATTGCCCACACCTTGAAAACGGGCAAACCGCTAAGAAACTAATCACCCGATCCACGTAGGGACCGCCTTCTGAGGCGGTCCGCCCGTTAGCTAAACTCGCAATACATTTTTTACCGGACAGATCAGCGTTTGTCATCGTGCGAGCTGATTTCGACCAGCTCGCAGGACCTCAACCAAAACTCTGAGCAACCAACTAGCCGCCGCACATCGGGGTAATCCGTATTTATTCGTATTGGTCATACGGTTAAATATTGTATAAACTCCTCTTCTTGGAGGAGTCATGCAGAGACTTCTTGCTCCACGCGAAGCCGCTAACATCCTGGGCATCAGCTATCCCACTCTCAAACAGTGGATCTATCACGACAAATTGAAAACCGTAAAGACTCCTGGCGGCCACCATCGCGTTCCAGAATCCGAAATCGATCGCCTCATCCCAAAAAAACTCGACCGTGGCGACATTACCCAACGCCGTGGCTACTTCCGCAAAGTTTCTGGCCGCAATCAGCTGATCGGCCGCGTAGTCGCCATAAAATTCGGCGGCCTGCTCGCTCAAATCACCCTTTCCATCGGCGAGCAGCACATCACCTCCATCATTACTGCCGACGCTGCAAAAGAAATGCGCCTGAAAGTTGGAGAACGTGCCGCCGCTTTGATCAAATCCACCGAAGTTATGATCCTTCGCGTATAGTCCACAGTGCAGACAGGGCGAGTTCTCATGTTTCGTCGCACAAAATCCAAACGGAATCCCATCACCGCCACTGGCGCTGTCATCCTCGCGCACCTGTTCCTTTCATCTGTTTTGCCGGCCCAGCAGTTACGCGTCGCTGCAGCTGCCGATCTTCAATTTGCAATGAAAGACTTGGCGACGAAGTACGAAGCAAGAACAAAGCAGGCGGTAGAGATCGTCTACGGCTCCAGCGGAAACTTTTTTACCCAAATTGAAAATGGGGCCACTTTCGACCTGTTCTTTTCCGCCGATACCAGCTATCCGACAAAACTCATTGAGCAAGGCTTCGCCGACAAACCGTCGTTTTACCGATACGCATTAGGCCGCCTCACAATCTGGGCGTCCGCCGACGTACATCTCAACGTCGCTGAACAGGGTTTTCAGTCCTTGTTGGACCCGCGCGTGCATAAAATTGCCATCGCCAATCCCGAGCACGCGCCTTATGGGCGAGCAGCCGTTTCCGCTTTGCAGAAAGCCGGAATCTACGAACAGATTAAATCGAAGCTCGTCTACGGGGAGAATATTTCGCAAACTGCCCAATTCGCCCAATCCGGAAACGCACAGGTGGGACTCGTCGCACTCTCCTTAGCCACTTCGCCCAGCATGCAAACCGGTGATCGCTGGGTTGTTCCGATTGAATATCATTCACCTCTCGAACAAGCGGCGGTCGTTGTCACAAGCTCAAAAAATAAAAAGGCTGCTTCTGAATTTCTTGATTTTGTGAAAAGCTCGGAAGGCCGCGAAATCCTCGCCCATTACGGTTTCACGCTATCGTCAGATTCGGGTGGAAAGAATCCGTGAACTTTAACCCCATTTTCCTATCCTTACGTTTAGCAGCGACCGTAGCGATTATCCTCTCCGCCCTCGCCTTGCCGCTTGCCTACTGGCTCGCCTTCACCAGATGGCGCGGCAAATTCTTGTTAGAATCCGTCGTAGCGCTTCCCCTGGTTTTACCGCCAACTGTCCTCGGCTTCTACGCTCTCATTTTGCTCGGTCCTCGTGGCACAATTGGAAAGTTAGCGCAAAATATCTTCGGTCATCCGCTGGCCTTTACATTTACCGGCCTGGTTCTCGCCTCTCTCCTTTACAGCCTGCCGTTTGCCGTGCAACCCCTCATGAATTCCTTTGAATTGCTTGATCGCCGCCTTCTAGATGCTTCCGCCGTTCTCGGTGCCAATCCCTTGCGCACTTTTCACAAAGTAATCCTCCCGCTTTCCTGGCCAGGGTTGTTAAGCGCCTTGGTGCTGAGCTTCGCGCACACCCTCGGCGAATTTGGCGTCGTGCTGATGGTTGGCGGCAATCTTCCCGGCATCACTCGCACCGCCTCCATCAACATTTACGATCGAGTGCAAGCCATGGATTATTCTGGCGCGCACACTATGTCCCTTCTTCTCCTCGCCATTTCCTTCGTTGTTCTAGCCATCGTCTACGCAGTGAATCGGCGCGTCTGGTCTCCCTGGCCTTCCCGATGAGCTCGACGCCAACTCTCTCTGTAAACATCGACAAACTGTTTCGCTCGCAAGATTCCTCCGATTTCCGTCTGCAAATCAATCTGCAATTTTCGCCTGGTTTTACTGTTCTTTTCGGCCCATCCGGCGCTGGAAAATCCACAATCCTCGATTGCATCGCGGGCATCCAGGTTCCAGACTCCGGCCGAATCTCTCTCGTCGATCAGGTTTTCTTTGATTCCGAATCCAAAATCATCTGCCCACCCCAGCGCCGCCGCATCGCCTACGTGTTTCAATCCCTTGCGCTTTTTCCCCATCTCACCGTCGAACAGAATGTCTCTTACGGTTTGTTCGATGCAAACTCTGCGGATCGCAGTGATTGTGTTGAACGTCACCTGCGAGCGTTCCACATCACGGAATTGAAACGCCGAAAACCACGCGAACTCTCCGGGGGAGAAAAACAACGCGTAGCTCTGGCCCGTTCCCTCGCAACCGATCCGCAGCTTCTGCTCTTGGATGAGCCTCTGACCGGCCTCGACGCTAAACTTCGCGCCGCGATACTTCAAGACTTGCGCGAGTGGAATGAGACGAAGCGCATTCCCATTCTGTACGTCACGCACAATCGCGAAGAACTTGACGCTATCGGTGAGCGAGTCATCGCCATTGCCCAGGGAAATGTCGTCGGCTCAGGAATTGCCCACGACGTTCTAGACGCTCCTCAATCCTTACCCATCGCTCAAGCGGCCGGTTTCGAAAATTTCCTTACTGTTACTGTCGAAGAGCTGCGCTCCGCTGATGGAATCATGCAAGTCATTCTTCTTCCGTCGACTTGTGAGCTGGAAATTCCGCTTGGCGCCGCACAAGTGGGTGACAAGCTTCAGGTCGCGATTCGCGCGGGCGACATTCTTCTCGCCACAGAGCATCCCCGTTTTATAAGCGCGCGGAATGTATTGCCCGGCACTGTCGAGTCGCTCGAAACGCGAGGAACTCTCGTGGTGGTCAATGTAAACGCCGGAGTTCGCTTCGTAGTCCATGTCACTCCGGGCGCAGTCCGCTCTTTGGAATTACAAACGGGCATGACAGTGTGGCTCGTCCTGAAAACGCATTCCTGCCACATTGTTTCGTCTTGAGTCGAAGCCATCTTATAGACGTGTTTTCAGGAGGTCGGAGGCCCTAGCTCCGACAGTCCCCGATAGCGCCTCTATAAAATCTTTACCCAAATTTGTAGGGGCACGGTACTGCCGTGCCCGTCTTCTCTTTCTTCTCTCTCTTCTCCTTCTTTCCTTCTTTCCTTCTTTCTTTCTTTCTTTCTTTCTTGCTCTCTTCCTTCTCTTCAATTCTTTTCTTCCCCTCATTCTCGTGTCCGCTGTGCCGAGCCTATCTCTCTGCTAAGATGTTTTCACCATCGCCGTGAGGTTCTGCGTGCCAGAGAAAAGCTCCAAACGAAAAAATCCTCCGAAGGCCATCCGCCCTCACCACTTGCCTGCAAAGAACGGCTCAAAAACCAAATCCAGCACACGATTGGAAGAAGTTCTGCGCAGCGCCGCCAATATTTTCTTCGCCAAAGGATTTCACGCCACCAGCATCGAAGACGTTGCACGCGACGTAGGAATGTTGAAAGGGTCGCTGTATTACTACATCAAGTCCAAGGACGATTTGCTCTTCCAGCTTTTGCTCGCTGGAATTGAAGATGGCGACGCGTACATCGCGCAGCACATCGATCCCAAAGGTGATCCCGTGGAGCAGCTAGAACGGGCCATTCGCGCCCAGATCGATTACATCATCCAGAATAAAGTGCCATTCGGATTATTTCTCCACGAATTCGATTCGCTTTCCGGAAAGCGCCAGCACAAACTCACCGCGGTAATGTCCCGTTACAACAACCGTTTTGTTGAACTGGTGCAAAAAGGCCAGCAACAAGGCAAGCTCATGAAAGGTGAACCCTGGATCATCGTCAACGGCATGCTGGGCATGTGCAATTGGCTGTACCGCTGGTACGACACCGACCACATATCCGATAACGAGCAAATCAAACAAATATTCCTGGATGTAATTTTCAAAGGTATACGCAAAGCCTAGTGCTCTTGCCGAAGTCGCTTGCTTCTTTCTCCTGGGATTCCTTGGATTTTTCTTTAGGAGGCCGGAACTTCAGCTCCGGCGCATAGCATGAGAAGGGGTTGGGCTTTAGCCCCTGAAGACTCCGATCCTCTTCCGCGATATTTTCGGCGCACAACATTGGATTGTCGCGGAACTGTCGGCTGTTCTGCTCGGCGGGGTTGCACAAATGAGTTAGGTCGGGAACAATCTACAGGTAATACCAATTCAGCGGGCTCGGGCACTCGATGACGAAAAAAATTGTGGATAGTTTGGACGCAGCCGTTGCGGACATTCGCGATGGCGCGCGCATTATGTTTGGGGGATTTGGCGGGGCTGGATTTCCCAATAACCTGATTCAAGCGTTGTCCCGCAAGGGAGTCAAAAATATCACCGCCATCAGTAATAATTGCGGAACGCGAGAGGGCGAACTGGGAATCATGTTTAAAAATGGCCAGGTCGGCCACGTGATTGCTTCATTCCCCGGGCCGCACTCGAATCATTTTCAGGATCGTTTTGCCAAAGGCGAAGTCACTTGTGAACTGGTGCCGCAAGGAATTCTCTGCGAGCGTATGCGTGCGGCCGCGGCCGGTTTGCTTGGCTTCTACACCGGCGTTGGAGTCGGCACCGAAGTGGCTAATGGCAAGGAAGAGCGCATGATCGACGGCCATCGCTGCATTCTGGAAAAGCCGGTTCATGCCGATTTCGCCTTAATCAAAGCGCATAAGGCCGACGAGTTGGGAAATCTCACGTATCGTCTTGCCGCACGGAATTTTAATCCGATTATGGCTATGGCCGCGGATACCACGATCGTGGAAGTCGACGAGATTGTGCCGCTCGGCTCGATCGATCCGGAAAATGTAATTACGCCGGCCATTTTTGTGCACCGCATCGTGCAAGCGAAGGGGCTTCGTTATGCCGGATAAGCCAAGACTGACCAGAGAACAAATTGCGCAGCGCACCGCACTCGAATTGACCGACGGCGCTTTTGTGAATCTCGGCTGGGGCATTCCCAATCTGATCGCTGATTACTTGCCGAAAGGTTTGGCCGTCTATTTTCACAGTGAAAATGGAATTCTCGGTATGGGTCGTCGCGCCAGAGCGGGCGAAGAAGATTTTGATTTGGTCGACGCCATGAAAGTTCCGGTGACATTGATTCCCGGAGCTTCGTTTTTCCATCAGGCAGATGCGCATCTGATGACCCGCGGCGGCCATCTTGATTTTGCGGTCCTCGGAGGATTCCAAGTTTCCGAGAAGGGTGATCTTTCCAACTGGAAAATTCCCGGATCGAAAGGCAGCGGCGGAATCGGTGGCGCGATGGATATCGCTACCGGCACAAAAAATCTGATTGTGTGCATGGAGCACAACGCCAAGGGCGGTTCGCCAAAAATTGTGAAGAAGTGTACCTATCCCCTTACAGCGCTGGAATGCGTGAACACGGTGGTGACCGATCTTGCGGTGATCGATGTGACTGGCGAAGGACTGGTCTTGCGCGAAATCGCTCCCGGCTGGACCGCCGAAGAAGTGCAAGCGGTCACCGAAGCAAAATTGATTGCTCGCGGCAACGTGCCGGAGATGAAGCTCGGTTAGAATTTCGTTCGATGCAAAATTCTTTCTGCGCACCCTGCGACGCGCTACATGCGCCCGGCGACGCGGGCGATGACGCGGTTATCCACCGAATAAAGAACCATCACGAAGCTGTCGGTGAGCGGGACGTCCTTGCTCGGCACATCAAATTCAAACCACCATTCATAGCGTTCGGGGAGCCCGGCGGCCACGCCTTCGGCAAAAGGCTCAAGGCTGTGCGCTTCCGCTCTTTTTAGGGAGACCTGCCGCGCGGGACGCATTTCCATTCCATGCTTCCAGGAAAAACCAATCCTGAATGTGCTGATCAATGCTTTGGTTAGATAAGCGTGTGCCCCGGCGTCTTCGATGTTGTACGAGCACGGATGGTCGTAAATGACAAAGCTTAAATGCATAACATCAGGAAAATCGGTGACGATGTCGTTGCCGCGTTTGTAGAAAGTTCCGCTGGTGGAATCGACGCGACGCAAATTAGTGAAGAAATCGGCGGCAGTCAGGCGCCCGGTTAGCCGGAAGCATGGACCGTTGGGTACGGCACCGTCGGTGACCATTTGCAGGCCACCGTCATAATTCCAGACTGTTTTTTCGCGCGGAGGATCGGGGCAGCCGGAACGCAACGGTGCCGCGAAGAGAAGAAGGCTGGCAATGGAGAGGGCAGTGAGGAACCGGCGAAACATAAGTCCTCGGCTACTGGGAGTGTACTACTGGCAGGTTGGGAGGTAGAAGAAAAGAGATACTGTAGGCGGTGCACTCCTGTTGCTTGGCATTTAACGGTTTGCAGGTAGCTTGGCCGGCGCGGACTTGAGCGAAGGCTTTGACAAGTTGTGACAAGACAGAAGGTTGCGCGATCGGAATATTGTGGGCGCCGAGGACGAGTTTGAGTTGCGGCGCGAGTGCGGCCAGGCGTTGGATGCTGGCGGCGTAGGCATCGAAATCGGTTTCCGGGCGATAGAGCCAGATAGTGGCCGGGTAGTAGGTGTCTCCGGTGAAGAGCAGGCCATTGGCGCGATCGAGAAGAGAAATAGCATCGGGAGTGTGGCCGGGAGTGGAGATGACTTCGATGGTGCGATCGCCGAGGTCAAACTTCTCGCCGTCGTGAATGAAGCGGGAAATCTTCCAGGGCTTGGTGGCGTAGGATTTGGCGTCGAAACCCTTAGGAAGGTCGCCGCAAATTTCTCCGTGAGCGATTTCGGCTTGGGCATCTTCGCGAGAGCCTTTCGCGTTGGTGCGGGTGAAATCGGTGTCCATGCCGAGGACATTGTCGAATTGCCAGTTGCCGCCAACGTGGTCGTCGTGCGTGTGGGAATTGAGAACAATGACGGGGACTCTAGTCACATAGTTGACGACGTGCTTGATATCGCTGATGCCCATGCCAGTATCAAAGAGAATGGCTTTGTCATGACCGATGATCAGATAACTGATGGTTTCTTCCGACTGGTGCGGTTCGTAGATCGCGTAAACGCCAGCGCTAATGATGTAAACCTCAAACCATGGATCCGTGATAGGCACGCGCACCCAATTTTTGAATTCCGGCCGCGGCCGCGGCTTGCACCAGTCTGGTTTTTCGGTTTGTTGAGGCGCGGCAAAAGCCGAAGAATTTAACGCAGAGACGCAGAGGGCGCAGAGAAGTCCTGCTCGAAGAATAACTTGAGGTCGATACAATCGCTTCCGAGTTATCACTGTGCTTTTTCTGCTTTCGTAAATCCTAGTAAGTTGTGATCGACCACCCATTGGTTCAGCTTTTCTATATGACTGGTCAACAAAGCCTTGTTACCAGGGTGACAAGACTTAAGTTCATTACTAAGGTCGTCCAGCATTGTGCGCGCTAACTCTCCAGCCCTTTCCGGTTCGCCAAGGACGAGTCTGGCTGCTGGTGCTGTCCAAAGGCCGCCAGATAAAGGATCAGGGCCTCGTTCAAGCTCCATGGCAACGCCGGAAATGGTTTCGACTTTCGTCAGCCACGGCAATACATAGTCGTTCATTGCCGAGCTAAGCTCTGCGGCGACATCCGAGGCGTTTGTTTGCGGAGCTACCGTCCACCAGCGGTCAGCTTTGTCTGGGAGAAGTTGGCCTACTCTTTTTCTTCTTAAACAATAGTAGTGTTTCGGGACGGCAGGCATCCGATCAGCCCCCATGAGCATTTTGGCCACACTGGAGAAATGGACGCCGATGTTAAGTGTGAACCTTCCTTGCGAACTCATATTCCACTGACTGGATTGGACATTAATTAGCTGTAAGGCTTCTCCTTTGACTCTGGCGTAATGAGTACCGCGCTTGCGGAACCCCGCCTGCTTCAGCAACGGGGCTAATCCGAGATCAGCAATGGCCTTGATTTGTTTGGCGATCTCACTCATCGGCATTTTATGGGTGGGTCATTTCTTCGGGTTTGACTAGGGCGTCGAATTCGGCTTCGGTCAGGTGGCCTAGTTGCATGGCGGCTTCTTTGAGGCTGATGAGTTGTACGTGGGCTGTGTGAGCGACTTTGGCGGCGTTGTCGTAGCCGATGCGCGGGGCCAGGGCGGTGACCAGCATCAGAGAATTCTTCACGTATTTGTCGATGGTTTTCAGGTTGAGTTCGATGCCTACTACGCAGTGGTCGACAAAGCTGTTGCAAGCGTCGGCGAGTAATTCCACGGAATGCAAATAGTTGAAAATCATGACCGGCTTGTAGACGTTCAGCTCTAAATTGCCTTGAGAGCCGGCAAAACCGATGGCTGCATCATTGCCCATCACTTGTACGGCGACCATGGTGAGCGCTTCGCACTGCGTGGGATTTACCTTGCCGGGCATGATCGAAGAGCCGGGCTCGTTTTCAGGAAGGGTTAGTTCGCCAAGTCCGCAACGGGGGCCAGAGCCCAGCCAGCGAATGTCATTGGCAATTTTCATCAGTGAGGCGGCGAGAGTTTTCAGTGCGCCGCTGGCGAATACGATTTCGTCGTGCGCGGAGAGGCTGGCGAATTTATTAGGATGCGAGCGGAAGGGCAGGCGGGTGAGCTCGGCAATTTTCCTGGCGGCGCGTTCGGCAAATTCAGGATGCGCGTTGAGTCCGGTGCCGACAGCGGTACCGCCGATGGCCAGATCGAGCAGGCCATCGAGAGCTACGGCGATGCGCGTGCCATCGCGATCGAGCAGGCTGACCCATCCGGAAAATTCCTGGCCGACAGTGAGCGGCGTAGCGTCTTGCAAGTGCGTGCGACCGATTTTGACCACGCCCATAAATTCGCGGGCTTTGGCGTCCAACGCGTCGCGCAGTTTTTTTACCGCAGGTAGCAGGTGGCGAGACGTTTCCGTGGCGGCGGCAATGTGCATGGCAGCAGGAAAAGTGTCGTTGGAGGATTGCGACATGTTGACGTCGTCATTTGGGTGAATGGGTTTTTTGGTGCCCATTTCTCCACCAGAGATTTGAATGGCGCGGTTGGAGATGACTTCGTTGACATTCATATTGGTCTGCGTGCCGCTGCCGGTTTGCCAGATACGCAAGGGAAAATGGTCGTGGAGCTTGCCGGAAATCACTTCATCGGCGGACTGGGTGATGAGATTGGCTTTCTCTTCAGAGAGCTTTCCTAGATCCCGGTTGACGAGAGCGGCGGCCTTTTTCAGGATGCCGAAAGAACGAATCAGCTCGGGCGGCATGGTGTCTTTGCCGATGGCGAAGTGGATGAGCGAACGGGCGGTTTGCGCGCCGTAATAACGGTCCATTGGGACGTCGATCTTGCCCATGCTGTCGGACTCGGTGCGAGTGGGAACGGACTTTGCGAATTGCGTAGCTTCAGACATTAGAGGCTCCTGGGGACGATATGCGGAAGATTGTAGCAGGGAAGATGCTGGGTGGAGTGTGAGCGACGGCCCCTCGAAGATCGGGGTAAACGCCAGTTTTCAGTTTACAGTTGGCTGTATTCAGTTTCGGAGGGAGGCCGGTTAAAAGTTGAAAGTTTAAAGTCGAAAGGGAAAAGCCGGAAAGTTGGGGTTCCAATTTAGAAAAGACGCTTATCGATAAGGCAGCCCTCCCACCCTCCTGTTTTGCGTAGGAGTGGCAAGGAAAGGAGTTACGGAAAGGGCGCTTCGTAAGAACGGCATCTAAAGGGGTTACGGGAGCGGTTTTTGCGGGGAATTGGCGATTTCCTGTAAGAGTGGCAGGCAAAGGAGTTAGGTCGGAAATGTGATAAGCGAACATGGGCACTCCATACCCCAGGTGCTTTTCGGATGTCTATCAAAGCAAAGGAGATGAGGGATGTTTCGAACGGATGTATGTGAAAACAAAGGAGATGTAAAGTGTGTGCTTTGATATAGATATGGAAGTGAGGAATTGGCCGCTGCTATTTCTCTGGAGGGCGAGCATTCGAAGATGAAGTGATGGTACATGGTTGATTGTGTAACAATTGGTAATTATGGTCAAGTAGTATTTTATTTCGGATAAGTTGCGAGATGTGAGATTCTGTCGCGCCTCCGGTGCTTGAGGTTTTTTTTGCGGAGGTCCCACGGCTTACGCCGTGGGCTAAATTATGCCGCGCCGCTGGCGCTGGTTGGTGCGTATACAGAGCAAGGTCGAAGGGGTAGTTGCGTATAGGTCAGTGCGCAAAAGAGAGGGAGTTGGTGGATGGGGTGCGATCTAAACCCGCACCCTGAAATGCGTAGGGTGCGGCACCCGGCAGCGAAGAAGGTCAAGGCTCGTGCGTGGTGGTCTGTCCAGGTTGGAGCTTGTTCTAAAGTGTCGAAGGAAAAAGATTAAAGGGGAGGGAAGAGGAAGGAGTCGCAGAGGTAACGGAGAATTAGGAGGGAATCGCGAAGAAGAGGGGCCACTAAAATTGAGGATAAACCCAAGAGCACAGTCAGGAGTGACTGTGCCACCAAATGGAAATGGCATGGACGGCGAGTTTCGACGTTTGGGGATGTTAGTGGTGAAAGAGAATTCATTGTTGCGGTTCGGTTATGCAGAAGGCTACGGCGAATTTGTTGGTTAGGCTGGGTGGAATGGTGATCTTGATGTCTCCGGCTTGTTGGGACCAGGCTAGGGGCTCATTGTGACCCAGGAGATAGAGATGCGAGCCGGACTTGGGAGAGATGGATTTTAGGATGATCGTGGAAGATTTTGGGACGCCCAAAAGGATGGCGTAGAGGGTGGAATTTTTTTGGGTGAAGCGAACGGGAATGCCTTCGGCAGTGATACCTTCGGCGCGTTGCCAGGGATGAGTGGCATAGATGGCGTCACCGTTAATGCGCAGCCAGTCGCCTAGATCGCGGAGGCGCTCCATTTGAACGGCGGGGATAGTGCCGTCGGCTTCGGGCCCAACGTCGAGGAGCAGGTTGCCGTTTTTGCTGACGATATCGACCAGGAGATAAATAAGATCTGCCGAAGGAATCGTTTCGGCTTCGCCTTCGGTGCGATTGTAGCCGAACGAGCGGCCGAGTCCACGGCACTCTTCCCATTTGTTGGGATTAATTTTGGTTAGCGTTTGGTATTCGGGGGAAGTGAAGTCGTGGTGCTTGACGCCGAAACGGTCGTCGATGACACCATCGGGAACGGTGTTGTAATAGAGCGCCATCAGTTCAAGCGGATGGCCGGATTTGGGATAGTTGATGTCATTCCAGAGCAGGGAAGGCTTGTAAAGTTCGATCAGCTCCCGAACGTGGGCGTCGGCATATTTGCCGTAGGCTTCAGTGTGCGGCTGAACGGTTTGGTAATCGGCGGCAACGCGAATGGGACCAGGAACGAAAGTCCAGTCATATCCGCCGGAATAGTAGAGACCCATGCGCAGGCCCTGCTTGCGAACCGCGACGGTGAGTTCCCCAACGATATCGCGGGAAGCATGTTGACGATCTGGCGGAAGCGTGGGGTTGGGAGTTTTGCTGGGCCAGAGAGTGAAGCCCTCGTGATGTTTGGAGGTGAGGACAACGTACTTGGCTCCGGCGGCGCGGAAAACTTCAGCCCAGGTGTCGGGATTCCACTTCTTGATTTCGGCATTAAAAATGGGAGCGAAATTGTAGTAGTCGTAATCGGCGCCGTAGGTGTCGCGATGATATTTTTGCGTGGGAGAGCCATCAATGCGCATGGTGTTGTAATACCACTCGGCGTAAGGGTTGTTGATGATGTAATCCTGGGAAGAGAAATCATGGTTGGGATGGACAAGAGGCGCCCAGCCGGGGACGGAATACAAACCCCAGTGAATGAAGATTCCGAGTTTGGCGTCGTCATACCATGCGGGGAGAGGATGGCGATCGAGAGATTCGATGGTGGGTTGGTAGGGAGTAGGATTTTGGGGAAAGGCACGCGAAGAGAAGAGAGTAGCGAGTGAGAAGATGAGGGCGAAACGAAGGATGCGAGATAGAAACATGGACGCTCCTGATGTGGCGAGTATGAGGATAGGTCAAAATTTGCGTGGTTAAAAGCGAAGGAGGGAAAGGATTGACACGGAGGGATCGGAGGGGCGGAGAAGAACTGGAGAGGGAGCAAACCCAAGTGCACAGTCAAGAGTGACTGTGCCACTGAACTGTGGATGGGTGACGGATTTGGAACAAAGATCGGGTGTTCGATGAGGCAAAGGCGCCAATGGGGAAATTCATCCCGCGAAACCCGCGGGGATGGTGCAGAGTTGGCGTTCCCGGGGCTAAGGTATAATTTAGGGATGGGGGAAATCGCTACAGATGAGTGTGGTTAGGCATAAAGGCAAGGCTGCGGCGGGGACGTTGCGGAGACGGATGTGGAGGTTTCGGCGGACGCGTGCGCGAGAGCTTTGGATGATCACCAAGGCGCTGGTGTCTAAGAAGCATCCGATATTGGTGCACGTGATTCCGATGCGGCGATGCAATCTGGATTGTACGTATTGCAATGAGTTTGACGATGTGTCAACGCCGGTGCTGCTGGAGGAGATGAAGAAGCGGCTGGATATTCTGGCAGAGATGGGGACGTCGATTATTACGATCAGCGGCGGCGAACCGTTACTGCACCCGGATTTGGACGAAGTTATCCGGCATATCCGGAAGCGTGGAATGATTGCCGGGTTGATCACCAACGGATTTTTCCTGAACAAGGAGCGGATCGAGCGGTTGAATGCGGCGGGGCTGGAGCACCTGCAGATCAGCATCGATAACGCGGTGCCGGATGAGGTGTCGAAGAAAAGTTTGAAGACCCTGGATGGGCGGCTGGAGATGCTGTCGGAGTGGGCGGTGTTCCAGGTGAACATCAATTCGGTGCTGGGAAGCGGCGTGAAGAATTCAGAAGACGCGTTGAAGATTGCGCACCGGGCGCTGGAGCTGGGATTTACCAGCACGGTGGGGATTATTCACGACCATGATGGACAGTTGAAACCACTGGGAACGCGCGACCAGGAAATATTTGAAGAGATCATGGCGCTGGGTAAGCGGTCCTATTCGCGATTCAACGAGTTCCAGCATAACGTGGCGCGCGGGCGCGAGCACGATTGGAAATGCCGCGCGGGCTCTCGGTATTTGTACATTTGCGAGGATGGTTTAGTGCATTGGTGCTCGCAGCAGCGCGGGTACCCGGGGATTCCGTTGAACCAATATACGGATGAAATGCGGCACCGGGAGTATTACACGCATAAAGGATGCGCGCCGAAGTGCACGGTGTCTTGTGTACAGCAGGTGGGGATATTGGATAATTGGCGGGCGCCACAGACGTTGCAGCCGGAGATTGTGGCGGCGAAGAGCGATTTGGTGCAGATCGCGAAGTAGGGAATTCAGGAAGAAAAAATAGCGCGGAGGGCGCGGAGAAGAGCAGAAACCCAAGAGCACAGTCAGGAGTGGCTGTGCCACGTTCCTTGATACTAGCGGACTAGAGCCCGGCACCTACATCAGAAAGCCGCGGACGGCATGAAGCCGCCCCTACGAGAATCAGGAAAAGGACAATGTGTTTTTTGGAACATTGGGGAGGGGTGTGCGTTGACGCGGGTGGGAGGGTCTTAAAGAATAGGGACATGGCGAACCCGGCTATTGAGATCGAGAATTTAACCAAGGAATATCCGTACGGATTTCTAAACCTAAAAAAGAGATTGTCACTTGAAGGGCTGACGCTTCAGGTGGAAGACGGCGAGGTGTTTGGATTTTTAGGGCCGAACGGAGCCGGGAAATCCACAACGATCAAGTGCCTGATGCGGCTGATTTTTCCTACCAAGGGCACAGCGCGAATCCTGGGGAAATCGATCGAAGATGTTTCGATGCACCAGGACATCGGATACCTACCGGAACAGCCCTATTTTTACGATTATTTGACGGCGACGGAATTGCTGGATTATTTCGCGCAATTTCACGGGTTGACGGCGAACGACCGCAAAGCGCGCATAGAGAAAATGTTGAAGAAAGTAGGGCTGGAGAGCACGAAGAAAATTCAGTTGCGAAAGTATTCGAAGGGGATGCTGCAGCGGGTGGGGCTGGCGCAAGCGATTCTGCATGACCCGAAAGTGGTGGTTTTGGATGAGCCAATGTCGGGGCTAGACCCGCTGGGCCGAAGGGAAGTGCGAGACATTATTTTGGAACTGAAGCGCGAAGGGCGAACCGTGCTGTTTTCAACGCACATTTTATCGGATGCGGAAATGCTGTGCGACCGCGTGGGAGTGATTGTGGGAGGAAAGTTGCGCGGGGTGGGAGCCCCGGGAGAACTCGTTGGAATTCAATCGCAAGGCATGGAAGTTTTATTTGAACTGGGGCCGGAGGGGAAGAGGCCCGCGCTGCTGTCGCGCGCAACGCAGACGGGCGAGCGGTATCGAGTGGAATTGAAAGAAGAGGAATTGTACGCGGCGCTGGATGAATTGAAATTAGCGGGAGCACGGATTTTGTCGGTAACGCAGATCAAGGCGACGCTGGAGGAGTTTTTCATGGGATTAGTGGAAGCGGACCGTGCGCAGGCGGCTGCGGTTGAGGTACGCGGGAAATGAAAAACGTGATGATCGTGGCGACGAACACGTTTCGGGAAGCGGTGAGAGACCGGGTGCTGTATAACCTGGTGTTTTTCGCGCTGCTGATGATGGCGGCGGCGATTCTGGTGGGGCAGATCTCTATAGATATTGAAAAGAGCGTGATCATTAGCCTGGGGCTGACGGCGATTTCGGTGATTGGGTTGTTCATTGCGATTTTCATTGGCGTGGGATTGGTCTCGAAAGAGATGGACAAGCGGACGCTGTATGCGTTGTTGGCGAAGCCGTTGCCGCGCTGGAAATTTTTGCTGGGAAAATACTTTGGATTGCTGATGACGCTGACGGTGAATACGGCGGCGATGGCTCTGGGATTGTATGCGGCGCTGTGGGTCGTGAAGCATCCGCTGGTGAGGGCGGATGGATTTGTGCTGGTGGCGGTGTACTTGATTTTGCTGAAATTGGGATTGATCGTGGCGCTGGCGATGTTGTTTTCGTGCTTCACGACGCCGTTTCTGGCAATTCTGTTTACAGCGGGGATTTATGTGTCTGGTGTGTATGCGGGTGACCTGAGGGTGATGAGAGTCGTGCAGATGGACCCAGGGATGTTGAAATTGCTGCGGATCGTTTCTTATGCATTGCCAAACTTTGAAAATTTCAATGTGATGGGTGCAGTAGCGCATGATAGAGGAGTGCCTGGAATACTGGTGGGGAACGCAACGCTATACGCGATCGTGTATGGAGCGATTGTTCTGGCGATTGCGGCGGTGGTATTTTCGCGGCGGAATTTGAAATGAAAAGTCGAGCGTTACAAGGAATCGCGCTGGGAGTGCTGATCGTCCTGGGAATGGCGGAGGTGTGGAATCTGCAGCGGAAGATCGATGCGGAGAAGCAGTCACTGCAGTTGGAAAGCGAAGAATTAATGCTGCGATCGGGCAGCATGGTGACACGAATGAGCCTGGAATATGCGCCACTGATGGCCGCGATCTACTGGACGCGCGCGGTGCAGTATTTTGGGGAGAAGCATCATCTGCAGGATCAGGATTTGCAGTTGCTGTGGCCGTTGCTGGATATTACGACGACACTCGATCCCAATTTACTGCCGGCATATCGAACGGGATCATCGTTTTTGAGCGATGCACCGCCGCGCGGCGCCGGTGAGCCCGATTTGGCGGTGAAGTTGCTTGAGCGGGGAATTAAGGCGAATCCTGAGCAGTGGAGGTTGTATCAGGATTTAGGAAACGTATATTACTTTGATAAGAAAGATTATTTGAAGGCTTCGCAAGCTTTTCAGCAGGGAAGCGAATTACCCGGTGCGCTGATCTGGATGAAAGCGATGGCGGCAAGGATCGCGGCGGAAGGGGAATCCCTGGAGACATCGTATTTTTTGTGGAAGCAGGTTTACGACGGGGCGAAGGAACCAGAGTTGAAGAAAAACGCGGGGTCGCATCTGCGGATGTTGCAAGTAGAACTGGATTTCCGGGCGATCAACCATTTGGCGGATGAATACGAAAAGCAGACAGGTCATCGGGCATCGAAAATGAGTGAACTGGTGCAGGCGGGATTGATTTCTGGAGTGCCGGTAGATCCGGATGGGTATCCGTATGTGTTAGGAGAAGGTGGAAAAGCGGAACTGAATTTGGATAGCCCGTTGTTGGAAGAACAGGTGATGCAGAAGAAGTAGTGAGCAGTCAGTCCCCTCAGGGATACACGGAGCAAAAAAAGAGAAACCAAAGAGCACAGTCAAGAGTGACTGTGCTACAAACCTCGCCAAGGACATGAGGGGTTAAAGCCCAATTGTAATGTCCATTCAACGTCGGAGCTAAAGCTCCGACCCCCTAAAGTGCAGTGTTGCTATTCGGGAACGCAGAGGAGAGTCATGTTGGGATCGATGAGAAGTTTGTGAGGAGCGGCTTGGGAATTGAAAGAAAAATGGGTTTCATCGCCATTGGAGATGATGGTGCCGAGGTACATGGGATGGCCAGGGCCGAGACTGGCATAGAGGGGAACGGGTGCGATGAAGGAACGAGGCACGCCTGATTGGTGGAGAGTGCCACGAACCTGGAATCCCTTTTCGGTGTGATGCGAAGTGAAATCAACTTTGTAATGGGGAATGCCGGTGCCGCGGACGTATTGGTCAAAAAACCAATCCATGGAACGGCCGCCTTCCAAATCCATTTTAGAGGTCATGACAGCTTCGACTTCGCGCTGAAGCTGATTAGTAGAGAGAGCGGACTGCGCATACTTGGTGTCCAGGGTGTGGAGAAGAGCCGTAAAGCGAGCATCGGGATTGGGAGTATTGGGCTGGCGCAACATTTCGCGGAGCATATGAATGACCCAAGCACCTTTGGAATAGACGATGACATCGTAGGCGTTGGGCGATTTCGAAGAAGAAAGGCGAGAGCCCATGATGAGAGGGCCGACATCCGCAGGTTGAATATCGTCTGCGGGAGACTTGAATAACAGGCGTCTGCGATAACGATCCAGCCAGGAATGGAGCGCACGATCCGAGTTTTTCTGAGAATCGGCAAACATCAAAGATAAGTAACTGGCGATCGCTTCATCAATCCATTGATCGCGATAGCTGGACCAACCTACTACGTTGCCCCACCACTGATGAGCGACCTCGTGGAAAGGAACGATATCGGTGAAATGTTCCTGGCCCGTGGCGTTGAGACCAGCGCGTTGCTGGGCCTGAGGAGAAAGAAAGGAATAGGTGGAGAGATAGAGAAGGCCGGGCCAGCCCTGGCCAAAGGTGCCGGGAATTTGGGAAACGCTCAAGCGATGAAAAGGAAAGGGGCCGCTATAAAGTTCATAGAAGCGAATGGAAGAATCAACTTCACGAGCGAGTTCTCTCAAGGCATCGGCGGGACTGGGGGTGGGAAGAGTGAGGGCATTGGGAGAAGTCATCAAGCCAGGATTGCCAGCGTAGATGCGCAGGCTGGTTTCGGATTCCGGCGTTGGAGGGGCGAGGCGATTCATGAGAGCCTGTTCAAGCTGGCGATTGGCATAGACGTCGATGAAGCGATTTTCAGAGGAAAGAGAAGACGAAGCATATTCGCCGAGATTGAATCCGGCTTCGGGAACCGGTTGCGAAGTAGTCCAGCGAGCGAGACGAGAATCGCCATCTTCGGATTCATTGGATTTTTCGCCGGTGGCTACCAGGACAAGATGTTTGGGCCAGTGAAAGGTCAAGTCATAAAGAGCGAATTCAGAAGCATCGCCAAAATGGGGATACCAACTCTCACGCGCTCCGATGAAGAGAACGCCATTGCCGGCGTTGGCGATAACGCTGCCACGATAACGGATATTGAGAGTAAAGGATTGGCCAGGTGAAGGAACTTGCGGAAGGAAGATGCAGAGGATGTCGTCGCCACGAGTGCGCAGTTGGTGTTCGGTAAGGCCTTCGTTCTGAAAGAATTGAAGATTGGGGCCGTTGTCGAGAGAGACCGAATCAACTTTGAGGTCGCGAGCAAGATAGACGAAGAGAACCTGTTCCGGGGTGGCGAGTGCGCGGAAATCAATGCTGGCGCGCGCATCCAAAGAATAGTCGGGATGGATGGTGGTGTCGACGCGGTAATGAAGAGCATGGAAACGCGGAGGAGGAGGAGTGATTCCCGGAAGAGGGTAGGAGGCCCAAACATCGTAGTAGGGAGCGTTATCGACGATACGCGACTGCCCGAGAAAGAAATTTTCGGTACGCATCTGATCGACGAGGATATCGAACGGACCGGTGAGAGCGCCATCCAAGCCAGCATGAAAGAAATGGCGCTGGGAAGAATAATATTTCTCGAACAGGATGCGGAGGGAATGACTGGCGTTCAGGCGCTCGATCTGGGGAAGCCAAATGGAGATGAAAGCGTCGTCAGGCTTGGAAGTGATGCTCTCGCGTTGAAATTGGCCTAGAAGATCCTGGGCGGAGTCGTCGGTGAACCGGAAGTAGCCGGAAAAGAATTGTTCATCGAGGATGGGAGCGCCAAGGAATCGAGCCATTTGCTGTTTTTCAGCCGTATCATGTGGCAAGGCCAAGATGTGACCGATACCGGAAAAGACGAAACCATTGATATGTCCTTCGAAGGGCTGAAAAAAAGCGAGTTTGCCGTCGGAGAAGGAAATGACAGAGTCTGGCTGGTGAAGTTCGATGCGATTTAGCGCGGTGATCGTGTAGATGGCCTGGGGATCGAGGCGGAGCGCGTTCAGTTGTGCCAGGATGTCGCGAGGAGAATCGGCAGAATAAATAGGGAAGGGCAAAAGAAACAAGATGAGGGCGAAGGTGGAACGAATCCACATATAGGAAGTGTAGTCACTTTCAGCATAAGGGAACAAGTGCGCGGGGAAGGAGAGATTTCGGGGAAGTAAAATAGAAAGATGCGACGAGCCAGACTCGCAAAGACAATCGGTTGGATCCTGTTGGCAGCTTGCGCTGCTTCGGCGGAAGCACGAGCGGACCAGATTGTCTTAAAGAATGGGCGGAAGATTCTGGCCTACAACGTAGTGGAGGATGGAGACAAGATTCGCTACGAAACGGCTGCAGGACAATTGTCGCTGCCGAAATCGATCGTGGATCATGTGGAAAAAGGCGGGCTGATGCCGATGATGGAATCACCGGCTGCGGCGGCTGCGAGTTTGGTTGTAGCTCCACCCGAGATGGAGCCAAGTGCGGGTGGCAGCGAGATCGATCGGGCAGTGGTGCATGACGGAGCGGTCGATCGCGAATTTATTGCGCGCACGGAAAATGAGGCGCGGAGCGGAAGCGCGGAGGGAAACCAGCGAGCAGCACTGGCGCATCATGCGGCGGCACAGTTTGAGCTTAGCCACGGAGATATGAAGCACGCGCTGGATGACGAAAAGGCTGCGTTGACGTATGCGCCAGGGCAAGCGGTATTGCTGATGGATACGGCGTACATCTACTTGAAGCAAAGCGAATTCAAGGAGTCGCTGGAATATCTGGACAGAGCGAAACGGATATCGCCGAAGAATGCAGATGTGTACAAACTTGCGGGGTGGGCCTATTCGGGAATGAACCGGCCGGATCTGGCGGTGGCGGAATGGAAAAAAGCGGCGGCCATACGGCCCGATGCAGACGTGGTGGCCGCGCTGGAAAAAGCGGAACGGGATAAGAAAGAGGAAGAGAACTACAGGGAAAATGAGAGCGCGCATTTTCAACTGAAATATAACGGAGCGGCGGAGCCTAGCCTGGCGAGGGAGGTTCTGCACACGCTCGAGGAGCACTACTCACAAATAGAAAGTGAGCTAGGTTATTCGCCGCCGGAACCGATTGGCGTGGTTCTGTATACGCAGCAGGGATTTGCAGATATTACGCGGGCTCCGGGCTGGGTGGGCGCACTGAACGATGGGAGAATTCGCGTGCCTGTGCAGGGATTGACGGGGGTGAACTCAGAATTATCGCGGGTGCTGCGGCATGAGCTGACCCATAGCTTTGTCGGTCAGGAAACGCATGGGCGAGCACCGACGTGGATAAACGAAGGATTGGCGCAATGGATGGAAGGGAAGCGCAGCGATGAAAGTGCGGCGGTGCTGGTCCAGATTTACGGAGATGGGAATTCGGCGCCGCTGGGGAAATTAGAAGGATCGTGGATGGGATTGCCGGAAGGTGTGGCGCGGTATTCGTATGCATGGTCGCTGGCCAATGTGGAGTACATCATCCAGACGCAGGGAATGGGAGAGATCAACCGGGTATTGGAGCGATTGGCAGCGGGGAGCACGACGGAGGATGCGCTGCGAGGGGTCATGCATGATGATTATGGGGATTTGATGCAGGGGACGGCGGAGTATCTGAAGAAAACGTATGTAAAGTAGTGGGGAAGTCGATAGTTAAGAGTCAAAAGTCGAAAGTTGAAAGTTGAAAGTGGGAAGCCCAAGAAGAGAGACCTTGGTTGGGTGACGAACCATTAATTTAGTGGTTGGATTTAGTTGGCGGACCGCCTCGGAAGGCGGTCCCTACAGGGTATTGCGAATTGCAGCAGTGATGCGAGCGATCCTTCGACGCGCAGCCCGACGCGCCAATAGACGGCGCGAAGAAGATGTCGGGTTGCTCCGTTCAGGAAGACAATTTTTTGATTTTGGGGTGAAAATCTAAGAGCACAGTCAAGAGTGACTGTGCTACATTGCGTGGCTAAGAGCCCGGCACCTACACAATCGCAAAAAGAAAAATTAGCAAATAGATTCGGAATATAAAATTGTATGTGCCTATAAAGTGGCGAGTAGGGCGGCTACTAGGGCGGCGCGTTCGGGTAGGGATTTGATGATGATATGTTCGTCGGGAGAGTGGGCGCCATCGCCTACGGCGCCTAGGCCGTCGAGAGTCGGAATGCCCAAGGCGGCGGTTAGATTGCCGTCGGAACCGCCACCTGCGGCGGCTTCTCCTAGAGATAATCCCATTTGCTTTGCTAGAGATTTTGCGCGGGTGTAGAGCGCGACGCTGTGTTGGCGTTCCAGCGGGGGACGGTCAAAGCCGCCGTGAATTTCGAGTTTTGCGCCACGATGAACGGGTTTCAAGCCGTAAAGGCGATTTTCGAGCGCGGTAATGTCGGAAATTTTCCAGGCACGCAGGTCGAGAGTGGCTTTGGCGTGATCGGCGATGACGTTAGCGCGGGAGCCGCCGGCAATGATGTCGGCGTTTATGGTGACGCCGCGGCGGTGATCGTTCCACTTTTCGATGCGAGCGATTTGCGCGGCCAGTTCGTGAATCGCGTTGACGCCCTTTTCCGGTGCAAGGCCAGCGTGGGATGCGCGGCCGTGGACGATGAGTTGGGCTTCGCCAACGCCTTTGCGGGAAGTCTTGACCAGGCCGCGAGGGCCCAGGGCCGGTTCGAGAACGAAAACAGCGTCGCTGCGAAGTGCTTCTGATTCGATTAATTTGCGAGAAGATTCGCTGCCGATTTCCTCGTCGGAAGTCCAAAGAAAAACAATGCTCTTTTGAATGGGGATGGCAGATTTCTGAAGGGCTTCCAAAGCAAAGAGAGCTTGAACGATGCCGGCCTTCATGTCGAAAGTGCCGGGGCCAAAAAACTTGCCAGAGCTTTGGGAGATAGGTCGTTTGGCGAGAGTGCCAGTGGGATAGACAGTGTCGTAATGGCCGAGAACGAGTAATTGGGATTTGGGGCGCGGTGTCTTGGAGGGCCAGACGATACGGAGGTGATCGCCGCGATGTTTTTGGGTGACGATGCTGACCAGGGCTTTGCGATTGAGCCAGAGATCGGCGAGGAATTTGCAGCAGAAATCGGTGGGCTCTTTTTCTGTGCTGGGCGATTCGTGAGTCACTAGCGCTTGAAGAGTGTGGAGCATGTGAGGAAGGCGGGGACGCAAGAGTTGCAGGAAAGTCTTGGGAAGAGCAGGTTGAGTGGGCATGGCAAAAACATCGTACCACTGGCGCGACTGGGAATTAGGAACAGAAAAGAGAAAGCGTAACGCAGAGACACGGAGATCACAGAGAAGACAAGCAGATCCCTCGCTCCGCTCGGGATGACGAAAACCTTAAGAGGATGACGGGTCTAAATTGGGGAAAACAAGCTGGGGGAGGGGCCGGCTAGGAAGCCGCCGTCTAGGACGATGGATTGGCCGGTCATGAAGGAGGCGCGATCGGAGAGCATGAAGAGGACGGCTTCCGCGACTTCCGCAGGCTTACCGAAGCGGCCGATGGGGTGGAGAGCGAGAGTAATCTTGTTGACGGCGGGCACGGAAAAAAGGCGATCAGACATGGCCGTTTCGATCACAGCAGGGCAAATGGCGTTGATGCGAATTTTATTTTTCGCGGTTTCCAGCGCGGCGGATTTGGTGAGACCCATCACGGCATGTTTGCTGGCGGAATAAGTTGCCGAACCAGCACCCCCCATCAGTCCAGCGATGGAGGCCATGTTGACGATGGCGCCGCCAGCCCCTTGTTTGAGCATTTGTAGAATTTCGTACTTCATGGAAAGCCAGACACCTTTGACATTGATGTCCATGGTGAGGTCAAAGTCTGCTTCCGATTGCTGAACGATAGGAACCCATTTGCCTTCGATGCCCGCATTGTTGAAAGCAACGTCAAGGCGGCCATATTTCTCGACGGTTTTTTTCACCAGGGCTTGAACATCAGCCGGTTTCACAACATCAGTCTTCACAAAAAGCGCATCGCCCCCGGCGGCATGGATGGCGTCGACGACGTTCTTGCCTTCTGATTCGCGGCGGCCAGCGACCACGACTTTGGCGCCCACTTTGGAAAAAAGAATGGCGGCGTCACGTCCGATACCGGAAGTGCCGCCGGTGACGATGGCGACTTTGTCTTTTAGATCGGCGTCCATGCAATCTCCCAAGGGAAAAGCAAAATTCTACAGGCAAGACCTCAATGGGGAGCGGTGTTGCCGTGCGCGGGATATAAACGTTCAAATTCCGGATCACCCTGAAGGAGAGCGAGATCGGGATCGCGACGCGCCCATGTGGAATCCTTAAAGCCCGCTTCCCACGCCTTGCGCAAAGTGTCGATCGATTCCGCCTTCTTACTCATCAAGGCAAAGGTGCAGGCGGCGTTGTACAAAATGGAGGCCTCATTGGCGCGGAGAGTGATGGCCAAATTTAATTCCTTTGTCGCGTCCTCGAAGCGATTCAGTTTCGCGTAGTCGCCGGCCAGAAGAATACGCGCGCGAGGGTCTTCGGGAACCTGTTTCAGATGGTTCTCGAGGGCGGCGACGCGGCGCAACATCACATTTTGGCGAAGATCCTGTTTGCCAAGGGCTCCCAGGGAATTGATGATCGGCACATAGACGTTGTAATCCTCGCCGCTGGCCTCCAACGCTGTTTCCACAACATCGGCGACTTCCTGGTAGCGTCCCGCAGTGAAAAGAGCGCGGCAGAGCAGGTAATAGGCGCCTTCGCAGTCCTTTTTGCGTTCGATCGCTTTTTGGACCATGCGGACGGCTTCGTCGTGGAGCTCGGTTGCGTAAAGAACCCAAGCCTGGCTGACCTGAACTTCGGGGAGATCCCATCGCAGGGCGACAGCTTTGCCAGAAGCATTGCGCGCGCGTTCGACCCAAATACCGTCGCGACTGAAATTGCAATAAAACATGGCGCAGGCATTGGCGTTGGCCGCGTAAGCGAGAGCAAAACTGGGGTCCAAGGCAACGGCATTCTCAAACATCTGAAGCGCAAATTCCAGATCTTGCCGAGTTTGCCGGCGGGCGTAACGTTTGCCGCGCAGATATAAATCGTAAGCCTGAAGATTTTCCGTGGGCTTGATGGCCAGAGCTTCGAGTTCCTGTGGAGAAAGAGTAACGCGAAGCGCTTCGGCAATTTTCCTGGCGATTTCATCCTGAACTTCGAAGACGTCTTTCATTTCGCGGTCATACCGTTCGGACCAAATGGGGTAATCGGTGGCGGCATCGACAAGTTGGGTAGTGATGCGTAAGCGGTTGCCCGAGCGGCGCAGACTTCCAGTAAGAACGTAACTGGCCTTCAATTGCTGCCCAATCTGTGAGGGAGGAACTTGCTTATCGCGAAAGGCGAGGATCGTGGGGCGCGAGAACGTGTTTATGCCTCGGATTTTAGAGAGCTCGGTGATGATGTCTTCGGTGATACCGTCGCGAAGGTATTCGTCATCCTTGACGGCGCTGAGATTTTCGAAATACAGAACCACGACTGACTTTGTGGTGGGCTTTGGGGCACCGGACTTAGTCTCGGTGAGCTCGGCAGCGCGCTTGGAACCGGAATCCAGATCGCGCTTCAGGCGATTCAGATCAGTCTTGAGTTCGGTGGCGGTTTGACAGCGCATAGCACGGTCTTTTTCCAAGAGCTTGGAAAGGATGCGGCCAAATTCAGGAGCAACCCCAGGATTCAGATCCGTGACAGGAGCGGGATCACGATTCAAGATGGCGTCAAAAACAACGGCTGAAGTTTCTCCCTTGAACGGGAGGGCGCCAGTGGCCAATTGATAGAGGACCGTTCCCAGAGAAAATAGATCGGTGCGCGCGTCGACAAGCTGGCCGCGAGCCTGTTCCGGGGACATATAAGATACTGTGCCCAGGGCGGAGCCGGGAGAGGTCAGTTCCTCGCCGAGCATGGTTTCCATACGTGATGGGCTGGAGCCGTTGGAAGGCAATTCCGCGGCGGGCTCGATTTTAGCCAAACCGAAGTCGAGGATCTTTATCTGGCCACGGTCCGTGACAAAGATGTTGGCGGGCTTGATGTCGCGATGGACGATGCCTTTGGCGTGAGCTGATTCGAGAGCATCGGCAACTTGAATGGCCATCGGGATCAACTTTTCCAAGGGCAAAGGCTGGCGATTCATCACCTGGCCGAGGGTTTGACCCTCGAGAAGCTCCATGACGATAAAGTTCTGACGTTCGTGCTGCTCGATCGAGTGGATGGTGCAGATATTGGGGTGATTCATGGCGGAAGCAGCACGCGCCTCTCGCTGGAAGCGCTCGATGAGCTGAGAATCCTGTGCCATCTCCTGGGGAAGAAACTTTACGGCGACGCGGCGGCCGAGTTGGATGTCTTCGGCCTCGTAAACAATGCCCATTCCCCCGCTGCCTAATTCACGAGTGATTTTGTAATGGGAGACGACTTGACCAAGAAGTGATCGAGATTCCGGCATGGAGGTGAAATGTTATGACATGGCAAGAGGGGGGTCAAGCAAGCGAAGTATGGGTTTGAAGCACAAGCGTCAGGAAGAAGAAAGATAGCGCAGAGATGCGGAGTTACGCAGAGTATCGCAGAGAAGGGCAATAAAGAAGAATGTTTAATGGCGGGCGTGTATTGCTTATAATAGAAAGTTTGCAAGATAGGGAGGGGCGCTGCAGGAAAGTCAAGGCAGCGTAGGAGCCGGAATGCAACTGGACATTGTAGAAATACAGAAGTTTTTGCCGCACCGATATCCATTTTTGTTGGTGGACCGGGTGTTGGAAATGGAGCGATTGAAGCGCATCGTGGCGATCAAGAACGTTTCCGTCAACGAAGGGTTTTTTCAAGGACACTTTCCCGGACAGCCAGTGATGCCGGGAGTGCTTATCCTGGAGTCGATGGCGCAAGCGGGTGGACTCTTGCTGCTGCAAGAGATCAAGGATCGGGCCAACAAATTGATGTATCTGGCGTCGATGAACAACGTGAAATTTCGCCGGCCGATTGTGCCCGGAGACCAGATGCGCGTGGAAATAAATATCCTGGCGTGGAAGGGCGACGTCTGCAAAATCGAAGGGAAGGCTTACGTGGACGATAAGTTGTGCACGGAAGCGAATCTGATGTGTGTGATGGTGGACCGGGTGGCCGCGGCAATCCCGGAAGAATGAGTCATCAACAACAAATACACGAGCAAGCAGTGGTTTCGCCCGAAGCGAAATTGGACGCAGGTGTACAGGTAGGGGCCTTTGCGGTAGTAGGCGCAGGGGTAGAGTTGGGCGAAGGATGTGTACTGCATCCGCATGCGGTGGTACAGGGTCCGTCTAAGTTTGGGGCTGGAAATGTGTTTCACAATTTTTGCGTGATTGGTGGCGATCCGCAGGACTATTCGTTTGCGGGCGAGCATGTGGAATTGGAAGTTGGCGAAGGAAACATTTTTCGCGAATATGTGACGATCAGCCGGGGAACGAAAAAAGGCGGAGGGGTCACGCGAATCGGGTCGAAGAATTTTTTTCTGGCGTATTCGCATGTGGGACACGATTGCCAAGTAGGAAGTAACACGTTGTTTGTGAATGGGGCTACGCTGGCGGGGCATGTCGAGGTTCAGGATTTTGTGACCATCGGAGCGTTTTCACCGATACACCAATTTTGCCGGCTGGGCCGCTATGCGTATATCGGAGCATGCACGGTGATTACGCAGGATGTGCTGCCATTTTCGTTGATTGTGACGGAGCGGGAGACGCGGTGTTTTGGGCCCAACACGATTGGACTGGA